>CAIOVX010000084.1 GCA_903861835.1 Candidatus Firestoneibacteriota bacterium | reverse complement strand
TGATTAGAAGGATTAGATAGACAGATTACGCAGATAATACATAAAGCCATAAAACCCTTCCATTTTGTCTAATCAGCGTAATCGCATTTCCGGAATCTGCGTAATCAAATATTTTTAAGGAAAGTTAAGGTAAAGGTGATTAGAAGGATTAGATAGACAGATTACGCAGATAATACATAAAGCCATAAAACCCTTCCATTTTGTCTAATCAGCGTAATCGCATTTCCGGAATCTGCGTAATCAAATATTTTTAGTGAACCGGCTTGACACTAAGCTTTTCACTGTAAGTGTCAACGCTGTAGATGTTCTCAAGCGGCAGACGGGGCGGTCTATCCTTTTCTCCGGATTTCTGGCCTTCCGTCAGCAGGCTCATGTTTTCTGACTTTTTACCGACGGTTATAAGGACAAGAAGCGTGTTCTCCTCCGGGATGCCGAGCGTTTTCTTCCGCGCCGCCGGATCAAAGCCGGCTATCGGATGGGCCACAAGACCAAGTTCAGTAGCCTGAAGCTGCATTGCCGAGACGGCCATGCCGAGATCAAAGAGGTAGTACTCTCTCTCCTTGATCACACAGTCATTTTCCTTCTTCGCGAAAGCGGCAATAATTAGCGTGGTATTCTTAACCCATTCATTATTCCTGCTGAGACACGCGTGAACCCTGCCAAGCGCTTCCGTCGAACGGACAAAAACAAACTTCCACGGCTGGTTATTAAAACAAGAGGCAGTCAGCCCGGCCGCGGTTGCCAGTTCGTCCATAGTCTCATTGCTGATCTCAACCGGGGCAAGCGCCCGGTAAGAACGTCTTTGTCGAATTGCGTCCTTAACATCCATTTAATGCCCCTATTAAGCTTGGATCGTTTTCAACATAAAGCGATAAAATCTGAATAAGTTCTTTGCGGATTGCAGAAATCTTCCGTATGGTTTCGCCGAGGATTATCAAGACCGGTACTATCATTATACCCGGAAGGCCCGGTTAAGATACGATTTGGCTGAAAAATTAGATTCCGAAATGCCTCCGGCTGAAGTTTTGCGAGAATTCCTGCAATGCTCCGAAACCGGTAAAGAGAATTATCAGTGGCAGCAACAGCATAAGAGCGGCTGCAACAAGGCATAAAACAAGAGCGGTCTTTGAAGCTTTCAGCGCGCCTTCCGTATCTCCGGCAAGCGCCAACTTTCTGGCTTTCGCGGCAAAACTGTAGGCAATGAACGCGAAGGGGGCCCCGACAAAACTGAAAAAACAGCAGAAGAACAATGAGGTTACGCCGATGATAACAGCAAATGAAGCGTAATCAGGGATTTTCGCGCCAACGGCCTCACGCTTGATCCCTTCAGGTAGCGAGTGCGGAAGCACCTCTCCGCAACCCAGACATTTATAAAAATTTTCGTCGTTAAGCCTGCCGCATTTTCTGCAATACATCTTCGTCTCCCGTAACCGAAAAACTGAAAGATTCTGACTGAGAACCTATTTTACTAAATTTCCAAACTTTTTACCACTACAAGAAAACACGTTTCTACCCGGTATTAAACCCTCCGTGGCCGCGAAGCCTTACTATTGCAGGTATTGTTTATAAGCCGCACTTCGTGCGACTTGTTCAGTAAGGAAGAATATTTTTCATGCCCGACTCCGTCTGGCATAGCAGAATAACGTTCTTAACGTTACTAACGTTCATAACGTAATTCAAAACAGAGACTTCTTCATCTCACTTGAATTTTCCGGTATTAGGCGCTTTACGTTAAGAACGTTACGAACGTTATGAACGTTACAAACGCCCATGTTATTGTTTTAATTGGTTTTTTATCATTACAACCGCATCTTCCCCGTTATCAGCATAGTACTTTTTCCTCATCGCTATCATATGAAATCCGAATTTTCCGTAGAGCGCCTGTGCCGGAATATTCCCAGCCCTGACTTCAAGCGTCGCGAAATCGGCGCCGAGCGACACTCCCAGGTCAAGTATCCCCTTAAGCAATTTTTCACCGAGACCTTTCCTTCGTTCTTCAGGAAGTACGGCAATATTCACAACATTCATTTCGTCCTGCAAAAGCCAGAATCCGGCAAAACCAAGCACCTTACCGGACTCGACTGCAACCAGATAGTGTGCTGCGGGATTATTGAAGTCTTTAGAAAACAGATTTTTTGACCAGGGCAGGGAGGACGAGACCTTGTCTATTGCCGTCAACTCCTCAAGATGGGCTTCCGCGGGTTTGAGCAGTTCAACCATTTTTTCTGCCAAGCTCCGCGTCGGAGCTTCTAAGATACATAGGCAGCAATTCTCCAAAACTTCCCTCCCGCCCTTCGCCGATCATTCCGGCGCCGAGTACGGCGGTTGCTGCGGCAGACGGCATCCTTAATTCTTCGGGGGCCTCTTTTGCGCCTTTAAGCGCTAAAGAGAAAACCTCTCCGTATTTCGGGAAAGCGTCTCCCTGAAAAATAACAGTCCCTTTCGCAAACGCAAGTATTCTATCAGCGGCAACTGAAGCCGGCGCGTTAACTTCCGGCAGAAGTTTCAGGAGGTCCTTTCCCTTCCTCGCGTAAAGAGCGAAGAAGACTTCGTTCTTTTTTCCGTCAAGCGCCGGGCAAATTAGTTCTTCAAAACCCGAGGCAGTCCCTTCCGAAGGCAGTATTTTTCCGGAAGTCCCGTTCAAGCGCAGGGCCAGAGCGTCAAGCGTTGAAATTCCAGCGATGGGCAGCCCAGACGAAAAAGCAAGCCCCTTGGCGAAACTTACGCCGACACGGAGCCCTGTAAAAGAACCCGGTCCTTTCGAAATTGCTATTCCGGATAAATTTTGCAGAGGGGTTTTGGCATTTTTAAGTACGAGTTCAACATTGCGGGCGAGGCGGGACGAATGTGTGAGTCCTTCATCGGCGGAAATCTCTGCGAGAATCGCGCCCGCTTCCACCACTGCAACGCTGTTAAAGCGCGTGGCCGTATCGATTCCAAGGATTATCATTTATCCCGGCTCTCTTCGGTTCCCGGCCCTACGAAACGAAAAACCACTTCCCCTTGTTTGACGAGTCCGAGTTCTTCTCTGGCTAAACGCTCAACAACCTTAAGATCCTGTTTTAGCGACGCCTTTTCCGTTTCCGTCCTGTTGTGCTCGGATTCCAGATTCTCAATCTCTTTCCTCAAACCCGCTTCCTCTGATTTCATCTTTACCAGATGCAGGAGTCCGCGATTTCCTGCGACAAAATAGCACGCAAACACTATCAGCGCGCCGTAGCGGAGAAACTTTCTTGTTCGTTTCTTCGCGGGAGTGTCCTCAAGGTGTGGTTTACTCTTAGTGCCCATCCTTATATCGAGCATGCGATTCCTGTCCATTAAACAGCTCCAATGAATTTCGCGCCGGCCTTTCTCAGCGCTTTAAGTTTAGCCGCGGAATCCGCCTCGGTATAACACCTTACCAGCGGTTCAGTGCCGGAAAGGCGTATCATGAGCCAGCTGCCGCCTTTCAGCAAAAACTTAAAACCGTCGGCGGCATTAATACCCGTGACCTCGAAAGCTCCGAAAGCTTCCGGCGGGTCAGACTTCAGCCTCTTAATAAGGCGTGCCTTGGCGCTTTCAGTCAGGCGGATATTGTCCCTGCCTGTTGTGACATAACCGACTTCCCTGTAGATGCCTTTAAGTATCTCTTTTAAACTCTTCTTCTCGGAAGAAACCATTTCAAGCATAAGCATGCAGGCAAGTATGCCGTCCTTTTCGGGAATGTGGCCGAGCACCGTGAGCCCGCCGCTCTCTTCGCCGCCGATTATCATTGGCTCTTTTACCATTATTTCGCCTATATATTTAAAACCCACGGGGGTTTCCCTTACGGGTATACCGTGTTTCGCGGCAATCCTGTCAATCAAGTGTGTCGTGGCTACGGACCTCACAACACAGCCGTTCCAACCGCGGCTCTTCTTGAGGTAAAGCAGGAGCATTGAAAGAACTTCGTTCGGGGTCATAAAGGTCCCGTCGCGGTCCATAATGCCGAACCTGTCTGCATCTCCGTCGGTGGAAAGACCTATTCCCAGCTTGCGCCCTCTGACGGCATTTCTCAGCTCGCCAAGTTTTTCCGGCGCCGGTTCAGGAGAGCTCCCGCCGAACATAGCGTCGCGGTAGTCGTGAAAAACAGCAACTTCGCGGCAGCATTCGCGAAGCAGCGTGTCTAAGTAGCCCCTACCCGTTCCATAGAGACAGTCAAGCCCGACCCTCATCCCCGCCTTCTTTATCAGCTTCATATTTACTTTGTTGCGTATGGCCTTGAGGTAATCTTCACAGAAATCAGCTTTTTTTATATTTCCCGCGTCTCCGGTCTTAACCTTCAACTTGGGATTGTTAGCAAGGTCCTCAATAAGCTTTGTGGTCTCGGGCAGGGCAGGCCCGCCCCAGGAGGGCGAGAGTTTAATGCCGTTGTAATTCGGGGGATTATGGCTGGCAGTGATATTTATGCCGGCGGCGAACTTTCTCTTTATAACTTCGTAGGAAATTACGGGAGTGGGAGTATCTCTCTTTGTCAAAACTGCTTTGATGCCGTTAGAGGAGATTACTTCGGCGCAGGCATAGGCGTATTTTTCAGAAAGGAACCTGGTGTCATAGCCTACAAGGAGCCCGTTCTTCAAGAGCGCGCTTTCTTTCCTCTTCGCGTAATCCGAAATCGCCTGCGCGGCCCTTCTCACGCCGTCAAAAGTAAAATCGTCGCTTATTATTCCTCTCCAGCCCGAGGTACCAAACTTTATTGCCAAGCTTCCTCCGGAAAAACCTTACGCTTTCTGCCACTTCTTGACCATCTCGGAATATTTATCAACCAGTCTTTTCGCGGCTTCTTCCGTCTTTGCTTCGGCGTTGACATGAAAGAGCGGGCGTTCCCCGTCGGGAATGATAATAACCCAGCCGTCCTTTTCTTTTATCTTGATACCGTCCAGAAGCTCAGCATCGTGATCCTTTGCGTACTCAATAAGGTGCCTCATCACGGTACCCTTGAACTCCCACTGGCTTGCCACGTGAGCCCTGAGAATTTTAGTCTTCGGCAAGGAATCCAGCACGGTAGAAACAGTGCTGTCCAGTTTAGCGCACGCCTCCATCAATTTAACAACAGACATCATCGCGTCCTGTGCCGGCTGGAACTTCGGGAAGATATACCCTCCTTTTCGCTCACCTACCATTACGGCTTTCCCGGCGTGCGCGGCTTCCATCATAGAACGGAAATTGGTCTTTGTCCGGAGCACCTTGCCCTTTAGCTTTTGGGCAAGTTCGTCTATAGCCGAAGAGGCCGTTACGGGAATCGCCACCGTACCGCCCGGATTGAGCTTGAAAGCCATATAAGACATCAGGCAGAGCGTATCATCCCCTGACATTACCCGCCCCTTGTCGTCAACAAGGAAGATTTTCTCGGCCCCCGCGTCGAACATAAAACCAAAATCCGCTTTGAGCGTGGAGGTTATATTGCTGAGCTGGTTAATGGAGTGACTGAAATCGTTCGCGGTCTTGGTCAGTTTCTCCTCGTCCAGGTAAGAATTAATGGCAATAATCTCGCAGCCGAGTTTTCCGAGCATCGCCGGGAATACCGTAGAAGCGCTTCCGAAAGCGTAATCCACGACCAGTTTGAACTTCCTTTTGCGGATCGGCTCCTGGTCAATTTGCCGCATAAACCCTTCGCGGTAATAGTCCATCGCGTGCGACGGGAAAGATATCTCCCCGACTTCATTATAAGGCGCCCTTCTGAAATCCTCGCGAAAGAAGAGGCCTTCTATGCTTTTTTCCTTTGATTTCGGGAGGTCCATTCCATTTTCGTCAAAGAACTTAATATCTATCAATTCCTGATCAATGGGAGATTTCCTGATGTGCATCCCGCCGAAACAGCGCAGCGGCTTAACGACATATCTCGCGACAGGTATCGGGGTAACGCCCAGGTCCTGCACATTAACGCCTGAGGACAAAAGGCCGGTCATCATGGCGCGGTTCGTCATCCTCGAGATTCTGTGATTATCCCTGGATGTAAGCACCACACTGCCTTTTGCAAGACCTGCCCCGTAAGCGGCGCCGAGCTTCGCAACGAACTCCGGAGTGATTTCAATATTGGCGAGTCCGACTACTCCGTAATCGCCGAATATGGTCCTGCTCCATTTCTCGCCCCAGATGAGGCTGGAGTTAAGAATAGCTCCGTCATCCACATTCTTGTGCGGCCAGAGTTTCACGCTGTTCTTTATTACGGCTTCCTTGCCCACCACGCAGTTATCGCCTATTACCGCATTTGGCTCGACCGAACTTTTCGCGCCAATCTCGACTGACTTGCAGATTATGCATTCACGAAGCTGCGCGCCAGAGCCGATATAGGCGTCGTCCCAAAGGACGGAATCTATTATTTTCGCGTCGGCCTCTATTACGCAATTGTCTCCTATACTGGAGTTGCTTATCTCGGCGTTCGCTTTTATAACGCAGTTCTTTCCGATGACCACGGGGTTTTTCAGTGAGGCTGTAGGATGGATCTGTGTTTCCTCGCCGACCCAGATGCCTTTTCCGACCTTATTCATCTTTTTCCCGGGTACTGTAACTTCCACCTTCCCGGCCATCACGTCATAATGCGCGGTCCTATATTCGGTCAGACTCCCTACATCCTTCCAGTAGCCTGAGGCGATGTAGCCGAAGAGCGGGAGTTTCTTTTCCAGCAGGAGCGGGAAAAGATTCTTCGAGAAATCAAAATTTGTTTCGTCGGGTATAAAGGAAAGAACCTCGGGTTCCAGTATATAAATCCCGGTATTGATGGTATCGCTGAAGACCTCTCCCCACGAAGGTTTCTCCAGAAACTTTACGATGCGCCCGCTCTTTTCTGTAATAACCACCCCATACTGCAGCGGTTCATCCACCCGGGTAAGCACCATGGTGGCAAGCGCTTTCTTCTTCTTATGATATTCTATGGCCTTGGTAAGATCGAAGTCCGTAAGAACATCGCCGCTTATTATCAGGAAGGTGCCGTCATCAAGGTGCTTTCCGGCAGCCTTAACGGCGCCAGCGGTGCCGAGTTCAGTTTCGGTCCGTATGTAAGACATCTTTACGCCGAACTCTGAACCGTCGCGGAAATAATCCGTAATAACTTCAGGCTGGAAATACAGCGCTGAAACAATTTCTGTCATTCCGTGTTTTTTCAAGAGGTCGGTGATGTGCACCATCATTGGCTTATTCGCAACGGTGGCAATGGGTTTGGGAATGTTAGTCGTCAGCGGGCGAAGCCTCGTGCCAAAACCTCCGGCCATTATGACTGTCTTCATAGTCACCTCGTAGTGGAAGGGTCGCGCGGCAAGAACCAGCTTTGCCTTAACAAATTATATATCTTAATATGCGGCAAGTCAAGAAAAGACAGGGGTTTTTACTTGAGAAACCGCCCTCTTTGTTGTACAATGAAATCACTTCAACTGGGGAGAACAAATGAAGATATTTTTTCCGGTACTGCTGGCTGGAACTCTGCTCCTTGCCGCCTGCTCCGGTGACAACAAGCCCGCGCCCTCCGGGAATCTTCCTGCCTTACTGCCCGCACAACCTTCAACCGCTGAGAAAGAGAAGAATCGGCCAAATACGGAAATAAATGCGACTACGGTCATCAGCGGGGAACTCCTGGAGTTAAAGGTCAAAGAAATACATATAGGCACCGGCTTTGATATTACCACCAGGAAGATAGCCGGCGAGGGAGAAAGGCTGACTGCAACAGCCGGCAAGCTCTGGTGCTACACTATAATAACCGGGGCTTCAAGAGAAACCTTCATAAGACACGTGTACTACTACAAGGGCAGGCAGATAGCCGACGTAAAACTTGACGTGAAGTTCCCGGTTTTTTCAACCTGGAGCTCCAAGACCGTCCTTCCGGAATGGAAGGGCGACTGGAACCTTAAGGTAATTGATTTCGACGGCAGGGTAATAGGCGAAAAGAATTTCATTGTAGAATAACCGGCCCGGACCAACGAAAACTACGGTTTCGTTGGCTCCTCGTAGGCTGGATCAAACTCAAGCACTATATCATCCGAGGTCCCCGATTGCCTGTCTTCTCCAATAAACACTATTTTGCACTTTCCCGTTTCCTTGTCATAGGAATACTCCAGAGATTTCCCGTTCTTATCCTTCAGCTCGCTCTCTGAAACATAGCGCCGGTTAAGCAGAGCATCTATGCCTGAAGGCGCGGCGCCGGTAGAACGGTAATAGTTCTTGACGCTTTCCTGAAGGCGCAGCATGGAGGGCAGGGGCTTCGATTTTCCCTGACCGGTGTTTCCTATCATAAAGCCGTAAATCACCATTCCCAAGCAAAGAAGGACTCCAAAACCTATTAAGAACTTCTTCATAAACTACCTCCCTTTCCGATAGAAATTATCCTTACCGCTCTTTCCGCCGCGTCAGAGAGCAATTCCGCGGCATGCTTCATCGCATACTCCAACTCGACCGGCCCGTTCACCAGCGTCGCAATACCTGTAACCCCGGCAGAATAGACTTTTCCGGAAACTTTCCCTATTCCTCCCGCAAGACAGAGCACGGGAACTCCGTGCTTCTTCGCCAAACGAGCCGCGCCAATGGGCGCTTTTCCGTAAATACTTTGATCGTCTATCAGTCCTTCTCCGGTAATCAGCAGAGCTGCGCCTCTCAACTCTTTCTCAAGCCCCGAGGCCTCAATAACAAGTTCTATGCCGGATTTCATCCTGCCGCCAAGAAACGCATAAATCCCTGCCCCAATTCCTCCGGCCGCGCCCCCGCCCTTAAGCTTGGAAACATCTACGCCCAAATCTCTTTTTATAACCCTCGCGTAATTAGCAAGAGCTTTCTCCAATTTCTTAACAATTTTCGGAGTCGCGCCTTTCTGAGGGCCGAACATTGCCGAGGCTCCCGACCTACCCAGCAGCAGATTCCTGACATCCGAGGCTATCCTTATATCAAGCTTCCCAAATTTGACGGCAAGCTCCGGATTCTCTATTCGATCAAGCAAAGCCAATCCCCTGCCGCCCCGGCCGATAAGCCTTCCGTTTGCGTCGACAAGCCGAAAACCAAGCGCGAGCAGCATACCTGAGCCGCCTTCATTCGTGGCGCTCCCTCCAATCCCAAGGATAAACCTTTTACAGCCTTTATCCAGCGCGCGCGTTATCAATTCACCCATTCCATAGGTCGTGGCGGACATCGGATCGCGTTCGCTTTTCTTTATTAGCCGTATCCCGCTGGCTTCGGCCATCTCTATGACCGCAGTCTTTCCGTCACCGAGCAGGGCATATCTCGCGTTCACTCTTTTTCCTAAAGGACCCGTAACTGCTGCTGAAAGTATTCTTCCTCCGGTCGCGCGGGCAAGCACTTCCATAGTTCCATCGCCGCCGTCCGCGAGAGGCTTTTTAATTATTCGCGCGCGCTTATTAAAACGCCTAATGCCTCTTTCAATAGAATCGGCGGCTTCAAAAGCCGTAAGACTTCCCTTGAAAGCGTTGGGGGCAACAATTACCTTCATGCAAATCTCCTTAATTTATTCTATTTTAGCAAATATCACTCCAACAATTACAGAGATTTGTAAGCATTTTTCCTTACGTTAAGAACTTTACAAAAGAACAAGACGCACGAAGCGCGGCTTTTAAACCATACCTGCTTTTGTTTTTATTGTATTTCCCTTTCCATTATGTTATTTTTCCCATATGGGTATCTTTGTTTTTCTTTCTTCATTCATAATTTATTTATCCACCCTTGCTCCAGGTATAGTCGCCGCCGGTGATAATGCGGAGCTCATAACTTCCGCCTGGACGCTCGGTATAGCGCATCCGCCGGGATACCCCTTATTCAGCTTTCTGGGCAGACTGCTCTGTTTTCTGCCCCTCTCTTCGGTGGCGGCCAGGGTTAATCTCTCAAGCGCTCTTTTCGGCTCGCTGACAGTTTATCTGCTGTATCTGTCTATCAAAAGACTTACCGGGGACAAATCGGCTTCGGCCCTGGGAGCGTTCTCTCTCGCTTTTTCTTTCCTTTTCTGGAAATACTCAATACTTGCGGAAGTTTTCACTCTCAACACGCTATTCGCTTCTGCCCTGCTCTACCTGCTTCTGCTCTGGAAGGATTCCGGAAAACAGGTATTTATCAACCTGGCCTCCCTGCTCTTCGGGCTGGGGCTTGCGAACCATCAAACGCTCTTATTCCTTCTGCCGGCTGCCTTTGCTTTCATTCTTTTCACGAACAGGCAGGTTTTCTCAGTGAAAAATATTCTCATCCCGCTTGCTCTCTTTCTATTTGGCCTGCTTTTTTACCTCTATCTGCCTCTAAGAGCCTCCGCAAACCCGCCCTTAAACTGGATGGACCCTCAAACTCTTGCAGGCTTCAAGAGCGCACTCTTTAGAAATATTTACGGAGGAATTTCCTTTAATTTCAGGCAGCTGTTCATATTTAAGGGCAGCGTTTTCTATGATTACCTGATGAATTTTCTGCGAGCTTTCCATTACGGAGGGATTGTTTTTATTGCGGCCGGCGCGTATTATCTTATAAAAAAGAGAGAAGGCCTCGTCCTTGCATCGCTGCTGCTTACCGGACCAATCTTCATGCTCCTGCTCTCGTATGACAACAATCCCGTCTTCTTCTCTGTCTGCTCAAGGTTCTATCTCCTCTCCTTCCTTTTCGGTGCGGTCTTGCTTGGCTGCGGTGCTTCGCTGCTTTTTACCGGCCCGTTAAAAAAACTAAAACGCGCCCTTCCCTTGCTGCTTGCCATCCCTCTTCTTTTGAATTCCGGGGAAATAAAGAAGCTGAGCGACAATTTCCTGGAAGACTTCTGCGTTGATACCCTGCGGTGTTGTGCTAAGAACTCGGCGCTGATAGTCACGGGGGATTCAACAATAATGGGGCTTGATTACCTATCCTTTGTAGAGAAACGGCGCCCCGATATGCCGGTCTTTTCTATGGAAAAATTGAGTCACAAGTGGTATGTAGATACTTTAAGGAAGCGGACTCTTCCTGTTTCGTTGCCATTCGAGCGGATACAGGTAAACCAGACACTTCAAGAGTTCTTCTCCGCGAATCCGGGCAGAACTTTTTACTGCCAGGGCGTCCAACGGGAAAAAACCGGTCCTGCGTATTCGCTCTATAACCGGCTGCTCGTTTCTGAGGCAAGAAGAACTCCGCCTGATAGCAGTGTTTTTGGAGAGATAGAAATCCTAAGGGACTCTTCGGCAGTGTTAGACTACACAACCCCTTCCATCCGGCCTGCCGACTTTCGGGAAGAGCTCATCATTTATGCGGCGCGAACACAGCTGGACACCGGCTACTTTTTCTACTCAAACGGACGTTTAAAGGAGGCGGTACCTTTTTACAGGACTTCGCTTAAGATGGCTCCCGCTTTTTCTGATTCGTATAAACATCTGGGCAAGCTGTATTTTGACTTAAAAGATCCTGCCGCGAGCAAAGAGTGCTTCTTAAAGTATCTTGCCCTGGACACTTCAAATGACCCGGACAAGAAGATACTGCAGGCTTTTGTAAATTCCAGATAAAGCGCCTATTTCTTTATCGTTACTTTTTCCATTACTACCTTGGTCTTGGGCCTGTCGCCGGGGATAGTTTCAAGTTTTGAGATTTTCAGGACCACATCCATCCCCTGAATGACTTTGCCGAAAACAGCGTGCTTGTTATCCAGCCAGGGAGTCGAAACCACGGTGATAAAAAACTGGCTCCCGTTCGTATTCGGGCCTGCGTTCGCCATTGAGAGCATACCCGGCTCGCTGTGATTTAAAGAGGGGTGAAACTCATCTTCAAAGGTGTAACCCGGACCGCCCCTTCCCGTGCCTGTGGGGTCTCCGCTCTGCAGCATGAAGTCCTCTATAACACGGTGGAAGATTATGCCGTCATAGAAACCTTTCTCCGCGAGTTTAATAAAGTTCTCCGTTGTCTTTGGCGCTTTGTCCGTGAAAAGCTCAATTTCTATGTCTCCCATATTTGTCTTTATCAAAGCCTTGACTTTATTCACTTTTTCTCCTTAGAACCTATTGAATAGTCTCTTTCTTCTCACATTCAACGCAGCAGTGCAATGAAAATATTATTTTCTTTCCTGCTTGAATATTATCTCAAGGCCGGTCTTCTCTACCACTTTCAAACAGCAGTAAGCGGAGGTTGTCCCGTTCTTAACCGTATCCCTGTAACTGATAAATAATTTCTCTTCAAAGGGCTCTGCCGAAATAATACTCAAAGCTCCTGAGCCATACACTGCGACAACAAGCTTCCCGGAAAAATCCACCTGCGGAACGCTTTTCTTTGGGAAGACAGAAGCGTAGAAAGCCTTCCACTCTCCTTCTTCCCCGATAACCCGATTCTTTAAATCGTTCCCGGCTGAGGCTGCGAAAGTTTCACCTTCATAAGCATTCTGAAAAACCTGAGTCTCCGCTATCCGGTAAGAACTCCCGCCGGCAGACGGAAGGCCTGCCGCTTCTTTTTCTACAACCTGCCACCCTGTCGGAAGAGAGGCTGAAATTCCTTTATTTTCTTTATCTTTTTTGAGAGCAGGCCTCTTTATTCCGTTCTTTGACGGCCCGGGTATTTTTTGCGTAGTCACCGGCTGCCCTGCAGGCGGAATTCCGTTCTTTAAGAAAAAAAACGCGAGCGCTGCAAGCGCGAGCACTCCTGCCAATTTCAGAAAAGGACGCGCCCGGTCAAAGATAGTACGTCTTTTTTTAATTTCGTTTCTAACCTCGGCAAGCAATCTTGTGGAAGCCTGGTACCTGGGAAGATTCCGCAGCAATTCTACAGTTATATTCAGGCGTTCAAGTTCTTTACGGCAAATTTCGCAGGACGCCGCGTGCGCCTCAACGCGGGCTGATTCTTCCGCGGGAAGTTCGCCGTCTATATACCCGGGCAAAAGACCCGTAAGGGCTTCGCATTTATCAGACATCTATGACTCCCGCAAGTCCGTCTCTTAGAACCTGCCTCGCCTTATTAAGTCTCAGTTTTAGAGTTTTTTCTTCTATGGCAAGAATCTCTGATATTTCCCGGTAGGAGAGGCCTTCGATATCCCGAAGAAGGAGAACTTCTTTCCGTTCCTCGGGCAGGGCATTAATTGCAGCCTGCACAGACATCTCCAGCTCCTTCTTTTCCAGCAGGCGGTTGGGAGCATTCAGAACCCTAAGATTAACTGTTCCGGGAACCTCCTCCGCTCCCGCAGTTATCTTATTTTTTTCTGACCGCAGGTTTGCTAATCTGCTCTTGCACATATCCAGGGTAATCTTGTAGATCCGGGTAGAAAGGCCGCTCTGCACTCTGAAACTCCTGATATTTTTATTTAGCGAAATAAACACTTCACGAGCAAGTTCGTTCGCCTCCTGCCAGTCCCCGAGGAACCTGTAGGAGAGGTTAAAGACCCTGTCCTTATAACCCAGGACAAGTTCATTGAAGGCTTTTCCCCGCCCGGCACGCAGGTGTCTTATGAAGCGCGCGTCACCCTTTACGGTCAAGTTTTCTCCTTTTCAAACAAAAACAGAGCCGTTTTATCTCTTGCTCTTATATTCTATCCGTGAGCGCCGAGTATTTCAAGAAGTTCCTTGTCTTTAAAGCGTTTTTGCGATAAAATCCTTTAATGAAACGGCTCATTGAATTGACCAGGTCAGAAAGGTGCAAAAACTGCAGAATCTGCTGCAGGTTCTGCGAAGAAAAACCAAATCTCAAACCCTCAGGTTTCAGCCTGAAGAAGACCGGGGAACACTACACCTGCGAAGCGTATGACACTGAAGCCTGCAGATGCGCCGCTTATTCAAGAAGGCCTTTTGACTGTGAGGTCTACCCTTTTGCAATAGCAAAAAGCGAAGACAGAGGGTGCTCGCTCCTCGTAATAGACACTCTCTGCCCCAATTACCCGGAGATACTCATAAAACTTTCCGGAATGGATCTTTCCGGTCTAATAGTCCCTTCTGACTCCGAAATTGAATGGGAAGAGAGTTTCGTTCCGCTTAAAGTCATTGCTCAAAACGGGAAAGCGAATGATGCCCTGAACACCCTCTCGCCTGACGCCGGCTTCTTTTTCAGGAGCCATTTCTTCAATTCCGGCAGGCTTTCTGCTTACGGGTTTCCCTACCATATGATCTGGACTGAAATAACCTCGTATTTCTGGAAGATAATTGACGGTTCTTTCTGCCTCTTTTCCAGAACGGGCAAAGACTATAGTATGCCTCTTCCCCCGCTGCCTTATTCATTGAAAGCGTGCAGGGAAAGTTCCCGGCTGCTTGCCGTGTTAAATGCGGCAAATGGCTTAACTATTTTCAACTCCTCCGCCGAGACAGCGGGAAAAGCGGCAAAAGACGGGTTAACCGCGAGCGCATCTTCCGAGGAATTCCTTTACAAGAGTCCCGCGCTGGCAGAACTAAAAGGAGATAATTACAAGGGGGCACGCTGGCTCTGCAATGTATTCGCGAAGAATGCTGAGATTACATTCGTGGAGTATAAATCCGGCGATCTTGAAGGCTGCGCGGCGGTCCTTAACTCCTGGTACAACCACAAATTTGAAAGGACTAAATTCGAGAACGAACTTCACCTGCTTAAACACACATTGAAAGCCAACAGGACAGCACTTTCTATACCCGATAAACTCGGTCTTACCGGCCGGGTATTAAGATGCGGCGCGGAGATAGCGGCCTATACCTTCGGCACAGCCATTTCGGAAGATACTTTTTGCGTGTATTTCGAGATCGCAAACCCGGCATTCAAAGGGGCGGGACAGTATATTTTCAGAGAGCTCTGCAGGGAACTTATTGCCTGCAAATACATTAACACGATGGGGCACGACGGGATAGAAGGGCTAAAGACAGCGAAGGAATTATATAAACCGGTGGAAAAACTGGGGGTTTACACAATAACTATATAATTAGTTTATAACGTTCATAACGTTCTTAACGTTTATAACGTACACCGCGTTTTAGCTTCTGCGCCTTACGTTAAAAACGTTATGAAACTCTGCGGCCTGAAGGCCGGAGTTTCTCTTTATAGGTGTGTTAATATTATTCATGCCGGATTCATCCTCACCCTAAAGGGTGAGGTTTTCTCCGGCATCTGAAAGATAAACGTTCCCACGTTACAAACACTCTTAGTTTATTCTAAGGCCCTGTCAAGAAAACGGGGTTCCGGACTAGCCGTAACCCCTTTTCCTTTCACTAAACCTGCTTTACGCAAGCGGAAGCCTATTTCTTTTTCTTCTTTGCAGTCTTCTTTGTTTTCTTTGCTATTTTCTTAGCCACAGACACCTCCTCTGCCGTTCAAGCGAAGTAAATCAACCTCCGTTACGATACGGCACTAGCATCTTCAGGCCTTTCGGCCCTAAATATTTATAATTAAAATAAGCAATGTTGTTTTTCGGGAATTGAAAAGCGGACTTGATTTTGCTGAGCTATATTTTTTGTTCTCACACATACATATTAGAACAAATTTCATCAACTGACAAGTGTTAAATTAAAATATTTTCATTTTTTCGCGCGCGCGCTTTACTGACACCGCTCAGGCAGCCGGAGAAAAAAAAAGGCGCCAAGACGGCGCCCTTTCAATATTTCATTGCCGCAATTTTATTTTTTACAGAGGCAGCTGGTACAATCTATATTTCTTGTAAAGTACAGAACCGAGCTCAGCATCAAAATCATTGACCATTCTATTATCCTCAAGGTTCCAGGAAAGTTCACACCAATCATATCTTTCTATGCCATTCTTCGCGCTCTCATAAAATATCTCGGCGATAAGCCCTGTCTGCCTGTATTCTTTCAAGCAACCGCCAATCAGCGCCCTGCAGCCCTTTATCTTCGGTTTGTACCACAAAAACTTCAGCAAGCCGAGGAGGCCCAGCCCCATAATACCGTCGCAGCCGTTTACATGCTTGAGCACTTCATTTAAGTTCGGGAGTGTTATGGCGATTCCCGCGGGCTTGTTCCCGTCCTTTGTTTCGGCAATTATGATAAGTTTTGGGTCAAAGAACTGCTTCATACCTTCCGCGGCAAGATCCATCTCTTCTTTGGTCATAGGCACCGCGCCCCAGTTATTCTCCCACGCCTTGTTGTAGACATCCTTGATTATCGCAACATCTCTCTCAAAATGCTTCATATCCAGCGTCCTGATGTTGAATAGAGAGGTTCTCTTTATCCTCTTCATCATCTTTTCAATGCGCTCGGGTATGCCTGTAAGCGAGCATTTATGGAAAGCGTAAAGGTCCTTAACTTTCCTCATGCCGAAGGCTTCCGCCTGTTTCAGATAATACCTGGGATTGTAAGGCATCATCACCGCCGGTTCCATATCAAAGCCTTCCAGCACCCAGCCGTATTCGTCGTTAACACTGGGTGAAGCCGGGCCCCTCATATATTCGCAGTTCTTCGCCTTCAGCCAGCGCGCCGCGGTTTCCAGGAGTTTCGTTGAAACTTCGACATCGTCTATACATTCATAGAAGCCGAAGAAGCCCGCTTTTTCATTGTGTTCCTTGTCATGATTGTTGTCCCTGATGGCAGCAACCCTGCCGGCCGGTTTTCCGTCTTTATAGGCCATAAAGAGCTCGCGTTCCGCGTGGTCCCAGAAGGGATATTTACCGGGCGTAAGCATCTTCCTGTATTCAGACTTCAAATTCGGTATCCAGTACTTATTACCCTTGTAGATCTGCCAGGCAAAATCCACGAATTTATTAAGTTCTTCTTCCGATTTTACGACTTTTATTTCTACGGGCATCTGTCCCTCCGTCAAGAGTTATCGTTTAGTTGAATGTATCATTTTAGTCATTCACTTTCAAAGGTTATTTGTTTTGCCGCGCTTTGCCGCTTAACCCTTTCATCGCAGAGAGAAAGCCCGAACCCGTCCTTTTCTTTCTTCCCTTTTCACAGAAAAAATATTGAATTATCGCTGTTTTCCGTATAGAATACAGTTCCAAAAGGGAGGAAACAAATGCAGAAAAAAATAGAATGGACAACAGACCAGTTCGGACACATTTATGGCGGCAAAAAACTCTATCACGGAAAAACGCCGTTCCAGACAATGGAACTTTTTAAAAATGAAACTTTCGGGACACTGCTTTTCCTGGACGGCAAAATACAAATCTCTGAGCGCGACGAAAACAAATACCACCAGTACCTGGTAGACGCGCCTCTACTTGCGCATAAGAACCCGGAGAGCATCTGTATAGTAGGCGGCGGAGACTGCTACGCGCTTGAAGAAGCCGTAAAGTGGAGTTCGCTTAAAAGGATCCTGATGGTTGAAATAGACAAAGGGGTTGTTGATTTCTGCATTAAATACTATCCGCTAATACAAAAAGTGGTCAAGGATAAAAGGATTGAGATAGTTTACCAGGATGCCCGCGCCTATCTCGAGGACACGGAAGAAAAGTTCGATGTTATGGTAATAGATCTCACGGAGCCGCACGGACCGTCCAAAATGCTCTACACCAAAGAATTCTACAAAGTGTGCGAAAACAGAATAAACAAAGGCGGAATTCTCTCTATCCACACGGATAATTTCGTCCTCTTCCCTGAATCCTTCGCCACTATCTTTAAGACAGTTAAAGCTGTATTCCCCAACATCTTTACGGCAAGAGTGGATATGCCCTGCTTCGCGATGGGGTGGACTTACAGGATGGCGTCAAAATCGCCGCTTTCCTACGACAGGATACTGAAGAACCTCCAAAAGATGAGGAAGAAAGGATATATCTTTGAGCAATTCACGCCTACAAGTTATCTGTTAGAACCGACGCCTGAAGAAGAGTCAATTTACAGGAAATTCGGAAGGGTCTCCACTGACAAGAAATCGTTCGATAAATTTGAGAAATTGAAGAAGTATGTGTTAGATAAATAATACTAAGTGCGGTTTATAACGTTACTAACGTTCTTAACGTTTGTAACGAAATGCAAACCGTGGCAAACCGCTACAAATTCTGTTTATTTTTACGTTATGAACGTTTTAAACGTTATGAACGTTATAAACCAAAAAAGGGCCTCTTCTCAGAGGCCCTTTTTATATTCGCGTTACTATATTTGTATTTAAATTAATCTTCCAACCACACCTTCTGGACATAGAATGACACTTTCTGGTCCGTATAGTTGCAGAAATTCCAGATATACACCTGATTGATGTCAAGCGGGGACTTTCCGTCATTGCAGATTTCCCCGACAAGATTAAGTGTAAACTCTTTCTTGCCTGCCGGTATCTCAAATTTAAAGTCTTTCCTGTTCTCGGGCGTGTTTGTCATTTTTGCGCCTTTCACGCAAAAACCGACATCTTTTATGACGCTTTCCGATGGATTGACAAGAATGAATTTCAATTTTTTAAACCCTGTCCACGAACCCTTTTTGGGTTTGAACATCCCGAGCCAGCCGGCCTTGTTGAATTCTACTTTCATGCTAAACTCGCCTTCTTTCGCTACATTCTCTTCGGTCAGAGAAGGGCTGCACTCACTGGAATCATCTGGCAGTTCGCCCTTATTGACATTCAGGATTGTGGTGCTCTTCGCCGCGGCGCCTACCGCAAGGAACATCAAAATACTTACTATCGCAGAAAACCAGAACTTTTTCATCATTTCCTCCTTTACAAATACTTATCGTTTTTATTATACAACCAGCCCTTTTGCACTTCAATAAGAATCTGTGCCGGCGCAGGAACCGGCATAACCGCAAAACCGGCACTTTTCGCTTCTATTGCGGGGAAACTCTCCCTTTCTTACGGACTCAATTATTCTCCCTGCCTTCGAAACTGCTTCACTTATCATCTCGCCGATTGTTTCTGTTCTTACCTTCTTTAACTTCCCTGCAGTAAGGTCAAAAACAGCAAGTTCCTTGACCTTATATTGCGGGTACTCTTTTTCCAGCAGAGCCGCATAGAGAGGCAGCTGCAAGCTCTCAAATCGCGAGGTCTGCCCTGCTGCGATTCCGGCCAGACTGCCTGTTTTATAATCTATAACGAGGAGGTCTCTTCCTGAACAGTCGACCCGGTCAACCCGCCCTTTCACTTTCAAGACTTCCGGTATTAGCTCTCCTGAAAGTGCTTTTTCAGTATATAAAACATAAGCATATTCCGCTGACAGAGCTTCTTCCTGTTTTCCTATCGCAAAAGCCGCAACCTCAACCTTTTGCCTGATAAAATCCTTCCAAAAGGAAGGAAAGGACTCTTCCAGTAATCTCGTTTCTAAGGCGTCTTTCAGAAGTTTTTTTAACCCTTCCGAAGTCTTCTCCCCCTCAACGACAGCCGCTTCCATAGAGTCGTGCATTATGCTGCCATAGTCTGCTCCGGCCACTTCATAAGAAGGTTCTTCAAAAGGCCTTAACTTTAGTATTTTCTCCAGGTAAAAGGAGTGCGGACATTTTATATAGGCATCAAAAGCAGTTACACTAATAAACATCTCAGGGGCAAATGCCTTTAACACTTTTTCGGGGAACGCTGCAACCGAAGTCCCGGTTTCTTTTTCCCGGGGTTTTTGCGGTCCTCCTGCCGGTTCCTTATTAGGTGAAAGAGTAAATCCGGGAAGCTCCGCCGGAAGAAAATTGCTCGGGAGCAGCAATCTGGAGCTATCCTGAACAGGGTAGGAGAGATGAATGTCCTCAAGCGGGGTCTCCAGCAGTCTGTAGAAATGGAATCTTTGCAGAGCAATGCGCTTTTCAAAGGAGGTCAGACCCAGTTTTTTCCTAAGCCTGTCCGGGACAACCATCTCCTGTTTTGGTCGCAAGGGGAACTCCCCGTCATTTAGTCCGCCAAAAAAAATATGGCGCGCCTCAACTCCGCGGGTTTCAAGTATTCCGAGCACCTTGACGCCGGAAATCTCCCCTTTCGGCCCGTACTTTGCTTTCTTGAGCATGTCTATGAAAACACGGCAGAGATAACTAAAAGTTTGCTTTTTCCCGGCCCCGGAACCGCTGTAGGAGCCTACTGAGGCAAGCAGAGATTCAAACGCGAGAAGCGGTCCCTTTCCGCCGAAAGCGCAGCCCGCGAGCTTTAGCATGGCGCGGACATAATCCGCAAACTCTGAGAGTGTCATTTCCTGCGCAGGTTTTGAGCGTTCTATGAAAATATTTATTTCTTCTCCGACTCTCTTAACTTCCTCGCTCTTGTCTGAGTAAAACCTGCCACGCACGCTTTTTTTATTAAGGTTGGCTGAAAACTGAGCCCATTTGGCTGCTCCGGAAATTATCCCGGCATCCCTTGACGCGCATGCGATTACTTCTTTGGCCTCAGTGGAGAAAGCCGTAAAGAGCGGCGAAGTAACCGCTTCCGTGAGCCTGCGCCTTGGATAGTCCTCAAGCACACATTCGAGCAGGTTCACAACGGCGCTTACTTGCGGAAAAGTCGCAAGATCATACTCAAAAGACGAGTTGAACTCTATATTAGCTTCGCCAAATATTCTTTTGATATAAGGATAATAGGCGTACATTGAAGGAAAAGTGACGGTTATTTCTTTCGGATCAACCTTCCCTTCTTTAGTGAGTTTTACAATTTCGGCTGCCTGCCATCTCACCTCGTCTTCACGCGACATTGTTTTAGCCACTTTGACTCCGGAAGGAAACCTCGGAGCGGCTCCTTTGAGGGCGGCAACTTCTTTGGCGCCCTTGAACTCTTTGGTAAAAGCATAAAACTCGTTTTCTCCGGCGTCACGTGTTTCCTGCTCGGCGGTCTGGCGAATTACCGCTGTCACCCCGGAAGATTTATTTATTATTGCAGTAAAAAACTCTTTCTGGGCCGGAGGCAGGTCATAGAAGCCGTCAAAGACTACCTGTTCAAAAACGACGTCTTCTGAGCTCACTGCGGCGGCGGCAAGCATAGGCAGATCAGCCTTGTCTGAAACCCCTGCGACTGTGAGTTCTTTGCAGTATACATCAAGTATCTCGGCAGCGGCCATAGACCTTTCAAGCACGCGGTCAGAACCGGCGAGGTGCTCGCTGATAGTTTTTCTTAATGCAGGAAGGTTCCTGTGATGCAACGAAAGCTTGAGGTCATTTATCAGGTCCAGCAGAATTGAAAGCGTTCCGGGAGTCTTGCCAAAAAAACCTGACAGCGCAGGATTTGAATCGAGAAGACTGATTAAGAAGAGCGTGCGGTGTTCTTCGCTGATTAATTTATTGCCGGTACGGCCAAGGAGCTTGAGCGCAAGGCTGTCCGGACTGTAGGCGCTAAACTTGTCCGTTGTAATCTCAGACTTTATGAAATCTGCCCTTCTTTCGGAAGGCGCGATAAAACAGACTTTCTTGTTTTCAGAAAGCAACCGGATCAGCAGAGCCAACAAAGGATCCTTGCCGTCAACCGTCCTGAAAGGATATTTTAGGAGACTGATCGACGGCGGCACTCAGACCACCAACCGACCCTTGACCACCGTCCCGTAAATTTTCAGCTTTTCGTCTGTAATGACCACATCGGCGTCGTATCCCGCAATTATCCTTCCCTTCTTAAGCCCGAGTGACTTGGCTGACGACCAGGAAAGCATCGTAAGCACCTCTTCGAGTGTGGCCCCGGTGTATTTCATAAATCTTCTGCCCATTTCATTCAGGGCTACCGCGGTTCCTACCAGCGTGCCGTCTTTATAATAGCAGGTGCCGTCTACGCTGTCATATTCCGTCCCGTAAAATTTATAATGCCCGTCCGTGAGGCCCTGATCGGGCATGCTGTCGGTAATTATACAGATACGCTCCGGAGGCAGCAGTTTGTAGATCATCCTGATGACAGTCGGGCTGATGTGCTTGCCGTCAACTATCAGCTGGGCTGCTACCGTCTCGCTGTCAAATATTGCTCCCGGGGCCCCGGGCTCCCTGTGATTTAAGCCTGTCATTGCGTTGAAAATATGGGTTGCCTGGGTTATGCCTGCCTTTATTCCCTCCATAGATTGCGCATAGGAGGCGATAGTATGCCCCAGAGAAGCAACTATATTATGCTTCTTCATATACCTGATGAGTTCTATGTTGCCCGGTATCTCCGGAGCGACAGTCAGCATTCTGATAGTATCGCCAGATTCTTTGATTAGCTGTTTCAAAAGCTTAAGCGAGGACCTGTGAATGGTATCGGCCCTTATCATTCCTCTCTTCGTAACGTTTATGAACGGCCCTTCTATGTGAGTACCCAGCACTTGCGCCCCGGGCAAACCTGCCTTAACCGCTTCCCCTATCTGACTTAGATACTTATTCTCTTTTATAGGCGCCGCAACGGCGGTTGCCAGGAAAGAGGTGACGCCGGCCCGGGCAATGGTCAAAGACATGGTCTGAAGCGCTCCGCCTGTGTCCGCCATATCATCCGCCCCGCCGGCACCGTGAATATGCAGGTCAATAAAACCCGGGGCCGCAATCCTGCCCTTGCAATCTATGACAGGAATACCGTCCTGCAAGCGTATCTTAGGCGCGATCTTCTTTATCCTGCCGTCAATCATCAGGATATCTTTCCTTCCTTTCATTTCCTCAGGCGCAAAAACCCTGCAGTTTTTCAGTAACAGGGATCCCTTATCCATGGCCTTGTCCTTGCCGGTTACTTCCGGCTATTTGCCTTTCTTTTTTTCGCTGATGTGCTTTAGCGCGTCTTTTCTGGCAGAATCCTTAGCTCCTTCTCCCGCCAAAGCCGGCAGGATAAAGTCCTGCTGCGGATATATCAAGTCCGGATCTGAAATCTTATCTGAATTAGCCTTCAGTATCATCGGCCACAGAAAAGGGTCGTCATAAACTTCTTTTTTTGCAGAGATCCGCCACAGACAGTCCCCTTTTCTAACTATATATTCCGGAGTTCGTACCGCCGCGCAAGCCGAAAGCGCCGCCTTCGCGTCATCCAGCGCCTTTGAGGCGAGAGAAATCGCATTCACATAGTCTCCGCTGCCGTTGCTCTTTACCGCCGCGTCATAATTTCCTTGCGCGGAGCCGAGCAATTCCGGAGCCTTTTTCCCGGCGCCCTCTTTCAAAGCATCGGCGATAGCGGTCTCGGCTTCCTTTATCAGCGCCAAAACTTTGCCGCTCAATTCAAGAAGCCGCAGTGCCTCCCGCGCTTTTTCTGAAGCCAAGGAGGCAAACTCCGCCGCCTTTTTATAATCTTCGAGCGCGAATGCCGCCCGTGCTTTCCCAAGGAGTTCTTCCGCCGAGGCGACAAAACCGTTGGTTTCTTTTTCCGCGCCGCCTTCTTTCGCGCGCCGCACATCGTCACCGGCGTCATTTAGCGCCTTTGTGGCAAGGGCTCTGTCCTTCGCCTTTAGCGCGTCCGCGTCTGCCTTGCCGGCAAATACCGTTGCTACCTGATAGTCGGCCTTTGTAAAAGCGTCTTCAGCCACTGCAATTTTTTCTTCTGCGGAAGCCAGGAGGTCCTTCGCTGACTTTTCCGCTCCGGCTTCGCGCGCGGCCGCTGCATCCTGTTTTGCCAGCTCAATAGCCGATGCAGCAGCTAAAACAGCTTTATTGTCCTTAATTATATCTTTCTGCGCGGCACAACCGGAAAAAACCACAGCACAAAGAAAAACAGCAATGTACCTGTCCATTCAGCCTCCGGCTTTCATTCTTAAACCTAACTCCATTTTACTTGGCTTTTGCAATACTATCCAAAACTGTTAATTTATCAAGAAGCGCTTTTGAAACTGCAAAAACCGGTTCCTCTCCATCGAACCTTACATACAGGTCGTCTTTCTCGGCGGAGCCAAGAAGCAGCTTAGCCTTAAGTTTCTTCTCGCCCCCTGTCTGCGCGTAAAGCGCTACGGAAGCAGTTGGGACTTTCAAGCCGTATTTCTCAAATCTCTTGCCGGAGTCGTCCGTAAATTTCTGCGCCGTCAACGAGGAAAGGCAATTGACAAGGTCAAGCACCTGAAGATCAGCAGGTTTATTATAGGGTTTATCCAACTTAAATTTACCCGACTTGTCCTTCGAGACAGCTATTTTTTTCCCGCCTTTTTCAATTTCTACGGCAGTTATCTCAGCCGGTTTTAAAACGAGCAGGTTCTTGCTTCTGAAATCGTTATAGGTTTTATTGAAACTCTGCGTAAAATACCGGTCAACGGAGTAAACGGCCGCTTTGCCGCCAACCTTTACATAATCCTCTTCCTTCTCCGCCACTTTCTTTCCGACCAGTATGACTACCTTCTCGGCGCCGGAAACAGCGGTTATTATGACCCTGGGCGACTCCAGCCCGTATTTCACCTGCGACTTAGGCGCGTCCTCGATAAAATCAATAGCCTTGAGATTCTTGACGCGATCGATAAGGTCGCTCACAGCGGTCTTGTCGCATTCATAATTATACGGACTTATGAACCATTTATCTCCCGTCTTCTCAAGATTAACCTCTTTCGTATCGAGCTTTATGGAAAGTGCCGTTAGTTTTTCCGGTTCCAGGTCGGTTAAATATTTTTTGCGAAGGCTCTTCAAGTCTTTCTTCAGGTTTTCTACGCTATAATTGAAAGCCGTGTAAAGGTCCTTGCCGGACTCGTCTATCACATAATATGAAACCTGCGTCGGGTTCTTGTTGCCGATCAGATAAACGCGTCTTTTGCCCTTCTCTATGAAAGCCGCTTTGTAGGAGGGTTTGTCAAGACCGTAGGCAGCAAAGTCAGTTACGTTCTCTTTGACCTTCCGTTCAACCCGCAGGTCGGCAATATTATTGACCAGACCTTCCACTTCGCCCTTGTCAAGCTCATAATCACCCGGCTTGAGCATTTTCCAATTCTTGCCGCTCTTTTGCAACGAGATCAAAGTGTTATCCGCAACATTGGACAGTTCTATTCCGGTAATATCTTCTTTATCAACATCAAATATACGCACGGCAGACCTGTCAACCCGGCCGCCTTTTTCAGACTGGTAGACATAAACGCCGAGCAGAACAGCTATCCCGACGACTATATAGGTTCCGAGGAATCTGTTTTTCTTACGGCTCATCTTTTCCTCCGTTTCAATATTTCTTTTCGCAGACCGGCGTTACTTAGACCTTCTCTTCAGCCAGACAAATATTCCGGCGGAGATAACGGCAAGCGGGACAAGCACAACCACTGCCAGAAACATGATATTTGCCCTTAGAGGCGTTATCTCAAGGCGCTTCAAGTCATCCGCGGCCGGCCGGATGGATATTTTGTTCTCCTGTTTCAGCATCCAGTTGATGGAATTAATAAAGAAATCGAGATTCCCCCTTGACTGGGTCAGCCATTGGTTGGAAATGAAAAAACTGGAACCGACAACAACAAACTGGGTCTCTTTGGCCTCAGCGTCTATCGGCGCTTTCTTCGGGTCCGTCTTAACAAATTCCGAAACTGCTACCGCCAGGGCAAGAGGCCCCTTAATGTCACGCCCTTCTTTGAACGAAGGCTTCTCGCCGTTTTTAAGTTCAGCCGCAGCCCAGCTTGATTCGGAACTCACCAGTAAATCGTCCCTGGAAACAACCCGGGGGTCTAGTTTCGCCTTAATGTCGGATATACCCCTGGAGTACGGGAGAATCAACGGCACCTGATCCTTGTTCAGAGGACTCGTTATCGGGTGTATCTTATATGAGGGGATGGGAAGCACCGGCTGAAAGAAGGAGCGCTTGTCAAGTATCACTCCCTTCTCAAGTTTTATATTCCAGTATTCCAGAGTTTTCTCAAGACCGCTGCAGGTATCCGGATTAAGCATAAATACTGCTCTCCCTCCGTTCCGTAGATAACTTTTTACCGCATCAGCTTCCTTGTCGAAGAAAGGATTAAGCGGTCCGGCCACGACTAAAAGATCGCAGTCCTCGGGAACTCCGCCTTCCGCCGCTATCTTTACGGTCTTGATATAGTAGTTCTCCGTCTTCAGGTAATTTGCCAGTTCAGAGAGCCCGTTCCTGTCGGCCAGTCCTATACTCAGTTCCTTGTGCCCTTCGCTAAAATAGACGACGCGCTGTTTATCTTCCGTCAGAGAATACACGGCATTTATGAAAGCCTGCTCGCCTTTCGGCTCTGCCTTCTGCGGATTGTACGGGTCAACCTGGAAAATATCCTGCTGCTTCACATCCTTGCGTTTATAGGGAGCCGGCTTCTTGTCTTTCTGCGCCGCGCCCTGCGCCTCCGCCGGGTTTTCCCCGGTCTCAAAAACAACGATATTGGCCTCGCCAATCATATATTTCTGCCACTTTACCTGATCCACGTCTATATCTATAATCTCAAATTTGAACTTCTTTGAATTACGCCCCATTTCCGTGAGCATATATTCTATATATTTGGCTTCCGTCCCCAGTTTCCTTACAAAGGCCGTCGCTTTCACTTCGGCCTTCAGTTCTTTCATGACCCTCTTGGTCTGGTCTGACAGGCTGTAGATCTTGTTCTCCGTCAAGTCAAGGCGCAGCGGACTGTCGGAAAGTAACTTGCCGGCGAACCAGATAATGCAGAGCGTAGCCAGTGTAAGAAACACGGCCGACAAACCGAACCTCAGGTCTCTGTTCTTTATAAAGTTTTTTAAGGCCTCAAGTATTTTTTTCACTTTTTATATGCCCCCTTCTACCAGCGTTTCCAGTCTAAGCGCCTGATTGTAAGAAATACAAACATAAAGCTCATGGCAGCGAAGAAGAAAACGTCCCCGCCGTCCAATACGCCTTTGCTGAATGATTCCAGATGTTTGCTGAGAGACAGAGTCGCGAGCCAGTTCCCGACGCTGCCGGAGACCGCGCTTGAGAAGAATTCCATTACCCAGAACACTATCACGAGCGCGAAACCTATAATCGCCGAAACCACCTGGCTCTCGGCGAGAGAAGACGCGAACATGCCCATAGAGATAAGCGTGCAGCCGACAAGCGCGAATCCCAGCAGTGAAACCAGCATTACCGGAATATCAGGTTTGCCGTAGAGCAGCAGGAATATCGGAAACTCCAGCGAGATAAGGAAGAGCACGCCGAAGAAGAGCACGGCTCCGAGATACTTTCCCAGCACTATCTCCGTAATGGTAAGCGGCGAGGTGTAAAGCAGTTCCATGGTTCCCTGTTTTTTCTCCTCGGAGAGCAGGCGCATCGTCAGCATCGGGCTTAAAAACATAAAGATGTTCGTCATTAAGCTGACAATGTATATGACCTGCGCGTAAGGCGCCTTGGCGACATAAACTATGTACCCGAAAAGACCGCAGATGATAAAGAAGACGGCCAGGATAATATAGGCTATGGGAGAGACAAAGTAGTTTCTCAATTCTCTTTTCGAGATAGACCAGATGGCGTTCATTATCGGGCGTCCTCCTCTTTGGCGGTATATTTAAGAAATACCTCTTCCAGACTATGGGAGGCCAGTTTCATTTCAACCAGAACCAAACCTGACTCGACGACCGCTTTAAAGATGTCTTCTCTGATATCCGCTTTGCCCTCGCCTTCAAGCGTAAGAACCGCATAAGGACCTTCTTTGGCTTGCTCAATGCTCACGATTGATTTGACTTTGGAGAGCGCTGCTGCGGCTTTTTCCGGATCGCCTTTAACTTTAAGCAAAACACGGTCCTTGCCTTCGATTGTTGCCTTGTCGCTAATGGCCGCGACCCTGCCCTTGTTGATGATAATTATCTTCTCGCAGGTCATACTGACTTCGGGAAGTATGTGGCTGCTTAAAAGCACCGTCCTGGAACCGCCCAGGCTTTTGATAAGTTCTCTAATTTCGATTATCTGCTTAGGATCAAGCCCGATGGTCGGCTCGTCAAGGATAAGAACTTCCGGATCGCTGAGCAGCGCCTGCGACAAGCCGACCCTCTGCTTGTAGCCGCGTGAGAGCCGGCCGATAATCCTGTGCTTTACGTCTTCTATTCTTGCAAGATCAAGCGCCTTTGCCACCTTCGCCCTGCGTTCCTTGAAAGGTATACCTTTAATCTCTGCGACAAACTCAAGATAGTCCGAGACTACCATTTCATAGTAGAGCGGAAGAATTTCCGGGAGATACCCGAGCCGCTTCTTTACTTCCATCGGCTCTTCTATTATGTCGAAACCTGCTACTTTCGCTGTGCCGGAAGTCGGGGCAAAATACCCCGTCAGCATCCTCATAATAGTGGTCTTGCCGGCGCCGTTTGGACCAAGCAGGCCGATGATTTCGCCTTTTTCAGCCTCAAAGGTGACATCCTCAACCGCTCTCGTCGGGCCGTAATACTTGGTCAGCTTGGATACTTTGATCAAGGTCCCTCCTGGTAAAGTGAAACCGTTTAATTTGGCAAAGCTTCCGATTATGACACAAAATTAAGCCTTTTTGTTCCCCTACTTTCCGTCTGCTTTCTTTTTTAATTCATCCAGTTTGTTCAATGCCTGTATGGGTGTAAGTCCTTCTATGTCAAGCGCTCTTAAGTCCTTAACTACTTGCGGCGTTACTTCCGGTTTAGGCGCTTTTTTTACCTCGGGGGGATCGGCAAACATGGGAAGCTGGGTTGTGATAATGCTGGTGGCGCCTATCTTTGAGCGCCCCTCTTCATCGTAATTGGCTTTTTCCAGGTTTAGAAGAATTTCTTTCGCTCTTTCAAGGACTTCTCTCGGAAGCCCGGCCAGCCTGGCAACCTGAATACCATAACTCCTGTCAGCCGCTCCCTCAACAATCTTTCTTAAGAAGATTATTTCATCATTCTTTTCTTTAACAAGTATATTATAGTTTCTCACTCTCGAGCTTGTCAATGCCATTTCCGTGAGTTCATAAAAGTGCGTCGCAAAAAGAGTTTTTGCTCCGAGCTTGCTGTCTGTGGCTATAAACTCCGCGACCGCCCAGGCAATGCTTATCCCGTCAAAGGTAGCCGTACCCCTTCCTATTTCATCAAGAATTATGAGACTCCTGGAGGTGGCATTATTAAGAATATTTGCGGTCTCTATCATCTCCACCATAAACGTGGAATGCCCGAGCGCAATATTATCGGAAGCCCCTACCCTGGTAAAGATCCGGTCTACTATCCCTATAACCGCGCTGTCCGCCGGCACAAAGGAACCGAGCTGAGCCATAAGCGTTATCAGCGCTGTCTGACGAAGGTAGGTTGATTTTCCCGCCATATTAGGACCAGTAAGGATTATTAGCTGGCGCGTCTCGGTGTCAAGTTCCGTATCGTTTGGAATAAAATCACCTTTCACCAGCAGCTCAACTACGGGATGTCTTCCGCCTTTTATCGAGAGACTGCCCGACTCGTCCATCACAGGCCGGCTGTAATTATTTGAAGCGGCAGTCTCGGCCAGCGTCGCCAGGGTATCAGCCGCGGCAACAGCGCCCGCGTTTGCCTGAAGCGCGGGTATTGAGGCGCTAAGGCGCTCCCTGAGCGCAATGAAGAGCCCGAGTTCAAGAGCGCTTATTTTTTCTTCGCTGGAAAGCACCAGCGTCTCGTATTCTTTAAGCTCCGGAGTGATATACCTTTCTGCGTTAGCAAGGGTCTGCTTTCTCGCGTAATCGGCGGGAACCGAAGAGAGGTTGGCCCTGCTGATTTCTATATAGTAGCCGAAGACAGAATTGAAACCCACCTTGAGAGTGGAAATCCCGGAGCGTTTGCGCTCCTTCTCCTGAAATGCCAGTATCCAGTCCTTTCCCCCGCGGCTCGCGGAACGCAGTTTGTCAAGTTCGGGGTTCACGCCGTCCCTGAATATTCCGCCTTCCTTAATAGAAACGGGAGGCTCCTCGTTTATACTCTTCATTATTTCGGACGAGACCGTCGAAAGCGGATTTAGCTTCGCCGCTGTTTTGGAAAGCAAGGAGGCGCCGGCTGCTGCAAGCCTTGCCGCAAGTTCCGGCACTTTCTCCAGCGTGTTCCTGAGCGCGATGAGCTCCTTGGGGTTTATTGATCTGCAGCCTATCTTTCCCGCCGCCCGTTCCAGATCAATTATTTGCGAGAGCAGCTTCCGGAGTTCTCCGCGTAAGATTCCGTCTTCTTTGAGTTTCTGAACAGCGTCCAGCCTTTCGTTCACACCTTCTACGGATAGCAGCGGTTCCATTATCCATTTACGCAACAGCCTGCCGCCCATGGAAGTGACCGTCTTGTCCAGAACTCCGAAAAGCGTGCCTTCGCGGCTGCCGTCTGTCATTTT
The DNA here is from genome assembly GCA_903861835.1 of Candidatus Firestoneibacteriota bacterium. Lineage (GTDB taxonomy): Bacteria > Oederibacteriota > D2-FULL-39-29 > D2-FULL-39-29 > CAIOVX01 > CAIOVX01. Next base: position 47,995 of record CAIOVX010000084.1, on the reverse strand, counting down.
CTCGGTCAGTTCAAGATTCCTTCTCGTGGAATCATCAATTATCATGTGCCCGGCTGCGCTATAGGGAATCAGCCTGTTTATGTGGGAAATTGAGTTCTTCTGGCTTTCCAGCAGGTATTCAAGCACGGCTCCGGCGGCCGGGAGGGCCGGGCTGTTTACGTTTATTCCGAAACCTTCAAGTGAGGCCACTTTAAAATGCTTTTTAAGCCGCGACTCCGCCTGCAGCGGATCAAAAACATAATCGTCCTTAAAATTAAGAAGAACACCCCTTCCCTTCAGGGCTGCGGTAAAAGCCGGAGAACTTTTCTCAAGCGACTCAGGCAGCAAAGCTTCAGACGGCAGGAAGCGCGAGAGTTCTTCAAGCACGGCCTCGGGCGGCTCAGTCCATTCAAGCTCCGTGACATAAAACTCGCCCGTTGAAATATCAGCGAAGGCCAGCCCCGCCTTCCCGCCTGACACCGAAAGCCCGGCGAGATAGTTATTTGTTTTTGCATTGAGCAAAGCGTCGTCTATTACGGTGCCCGGAGTGATAAGTTTTACGACTTCCCTTCTGACAATGCCCTTAGCGAGTTTTGGATCTTCCACCTGCTCGCAGACAGCCACCTTCTGCCCGCTTTTTATCAGCCTGGTTATATAGTTCAGCGAGGAATGGTACGGAATGCCGCACATCGGAACTTCTATACCCGTTCCCGAAGGACCCTTGGACCCTCTTTTCGTCAGCACAATGGAGAGTATAGAAGACGCGAGTTTCGCGTCTTCGAAGAACATCTCATAGAAATCACCGAGCCTGAAGAAAAGTATCGCGTCAGGATATTTATCCTTAATCTCGCGGTACTGTTTCATCATGGGGGTAAGATTTATTTCAGAAGACATCTACTCTCCAAGACCAATACGGTCGTTTGTAACGTCTGTAACGTTTGTAAGGTTCATAACGTAAGACAAAGTACAAATCATTATTCCATTCTTTTCGTTGTAAACGTTACGAAAGTTAATAAAGTAAACCTTTTTCCCTTTATGCGCATTACGTTACAAACGTTAAGAACGTTAATAACGTTATAAACCTTAATGCGTACTTCGCCGGAAAAGCGTTTATGGAATAGTAAACTCCGCTTCGCTAATCCCCGTATTTACTTTTATATCCTCAAACCTTGTCCTTATAACCGTGTTCACGCTGCCGAAATAAGTTGTGGTCTCTGTTTCAACCGGGATCCAGCAGCAGGACAACTCCTCCTCGGCGCCGTTTGGCGCAGAAGGCCTGCCGCTATCGTAAACTCTGCCTGTCATGCAGCCGCGGGAAAGGTCGTATTGGGCAGCCCGTTTTATAACGCTGCGAGACGCAATAGTTTTATCCGGGCCGTACTTATCCACTTCCACATCAAGGCCTGTGATATAATCAATGTATATTACCATGCAAGAATATGCCTTGTTCTCCGTTTTCGGCGCTGCCTCGACGCAATACATTTCATCAGCGCCCGGCTTATCAACCAACTTAACCTGTACCGCATGAGCCGCGAGAAAACTTTCAGGAGCGTACTGGTAATTCACCTGCGCGTAGGGAACTCCCATTATCGCGGCAATGTCGGTCTTCAAGGGATTTCTTTCCGGAGCATAAGAACAAGACACTCCTCCCTTGAAAATCGTGTAACTTGCGGAGTTTGCCTGTTTAACGGATTTAGACATATCCGGCTTCCTGGCAAAATATAGTGTCCTGCTTTCCGAAAGCTCTTTTCCCCCCGCGACGCCTGAGTCTATCCTTGCCGCGGAAAAGTCTTCGACACTGGAGTAATTTGCGGCAAGCCGCTCTAAAGGGGGGCTCCAGGCCTTTATCTTAAATAACGCCGAATTTGCGTTCGGATTTTTGACTCCGGGAGCCAAGGCCCTGACTACGTTAAATTCAGCCGCTTCGCTGCCTGCAATCATTTCAACCGACACATTCCCGTATTTATCGGTTATGCCTGTTGCCTTGACTAATGTCGGCGCGCTCCTGCCTGCGCCCTTTACCGCGGAAAAGTCTATCCGGCGGTTCTGCTGTGGAACGCCCTTGATGTCATATACGGTCGCCGTCAGAATAACGCTTTCACCCGTAAAGATTCTGCCGCCGCTCTTAGCTCTTACGCTGCTAATGCCGAGGCTTCCGGCGGGAAGCGCCGCGCCCTTGCTCTTTTCCTTGCCGGCCGGCTCAGAAAGTTTTGTCTCCGGGAAAACGGGAAGCGCAAGCATTACCGAAATCAGCAGAGCGGCCAAATATTTCAATTAACCCTCCCGGGCAGCCTTCTCACCCCTTAAACTGAAGCAGTCTTTTGATTTTTCGCGCCACTTTGAAATGTGTGTAGGCGTTTAACACGTCCGAGACAAACTGCCGGGTCTCAGGATAGGTAATTACGTCGAGCTCGTCGCCTGATTTTTTACCTGCGCCTGTCTGCGCCCACTCGTCACCCATCTTAAGACCTGCATTATAGGCAGCGAGAGCAAGGACCAGGCTGCCTTTGTAGCGCTTCCTGAGTTTCTGAATATAATAGAAGCCGATTTCAATATTTATTTCCGGCTTGTAAAGTTCTTCGGAGTTCACATAATCTATTTTCTTCTCAAGAGCGAGTTCGGCGGCTGTTTCCGGCATTAACTGCATAAGGCCGACTGCGCCGGCGCTGGAGACAGCCAGAGGATTAAAGGTGCTCTCGCATTTTATAATAGCCGCGACCAGGAGCGGGTCTACTTTATAGATACCCGCATTCTTGTAAAGCAGGCTCTTATATGTAATCGGGCTTAAGGCGTTCCAGAACCAGTCGCTCCCGGCAACGGCAAAGAACGCAAGACCTATCAGGAGAGCCAACGGCAGAATTTTGCGGATGTTTTTCTTTTGGCTGTTCATTTCAGGAGACTGTTTTCATTATTTCAGTTTTGTATTCAGGATATTCTTTGGCCAAACCGTAAAAGAAGGCCTTAAGATGCGCTTCGTTAGATTTGCAGGCGTGCTTAAGGTCTGCCGCTTTCAGTCCGTGCCCGGCCGAAAGCAGGCGGAGCGCCTCTTTTTCAAGAGCCGTGTCGGGATTATTTTTGTCCTTCAGGCAGAATCTGTGATTTTCCACCAGTTTAAAAGCCAGTTTCAGCAGCAGACCTGACAGGTCCGGCGCGCCCCTCACATAAACACCCGTTTTATTCTCTGTCCCGGAGTTCCTGGCAAATATGGCTCCCACAGTCTCATTATGCTTGCCCGCTTTCAAGGCGAGATAAAGCATGTCAGGATCATCTTCAAAAACTGTTTCGTGCAGCTCGCCCTCAAAACCTGCTGCTTTTTTCACTCTTTTGAATTCAGCTGCGGCTATTTCCCTGTCGCTGTCAAAGACAGCGCTTCCGCGCTGGAAGAGCGTTTTGTCAACCAGGTAAGTGTAGAAGGTTTTTTGGAACCCTTCTTCGTAAGGAGAACAAACCTCTTTCATTGTGCAGCCGTAGCGTTTGATAAGCGAAAGAGCGAGCAGTCCCGTAAAGACCCCGTTGCCGCAATATACCGTTTTTCCGCCCGCCTTTACCGGAACAATTATATGGCCGGACTCTTCGGCGCCGACCAGAAGCTTTTCGCCGTCACGCAGGGCCTTAACAACCCATTTATCTCCGATACAGGCAAGCCGGGTTTTAAGACCCAGCTCTTTCTCCGCCGAGAGCGCAGCCATAAGGTCGCTTTCAACAGTGTTAATGAATATCCCTTCCGGCACCGAGGCCTTAAGGTATCTCGCTATGAGAAAACTGAGCTTATCGCCATTGATCACATATACCGCTTTTCTCAGGCTGTTGTTCGCGAGCAGGTAGCATCTGTCGCCGTCACCGTCAAGGACCAGGCCGTAAGCAATATTATCCGCGATCAGTTCTTTGACTGCCTGCGGGAGGTGTTTTTGACTCTCGGAATACTCAAACTTCTCAACCCCTTCCAACAGAGCAACTCCTCCGCCCTGATTAATATTGTAGCCGCGAGGATCGTCATTAACACACTTTGCTTTAATGTGAAGCGCCCTAAAGATGCGTTTCCCGAAGACTGTCCCGGCGCCGTTAGCCGGGTCAAATATTAGCTCCAGACCCTTGAGCCCTTCCTTGAAAGGCACCGCTTTGGCAGTTACTTCTGAGTAGATAGTGCCTGATTCATACAGCGCTCTCCCGCGCGGCGGCGGCTTGACGCCCCCTTCCAGTCCAAAAAGCAGACCATAAACTCCGGCGGTGATGGCGTAATCGCCGCAGACACCTTCCGGTAAAACCTTTAAGCCCTCAACAAAGAATTTAACCCCGTTCTGGTTGCTCGGGTTATGCGAGGCAGTAAGCATTGCCGCGGCTTTATATTTCTTGACGGCCATAATGACCGGCAAACCGGGAGTTGCGATCACACCCGCGTCCGCGACCTCAAAACCACCGAGGCGCAGACCGTCAATAAGCGCAGACTTAAAAGGTTTTCCGTCATAATAATCTCTGCCGTCTTCACCCACAAGAATCGTGTCGCCCTTCTTCGCGCTGCCGGAAAGCAGGAGCGACGCGGCAAAAGAGCGCGCGGTATTGCGGACAAGTTCCGGCGTGAGTTTATGGGACAAAGAAAAAAGCTGGAGGAAATTGCTTCCGGCGGAAGGTCTCTCAAGGGAAACAACCCCTCTTACCCCGTCGGTGCCGAAGATCTTAACGCGCGACGAAAGCACCGCCAGGTCTTTGTTCTTCACTGCCTGCAGGCTCCTTTTTAGTTTCGCAAGATCTATGACGCAGGGAAGAAGCTTCTTCCCGAATATAGGAAGTTTCAGCGCCTCGGCAGCGAAACCCCCGGAAACAACTGCCACACGGTTTGACTGCCAGCTGTCTATGAAATATATTCCTCTGGACCGCAATTCATCCAGATTACAAGTAAGCATTTACTGTCACCTCTTTCCTGCCTTTTGCGGCCTGAAGCGGAATGGAATTACCCTCCGTTCTTTTGCCGTCTAGCATAAAATACCTCACGCCGCTCTGTCTTCCGGAGGGGTTGTGATAATTGACCTTGAATTTCACTCCCCGGAAAACACGCTCTATGCCGAACTCTTTCCAGGAGGAAGGCACCACCGGCAGAAGAAGCAGACTGTTAAAGTTGCCTCTCGCGCCGAGCATAAAATCCGTGGCGTTCTCGAACATCCAGGTGGCAGTCCCGGTCAGCCAGGAATACATAGTTTCTCCGGCCAGCGGGCTCTCGGGCCCGTGAAAGCAATTGGCAAACACATAGGGATCGGCCTTGGTCTCATCAGGGTCAAGCCAGAGCGGATGCAGTTTTTTCCAGGCTTCAAACGCAATATTGCCCCTGCCCTCGAGCAAATCTGCGCGTATCTTAAAAGCAGCCGCGTGGCAGTAAACTCCGCCGTTCTCGGCAAAACCCGGCTGATTGAGGGTAGTTCTGCCTATCCACGGCTTAAAATAGGTGGAAGGCGGAAATACCGCGCGCGGGCCAAACTTAGCGGCAAGGAGCGTATCAAAACTCTTAAATATTTTCTCTTTCTGTTCAGCCGTGGCTATCCCGGCGTGTATTGCCCAGGTTTGCGAATTAATATATATTTTCCCCTCGTCATCCTTCGGAGTGCCTATCGGCCTTCCCTCGTCCGAGAAACATCTGGTAAACCAACTCCCGTTCCAGGCGTGCTTTTGAATATTTGCCGCCATCTCTTCAGCCCAGCGCTCGAAATGTTCTTCGTCCGCGCGCTTTCCTGCCGCCTCCGCGATGAAGGTCATATCCCTGCAGGCAACTACAAACTGTTCTGAGAGCATAACGCTCTCCCCTTTCCCTTTGATACCGACATGCGAGAGCCCGTCATTCCAATCGCCCTGCCCTATCAGCGTAAGACCGTGCGAACCGCGCTCGCGGTGCAGGCATTCAATTGCCCGCCGGCAGTGTCCATAGACCGTATCTGTTCCCTTGTCGTAGTATTTTTCTTTTTTCCGGAGAAATTCAAGATCCGCGGTTTCCCTTAGATATTTCGCGGTTGCATAGACTATCCAGACCGGAGAATCTTTGTAATCCCTCGAATCGGCGCGACCCGAGCCGTCATCCGTGTACTGACGAAACGCCGTGCCGTTATGCCTTTGAAACCTCAAGGCCTCAAGGAGGCGTTTCGCTGAAGTTTCAGCGTCCAGAGGGACTATTCCTCTGGCATCCTGAAGAACATCCCGGTACCCGATATAAAAACCTCTCTGCCACCTTATAACCTGAAGCAGCTGGTACTTGAGCCAGAAGTTCACAATTTTATTAAACTCTGTGTCAGGAGTGCGAATCATTACCTTCTGAATCCTTTCTTCCCAGTAGGCCTGCACTTTGCTAAACTCTGCTTCAACTGCTCTTCCTGACGCGTATTTCCGGCAGGCCGCCGCCCGTTCCTTCTTCTGACCGAAACCGACAAGGTAATCAAAGCTCTTTTCCTCTCCGGATTTAAGCAGAATATTATTTTGAACAGCGCTGACAACTTCTTCTGCCGAACAAACGCTGTTTGCCAATTTCCCGTTCTTAACTGAATCAGGGGCGGAATAGGTTCCGATGGGCCCGAGGAATACCTTTCTTCTCGTTTCAAAAGCATTTTCCTTTACAATGCTTTTCATATAGCCGAATAGTTTGAGGCCAAACTTAGAAGGGTGGGTAAGCTGCCCTACCACCGCGCGCGTTGCTTTCTCGTAAAAGCCGGACTGGTACCATCCGTAAACATCCCAAGCCACCAGGTCGTCGAAAAGCAGCCATTCAGTGACGGGGAATACGCTGAGATTGAGGCTCTTCTTTCCCGTGTTCTTGAATTTCACGGTCCAGAGTTCCGCGGTTTCCTTGAGAGGCACAAAAACGCGAAACGACATTTCCAGCCCTTTGTATTTTGTTTCTACTATCTGGTAACCTATGCCGGCCCTGCACCTGTAGGATTGTCCTTTCTTTTGAATAGGATCCCAGTTAGCGGTCCAGAACTCGCCGGTGTCGTTATCCCTTATGTAAACATACTTGCCTGGCCTAAGGTCCCTCCCCCGCTCTGTAACTCTCCAACCGCTCGGAAGGTCAGAGACGGAGAAACCGTTCATAACCTGCGTTACGCAGCAGCCATATTTCTCGTTGGAAAGATAGTTTAACCAGGGCTTAGGAGTGTCCGGCCTTGTGATAACATATTCTCTTCCGTCAGAACTTAGATATCCATACTTGCCCATCACTGCTCCTTTCATTTCAGTTTTATTTTCGCGTACTTCCGCTTACCCACCTTAAGTATGCTGCCGTCTTTTAAACTGACGGCGTTCTTCGCAGAATCAACCTTTGCCTCGTCCAGGGTAACCGCGCCCTGGTCCACCAGCCTGCCGGCCTCGTTCCTTCCCGAGGCAAGCCCTGCAAGAGTTATGAGCTTGACTATCCAAATCTTTCCGTCCTGTAATTCCTGTTTAGACACTTCAACTTCAGGTACTTCCGACGGCAGCTGCTTATCCGAGAAAACTCGGTCAAATTCGAGCGCTTCCCTTTCAGCCGCTTCCTGCCCGTGATACATCTTTACCAGCTCTTTCGCGAGCATCACCTTGGCGCCCCTGGGGTGCAGGCTTCCGTCTGCGACACCCTTGATCACTTTATCAATTTCTTCAAGCGATACCTCGGTGAGCAGTTCAAAGTAGCTTTCCATAAGAGGATCGGGTATGGACATCGCCTTACCGAACATATCTTTTGGAGTTTCCGAGATGCCGATGTAGTTGCCCAGGCTCTTGCTCATCTTAGATTTGCCGTCAAGACCGGCCAAAATCGGCATAAATAGCGCCACCTGCGGCTCCTGCCCGTTCTCTTTCTGGAGCGCCCTGCCTACTATGATGTTAAACCTCTGGTCAGTCCCGCCCATCTCGATGTCCGCTTTGACCTCAACTGAATCCCAGCCCTGCATCAGCGGATAAATAAACTCGTGCAGACTAATGGGAATGCCGTTCTTGTAACGATTCTGAAAATAATCGTGCTCGAGAAGGCTCGCGACCGTTATCTTACTGGCAAGCGAAATAACATCGTTAAAGGAAAATTTTGAAAACCAGGTGCCGTTGTAAACAACCTCCGTCTTCTTTTCGTCAAGTATCTTAAAGATCTGTTCCTTGTAATATTTTGCATTGGCCATTACGGCCTCTTCGGATAATTGCGGGCGCGTTGAATTTTTGCCGGAAGGATCCCCTACCATCGCGGTGTAGCTGCCTATTATGATAACCACCTGATGCCCGAGTTCCTGAAAGGTCTTAAGTTTTCTAAGCGGTACCGTAAAGCCCAGATGCACATCGGGAGAAGTCGGATCTATGCCGAGCTTGACCCGAAGGGGCTTCCCTGAAGCAATGGATTTATTGAGTTTTGCCCTCAGTTCATCCTCGCTCAATATCTCCACAACGCCTCTTCTCAGGGCTTTGAGCTGTTCTTCTACGCTTTTCATAAAAGCTCCTTCTTTCTTTTGAACAGGAATTCGAAGAGCAGCTTCCAGACAACAAGCAGAGCTTCATAGACAATCTTGCTGTTCATTTTTGAATGGCCGGCTCTTCTATCGTTGAATATTATAGGAACCTCGCCCAGCCTGAACCCTGCCATGTGGGCGCGGTAATTCATCTCTATCTGAAAGGAATAACCATCAGATTTAACTTTACCTAAATCGAGGCCTTCCAGCACCCTTCGGTTAAAACATTTAAAACCGCTGGTGCAGTCATTCACCGGCAGCCCGAGGATAATCCTTACATATAAACTGGCCATCAGGCTCAGGATAAGCCTTCTTAAGGGCCAGTTAACCACGCTAATCCCGTTCTTATAACGAGAGCCTATGACAATATCATATTTTTTAGCCCCAGCAATCAGGTCAGGCAGCACCGCAGGGTCATGCGAGAAATCAGCGTCCATCTCAAAGACAAGGGCATAATTATTCTCCAGCGCGTAGCGAAAGCCCGCAACATAGGCGGAACCCAGCCCGAGTTTTGCGGCGCGCACAATCAGGTGTATTCTCGGGTCTGCTTTTGCCATTTCACGGACTGCCGCGGCTGTTCCGTCCGGGGAGTTATCATCAACCACGAGCGCTTCAAGCACGGGATCGGCCAACAAAACGACCCGCAACAGGCGCTCTATATTATCCCTCTCGTTATATGTTGGAATTACCACCAGTGCCCGCATGCTGCGCCCTCCCGGGATAAAAATATTACAAATAAATCCAGAGTAAACCGTCTAAGTCGCCAAGTGCCTTAGGTATCAGCTGATGCAGACTCTGTTTTTCCCCTCGGACTTGGCGCGGTACAGGCATTTATCCGCCAACTCTATCAGAGCCTGAGGAGTTTTGGCGTCAGTACTATAGGTGGAGACTCCGACGCTTACAGTCACATGCAGCAGCTGGCCGTCACGCATCTCAAACTTATAAGTTTCTATGCCTGCGCGCACGCGCTCGGCAAATATGGCAGCGCCTTCTTTTGGGGTCGCAGGCATCATCACTACGAATTCTTCTCCTCCGTAGCGCGCGACTATATCAACTTTTCTTGAAAGCCCCTTAAGTATAAGACCTATCTCCGTAAGAACAGCATCGCCGGACTGATGCCCGTAGATATCGTTATATTTTTTGAAATTATCTATATCAAGCATCATCAAAGAAACACTCTCTGATTTTTCCTTGCTGTACCTCTCAAGTCTGTTTAATTCCGCCTTAAGCGCATCCTGGAAATATCTGTGATTATAAACCTGCGTGAGTCCGTCTGTCACTGCCAGCGCCTCAATCTTCTCATAGAGTCTGGCATTTTCTATGGCCATCGCGCCGTGATTAGAAAACATGGCCAGCGGAGTAAGATCGCTTTCCTGAATCTTTCTGTTATTGAACCGATTGTCCGCAAGCAGTACCCCTACAATAAGACTCTTGCTGATCATGGGAATCACCACGTACTCCTCAAGATCCAGCAACTCAACGAAGCTCTGGGAGCACCTATGGTCTTCTCTTCCGTTTTTGACAATATAAGGCTTCTTATCAATCGCGCTCTTTGGAACAATATCTTCAGCCTTGTCATATTTGAAGTAAAAGTTCTCAAGCCGGTCCATCGGCATATTCAGGCCGGCCATAGGAACGAGCACATCCTTTTTGTAACCTCTGTGTTCAAAAGAGAATACAAGGACACGATCGTAACCAAGTTCTGAGGTCAGGTTTTTCATAACCAGTTCGAGCACCTCTTTTAGCTTAACACTATGCCGCATTGCCGAAGCCAGTTCGTCTATATACTGGAGCTTTCTGTTAGAATCCAGAATACGGTTGAACATATTGAAGTTGCGGATATCCACAAGGATGGAAAGCAAAAGAACCAAAAAAGCTTCTATCTGGAGCGTTTTGGGAAGATTGCCGTTAAGAAACAAGACAAAGAAGAGTGCCAGGACAAATACGGTGCTGGATCTTTTTATGAATTCCAGGATATTTTTCATCATATTCTCCGCGTGCTACGGGAGCTGCAGCGCTAATAAACCTGAGCCCTCGATTAAGCCTACCCGATTTAAGACCCGGTTTTCTTCGCCATTTACGGTATAAAACCGGTTTTTCCCCTGATTACATCTTTAAAAGCTATATTATTTCAGTATTTTTTTTAACACTTATGTCCGTAAAAGTCAAATCAAAAGGCTTGAAAAGGACTCGTACGCCGCTTCTCCGGTTCGCGTTGCTCCGGCTACTGTTTTTCAATGATATTGAGCCCGTATTCTTTCAATTTGTTAAAAAGCGTCTTGTAATCTATCCGCAAGGCCTTAGCCGCTTTGCTCTTGTTCCAATCACACTCCACCAGGGTCTTGATAATATATCTTTTCTCCGCTTCGCTTGCCGCCTGCTTCCCAGCTTCAAGCAGGCTCACGGGACCGGACTGGCGCGCCGGGATAAAATTCTTGCTGATGAACTCTCTGAGCCCGTTATTCTCGCGTAAAAGTCCGGATATTTTCAATATCGAGTTTGCTGTAAGCAGTAACTTTTTTTTAAGCTCTGTCTTGGAGATGCAATCTTCGGCTCCTGCCTTAGCGGCTAAGATAGCCGTATCCGCGTCGTCTGAACCGGCAAGGAATACCACCGGAAGAGTCCGCTCTTTCTTCTTCAGCATTTCCAGAATAATTTTACCGTCTGACTCCGGAGGAAAGTGATACACAAAAGCCATATCCGGCGAGGCCTTATCCAGTATTGCGAGGGCCTGCTTAACGCTTGAGGCGGCAAAGCACCTGTGCCCCGCCTCCATAAGCAGCCCTCCTGCGGCTGCGGTTGCCTGAGGGTTATTAGAAACAACAAGGATGTTAGCCATTATGCCCCCGCCGAAGATCAACCGGCAATTTTTTTAATTGCTTCAAGTATTTCTTCAGGAGCTGTCATCCTGCCGCTTCCGGAATCCCCGCAGGCCAGCTTGCCTTTAGCCGGTCCGAGGAAACGGAAACCGAACTTTCCGAGTTTCTTTACATTATCCCTTACGATAGCGTTTTCCCACATACCCGTGTTCATTGCCGGAACAAGAAGCACCGGAGCTTTCGCCGCCAGCACGGTAGTCGTCAGGAGGTCATCCGCGAGCCCGTTGGCAAGCTTACCCAGGACATTAGCTGTCGCGGGAGCAATAACAATTAAATCCGCGCTCTTGGCAAGCGCGATATGGTCTATCTCCCAGTTACCGGCTTCAACCGCCGCAAACATATCCGTGTGGACCAGCCTGCCGGAAAGACTCTGGAATGTAAGCGGGGTGACAAACTTCTGAGCGTTCTGCGTCATCACAACATCAACGACGGCCCCGGCTTGTTTGAGAGCGCTTACAAGAGAACAGATCTTATAAGCCGCTATTCCCCCGCAAACCCCCACTAGAATCGTTTTTCCTTTAAGCATAAGCGCCTCTCAATAGAACTAATCAGTTCATAACGTTTATAACGTTTGTAACGTAAATAACAACAAGCACTAAATTCTAAACTCTAAATTCTAAACAAAGGACAAAAGGCAATCAATCAAAGTAATTAACTGCTCCTTTTCTTTTTGCAGTTTGTTTAGGATTTAGCGTTTAGTGCTTGCACTTTGGCCTTGATTCTTTTACTCTAGCTTTACGTTAAAAACGTTAAGAACGTTAGTAACGTTATAAACCATCAAAATCTTATCTCCCTTCCCGCCCTCTGCGACCTGTGTATCCCGTCGAGGACCTTAATGGCGTTAAGAGATTGCTCGGGAGGAAGCGGATTGATTTTGCTCTTGCCGGTTATGAAATCTGCAAACTTTGCTATCTCGACTGTATGGCCGGCCTGCGCCTTAAGATGGCTCATTTTTCCGTCTATCAAAGAACCTGCCTTTTCGGTGTAGTATTCCGCCGACGGATAGCTTATTCCGGCTTTATCTCCGAAGAGTCTGATGGTATTTTCTTCTTTGTCTTTTATATTAGACATAAAACTGCAGGAAAGCGAGAGAGCGGCGCCGTTGTCAAAACGCACGAACCCGCCCGCGAAATCCTCTACATCCATAATATTTTTGTCATAGGGACCCCAAAGATTGAGAGCTCCTTTCTTGGCAATGAAATTTCCCGATATTCCGGAGACCGAAACAGGCCTCGGATTTCCCATGAAATACATCGCCACGTCAAGAGCGTGCACTCCTATGTCAAGGCAAGGGCCGCCGCCCAGCTTTTTCAACAGGAACCCGGAATTCCAGCCGGGGAGATGGCGCCTTCTCAGCCATCTGGCCTCCGCGTAATATATTTTCCCGGCAGCCCCGGAATCAATGAATCTCTTTATGGCCTGCGCCTCGGCGCAGAACCTCTGGTTTGAAATTCCGGTGAGCTTTACCTTGTACTTTTTTGAAGCGGCTATCATCTCTTGAATGTGCGCCGGGTTCATGGCAAGCGGTTTCTCGCAAAGAACGTGCTTGCCGGCCTTCATGGCAGCCACGGAAAGAGTGTAATGCTGCAGGTTTGGGGTGCAAATGTCAACAGCATCAATATCTTTTCTCTTAAAGAGCTCCGGGGCGCCGCTTACTGCCTCAGGTATTGAATACTGCTCCGCAAACTTTTTTGCCCGCTCAAGATCCGCATCGCAGACCGCTATCACTTTCGCGCCTTTTATTTCTTTCCAGCCTTCCATATGAGCATTCGCGATGTTGCCGGCACCTACAATCCCTATCTTCAGCATAATCTCTCCTTTATGCAATCAACAATCGTTTCAGCGATATTCTCTTTACCTGAAACCGATACACGGCTTCCGTCTCCGCCTAAAACAATTGCTTTATGTTGTCCCATTTTTATATGCCCGTAATCATTGGCTACCACAAAATCCGCGCCGCTCTTTTTGAAGAGCCCTTCCGCAGCCTTCCTCAATCCTGCTTCCCCTTTTCCGTGTTCAAGTTTGAACCCTACAAGGAGAACTCCCGGTGAAACCTTTTTTACTTCATTTATTACTTTTGGCGTTCGCTTCAGCTTCACGGCCCAGAACTTTTTGTCAGATTTAACTTTTCTTTTTATTGTTTTTTCAGGCTCATAATCAAGAACAGCCATCGCGTGCACAACCGCTCTAGCCCCTGAGCGCAATTCCGCCTTCAAGGCCTTCAAAAGCTCCGCGACCGTTTCTATCTCTATCAACTTGATCCCGCGGCTCTTCGGGAGCAGGCTGCCTTTCCCGTAAATAAACGACACCTTGAAACCTTCTCCCGCCAGTTTATCCGCCGTCAGGCTCCCGAGCCTGCCTGTGGAATAATTAGAGATATATCGTATGCTGTCAATATAGGCCCTGGTCGGGCCTGAAGTCACCACCACTTTTATTAAATTATTTTTTTTCACGCCTAAACCCTGAAGGCAAGATAATCTTTCTCTTCCGCGCAAGTTGCCTCAATTGCGTGCTCCTTGCCGTCGCCGTTTTTGTACCACACCTTTACCGGCTTGCTTCTGTCTTCCACATCCGCGAACCTTGCGGTAACGGAAGCCGCAAAAAGCACATCTTCTGCCGTGAGCTTTCCGAGCAGAAGAGAATTCGGGCCCGGCACATCTTTGACTCCCATTAATACTTCATTGCCGGTCCTCAGGGTTTCAAGTATCCCGTTCTCCCCTTCGTTTCTACCTACCAAAAGAAGAACATCATCGGAGAGTCTGAAACGCCTTCCGTACTTCAGAAGCGACAGATCTCTGCCGGACGCTTCTTTATTGTGAGCCAGCAGGTCTTTGAGCCTCACCGCAAAACCCGGGTCGGTCAACAGACAGCCGCCAGCGGGACAGGGATAATCTTTTATGTTAAGTTCTTCTGCCAGTTTTATCTGTTCTTTCCTGCCGCGCCCGGAAATACCGAGAAACTTAGAACGGTCCACCCAACCTTCTTTTTCAGGTATAGATTCAGGCAGGTGCTGAGCGCTCAGAGGGCGGACAACAAGCCCCTCCATACCGGCTTCCTTTTCTATGAGCCGCATAGCGTCCATTCTCTGAGACATCGGGCGCTGTCCCAGCACTTCCCCGGTCACAATAAAGGAGGCGCCGATCTTATCCATTACTTCCCGGGCCTTCTTAAAGGAATAGATTCTGCAGTCAATGCACGGGTTCATATTGGAACCGTAGCCGTGCGCCGGCTTCTTGATGAGCTCTATATAATCGTCGCCCTTGCGGACAACATGCAATTTCACATCCAGCTGTTTAGCGGCCTTCATAGCGGTTCCGCAGCCGCCTTCCTTTCCCCCGCAGGTGCAAAAAAGCGAGGTAAAATGCACAGCTTCGACTTCAACTCCCTGCTGCTTTAAAAGACCCAGAACTATTGTGCTGTCCAGTCCCCCGGACAGGAGCATGAGCGCTTTTTTACCCGGCATGAGCGGCAAGCTCCTTTATTTTGGCTACGGCTTCGCCGGTCTTTATCATAATGGTTTCCTTCGTTTTTCTGACGGCTATCTCGAAAGAATCCTCTTTCAGGCCCCTGGCTCCGACAGTAATCCTGATCGGTATTCCTATGAGCTCGGCATCCTTAAACTTAAAGCCCGCGCTCATCTCGCGGTCATCCAGCAGGACTTCAATTCCGGCGGCAGAAAGCGCCCCGTAGAGTTTGTCTGCCGCAACTTTAATTGCTTCATCCTGATAATTGATGGCTGTTATTACCGCGTGATAGGGGGCAATTTCCAACGGCCAGATTATTCCGGCCGCATCATTGCACTGCTCAACTGCCGCGGCCATCATTCTTGACACGCCTATGCCGTAGCAGCCCATTATCAGCGTCTGCCGTTTTCCGGTTTCGTCAAGGAAATCAGCTTTCATTTTTTCCGTGTATTTTGTCCCGAGTTTAAAAGTATGCCCCACCTCAATGCCTTTCTGGGAGTTGAGAGTATGCCCGCAGGAAACGCAGGAATCACCTTCGCAGGCGAACCGGAGGTCAAAGAAAGCGTCCACCTTAAAATCCCTGCCGTGGTTGACGTTTTGCAGGTGTGTATCTGCTTCGTTTGCACCGGTCACAAAGTTCTTCATTAATTTCAGCGATTCATCCGCCACTATTTTTATGTTCTTTAGTCCCGCCGGCCCGGCAAAACCCACCGGAGCGGAAGTCAACTTTTCAACGGACTTGGCGTCGGCCATAAAGACTTCCGTAGCGTCCATTTGTCTTTTAAGCTTATGTTCATTAAGGTCATCATCGCCCTTTAGGAGCACGGCAACCGGTTCACCGTCCACAAAGCATATAAGCGTCTTCACAAGTTCCGACGGCTTCTTTTTAAGAAAGGCAGCCACTTCGTCTATGCTTTTCATTTTCGGGGTGCTGACTTTTTCTAAAGGCTTTTCCGCCTCGGAAGCATTGCCGGTGAACCCGCTCTTGCCGCCGGAGCGCTCGCGGTTCGCGGCGCAGCCGCATTTCTCGCAATGAATTATAGTCTCCTCTCCGGTTGAGGCAAGCACCATAAACTCGTGGGAGAAAGAACCGCCGATATTCCCTGATTCCGCTTCAACCGCGCGGAATTTCAGCCCGCAGCGCGTGAAGATATTCTCGTAGGCTTTAAACATCGCCGCGTAGACGGCCTCGGCGCCTTTCTCATCCCTGTCAAACGAATACGCGTCCTTCATCATAAACTCGCGCGCTCTTATCAACCCAAACCGTGGGCGTATCTCATCCCTGAACTTTATCTGTATCTGGTAAAGGTTCTTCGGCAGATCACGGTAGGATCTGACCTCGCTCCTGACTATGTCGGTGATTACCTCTTCGTGCGTGGGTCCCAGCGCGAACTTACGGTCCGCCCTGTCGTTGACCCGCATCATTTCTTTGCCGTAAAGACTCCAGCGCCCGGTCTCTGTCCAGAGTTCTGCGGGGGAAAGAATAGGCATCAGCAATTCTTCCGCGCCTGCCTTGTTCATTTCGTCCCTGATAATCGCTGCAATCTTTTGCAGCACGCGAAGCCCGATCGGCATTATGCTGTAAATACCCGAAGCGGTTTTCTTGATATAACCGCCCCTGATCATCAATTTGTGGCTTACTATTTCCGCGTCAGCCGGCGCGTCTTTCAAAGTCGGTAACAATGCCCTGGACCATTTCATTTTAATCTCCTCTTGTCGCCTTGCCGGCATTAATGCCGGATACGAGTATCATTATAAATCATATTTTAATTGGTGTAAAGCGTGAATATGGAAGCAGTTCCATACTTGTTGCGGGGAGTTATTGCGCTAAAAGAGGTGAAATAGGCTTATTTCGGCGGCCCAAGAACGACCCGGTAAACCGGGCGTAAGCGTCATTTCGGGTTTGTTTTCTTTATCTTGACGGCGTCCAGACCGGCTCTCACTGCGTAAATCAATTCCTGGAGGTGGAACGGCTTTTCCACGTACTTGACAGACTCATCCGCAAGCATTTCAACGCCCATCTCCGTACCCAGGTAGCCGCTTGAAAGGATTATCTTAACTTCGGGGTTTATCTCTTTCAGTTTTTCAGTCGCTTCTTTTCCGTTAAGCACCGGCATCATCAAGTCCATTATAACGAGCTTAATCTTTTCTTTGTTTTTCTTATAGATCTTAACGGCTTCCGCCCCGTCAGCAGCGAGCATCACCTTGTAGCCGTGATGTTTCAGCACCTCCCTTATGGAGATCCTGATCTTTTCTTCGTCGTCCACTACCAGTATGGTCTCATCGCCGGAAAAAACGCTCGTCATTTCCTCTCCCTTTAGGCCTACAGGTAGGCTACCCTGTTTTTGCCCATTGATTTCGCTTTGTAGAGCGACTTGTCGGCCCAAGCCAGAATACCTTCCGAAGTCCTGCCGTCCTGCGGGAAAACCGCGTATCCTATGCTGAAAGTCACTTGTATCTTATTTTCGTCCAAATTGATACTATTCTCTATCTTGCTCTTGATTTCTTTTATATAGCCCAGCATCCTCGGCTCAACCGTCTCCAAAAGCAGCACAAACTCGTCTCCGCCGTAGCGGGCAACAATATCGTCTTTCCTGATTATCTTTTCAAGCTCTCTCGCGACACTTTTCAGGAAAGTATTCCCGGCTATGTGCCCGTAAGTATCATTATAGGTCTTAAAGTTATCGGAATCCATCATCACAATAACAAAGGGTTTCGCTATGTGCTTTATGCGTTCATCCAGCAGTTCCAGGAACCTGCCGTAATTCAGGAGCCCTGTCAGCCGGTCTATCTCGGAAAGCCTCCTGAGCTCCTCATAGAGCCTCAGTCTCTCAAGCGCCAGCACCAGTTCGTTCTCAAAGGTCATAAAGAACGCGGTTTCGTTCTTGGTAACCAACGCGTTCTCTTTTAGCCGGATCTTAAGCGCGCCCATTGATTTTGTTCCCTGCATTACGTGGAAATAATTGGCTTCTTTGTCCCTAAAATACGAACCGCCGCTTATCATAAATTTGCGGAACCGCTCTCCCAATTCCTTAAGAGGCAGTACTTCCCCGGTCCTGAGCTTTATGATACTTTCCCCGCCGCCCGTGTTAAGTAAAAGGTCCCAGTCTTCCACGGTCTTCACGGATTCCATTGCAGCCTTAACTGCCGCGAGCAGGTCAGGCATATTCAAAGCCCTGTTTACGGCATCCGTGGCGTCCAGGAGAAGCTCCAGCTCCCCGGAACGCGTTTTCTCCTTCTTAACATCCTCTACCAGAAACCCGGAGAAAAGCCCTATTACAAAAAGGAAAGGTATCCGCAGGAAAAGGTTAACATCATAAATATTAACGGAGCCCCTCATAACAAGTATAAAATAGACCAAGGAAGCAACGAAAGTGGCAATAATACTTCCTTTAATTCCCTGCCCGAGAGCGGTAATAACTATCACTATAAAATACAGAAAGAAAAGATCGCTCCCGAAATTCCTGGTCAGGTAAATATTGAGCGAGACCAGCGCTATATCGGCAAGAAATATTGAGTATTTCACGCCGTCAGATTCAAACTTTTCCGGTTTAACAAAATACAGGGCAATATTGGAAAGCACAAAGAAAACCACCAACACGTGGACATAATCAAGGTTTTGGAAATGGGGATTTGAGAAAATAGCCATATAACCCGTAGCCGTGACTGTAAGCCAGCGGAGGTCTATCAGGTTCTTCTTAAATGACCGTTTATCTGTTATAAGCATTTCCCCTCATTTCTGACCGGTTTTAAACATCATGCCTTCACTGCGGAAGGCAGAGAGAAATAGAACACGGAACCTGCGCCTTTACCGCTGCTTACGACCCAGACCTTTCCTCCGTGCAGTTCTACTATATTTTTCACGGTTGTAAGACCCTGACCCGCCGCTGAACCGCTAAAAAGCCGGCCTGCGTTCTCTATCCCTCTGCCCGTATCGACCACCGAAACCCGGATCCCGTCATTGGTTTTTTCTACCCTTACTTTAACTGCCCCGCCGGGCGGCGTGAATTTCACCGCGTTGTCCAGCAGATTATAGAACACTCTTTTTATTTTTAATTCATCCGCCAGTATGCCGCCTATGCCTCCAGCCACTTCCACTTCGATGGCGACCTGTTTCTTAAGCGCCTGAATTTTCACTATAGAAAGCTCGTGCTCCACCATACTTTTTATGGAAAACCAGGAGACGTCCAGACCGCTGCCGTCGAACGAGGTTTTGGAAAGGTCAACTATGTCATCTATGAGCCGCAGGACTTCCTTGCCGCTCTCGCGTATTATAGCCACATATTCTTCCTGCTTCTCGTTTAGTTTTCCGTATCTTCCGTCACGCAGGATTTCCGCGAACCCCAGCACGGAATTCAGCGGTGTCCTGAGTTCATGCGAGGCGTTAGCGAGAAATTCGCTCTTTGACCTGTTCTCGTGTTCCGACTGCTCTTTCTCGTTGGTCAGTTCTTTCGTACGTTCCGCGCAAATAGTTTCTATATTTCCCCTGTAAAGGGCAAGCTCTTTTTCCAGCTCTCTGAGTTCTTTGGCATCTTCCCGCACGCGCGTCGTTAAAAAATGCAGGTAGCCGGTAAAACCGCCGACCGCTATAAGCATCGCCGAACTGATGCTCCAACCTATTACTTCTCTGTCGGGGAAGATGTTGACTTTGGCGAAGATTTCAAAGAATGCCATGTTTATGGCGCCCACAACTGCTCCGGAAACGGCGCCTACTTTCCAGTTATAATAGTAGCCTAAAGCGCCGACCGGAAAAATAGAGAGCGCCGCGACTATCCCGCCCGCCTTTCCGGAAAAGAACGCAAGCACAAGAAAATAGACAGAACAAAGAACCGCCACGGCCAAAATTCTGTTCTCTATAGTTTTTGTCATTTTTATGCCGGAAGGCTGAAAACAAATACTGTCCGTTTCGCCTTCCCCCCGCTTTCCAGCCACATTCTGCCGCCGTGCAGCTCAACCAGACGTTTTGAAATGACCAGCCCGAGCCCGCTGCCGCCCGTATTTCGCGACTGGGGATCTTTAAGCTGGGCAAATTTGTTAAAAATCCTCTCTCTATCCTCTTCTTTAATTTCCACTCCGTTGTCCCAAACCGAGACCACGGCCTCGGTGGAAATAACTTCCGTCTTAACCCCTATCATACCGCCGTCCTGAGTAAATTTCAACGCGTTTGAAAGCAGGTTTAAAACAACCTGTGTTATTTTGTTTTTGTCGGCCCGCACCAATAGGCTTTTCGAAAGCTCCGTGGAGAGAGAAATACCGTGTTCTAAAGCCTTCTCCCTGAACAGATTAAGCGTGCCCTCTATAAGTTGGCTCAGGTCAAATTCTTTCTTTTCAAGTTCAAATTTACCCGCTTCTATTCTTGAAAGATCCAGGGCCTCGTCAACCAGGGAAATAAGCAGCTGCGCGCTCTTCTGTATTATATCCGCGTACTCCCGCTGCTTCTCGTTCATTTTTCCGTATTTTTCTTTCAACAAGACCGAGGAAAAACCGTTTATGGCGTTCAGCGGCGTCCCCAGTTCGTGAGACATACTCGCGATAAAATCGCTTTTCAGGCGGCTCGTCTGCTCTGCAGCCAGTATTGCATTTTCCAGTTCAGAACTCTTCGCCACAAGCCCGTCGTTCGCGGCCTTCAAATCCGCGGTGCGCTTTCGGACGGTTTCTTCAAGTCCTGCCTGGTAGCGCAGAAGCGATTCCTCGGCAGCTTTCCTTTTTGAAATATCCACGAAAAGGCCTTGAATATACTTCTTGCCGCCTGAGTCCGTGCGCACGTCGCTAATCTCCACGGGCACGCGTCCTCCGTCTTTCCGGAGCACTACCGCTTCAGCTGCCTGAATATCCCCCAGGGCAACATGTTTTTTGAAGTGCTGCCTGTAAAGTCCCTCTTTCTCGGGGGGATGAAGTTTGATACGGTCAATCCCTATCAGTTCCTGCCTGGTACGCCCGGTCAGTCTTTCCGCGGCAAAATTCGCGTCAACAATTATCCCGCTCGCAGCTTCCGCCACGATCCAGGCGATATTGGCGCTACCGAAAAGGACTTTGTACCTTTCTTCCCTGTCCTCGTAGCCGCGGCTTAACGTCTCAAATATCTCTCTGGCCCTGACATCGGCGGAAATATCTACTTTTATCTCGGAGAAGAGCTCTCTGCCGTCACTGCCTGTAAAAGGCACTACTGTAATCCGCTTCCACTTCTTCTCTTTTTCGTTATAGATTTCCGTGCTGTGAGAGTTCCGTTTGCGGGCGGCCGCCCGGATCAGGCAGCCGCGGCAGGGTTTTGCTCTTCCTCTGAAATACTCAAAGCACAATCTTCCTTTGACTGCTCCTAGTCCCTTTCTGGTCAGGCGGTCAACAAAAACGAGGTTGAATTTCTTGTCTACTATGCTGCCGCGTATCTTTGCCGCCTCCAGAATTACATCCAGCATTCTATAGGCCGCGGACAGCTTCAGACTTCCGGCAGTTTTACTTTTGTCAGCTATTTTTTTCGGCATTTAACCCCCGAAATAATTTGCCTGCCTGCGGATTACACCCGATTTGCTTTTTCTCTATTGAACCGTTCATTTCCACCCGGACTGTTTATTCACAATGAAAATATAGCATTCTATGCAGCACTCTTTGTCCTTCACCGGCTCTATTATAAGCGAAAGCAGACCTGCGCCGGGTTTGCCGTTCTTGTGCTGCAGCAGAAAGCCTGCCCGTTTTGACTCCGCGACAATTGTTGTCTCAAAATTCTCCTGAAAATACTTCATCAGGTCTGCAGGGACATCTTTCATTCCGAGCAACTCTCTCGCCTTTAAATTGACGTTAGTCGGAACAAAATCACTGTCGGTTAATATAACGCCTTCGTTAAGCCCGGCAAGGCTTGTAATAAGCGCCGAGATTTGTTTAGACTGCTTTCTAAAGGAAGTCATTCTTAACTGGGCATTGACCTTGTAGAGCAGTTCATTTGTGTCAAAAGGTTTAGTGATATAATCATCCGCCCCGAGAGCCAGCCCCTGCTGCTTATTCCCGCTATCCTTGAGCGCCGTAATTATGATAACCGGCAGGGTGTTGAATCTTTCATTATCTCGGAGGCGCCTAAGCACTTCAAAACCGGATAATTCGGGAAGCATCAGGTCAAGGAGGAGCAAATCAACCTCTGCTGACTCAAGGCGCTCAAGAGCCTGTTTTCCGTTGACGGCGAATGCCAGACTGTAGCCTTCGGGAGAAAGCAGAGCATCAAGCAGCTTTAGATTTATTTCATCGTCATCTACAACCAGGATTGTCTTTTTCATGCGTCCCTCTTCCGTGACGGGCTAACAGCTACGCGGGCCAAGGCACTTGTCAATTTCCTGTTTCAGCTTTGAGAATTCATAAGGTTTCTGAACAACTCCGCAAACGCAGTATTTATCCAGGATAGCCTGCCAGTTTCTCATTCCAGCCTCCCCCAAGCCCGTCATAACTATTACTCTTATTTCCGGGAAAAGCGCCGTGAGATCGCCAAGCAATATTTCAATATTTGTGCCCGGAATGACCAGATCAAGCAGCAGCACATTGGCGTGGAATTGTTCAAGAACCAGCAGCGCGGCTTTCCCGCTTTCGGCTGTCTCAACGGTATACCCGGCGGTTTCGAGCATGGTTTTCATAATCGAAAGTATGGGCTTTTGATCATCAACAACAAGTATCTTACCTGTCTTCGCTGCTGTCGGGTTCTTAAGGATCGGCGTTTCCAAAACCGGCGCGCTTGCCGCAATTACCGGTATAGAAATCGTGAATTTGCTCCCTTTCCCCTCAATGCTTTCAACGCTTATCTCGCCGCCCAGGTCTCTAATAATTGAATAACTCACGGAGAGCCCAAGCCCGGTGCCAGCGTGTTCTCCTGAGCCGAAAGCTCCTTTCGTTGTATAGAAAGGAGTGAATATTTTATCAAGGTTCTCTTTTTTTATGCCGGCACCTGTATCCCGTATGCTGACGAAAATATTCCCTTCCGAACGCCAAACCTTAACGCTTAGGGTTCCCTTGGAAGGCATCGCCTGATGAGCGTTATTAAGCAGATTGATAAAAACTTGAAGCAGCAGTTTCTCATCAGTCAGAGTCTTAGGGGGTTTTTCGTAGTCCTTGACAATTTGGATGCCGTGCCGCGAGTATTTAATTCCTGTCAGGTCAATTGCCTTGTCCAGGCATTCGGCTATGTCAAGCTCACGCTTCTCCGTCTTTGGCTTCTTTGCAAATTCATTAAGTGCTCTGGTTATATTTACCGCCTTGTTTGTGCTGGCTAATACTTCACCTGCCAACCTTTCATAGGCCTCTTTAGTATTTAGCAATAAAGCTTGTTCAGCCGAGAGCTGCATTATAGTCAGCAGATTATTGAACTCGTGGGAAACCCCGGCGGCAAGCTGGACAACGGCTTCAAGTTTCTGCGACTGCATCAGTCTTGCTTCAAGCCTTTTTTTCTCGGTAACATCTCTCGTTACTCCGACAAAGCCGATCGGCTCGCCGCTCTCATCCCACAGCACATTGATTTTTGCCTCTCCAAATATGTATTCGCCGGAAGCTGTCTTGAGCCTGTTCTCAACAATTCTCGCAATTCTTGCGCGGGGGTCTTTGGCCAGGGCATACGCGTACAATTCCGAAGTAACCTTCTTCGTTTCCTCATAACTTCTTTTATCAACAAACTCTTTGAGGCTCTTTCCGATGACACTTTCCGGTGCTATTCCTCTTGAGGAACGATAGGACGGACTGACATACGAACACCGAAGATGTTTGTCAAATACCCAGACGACATCCAAAATATTTTCGGATAACATCCGGTAACGGGCCTCGCTTTTCCTGATACGTTCTTCCTTATCAAACTTTTCCGTTACGTCGCGAAAAACAGCAACCAGTCCGGTATTGTCCCCTTTCCCATCCTTGAGAACATATCTGACAACTTCTACTTTTTTGAGAGCCCCGCCCCTTTGTTTTATTGTATATATAGCGGGGGTTGCGTCTCCGGTTACAAGCGCTCTTGCTCTGTCTTCGAAAATTCTTTTTCGTTCTTCTTTAACAAAATACCTCGTCGCTGCAAACTTCAGGTTAAAGTGCTCACCTTCGCGCGGCATATTTTCGCCGAGCAGGGTGTAGAACGCTTTATTGGCCATTATTGTCCTGTCGGAAGCGTCAGACACGGTCACCCCTTCCGGTGAAGACTCAAAAAGCCCCCTGAATCTTTCTTCGCTTGCTTTCAACCTAAGCTCTAGCTCTTTACTCTTTGTTATGTCGTCAAAAATCGTGAGAAGAAAGTTCTTCTTTGTACGGCTGATGCTTACATTATGCCAGGACTTGCGCAGAGGTATGAAGATTTCAATGCATTCTGACTTTCCTGTCGCCGACACACGGCTCAAGGCATCAAGCAATAAACTGTCGTGCTTCCAGAAGCCCGGAATCAGCTCTGATATTTTTTTGCCTGCAACATTTTTGAATCCGGTTATTCTTTCGTAAGCGCCGTTAACCGCAAGGTGTATAAAGTCAACTGCCTTTCCAGACTTAATGACCAGTTGAGTGTAGACAACGGCAACCAACATATTGTCAAACAACATTTTGTAGTTTTGCTCTGCTTGCGTTTGATTGAAATTTCCCAAGGCAGACCGAGCAAAACTTTTTTGCATTTTACCGGAGTGAATAGGCTTAGCGTTAACCGGAAGGGCGCGCTTCTTCCTTGTTTTCTGGACCTTTTTATGGGGAACAGCTTTTGCTTTCATACACCTTCCTGAGCGGTCAGGCGATGAAATGCTTCCGTCTTTAAGATGTCGCCAATTAAAGACTAACCCCAAATGAGACGATTGTCAATGTTTTTCATTATACAGCAAGGTATTTCGTTGATAATGCGCCATTTATGCTGTATTATTACGCCGGAGGCACTCATGGAAAACTTTCTGGAACTTGTCAATAAGCGCGAAAGCTGCAGGAAATTCTCCGGCAGGACTATAAACCGTGAGGATCTGCTGAAATGCGTTGAAGCTGCAAGACTGGCTCCCTCCGCCTGCAACTCCCAGCCCTGGAAATTCATCATAGTTGATGATCCGGCTCTGAAAAATGAGCTTTGCCGGGCTGCGTTCTCCGCTCCCTACACGGCATCCTGGCCTGAAAAAGCAGGAGCTATCGTAGTGGTTCTTTCCGAAAGCGGTACTTTTGCGTCAAGAATAGGCAATCTGGTCAGGGATACGAGATATTATCTTATAGATATCGGCATTGCCGTAGAGCATTTTATTTTACAAGCGGCTGAACTCGGGCTTGGCACCTGCTGGATGGGCTGGTTCAACGAAAAAGGAGTAAAAAAAGTCCTGGGGCTGCCCGCGTCTTCAAAGGTTGATATTATCGTGCCGGTAGGGTATGCGGAATCAAACGAAACGCGTAAAAAAGTGCGCAGGCGAATTGAAGAAACATATAAGTTTAACAAATGATGGTTTATAACGTTCGTAAAGTTTATAACGTAAACATGATTGAACAGGGTTTATCAGGGTTTGCCAAGGTTTGCTTTACGTTACAAACGTTATAAACGTTAAGAACGTTATAAACCTTCTTTGTTTAATCAGGTTTTGGTTTCAAGTTACAACCGCTTTAAAGCCTATTCCCCTTAATCCCTATAACCACTTCCGAAAACCCTATCTTCTTCCCCGACTCAGCCAGCGCCTTCTTTGCCGCCATTGCGATTCCGCCGCAGCAGGGAACTTCCATTCTGGCAACAGTAACTGACTTTATATTATTCTCTTTGAATATTTCCGTGAATTTTTCCTCGTAAAACTCTGTGTCGTCAAGTTTTGGGCACCCGACAATAACAATTTTGTCTTTCAAAAGGTCGTCGTGGAATTTAGCGTAGGCAAAAGGAACACAATCAGCCGCTATCAGCAAATCGGCTCCTTCAAAATACGGTGCGCTCGGCGGCACAAGGGTTATTTGAACCGGCCACTGACGCAGCTGCGACTTGCCTGTCGCGTGAATCTCTCCTGCTTTACCCTCACAGGCCTCTTCTTCGCCTTCCCCTCTCATATCCTGCCTCGTCGAGCCGGGACAACCACAGGCGCTTTTAGGCGCCGGCTTATCCTCTTTTTCGAAATCAATCTTTATGTTGCGCTCCTTCAAATAATCCAGCGCTATTTGCAGAAATTTCTTTTCGCCGTGAGTTTTAAGATGGTTCAAGTGTTCCAGGATTGTATTTTTGCCTGCCTTGACGATGTTCACCATAACTTTCGCTTCCTCATAAGGCACGGCCTCTCGCTCAACAACGGTTAACGCCCCTTCGGGGCAGTGTCCCACACAAGCCCCAAGCCCGTCGCAGAAAAGGTCGCTTATCAGCCGCACCTTGCCGTCAATTACCTTAAATGCGCCCTCAGGGCAGTTTGGCACGCAGGCCCCGCAGCCATTGCACTTGCTTTCGTCTATTTCTATTATCTTCCTTTTAGGCACTTGAGTCCTCCGGCAGCGCATAATGACACCTCGTTGGTGTCATCCTGTCGCATAAAAAAGGCCGTTCCGGCACTAACCGGAGCGGCCCCTATTTGTTAGTTCTGCCCTCTCTTCCCCAACTGCTTGTCAAACATAAAGAAGCCTCCGGAATCCTGCTTGACCAGCTTAAGTTTCTCAACGATATACGAAGAGTTTTTCTCTTCCTCAACCTGCTCGCTGATGAACCACTGCAACATTATCTTCGCCGGTTTATCGTCAACCTTTGAAGCCAGGTCATCAAGCGCGTTTATTTGCCTGGTAATGTTTTTTTCATGATCATAAACCTGTTCAAAACAGTCAAGCGCTGTTTTCCAGGCAACTGGCGGCTGGGGTATTGCTTTCAGAACAACCTTTTCACCCCTATCGTTCAGGAAGCTGATAAGCTTCTCAGCGTGCTTCTTTTCCTCGCTTTCCTGCACTTTCAGCCACTGCGCGACTCCATCCCAGTTCTTATGTTTAAAATCTTCCGACATTGCCTTGTAAAGGTATGCCGAATACAACTCAGAGTTTATCTGTTCGTTTATTGCACTTGAAAGTTTCTTGTCCATAAAACCCCCTTTAAAGCATTATTTATAATAAACTATAACCTGATATTGAAAGGGCGGTTATGATGAAAATCATAGTAGGAAGAAAACCAAATTCGAAGTTCGAAGCATGAAATTCGAAACAAATTCAAAACCTTTGCTGCCTATGTTTCGAATTTCAGATTGCTGATTTCGAATTTGCTTTATCTTTTAAGGGCGGGCGCCAGGTGTATCCTCTGACCCTTTACCTGCTTATCCTTAACGGCGCGAAGCAGGCTTTTCGCATTCTCCATGGGAACTTCCAGAAAAGTAAACCTGTCGTGCATGAACATTTTTGTAACGAGCCGCGAATCTATTTTTCCCTCTTTCGCAAGGAAATCTATCATATCGCGCGGCGTCAAGCCCTGCTCTTTGCCTACGCTCGCGAAAAGCCTTACCTTGCCGGGCGCGGCGCCTGTATTCTCAAGGTCGTCCTGATCGTACTCGCTCTTCTCTGTCTCAACAGTCTCTCCCATAAGCATCTTCAAGAGCGCGGCCGCGACCTCCATAGAACCGAAATCCTCATTCAGGATTATCGCCTCTATCATATCTATCTGCTTCTTCATGTCTGAATCCTTGATGACCGCTTTTACCTTGTCCGCAAGCTGGGTCTTCCTGATTTCGCCTACATCTTCAGAGGACGGCAGCCCTTTCTGGTGTATTTTCGCTTTGGAGTATTTCTGAATGTTCTTTAGCTTGAAAAACTCTGACTTGCCGGTGATAAAGGTAAAAGCCTTTCCCGCCTTGCCGGCCCTGGCCGTGCGCCCGATTCTGTGGACATAGGCCTCTTCATCCTGAGGCAAATCGTAGTTGAAGACTGCTTCTATATCGTTTATATCCAGACCTCTCGCGGCGACATCTGTGGCAACGAGCAGATCAACTGCTCCTCTTCTGAATTTTCCCATCACGCGATCCCGCTGGACCTGTTTCAAATCACCGTGGAGACCTTCCGCTGAATATCCCCGGGCCTGCAGGTGTTCAACCAGAGTGTCTACCCCGTTTTTTGTATTGCAGAATATGAGCGCAAGTTTCAAATTGTGAAAGTCTATGAGGCGGGTCAAGGCCTCTACTTTAATCGGGTCTTTAACCTCATAAAAAGACTGTTCTATGCTCGGCACGGTGAGCTGCTCGTGAACTACCTTTACGTGCGCGGGCTTGCGCTGGTATTTTTCAGTCAGCTTCAAGAAAGCCGGAGGCATGGTAGCCGAGAAAAAAAGAGTTTGCCTTTCCTTCGGCATCTTCCTCAGTATTCTTTCTATATCCTCTATGAAACCCATATCCAACATCTCGTCTGCTTCGTCAAGAACGGCAATTTTTACTTTGTCAAGACGCAGACTTCCCCTGTCAATATGGTCTTGAACCCTTCCAGGAGTTCCTATCACAAGCTGGACGCCCTGCGCGAGCGCTTTCAACTGCCTGTCTATCGGCTGTCCGCCGTAAACAGGGAGAATATATATGCCTCTTTTATATTTTGAAAGCTGTTTTATTTCTTCTGCTACCTGAATTGCCAACTCTCTGGTAGGACAAAGCACTATGGCCTGCAGCGACCTGTCCTTAGTGTCTATTTTCTCAAGTATAGGTATTCCGAAAGCGCAGGTCTTGCCGGTTCCGGTTTGAGCCTGTCCGAGCACATCCTTTCCTTCAAGGAGCAGCGGTATTGCCTGGGATTGAATCGGGGTGGCCTCTTCAAACCCCATGTCCTTAACTGCCCTTTTTATTTCAGGCGAAAGATTCATTTCTTCAAACTTGAGTTTTTCCATTTTTCTTCCTTGTGTCAGTCAGTCCGGTTTTCCGGGCGGGCATTTTCGATCCGCGTTACATTATAACCTGTTTATGAGGCAGTTGCACTCTAAAAACACTCACAAAAAGATGAGTCCAAGCACTAAATACTAAATAAAAAGCAAGAAGCAAAGACGGAGCGCCAAAGAAGCTAAAAAACAGGCGGCAGCCCGAAAGCTTACCGCCTGTCTTTTTGCACTTTGCCTTTTGTGTTTGTTTCGAATTTCGAGCTTATTGCTTGCCGTTTGGCCTAAACCATTTCTAAGCTGAGAACCATTATATGAAGAGGTTAGTATCCGCATCCTCCGCCGACCCCAGATAATTCGCCACCCCGCCGATCTCCAGGCCGTCAATCAGCTCTTCCTTCTTTATGCCCATTACATCCATTGACATCTGGCAGGCAATGATCCTGATGCCGGACATTTTTGCAGCGCCCATAAGGTCTTCCAGCGAATTGATGTTCTTATTCTTCATAACATAGCGGATCAGTTTAGGACCTATGCCGCCCATGTTCATTTTCGAGAGCCCCAGCTTGCCGCTCCCTTTGGGCATCATTATTCCGAACATCTTATCCAGCAGCCCTTTCTTTACTGCCGGGCCCTTGGATTTTCTCAGAATATTCAGGCCCCAGAAAGTAAAGAACATTGTGACCTTGCGCCCCATAGAAATAGCGCCGTTCGCTATAACAAAGGCAGCGAGGGCTTTGTCCAGGTCTCCCGAAAAGACCACTATGGTCTTATCGTGCGGAATAACCCCGCTCTTTTCCTCTGACCTCTGCCCCTTCTGTATCTCAGCAACTAATTTTTTATTCTCATCTTTCAGAGAAGCCAGCACATTGCCGGTCTTCTCGCACCAGACAGAGATATCGTTCTTGAACCCGGGATCGCTTGCCGTGATGCGCACAACATCTCCAAGATCAACTTCCTTCATCTTGTTTGCCAGCGCCATTATCGGACCGGGGCACTGAAGTCCGCTCGCGTCTATCTCGACTATTCTGCCTGTTCCGGGCTTTACCTGCATAATGTCCTCCGCCTTGTGCACCATTACATTCTCAAATATACCCGTGTTCTCCTGCTTGGCTGACGCGGCCGAGTACACTTTGATGCCTCCGCTCAGATTCACTGCATTCTTGTAGCCCGAATTCAGGAGTATGGTCAGCGCAAAATAGGCAGTCTTTCCCTGATTACAGTAAACGACCACCTTTCTGTCTTTAGGTATTTCCGCCAGCCTGCCGCGAAGGGTTACGAGCGGGATATTCACGGCTCCTTCAATATGGGAGATGTCAAATTCCAGCGGCGATCTTACGTCCACGAAAAGCGCGCCGTCCTCCTTAAGCCCATTAACCTCATCCCAAAATACCGCGATATTCCGGTTCTTTAGCTGGTTCACCGCGATCATTCCCGCGAGATTTACAGGGTCCTTCGCCGAGGAATAGGGAGGCGCATAGGCAAGTTCAAGCGCGGCCAGGTCATAGACGGTCCGCTTAAGCTGGACCATCGTTGAAATTACATCTATCCGCTTATCTACTCCGTCAAGCCCGACTATCTGCCCTCCGAGCACTCTGCCGTCTTCGGGAGAAAAGAGCAGTTTCATAGTCATCGGGAAAGCATCGGGATAATAACCGGCATGCGAAGACGGCAGTAGAAATACTTTGTCGTATTTTATTCCGCGTCTCCTGAGCAGTTTTTCGCTGCTGCCGGTAATTGCTGCGGTCAGGTCGAATACCTTGGCTATGGCAGTTCCCGGCGTGCCGGCATAAACCGCGCTGCCGCCGAGCGCGTTCTCCGCAGCCACGCGCCCCTGTTTATTAGAAGCGTTCGCGAGCGGAACCAGAGCAGGCAAATCAGAGACCAGATCGTTGGTTTCCGCGGCGTCGCCGAGCGCGTAAATATCCTGATCCGAAGTTTTTAACCCGCTGTCTACTTTAATGCCGCCGAGTTTCCCTATTTCAAGACCGGCTTCTTTCGCCAGCTTTATCTCCGGCTTAACACCTATGGAAAGTATTATTATATCAGCCTTTATAACTCTTCCTGACTGAAGCACCGCCGTCATGCAGCCGTCACCGTTCTTAAACTCTTTAACCCCGTCGTTTAGGTAAAGCTCAACCTTCTTTGCTTTAATATGCTGGTGAATAATCGCAGCCATCTCAAAATCCATCAGATTCATTACCTGCCCCGCTAGTTCCACAACCGAGACCAGCATTCCCAACCCTGCGAGGTTTTCCGCAAGCTCAAGGCCTATGAATCCCGCGCCGACAACCAGCGCCTTTTTAGGAGCGGCTGCGTTGATATAGCTCTTGATCGCGTCCATATCCGCAAGGTTTCTTACGGTGAAAATACAGGCGCATTCTATTCCAGGAATCGGCGGCTTTACCGGCTGGCCGCCCGGAGAAAGCACAAGTTTGTCGTAGGATTCTTCGTAGGTTTCGTTCCGCTGCAGGTCTTTCACTTTGACTTTCTTGTTTGCCCTGTCAATGGAGAGCACTTCGGAGAGCGTCCGGACTTTTACCCTGAACATATCCTCAAACTCTTGCTTTGAAACTATGGTAAGCTGACTGCGGTCTTTAATAACATTTCCTATGTGGTAGGGAATTCCGCAGTTCGCGTAGGAGATCTCCGCGCCGCGCTCAAACATTATTATTTCCGCCTGCTCGTCGAGTCTTCTAAGCTTCGCTGCTGTTGACGCTCCGCCGGCAACTCCGCCGACTATGAGAACTTTCATATCCCCTCCGGAATGCTGATCTCTTCGAATAATTTCAGCTAAATTATACAGGATTTAAGCGGAAATGCAGGATGAGACCGGTCATAGTTCAGAAGGCCGCTAATAACCTGAACTTTTCAATGCCTTCTTTTTCCAAATAAAATAGAGCGAAGGGTAAATCAAGAGCTCCAGCGCGAAACTTGTAATAACACCGCCAATCATCGGAGCGGCGATGCGTTTCAGCACATCTGCTCCTGCGCCGAAGGACCACATAATGGGAAGCAGCCCGAGCAGAATCGCCGTTACGGTCATGGCTTTAGGGCGTATGCGTTTCACCGCGCCGTGAATCACCGCGGCTTTCAAATCCTCTTCATTCTTCAACTCTCCTTTTTCCTTCATGGAATTATAGGAGAGATCAAGAAAGAGCAGCATAAAGACGCCTGTCTCCGCATCAAGCCCGAGCAGGGCAATCATGCCCACCCAGACGGCAATAGAAAGATTGTAACCGAGCAGATAGAGCGCCCAGACCGCTCCCACCAGCGAGAAAGGGACCGCAAGCAGCACCATAAGCGTCTTAACGGG
Organism: Candidatus Firestoneibacteriota bacterium; assembly: GCA_903861835.1. Taxonomy (GTDB): domain Bacteria; phylum Oederibacteriota; class D2-FULL-39-29; order D2-FULL-39-29; family CAIOVX01; genus CAIOVX01. The sequence continues at coordinate 16,151 of CAIOVX010000084.1, read as the reverse complement.
CGACTTTGTATTTGCATAGAGCAGCAGTATTATCAGAAAGAGGGCCAGCGGTATCACAATCTTAAGCCGCTCCTTTACCCGCTGCATATTCTCAAACTGTCCGCTCCAAATAAGCGAGTAACCCTCTGGAACTTTGACCTGCCCGCTGACTGCCGCCTTTGCTCTTTCCACATAGGAACCCGCATCCGTTCCCTTAAGGTCCACATAGACATAACCCGTAAGCAGTCCGTTTTCATCGCGTATCATAGAAGGGCCGCTTGAAAGAGAAATGTCGGCAACCTCGGAGAGCGGTATCCTCGCGCCGGAAGGCGTATCCACAAGTATCCGGCTTAGTTTTTCCCTGTCATCCCTGTATTCCCTGGGATACCTTACGCTGACAGAGTATCTCTCGCGCCCTTCTATGGTCTGAGTAACGGTCTCACCGCCGATAGCGGAAATGACCGACATCTGGGCGCTATCCATAGAAATCCCGTGACTTGCGAGTTTGCTCCTGTTGAATCTCACATCCAGATAATAGCCGCCGAAAGACCTCTCCGCGAGCACGCTTCTGGTTCCCTTTACATCGGAGAGGGCCTTTTCAATGTCAAGCCCGATGCCCTCGATAACCTTGAGGTCGCGCCCCATTACCTTTATGCCGATAGGCGTGCGTATCCCGGTAGAGAGCATATCTATCCTGGCCTTAATGGGCATAGTCCAGGCATTGGTTACCCCCGGAATATTCAGTTTGCTGTCCATCTCTGCGATTAATTTGTTATAACTTATCCGGTCGCGCCAAATAGGCCTGAAAGGCGCCTGAAGAAATACGGGCAAATTCGAATACCACCTTTCATTCTTCCGCCATTCGTTCTCGGGTTTGAGGACTATAACGGTCTCCATCATAGAAAAAGGCGCTGGGTCCGTAGAAGTTTCTGCCCTGCCTATTTTGCCGAAGACGCTCTCCACTTCCGGCATCTCTTTGAGCAATTTATCCTGGGCCTGCAAAAGTTTTTTGGCTTCGGTAACGGAAATTCCTGGAAGCGTGGTCGGCATGTAAAGCACGGTGCCTTCGTTTAAAGGAGGCATAAATTCCGACCCGAGCCGCAGGAATACCGGAACCGTAGCCAGCATAAGAATAACTGCCGAGAGAATAACCGCCTTTGAATGTTTCAGCGAGAACTCGCAGACCGGACGGTATAAACGGAAGAGCAGCCTGCTCACCGGATGCCTTTCTTCTTTATGGTAAGTGCCGACAAGCAGAGAGTTGGCGGTTTTCGCGGCCCAGGCCGGCCTAAAAGTGAACTTATCCATCCTCATAAACAAAAGCCTGATAGCCGGGTCCAGCGTCAGAGCAAGCAGGGCGGCAATGGCCATCGCGAGCGTCTTGGTGTAAGCAAGAGGCCGAAAGAGACGGCCTTCCTGGTCGACAAGCGTAAAAACAGGCAGGAACGCGACCGCAATAACGAGAAGGGAAAAGAATACGGAAGGAATAACTTCCTTTAAGGCCTGTATTCTGATTTCGTGCGGATCACCTATCCTTCCCCCGTGCTCCCACAACTCCAGCCGTTTGTAGGCGTTCTCAACTTCAATGATAGCGCCGTCCACCAGCACGCCGATAGAAATCGCAATTCCGGCGAGCGACATTATATTTGAGGTGATTCCCATAAAATACATCGGGATAAAGGCCAGCAAACTTGAGACAGGTATCGTTATTATCGGCACAAAAGCCGAGGGGAAATGCCAGAGAAAAAGCAGGATTACTAAACTCACGATCAGCATCTCTTCAAATAATTGCGATCTGAGGGTCGCGATCGCGCGTTTGATAAGCTCGGAACGGTCATAGACCGTGACGAGTTCCACTCCCTCGGGAAGCGAGCTTCTGACTTCGGCGAGCTTTTCTTTCACACTATTTATAACCTTCAGCGCGTTCTCGCCCTGGCGCATTATAACTATGCCGCTCACCGCATCGCCCTCGCCGTTCAAATCAGACGCGCCCCGCCTGATATCCGGGCCTTCGGTTACCTTCGCTACATTTTTGACCAGTACCGCAGTGCCGTTAACGCTCTTGACGGCGATATTTCCGATATCTTCCGCGCTCTTCGCGTAACCGCGCCCGCGTATCATATATTCGGCTCCTGATATCTCTATCAGCCGTCCTCCCGAATCGCTGTTACCGCTCTTTACGGCCTCAATAACGGCAGAGAGCGGCACATTGTAGGCGGCAAGAGACCCGGGATCTACATTGACCTGGTATTGCTTTTGATAACCTCCGACGGTCGCTACTTCCGCGACTCCTTTCACCGATTGAATATGATACTTCAAGTTCCAGTCCTGAAAACTCCTAAGCTCCGAAGCTCCGTGCTTTCCGGTTTTATCAACCAGGGCGTACTGGAAGACCCAGCCGACGCTGGTGGCATCCGGTCCTATTTCCGTGGTAACTCCCTGGGGAAGTTTGGAAACTGTTTTATTCAGGTACTCCAGGACCCGGCTTCTTGCCCAGTAAATATCGGTGCCGTCTTCAAAAATCACATAGACATAGGAAAAACCGAAGTCGGAAAGACCGCGTATCGCTTTAACCTTGGGAGCGCCGAGCAGGCTGGTAACTATTGGATAGGTAACCTGGTCTTCAATTATGTCCGGGCTTCTGTCCCATTTTGAATAAATAATAACCTGGGTGTCGGAAAGATCGGGGATGGCATCAAGCGGAATGTTGTAGAGGCAGTAAACAGCGCCAAAGACTGCGGCGGCCGCCAGAATAATAACCAAAAAACGGTTCCGTGCTGAGAAATCCACTATCCGTTCTAGCATTAGACCTCGTAAGTTTTCAGAGCCGTGCTATTTTCTGAGCTCCCGGAGTTTGGATTCGGAATCCAGCAGGAAGTTAGCCGAAATCGCTACCTCTTCTCCTTCTTTTATTCCTGAGATGATTTCAATATAACCTTCTCCCTTTACGCCCGCCTTAACCTGTCTGGGCTCATAAATTCCGGGAGCAGTCCGGACAAAAATACTTTGTTTGATGCCGGTGTCAAGGACCGCGTCATAAGGGACTGCCAGCCGCTCTCCGAGAGCGCATTTGACGGCGGCAGTAATAAGCATTTCAGGCCTGAGAGTGCCGTCAGTGTTCTTTATCTCCGCTCTTGCCCTTAAAGTTCTGGTGTCTTTATCCACATATGTGTCAAGCGAGAGAATATTCCCCTGATAGGTTCTGCCTGGAAATGAGACCGCGGAAATTTCAACCTGGGCTCCTTCCTTCACATAACTTATCTCCGATTCATAAACCTGGATGTAAACCAGCAGTTTGCCTCCCGGTTTCCCCGCAAAGAGGAGATACTCCGGTTCTTCCTTGGATGAAGCAAAAGCGTCTATCATTTGTTCGGAAAGCCCTTCGTGAAGCATTTTGACCCGCGCCGAAGCAAGCGAAGATTTTGCCTGGTCCTTGGCTTCCCCTTCCGCTTCTTTAAAGGACCTTACGGCCAGACGGTATTCGATTACGGCGTTATAGAGTTCGGGATCATGCGCAATCTTGCCGGCGGCCCTGACCGTGTAAACCATCTTTCTTTTTCCTGCCTTCTCGGTTCTAACTCCGATAAGTTGTTCCTGCCCGCTGTTGATAGTTATTGCAGCGGGAGCGCTTGATGCCGGTTTCGCGTTTTCTTTGACAGGAACCAGATCCATTCCACAGATAGGGCATTGCCCCGGCCTGTCAGAAAGTACCTGCGCGTGCATCGGGCAGGTATACAGCTTGTCGCCTTGCGCCTTCGCCGCGCACCCCGCAAAAAGCGCAAGCGCGGCAACAGCAAAAACTATTATGAGAATCAATGCTTTTTTCATAAGTCCATTATACCACAGACAGCAACCAGAAACTAAAGTTTCAAAATTTTAGCCGCTTTCCGCCTCACGTTACAAACGTTACGAACGTTAAGAACGTTATAAACCTTATTCTGCTATGCCGGACGTAGTCCGGTATGAGATATATCTTACCCTGCAGAACAAGACACAGCGGAGCTGCGGCTTATTCTCCTATGCCGGACGTAGTCCGGCATGAATAATATCTTACTTATCAGAACAAGACGCGCGAAGCGCGGCTTACAAACCTTACTAACTTTTTACCGTCTTACGTTACAAACGTTATGAACGTTAAGAACGTTACAAACCGCCTTTAAGGTATTTGCGCATACCTCTTCACCCATATCTCCGCATTACCTGTCGCATCAGCGCCGGTCCCAAGCACGTAGATATCGCCATTCCTGCCAACCGAGAAATCGACCCCGTAGGAATAACCGGAATAATCCATAGCCTCCAGTTTATTGCCGTCACTGTCTAATTTTAAAATCCAGCTGTACTTCTTCTCGGTTTTTTCACCGCTGCCTGTGGCAGAGACATAAACATTATTTTCACTGTCAAACTTTATGGCGTTCCCGCCAAAACCTTGGTAGCCAGTATTAGGATATGAGATAGACCAGAGATTGCCTCCCGAAGGAGATATTTTCCTGATAAAAATATTCCTGCCCTGAAAGAAAACTGATTCCGAGCCGAGAACAAACAGGTTGTCTGAGAGGTCTACCGCAATTTCATTAACGACCCTGGCCCGAACCCTGTCATCCGGCAAACTCATAGTCTTTTGCAGATTCCCGTCCGGTCCGTACTTCTTCACGGCAAGATAAACTTCCTGATTGTCGCCGTCCTGATATGCGGCAACATAAGCATTCCCTGAGACATCCACGGTCAGCCCTTGTTCCTGCTCGTTAGGCAGCGAAGAGACGCCGTAAGTTCTGCACCACTGCTCGTTCCCATCAAGATCGTAGCGCCTAAGCCAGAGTTCACGGGTAAGGTTATCAAGATATTTGTAACCCACCGCGTAGAGGCTGCCGTCGGGAGCGGCAGCCAGATCCATTATCTTTGCATCCCTGCTGCCGTAAAGGTTCTCCCAGGTTCTGTCCCAGAGAACATTCCCATTCTGATCGTATTTTCTTATCCAGGCGCTCCTTCCCTTTCCTTCAACATACTTAAAACCGCCTATATAGACATTATTTGAAGCATCTACGGCGAGCGTGTTTTTACTGTCAACTCCACCAAGCCCGATATCGCAAATCTGTTTCCACACTATTTTTCCGTCAGCGTCAAGTTTTCTAACCGCCACAGTACCGCGTATATTGGTCCCGTCCGGCACGCACCTAAGTCCGGTCACATAAAAGCCATTGCCCTTCCACTCAACACCGATATCCCCGGCTAACTCGGTATCTTCCGCTTCAAGCGTGAAAGTCTTTGTCCATACCTCCGACATCCTTGCCCCCGCTCCCGCGCAAAGAACAAACAAAACAGCTATGACAACTCCAGTTTTTTTCATCCTTCTTTCCCCTCATTTGTTGTGTTCTAAACGTTTTCGATCTTTTAATCTTTTTTGTTTACGTTAAGAACGTTAATCTGCCCTGCCGGACTTGGTCCGGCATGAAACATACCTGCCTATCAGAACAAGACGCGCGAAGCGCGGCTTACTAACTTTTGCTCTTCTTATGGCATTCCTTATACAATTCCCCCAACAAATCCCAGCAGTACTGCGGTCTCCCGCAGGCAAGCTGGCTCATATATGAAGTACCGCCGTAGCCCCAGGCCGCAATATCCCTGGCGCCGCAGTCAAAAGCCGTTCTTACTGCGGTTTCCAGGTTGTACTCTTCACCCTTTTTTATGGAGTAACACTGCACCCAAATACCGGCTTTTTTGCCGTATTTTTTCGCGGCTGCGATTGCATTGACAGAATTCCTTCTGACAAATTCTTCGACATTGAAGCCCGGCCGTTTCAAATGCATTGTCCAGTAGGGATCCGTCGTGAACAAATCAATTCCCTTCAAAGAGGCAACCTTATCCCAATCGCCTGTTCCGGAATTTTCTCCTTCTATCAGTTTCGGCAGCACGCAAATCGCTGTTTCCACGCGTCCGCGTTTAATGACCGGGTTTATTTCATTAAGCAGAGAGACAACGCATTTTTCGCGGAACTCTTCTATGGTGCTTTCCTGTTTCTTGGGCATTGCCTTCCCGTACTGTTCTCTGTAAAGTTTTTTGCACTTCAGACAGAAACAGCCGTAATCACCGGGGGCGTCGCCAAAATGCCACGGAAGGTAAAAGTGCGGTTCGTCCCAGAAAAAAGTGTCAATCCCGTAGCTTACGCAATTTTCAATAAACTTCTTCAGGAAAACTCTGAACTTTTTGCTGTTTAGACAGGCCGCAGGAACTTTTTTCCCGTTCGCGAGTTCCTGCATCTCGCCGCTATTTTGCATAACAAAAAGAGAATAGGCCTCTCCGCCAAAAACCCCTCCTACCGCCCAGGAATTCATTTGAACTTTCAAACCGTTGTCGTGGGATATTTTTACTATTTCTTTCATGGTGCCCGGGTAATAGGCCTGGTCAATCTCCGAGCAGGTGTGCAGCACATAAGTGCAGTTGTGTTTCTTGATGTCTTTGAGGTCTTTTTCTATGTGTCTCGGCATTCTGTTGCCGAAGTAACTTATTCCGGTTTCCAAAGGGCCTCCTCGGATTATTTCTCTCCCGGGTACAGCTTTTTCAGGCAATCAGGGCAGATGGAATGAGTGAAATCCGTCCCGGTCCTCTCGCCGATATATATCTCTATCCGCTCCCAGACATCGCTGTCATTCCTTATCTTTTTGCAGCTCGCGCAAATAGGTATCAGCTCTCGTAACTGGAGAAGCTCAGTTATGTCTTCTATCATAAGAAGGGCTCTGTCTTTGTTCAACCTGACAGCGGAAAGAACAACGCTCATATTCACTTTCTTCTTGCCTCTCTTCACTTCCAAAGCAGTGGTTTTCCGGAATGCGGATCTGCCGTTAAACGCTTCATACACCGAATTTCGTATGACACAATCCTTGCAGGCCGCGCCGTGGCCGCAGCCTTTCTTCGTTTCCAAAGAATTCATGCAGTGCAGCACGCCTCCGGTCTTCTTATTTATTGCCGCTGCCGCATTCCTTCCGAGCAGGTCTGTTTTTGCCTTTTTGTTGTATGAAAATATTTCAACATCCCTGCCTACAACAAAAGCAGGCATGGGCATATTTTGAAATACGGCTTCAAAAACATTTTGTTCCACAGACCCTCCGTTCAACTAACCTATAATATTCTATCATAAACGCTAAATTGTGTGGGCTGTTTGTTGGGGAAATTCCGGAGGTAAAAAAAACCGCCGGCTCAGTGCCGGCGGCGTTGATTCCTTCAATGTTTTTTAGGCTTCGTCCGGGCTCATAGCCAGGCTTTCCCAGAATTCTCGGTAATTCTCTTTCTGGGCGCTTTCGCGCAAAGCAAGCGCTGCCTTGGGATGCTCGTCCAGTATCCCGGCAATCGCGTAGGGAATAACATAGCCCCATTCAATCTGCTGGCGAAGCGAGATAAATTCCTTGGAGATGACATCCAGTATGGGCCTAATATCATATTTCGGGTTCTTGAGAAACCCGAGCATAAGTTCCGTCGGGCAGTTCCCCGCAGCTCTTCCCAACCCATAAATCGTGCAGTCAATATTGTTCGCGTTGTGGATGATGGCTTCAATTGAATTTGAGAAAGCCAGCTGCTGGTTGTTGTGCGCGTGAAAGCCGATCTCTTTGCTCTTAATAATGGACTTTGCCTTTTTCACGAGAAATTCCACGGTTTCCTGGTAAAGCGCCCCGTTGGAATCTACAATGTTGATTACCTGCGCTTTGCATTCCGTTTCAAGCTGTTCAAACGCTTCATTTATTTCATTGTCCAGCGCCTTTGAAATAGCCATAATATTTACCGCAGTCTCGTAGCCCTTGTCCGCCATCTGATTGCAAAGCGCTATCGCCTTGTCGATATCCTTAATGTAGGAAGCAACGCGTATCATCGTAACCGGGCTGTTCTTCTTGGGTTTAACATCGGCGGGATCTACCCTGTCAACATCCACCATAACCGATATTTTGGTCTTTGAGGGTATGCCGTCTATTACTTTCAGGATATCTTCGTCTTCACAGAATTTCCACTTGCCGAATTTCTCCGGAGAAAAGAGCTTCTTTGAGTTTTTGTAGCCGAGCTCAATATAATCAATTCCTGCTTCGGATACCGAGCGGTAGACCTCGCGCACAAACCTGTCCTCAAATTTGTGGGCGTTCATCAGCCCGCCATCGCGAATCGTTGCGTCAAGTAGTTTGATTTTTTCGCGGAACAATGTTCCTCCTAAGTCTCAATAATTGTCAACACTTCACAGTGAACAGGTTCACAATATAACAATTAATACCGTTTATTTCAATAAGAAAAGGTGCTTTGAACAAAAGGGCTTGCTTTGACCTGTGTTTTTCGCGATACCGCAGACTTTTGCCGGGCTATTACTCCTCTCCGAACTTCTTGATAAACCTCTGGTGCAGGAAATAGACCAGCGTGAGATACACAAGCATCATGCCCGCGAGATACAGGAAGTATTTCAGCGGCGGGATTACAAAGTGCAGTTTCGCTGCAAGCGGGGTAAAGGGCAGGATAATGCCAATGGCTATTACAGAGAGCGTTGAAAAAACCAGGAAACTGCTCGGTCTGCTTTGCAAGATAGGTATTTTCCCGGTCCTGATAACATAAATCACAAGAGTCTGGCTGACCAGGGATTCAATAAACCAACCGGTCTGAAACAGACTCACCTGATTTGGATCTGTCTTGTCTGTGCAGTGAAAAACGAACCACATCAGGCCAAAGGTCAGGTAGTCAAATATTGAAGATATAGGGCCTATCCTTACCATAAAGCGCTGGATGGACTGCACGTTCCATTTCCTGGGTTTTTTTATGTAATCCGCGTCTACCTCGTCTGTGGGGATAGCAGTCTGCGACATATCGTAAAGAAAATTATTCAACAGCACCTGAATTGGCGCCATAGGCAGAAACGGCAAAAGCAGACTTGACCCGGTCATTGAGAACATATTGCCAAAGTTTGAGCTCGAACCCATTTTAATATACTTAACTATATTACCGAAAGTCCTTCTCCCTTCAATTACCCCGTCTTCCAGGACGCTTAGATCTTTCTGGAGGAGAATAATATCCGCAGATTCTTTCGCTATATCTGCGGCATTGTTCACGGAAATACCGACATCAGCAGCCTTAAGCGCGAGAGCGTCATTTATTCCGTCACCCATAAAGCCGACTATGCGCCCGTTATCGTGCAGCGCCCGCACTATCCTTTCTTTCTGGACCGGGGATAAGCGCGCGAAGACCGTCGTTATTTTAACCACTTCACTTAGCTCTTCATCGGTCAGGGATTCAATCTGGTCTCCGGTTGCAAGTCCGAAGATGTCCAGTCCGACTTCCGAACAGATTTTGCGGGTAACGAGTTCATTATCGCCGGTGAGCACCTTGACTTCTATGCCCAGCTTCTTTATCTGGTCCAGAGTAGACTTGGTTGATTCCTTTGGGGGATCCAGGAACGCGACATAACCTTTCAAGACCAGACCGCTTTCATCGTCCTTGGAAAATTTGTTTTGGGTATAATCTATATGTTTGTACGCGATTGCAATTACTCTGAACCCGTCCTTTGAAAGATTGTCGTACTCTTCCTTCAGGTCGGCCATGATAAGCGGCTCAATATCAAAGAGGTCGCCGTCAAGCTCATATTTTACACATCTTTTGAAGATTTCTTCCGGGGCGCCTTTTGAGATTATGGTAAACCTGCCTTCGGCGCCCACAACTACCGACATTATTCTTCGCTGAAAATCAAAAGGTATTTCATCTACCTTGCTGTATTTTGTCTTCAGCGCGGCTTTCAGACCGCGTGACTTATTCAGCACCGCCTTATCCAGCAGGTTCTTTAATCCTGTCTGATAAAAGCTGTTCAGGAACGCTAATTTTAAAACCTCTTCATCGGGTTCCTTGACCACATCACAGTACTTCTCAAGTATGATGTGATCCATAGTGAGTGTGCCGGTCTTATCTGTGCAGAGCACATCCATTGCCCCGAAATTCTGAATGGAGTTCAGGCGTTTTACAATAACCTGTTTTCTTGACATCGCTATCGCGCCCTTAGACAGGTTAAGAGTGACAATAAGCGGCAGCATTTCAGGCGCCAGACCTACGGCTACTGCTATAGCAAAAAGGAAGGCCTCGACGAGGTCGCCTTTAACTAAGGCATTTATGGCGAAGATAGAGATGACAAGGGCAATCATCGCCCTTATCATAATAATGACAAACCTGTTGACGCCTTTCTCAAAACTGGTCTGCACGGTCATCGTCGAGAGTCTTACGGCAAGGTTTCCGAATTGCGTGAAGGAACCCGTTTTGATAACTACGCCGAGCGCCGTGCCGCTGACCACAGAGGAACCCATAAAAGCTATATTATCCGCATCCGCGGTTGCGCCGGACTGCTTTTTATTTTCGCTGAGTTTTTCTACCGGCATGGACTCACCGGTCAGCGTTGCCTGGTTGATGAAAAGATCTTTCGCTGAGATAATGCGGAGGTCGGCCGGGATCATGTCGCCCGCAAACAGGTCAACTATATCTCCCGGCACCAGTTCTTTGATCGGCGCTTCTATGGACTTCCCGTTGCGGTAAACAGTGACATTCGTGCGGACGAGCTCCGACAACTTCTCGGCTTCTTTGTTTGATTTTCTTTCCTGGAAGAAAGTTATGCCTACGCTTATCAGCACCAGCACGAAAACGATTAAAGCGCTTGTTTTCTCTCCGAAGAAGAACGAGAAAGCGCCGATTACCATAAGGACAATCACGAGAGGGTTCAAAAATTTCGAGAGTGCCTCAAGAACAAAGGCCCTCTTCTTTTTCTTAGCGGGTTCGTTGTAACCGTAATCCTCCATACGTCTCAAAGCTTCTGCGGAGGAAAGGCCTTTCGCGGAGGTTGAAAGCTTTTCAAAGAGTTCGGAGCAAGGACAATTCACAATATCAAAATCGTATACCTGGGGCTTTAGTTTATTATGTACGCGGGGAATATTCTTTTCGCTCACTCATCTGCCCTTTTGGAAATCAATCTGGCTTATGATACCAGAATCAAACAAAAAACCTCAATAGTAATGATACCGCCGGATAATAAAAAAGCAGGGCAATCTTTTGGACTGCCCTGCCTTGATTGCAAGTTCTGCTGAACTTACTTTGTTTCCGCTTTCTTCTCGGATTTCTTCGTTTCTTTCTCTATCTTTTCAACTTTCCCTTTAGCCGAAACGCTCACCTTATCGCCGACCTTGAGCACTTCAAGCAGTTTCGCTTCTACTTTTACCGTTTTCTCTTCTTTCTTGCCTTTTACGGTGATTTCGCACTTTTCCTTGTCTATGCTGAGAATCTCACCTTTGAAAACTTTCACTTTAGAAGTTTCTTTGGCGCTTGCAGCTTTGGGTTCGGCTGCTTTGGCTGCTTTGGACTCTTCCGCAATCGCCGCTCCTGCAAAAAGGATCGCCGCTGCGAATACCGCAAGAACTAACTTTTTCATTTGATGCCTCCTTTGGCACGATTCTGTCTTGTAAGTTAAGCGCGAAGAATCTTTCTTTATCTGTGATAAGTATAACACCGGAGGATTAAATAATTATTAGATTATGATTATTTTTTCTTAATATTAAGCGGCATTGTGAAGATGAATTCCGAACCCTGCCCCGCCTTACTTCTTACCGAGACCGTGCCGCCGTGCGCCTCGGCAACTGACCTGACAATGCTTAAACCCAGACCATAGCCCTCGGCAGATCTTGATTTGTCAGCCCTGTAGAACCTGTCAAATATATGAAGCTTATCTGACTTGCCGATGCCTATACCGCTGTCTTTTACTGAAAGCACGGCCAGGGAGCCTCTCTTATACGTCCTGACTTCTACGGCGCCGGCGGGTTTTGTATACTTCAACGCATTCTCTATAAGGTTGCCCGCGAGGCTTTCAAGATACATCTCGTCTCCAAAAACCAGCAGGCTTTCACCGGACATAGAGAGCTTTATGCCGCGTTTTTGCGCCAGCAGTCTAAGGTTCTTGACCGACTTTGCCGCAACAAAATAGAGGTCAACCTCTTCTTTCGTCAGTTTTATTTCCATACTCTCAAACCTGGCTAACATGAGCAGATTTTCAACTATCTTCCCGAGACGGTCCATATCATCGCGGGTGCTTTCAAGTATCGTACGATATTCGCTGCTGCTCCTCTGCCGGCGGAAAGAAATTTCTATCTGTCCCTTTATCGCAGTTATCGGAGTTTTCAACTCGTGAGTTATATCCTGTATGAATCTTTTCTGCATGCCCACCGTAGCGTCCAGCCTGCTGAGCAGTTCATTAATAACTTCCGCAAGGTGCTGGAGCTCGTCATTGGTTTTTGGAACATGTATTCTTTGCTTCAGATCCAAACCGGTTATGCCTCTCGCGCTTTTTATCATTTGATTAACAGGCGTGAGCACAAACCTTGTCAGGAAAATGCCTGCCAGTCCGGCAAGCAGCAGGCTTAGAGGCAGCAGGACGAAAAGCCCTATTCTCAGACGGTTCAGGGAAACATAGACGGTACTCAGCGAAGACGCAACCTGCACCACGTACACCACCCGGCCGTCCTCGGTAACCGGTCTGAGGAAAACGCGCATATCAGTCTTTCTTCTGTCATTCACCTCTATCATATAATCGTGGAAAGACATCGTACCGTTCATAGCGGCTAATTTTTCTTCGGCGGGGATGTTTATATTGTAGGGCAGAGAGGTAGAGTGGGCGATACTGGATCCGTCCCTGTCGAAAAGTTCAATATCAAACTTCTGCAGCCGCGGGTCATACTTCTCGTCTTCTTCAAGGAGTTTCACGACTATAGAAATAAATTCCGATCTGTCAAGTTCTGCGATTGAAAGAAGCGGCTTGCCGTCTTTCAAGTACTCAAGTTTCTCGGTTTCCCGGTAAGCGTCAATTGAACCCTTTATTCCTTCCGCGCGCGAGACCAGCATCTCATCCATATTTGAATACATATCTGTCTTGAGCTGTTCAAAGATTGCTATGGAGAATACCAGCAGCACGGCCGTAAAGAGCACCATATAAAATAAAAAGATGCGTACCCTTATAGAGGTGAACACTTTACAAACCGAACCTGTAGCCGCGCCCCCTCACCGTCTGGATGAGTTTTTCAGTATGACCGCTGTCTATTTTCTTGCGGAGATAATTAATATAGACATCTATAATATTGGTCCCCGTGTCAAAATCAATATCCCAGACATGTTCCGAAATCATAGTCCTGGTGATAACCTTCCCGTTATTCCTCGCCAGGTATTCCAGCAGGGCGTACTCTTTGGAAGTTAAATCTATATTCACGCCGCCGCGTTTCACTTTATGCGTAACCGGGTCTATCTCAAGATCATCTTCTTTTATCAATGCCGCCCGCCCTGCGCCTGCCTTCCTCACTACCGCCCGCACGCGGGCCAGCAGTTCTTCAAATGCGAAAGGTTTAGTGACATAATCATCCGCTCCCGCGTCCAGTCCTTCCACCTTATTCTTTAGCTGGTCCTTTGCGGTAAGCATAATGATAGGCACTGTGCTTCCCTTTTCCCTTATTTTTTTACAGACCGTAAGACCGTCCTGACCGGGTATCATAAGATCCAGGATAATAAGATCATACTCGTTCGCTTCCGCCTGGCTCTGGGCCTTCAAGCCGTCAACGACCACTTCAACCACGTGCCCCTCTTCTTTAAAACCTCTCTTTAGAAAGTCAGCAATCTTTTTCTCGTCTTCAACTATCAGTATTCGCATAAGGGTACCTCACATGAAATATATTTAGACCATTTTACACCTAAAACGCTCCGGATACAAGAAGACTTGAGCCTCCCGGTCCCCCAGGAGGCTCACTAAAACCTTGTTTTTTTGCTTTACGTTATAAACGTTACGAACGTTATGAGCCACCCCTGCCTAAAGTCCGGGGTGGCTCTGCTGTAGTGTGGACATTATTCGTGCCAAATTTCCGCCGGAGGCGGATCCGCCTTTGGCGGACATCCCGTATCGCCATGAATGGCGGGGTGTTCTTTGGCACAAGCGCATAAACATCATTAACTTTTCATGTTTTCGTTATACACCTTACAAACCTTATAAACTTTACAAACCTTACAAACTTTTTATGTTTATTTTTTATTATCAATAATTACTTTCGCCTTCTCAAACAACTCCCTTATTTCCTTCCCGAGCGCCTGTTTCTTAACCATCAACTCATAAGTTTCAGGATTGTTCTTCTTCATCATTTCCATCCTTTTCTCTCTATCGGCTCCGTCCGGACCGCCAACTCCTTTATTCTTGTGCCCCTGAGGGGCAGACTGCCGATCGCCGCCGTTGTCGGCTGCCGCCTTGCCGCCTTCAACCGAAGTTTTATCCTGTTCTCCCTGTCCGGCTCCTGCGGCTTTCTTCTTGTGTTCTTCCAACTTCGCCTGCAGCTCGGCATATTTCGCCGGATCAGTTTCTTTCAACTTCGCCGCTTCTGCTTCGCGTTTCTGTTTTGCCGCATCCATGAGAGGCTTAATCTGGTCATCAAGCGTTTTCATCTCAGCCAGCTTGACCTTTATTTGGGTAACAAGATCTGCGCAATCCGGGCATTTCGCTAACAGCTGGTCAGGATCCAACCGCTTCCCGGGCCTTCCTTCATGGCCGGCTTTTACGCCGGGTCCCTGCTCTCCGCCCTGAGGCGGATTGTCCCCTTCCGCCGCCCCAAAACCGGCTAAAAACAATGTGCAGAGCAAAGCAAACAATACCTTCTTCATAGGACCTCCGTTAAACTTATTTTACTCTCTGCAGATTAGACCCTTTGAAGGGAAAAATAGTTTCAGACCTTTTGACGGTTGCGGCAGGAGTATTATTGTTTTTTTATAAAAGTGCCGTTCTCGTATTCTTTAAAAGCTGTTTCAAGTTCCTCTTCCGTGTTCATAACTATCGGACCGTACCAGGCAACAGGTTCCTTCAGCGGCTTGCCGGAGATTAAAATAAAGCTCGCGCCTTCCTCTCCGGCAACGACGGAAAGAGTTCCGGTATCTCCAAAATAAACCAGAGATCTGTTGTCCGCTTTTTCTCCGCCAAAAGAGGCCTCCCCGCCATAGATGTAGGCGAAGCAGTTATGCCTGTCAGCTACGAGATGTTCAAACTTGCCTCCCGCCTTAAGCTTTACGTCAAAATATTCCGGTTCGATTGCGATATCCCTCACAGGGCCTTTTACGCCCTTGTATTCACCGCAGATTATTTTCACTTCGCCTGAGTCGTCTTTAACGGAAGGAATATTCTTTGAGGTCAACCCCCTGTACTTCGGGGCGCTCATTTTGTTCTTTGCCGGCAGATTCGCCCATAATTGAAAGCCGCCCATTCTCCCGTTCTTGCTTTCCTTCGGCATCTCCTGATGGATTATGCCGCTGCCTGCAGTCATCCACTGCACATCCCCTGCACCGATAACGCCCGAATTGCCGATACTGTCGCTGTGTTCCACTTCACCTTCAAGCATATAGGTTATCGTTTCAATGCCGCGGTGCGGGTGCCAGGGAAATCCGGACATATAATCACCCGGCCTGTCTCCCCTGAAATCATCAAGAAGCAGGAATGGGTCGGTTGCTTTTGTATCTCCGAATCCGAACGCGCGGTGAAGTCTAACCCCCGCGCCTTCCATCGCAGGTCTGCTCACGGTTATGTTTATTACTTTTCGTATGTTCATTGTTTAATAGAAGCCTCAAATCTAGCAGGTTATCGTTTATAACGTTTATAAGGTTTGTAACGTTTATAACGTGAACATTAGCAAGCACTAAATTCTAAATTCTAAACTCTAAATTCTAAACAAAGTACAAAAGGCAATCAACCAAAGCAATTAACTGCTCCTTTTCTTTTATGCTCTTGTGACAAAGAACACCCCGCCATTTATGGCGGGGATGTCCGCCAAAGGCGGGAATTTGGCACGAATAATGTTTACACTACAGCAGAGACACCCCGGACTTCAGGACGGGGAGGCTCATTCTTTGCATTTTGTTTAGGATTTAGCGCTTAGTGCTTGCACTTTGGCTTGGTTCTTTCAGTCTATCTTTACGTTATAACGTTAAGAACGTTACGAACGTTACAAACTTTTGCCTTTTGTTTACGTTATAAACGTTAAGAACGTTATTCTGCTATGCCGGACGTAGTCCGGCATGAAAAATATCCTACCTCACAGAACAAGACGCACGCAGTGCGGCTTATTCTGCTATGCCGGACGTAGTCCGGCATGAAAAATATCCTACCTCAC
>CAIOVX010000083.1 GCA_903861835.1 Candidatus Firestoneibacteriota bacterium | reverse complement strand
CTGCCTTTTTATCTTTTCCGGCACCGGACCCGAGTATTCAACTTTTTTTCCGTAATCTTTCGCGAGCGCGTTGAGCGCGAGGCGCCGGCCCACATCCTGCTTGTTTTTTGGATGTATATTATCCGGTTCCCCGATGTCAATTGCCACCGCGAGTCCGGTATTTTTCACGGAGAGCGCCTTAAACTGGGCGTCGCGCAATTTCGCCCAGGGAACGCCCGCGTTATAGGAAGCAAGCTGGACAATATAGAACGGAAACTCTTCGCCGCCCCATCTATTCCTCCAGTCTTTTATGAGCAGGGGAAGCAGGGTCTCGTACTTTTCCGGCTCCGCCCCGTTCGCCTCGCCCTGATACCAGAGAACGCCTTTTATCGGGAACTTTTCAACAGGCGCTATCATTGAATTGTAAACCCAGGTCGGAGTCACCGAATCCAGGCCCTGCAAATTGCTTTCCGGTGAAACATCATAAAGCCGGGGAAGTTTCTTCTCGACAATATACTTCCACTTGCCGAAAAGCTTAAGCTCCCCCTTTTTCGGCATATTGATGACGGAAAGAAACATATCTCTCGCGGAACCGCAGGAGCCGCCGTGCGTCTTGTGCGCGAAAACCCTGACTGCTATGATGTTTTTTCCAGGACGGACAAGTTTTGAAGGAACGACATATTTCCTGTTTACCGCCCAAAAATCCGGCGTTTCTATTCCAGTAAAGCCCACCTTCTCGCCGTTCACATAGGCGGTGTCAAAATCCGTGAAAGCGCCAAGAGAAAGGTAAAGATCGCTGCCAATCCAGCCGTTTGGAATATTTACTGTTTTCCTCAACCAAAGGGCCCCGACAAAATCCAAACCCTTGTCGGTCCAGTAGCCCGGAAGTTCCATGCTTTTCAGCTTTGAATCTTCAAAATCAGGATTTGCGAATCCCAGCGCCAAGCCCGCATTACCGGAATCGGCGTGCAATTTTAGTTCCACGACGGGAGCGGCAGGTTTTTCGCGCGGCCAGTTAAATTCCGTTCTTTTTACGGCCTTTTTAAACTTAACCGCGTACTTCTTAATCTCTTCGGGGTAGCATTCCCACTTTCTGAAGCCTTCCATAGATATCCAGGGTTCTATGCGCGTGCCTCCCCACGAGGCATTTATAAGCCCGACAGGAACTCCTGTTTTTTCGTGGATTTCCCTCGCGAAAAAGTAGGCTGCCGCCGAAAAACCGCGAATGGACTCGGGCGAGACTTCCTTCCAGGAAGAGCCGGGCGGGAGGTCTTCTTCCGGCCCTCCGCTTAAGGATTTTTGCACGGTGAGTATCCTGATATTGCAGTATTTCGCTTTTTCTATTTCTTCTTTCGCGTTATTTACCTCATTCATGGTGAATTCCATATTTGACTGGCCGGAACAGACCCAGATATCGCCTATGAGGACATTTTTGATTATTTTTCCGCCGACCGACAGAGAGTACGGGCCGCCGTAAGTAAAAGGCGGCAGAACGGCTTCGAAGTTTCCCTTTTTGTCCGCTTTCACCTCCGCGGACTTGCCCGCCATTTTTACCATGATTTTTTGGCCTGGTTTCGCTTTACCGGCAATCCTCGCGGGTTTTCCCGCCTGGAAAATCATGTTATTGGTTATGAGGCCGTGAAGTTTAAGGGACAAAGGACCTCCATGAACATAAATTCGAAGCAAGAAGTTCGAAATTCGAGACAAAACAACTTCAAACATCAAAAAGCGAATTAACTATTATGGAGTGCCTCGATGCACCTTGGCGAATCGACACAGTCGATTCACTCCATAAGATTAAGCAAATTTATTAAAGCCATTGTGCATCGGCGCGCCTTCGGCGCAGCTTCGCTCAGGGTTTGCTTTTACGTTACGAACGTTACAAACTTTTATCGTTATACTATATTACTTCCATCTCCAATATTCTATCAACCCTAAAAGTGCGTTTCTCCTTTCTTTCGCTGCAATGGCCAATGAAGCCGAGAAACTTCTTATCTTTGAAGGACATTTCGCCGGCAAAGGACGGAGAGACCACCCTGCAGGTCTTTTCCCCGTTCGCTTTCAGGTATTTAATCTTTATTTTCCCGCCGGAAGTTATAACTTCGTTTATTATGCGGAGCTTTTCCTCTTCCGGCATCGCGTCTTCGGACAAGCCGTACTGATAATTCGTAATGAACTTCACGACGCGCCAGTCGAGCAAGATGTGCTTTTTCTCCAGCGGCACGGTAAGGCGCATCCCCTCAAAAGAGGTGCAGCGCGACAGCGCGACGTAAACCTGGCCGTGCGCGAAGATTCCGCCGGACGCGTCAATGACAACTTTTTCAAAGGTCTTGCCCTGGCTCTTGTGGATAGTCATCGCCCAGGCAAGCTTTAAGGGATACTGGGTGAACTCTCCCACCGCTTCGCTCTCTATCCTGGTCCCCTTCTCGTTCAGTTTGAACCTGAAGAGCTCCCACTTGTTGCGGTAAACCGCTTCAACGCTGCCGTCCGGAAGCTCCACATAGACAACTTCCGTGCCGTTATCGTCCTGCTCCACGCCTCGAACTTCAGCGATGGTGCCGTTTACCCAGCGGCCGCCGCGGTCATTATTTAAGAGCATTACGCGCGCCCCTGCTTTGAGCTGCAGGCTGTGCTCCGCGGGATAATATTCCCTTTTGAACTCCCCGCTAGAGCTTGCCGCGAAAACTGACGGCTCTCCCTCTAGGCGGGAAAGGTACTTCAGGTTCATTGACTCGGCGGCGGCGTTCCTTGAAGTGAGCAGAACGTGGTCCTTTAAAAGATCCTCATCCGCGAATTCTATCACGCGGCTGTTAAGCGTCCTGAGCTGTCCGGAAGTCACGGTATTATTCCTTATGGCGTTCAGGAGATTTACAAAACCACTGTCGTGCTGGCGGTAAACTTTCATAAGTTCGATGTAACGCATTCCAATTTTCTTTATAGAGGCTGCGTCAAAAAAATAAGGGGATTTGTAATGGGTGCGGAAGAGCTCGCGTTCAGCGGAGGTTACCACCGGAGGCAGCTGGTAAAGGTCGCCTATGAAGACCATCTGGACTCCGCCGAAAGGCTCTTTTCTGCCGCGGTTCTTCTTGAGCGCTTTGTCTACGCAGTCAAGGAGGTCGGCGCGCACCATTGAAACTTCGTCTATAATAAGCGTTTCAAGGCGCTCAAAGAGTCCGAGGTATTCTTTGCGGGATTTTTTTACTTTGGCAAGCGTGATATCAGGCTTAAAACCAAAAAACGAGTGAATTGTCTGGCCTGATACATTCACGGCTGCGACGCCCGTGGGGGCAAGGACCACAATGTTTTTCTTTGTATCCCTGCGGAAAAGTTCAAGCAGAGTGGATTTGCCGGTGCCGGCTTTCCCCGTGAGAAAGATATGCTCGTTTGTGTTCTCAAGGAGGCCCAGCGCGAGCCGGAATTCATCGTTTAATTCTATCTTTTGATTTATATTCACCTTAAAACCGCTCCCGCAGGCCGGGCGTGGGTCACTTCCTGGCGTCTTCTGCCAAAAAGGCTTTCAGTTCCTTTTCAAAATACTCTCGGAGTTTCGTTGGTTCCTCGCTGAAGGAAATGAGTTTTTTCAACTCAACCCACTTAACTTCCTTGCCATCTTTCACCAGCGAGAGAACTACTGCGTTGCTCGCAACTATTTCGTAATCATCGGTAAAATGCGCCTCGCCTTTTTCTGCATCATAGACTTCTATTACTATTTTCCCGGCTTCATATTCTTTCTTGAAGCTTTCGGCAATAGTCTTTCTGAGCGTGTCTTCAAACATCTGGCAGGTCTGATTGCGGAGCCAGGCGTGGAAATAATAGGCGGTAACATGCGGGTTCGCGGGTTTTACCGTGACTGCCGCGAAAAGAGAGGAGCCAAGAGCAAATACCATGACAAACAAAACGACCAACTTTTTCATATTGAAATCTCCTTTAGACGCAACTACGCGCCTTTTAGAATACCATAACCGCATAAAAATTCGAAGAGGCAAATTCTAAATTCGAAACGGTGGGGGATACATCCTTCCGACCGTCCGAGCATCTGAACCGCCGAGCATCCGGCTACCGGCTTCCGTCCACAGGCCCTTGCCTTCGGAGTCCGGTGACAATTCTATTTTAGCAGTTAATTCTTGCCGATGCAGTAAAGATGAGATTCGGAACGGAGATAGACTTTATTGCCTTCAAAGACCGGCGGAGCAACGCACCATTCCTTGTATTTGTCGCCGATACTTAGCGATTTCATTTCTATTTTATTCCGCGCAAGTTCCTTCTTTTCCTTTCCTGGCGCGAGAATTACAATTTCATTTAGGGGGCCCAGCACAAAGATATTGCCTCCCGCCATAGAAAACGGGGTCTGCAGGGAATAGACGCTGTAAGGGGAAGAGTATTTCTGAACAAAGAATTCTGCAGGCAGGCTGTAAACGAGCTCGCCATTTTCAAGGCCGTAGGCAAAAATGAAGGGCGTTTCCGTTCCTCTGCTTGAATAGCCGCCGCCCTCGCTTCCTATATATACCAAGCCGCCGTATATCAAAGGCGTCGCCGCGAAGGTGTTGTAGATCGGCTGCCCGTTCCCGCTCCACTCCGGTTTCAGCATATCCTCTCCCGGTTTGTCGGGGCAGATAGCGGGAATAGGGGAGTCCGCGGAAACAGGGGGAAGCTTATACCAGCCCAAGGGTTTAAATCCATTCTCTTTGTAGCCTCTCGCGTGCAGGAAAGCCACATATCCGTCCGAGAAGACGCCCCCTCCCCAGGATTCGCCTACCGTAATATTCTGCTTGCTGTACAAAGAGCAATCTGAAGTTTTAAAAACCGCGCCGGTGCAGCCGACAAAGACATCTGTCCTGCCGGTCACCGCCGCAGGCGTGCCGTAGCGCAGCCCCTGGTACTCGGCGCCATTCTTACTCCAGAGCTGCTTGCCGGTTGCCGAGTCAAAAGCGCGATAGCCCTTGAAAAATACTATGACTTTGCCGTCAACCAAGAGAGGGCTTGAAGTGTAGCCGTGGTGCTGAAATTTAACGGCAGGATCGCAGATGAAGGTAAGCCATTTTCTATTTCCGTTAAGATCGTAGCAGGCAAGTATTCCGGTTGTATTGTGCAGGACATAAACATCCTGCCCGTCAGTCGCGGGCGTTGTGGTAGCGTCAATCCTTTCAAATATTTTAAACCTCTCCGGATCAGCGGCGCTGAGCAGGCCATCCATCTTATCCAGGATATTCTTTGACTTATCCTGACCTTCCTTCCAGACCTCGCCGGGCTCCGAAAGCGAGGGAAGTTCATTGTTCACCTTCTGACGGAGTTT
>CAIOVX010000082.1 GCA_903861835.1 Candidatus Firestoneibacteriota bacterium | reverse complement strand
TGCCAGCCTCCGTCTGGCATTGCAGAATAAGCCGCACTTCGTGCGTCTTGTTCTGTAAGGAAGGATATTATTCATGCCAGCCTCCGTCTGGCATTGCAGAATAACGTACTTAACAAAAACCTGGAGACCGTTGTATTGTTTTTGCCTTACGTTATGAACGTTACAAAAGTTAAAAGCGCATTATTCCCTATTCCCGATTGTTTTTATTCTTCTCATAGGATATAATTAATCAAATGATCAACAAAAACCAAACATTGAAGGCCTGCGAACTCTTCGAGGACTTAAGCGCCTCCGAGCATTCCAAGTTTGCTTCTGCCTGCCAGGAAAAAACCTATAAACGCGGTGAAACCATATTCCAGGAAGGAGATCGCGCGGGCAGTGTCGTAATAGTCTCTGACGGACAGGTTAAAGCCATGCGCTATACCTCAGAGGGTATGGAACTTATAGTGGAGATTTTCGGAAAGTGCGATATCATGGGAGTGATAGCGGTTTTTGCTAACGAGCCGCACGCCCATACAGCTGTTGCCATGACTGATGTATCAACTCTTATTATACGGAAAGATAATTTTGTTGAACTGATAGGCGGAAACAAAGATACCTCAATGAAAGTCCTGAGGTACCTCGGTCACAGAATAAGAAACCTGCAGGAGAAAGTTCAGGATTTCATAAGCGACAAGGTTGAGCAGAGGATAGCAAAACTACTTATCACCCTGACGAAAAGAATGGGGAAAGAGATTCCCTTCACCCGGCAGGAAATAGCGGCAATGGTAGGCACCTCCATAGAAACGGCAATACGGGTAACCAGCAGATTTAAGGAGGCCGGGATCTTGAAGAGCAGCAGGGGCAAAATATTTGTGACCAATCTTGAAAAGCTTGGTATTATCGCGGAAGGCCCCCCGGTGAAGTTTTAAATAGCTCGGATTTACCGGCCGCTGTCCAATATTAGAAAATCAGCAATGATGACTAAAGTCATACTACATTCTTTGGCAAGCGGTTATAATCATAAGAGAATCAAAGGAGATAATATGCTTGCTAAAGTTAAAGCTGCTCTTGAGAAAGTAAGGCCGAGCCTTCAGGCTGACGGCGGCGATGTTGAGTTTGTTGAACTGACACCAGACAATATCGTAAAAGTAAGGCTTACCGGGGCGTGTGGCAGTTGTCCAATGGCAACGATGACGCTCAAAATGGGGATTGAGAAATACCTCAAAAAGGAAGTGCCTGAAATTAAGAGTGTTGAACAGGCAGAGGAGAAGTAATGCCCTGCAAAAGCCTAAGGGTCGGTATATACAAGTGCAAGAAGTGCGGCGCTTGCATAGAGATCTTCTCGGACGAGAAAAAGGCGAAATGCACAAAGTGCGGGAGCATAATAGTTAAATCAAAACTTAAAGCCTGTGTTGAATGGTGCTCCGGCGCCAAGGAATGCGTAGGAAAGCTCCCCAAGGACGCAAAGGCAAAGAAAAAAGCCAAATAAGTGTTTGGGCTGTATTTGCAAGAGTTTTAGAACGTAAATTAGAACAAGTTGTTAACAAGAGGAAGCCTTTTAGGGCTTCCTCTTTTAATTAATTACCCTTATTCTTTCATCTTATCATTTGAATACAAGCGTGTTTTCTGATAAAATACTCCATGACACTCATTAGGGATGGATAATATGAAAATGTCTTTATTTACAGCACTTTTGCCCGAGCTTGACATGGAAGGCATAGCTGAAACGGCTTCATCCCTGGGCTTTGATGGTTTGGAGCTTCGTGTTTGCGATTTGACAAAAGAAATGAAGGCGAAAGGCGTTTCTTTTTGGGGCGAGCACAAAAACGACATAGGCGTTAAGAATTTTGCCGAGAAAATCCCGGAGATAAGAAAGGCCTGTGATAAGTACGCTCTGGAAATTCCTGTTCTTGCGACTTACTGTATGACTTTTGAGCGGGAGCTTATTGCGGAACTCGCGGTAAATATGGAACTGCTGGGTGTCAGGGTTTTTCGCGTTAGACCGCCCTGGTTCCTTAGGCCGGAGACTCTGGATCCTGATTTTAAAGAGCTGAGCAGGCAAACAGCCAAAGATATGGAATTCATCGTCAGGCTTTGTGAAAAGCATAATTTAAGGGCCTGTGTTGAGACCCATATGAACTCTATCGCGCCTTCGGCGGCTCTCGCGCTGAAACTGGTAGAGAGATTTGACCCGAAATACGCCGGGGTGATCTATGATCCGGGCAATACCATGCAGGAAGGTTCTGAGAATCTAAGGCTTTCGCTTCAGATGCTTGGCAGTTATCTGGCGCATGTCCATGTGAAAAACACCAGGTGGAACGAAGAGGGGAAGAGGCAGGACGGGACGGTTATCTATAAACCCGGAATGGCAAAACTTAACGAAGGCTTCCTTGACCTGAAGCAGGCCTTTGATGAACTGAAACTGGCCGGCTATAACGGCTGGCTCAGCGTGGAAGATTTTACCGTTAAAGATAATAAAAAAGAATGTCTTAAGTTTGACATAGATTATATTAAAAGGCTCTGGAATTAATACCCGGAATCCTAAAGAGGAGGCAAAATGAAGTTTGTTAACGGCCCGCTTGACAAATTTGGCCTGACGTTCGACGACATATTGCTCGTTCCGCAGAAGTCAAATGTGATTCCGCGCGAGACAGATACCTCGACGCAAATCACAAGAAATTTGAAACTAAACATCCCTCTTATGTCGGCCGCTATGGACACGGTCACCGAGGCGCGCCTTGCTATAGCCATAGCGCTTGAAGGCGGGGTGGGAATAATACATAAAAATCTGCCTATTATTGAACAGGCGGGAGAAGTCGATAAAGTTAAACGTTTTATGAACGGAGTTATTCTTCACCCGGTGACACTCGGGCCGTCAACTTCCATCAAAGAAGCCATTGAACTAATGAGAAAGAGCGGCATTTCGGGAGTTCCTATAACCGATGACGGCAGCGAGAACGGAAAACTGCTCGGAATAATAACTAACCGTGATTTGAATTTCGTCAAAAAACAGGTAGGCACCGTATCCGACTATATGACCCGCGAGGGGCTGATTACTGCCAATGAAGGAATCTCGCTCCAGAAGGCCTCGGATATACTGTACAAGAATAGAATAGAAAAACTGCCGATTGTTGATAAGAATTACCGCCTCAAGGGAATGATTACCATTAAGGATATAGAAAAGCGCCTTGATTATCCGAAGGCCTGCAAGGACAAAGGCGGGCGGCTCTGCGTAGGAGCGGCGGTAGGCGTCGCTAAGGATACCGAAGAAAGGGCTGACGAGCTTATAAAGGCCGGCGTTGACATACTGACCATAGATACGGCGCACGGGCACTCTTCGAATGTGATTAATACTTTGAAGGCGCTGAGAAAGAAGTATCCCAATGTCGATCTCATCGCCGGAAATATCGCAACTGCCGCTGCGGCAAAAGATTTAATCGCGGCAGGGGCGGACGCAATCAAAGTCGGAATAGGACCCGGTTCCATCTGTACGACCAGGGTAATAGCCGGCATAGGTGTTCCGCAGGTGACAGCAATCTATGATTGTGTTAAAGTGGCGAAGAAATATAAAGTGCCGGTTATTGCCGACGGCGGGATTAAATATTCGGGCGATGTGGTGAAGGCCCTTGCGGTTGGTGCCAGCGCCGTAATGATAGGGAACCTCTTTGCGGGCACTGATGAGGCGCCCGGCGAGATGGTCTTCCTCGAAGGCAGAAGGTTTAAACTTTACCGCGGTATGGGTTCCATCGCTGCAATGAAACAGGGCAGCAAGGACAGATATTTTCAGGAAGGCATTGAAGCTTCAAAGCTGGTTCCCGAGGGTGTTGAAGGAAGGGTTCCCTACAGGGGTTCTCTTGCCGCAAACGTGCTTTACCTCGTGGGCGGCTTAACTCAGGGAATGGGTTATGTCGGAGCGGAGAACCTGAAAGAATTGCGCGAGAACGCGGAGTTTGTCAGAATAACTCCCGCGGGGCTTTCAGAGAGCCATCCCCACAATATCACCATAACAAGCGAACCGCCGAACTATTGGATTTAATTTAGTAAGCGAATTGGTTTCTTCGATCCTGCTGCAACCTTGGGGCCACCCGGGCCAGCGGCAGGATGTACGGAGCCCGGCCGGTAGTTTGGACGAAATTGTCCAAAGCTTACTGGTTGCTTCGCGAAAAAGGAGGAAGTATGTTGCAGAAGGAACAGAAACAGGGATTGATAGCAAAGTTCAAGACTCACGAGAAGGATTCAGGGTCCTGCGAAGTGCAGGTGGCGATCCAGACGGAAAGGATCAACTATCTCACCGAGCATCTCAAAATGCACAAGAAGGACCACAGTTCCAGGAGAGGTCTGCTTAAGCTTGTCGGGTCAAGAAGGCACCTGCTTGAATATCTCAAGAAACAGGATTATGACAGATATAAGACCCTCATAGACAGGCTCAAGCTTAGGAAGTAAGTCGCGGAAAACGGGAGAAAAAAATGACAGCAGCAGAAACGAAAGTAAGTATAGGCGGAAGGGATTTTATAATCTCAACCGGTAAAGTGGCAAAGCAGTCCGAGGGTTCGGTCACCGTAAGGTACGGCGACACGGTAATCCTCTGCACTTCAAACTCAGGTCCTTCAAGGAGCAGTGATTTCTCTTTCTTTCCGCTTACGGTGGAATACAGGGAGAGGACCTACTCCGCAGGTAAAATACCGGGCGGGTTTTTCAAAAGAGAAGGCAAACCGAGGGATTCAGAGATACTTTCCGCGAGGATAATTGACAGGAGCATAAGACCCCTATTCCCGTGGAACCTGATGAACGAAGTTCAGGTAATGGTATTTTCTCTTTCTTTTGATCTGGAGAATGAGCCGGATGTAATGGCGATTAACGGCGTCTCTGCTTCGCTTATGTGCACGGGTATTCCTTTTGGCGGTCCTGTGGGAGCGGTAAGGGTGGGAAAAATAGACGGAAAATTAGTCGTTAACCCGACCATAACCGAGCTCAAATCAAGCAGTCTTGACCTGGTTGCGGTTTTCTCAACTGCCGGCGTAATCATGATAGAAGCCGGGGTAAAGGAATTGCCTGAAGCAGAAGTACTTGAGGCGATAAAGTTTGCCGAAGCGCCTGCCAGGGAAATAATGAAGGCCCAGATGGAACTGGCTTCAAAAGTGACTAAAGTAAACAGGGAGTATATTATCTATAAATGGGATGAGACCCTTGAGAAAGATGTAAGGGTTGCCTGCGCGGCGAAATTCGCCTCGCTTGATTCCATCTCAGACAAAGCGACCAGGTCGGACGCGGTAGCAAAGATCAAATCTGCCATAATCGCCGAGCTGGAGCCGAAGTATCCGGGAAAGAAAGGGGACATTAAGATAGTTATGGACCTTTTTGAATCCGAGAAAGTACGGAAAGAAATCCTTGAGGGGCAGAAGCGGCCCGACGGCAGAAAACTGGATGAGATCAGGAATATCACCTGTGAAGTAGGCTTTCTTCCCAGAACTCACGGTTCCGCGATCTTTACCCGCGGCCAGACGCAGGCGCTTGTCGTTGCGACGCTCGGCACCAAGGACGATATGCAGATAATAGACGACCTGGAAGGGGAGTATAGCAAGAGGTATATGCTGCACTACAACTTCCCTCCGTTTGCTACCGGTGAGACCAAACCCGCAAGGGGCCCGGGCAGGCGCGAGATAGGACACGGCGCGCTGGCGGAAAAAGCGCTGGCTCCGGTTATACCGGACGCGGAACATTTCCCTTACACCATCCAGTTAGTTTCAGACATACTTGAATCAAACGGGTCCTCTTCAATGGCCTCAGTATGCGGCGGCACGCTGGCTCTGATGGATGCGGGTGTTCCGATAAGTTCTCCGGTTGCCGGCATCTCTATCGGCCTTGTGCAGGAGAAAGGCAAGTTCACCACGATTACCGACATAGCCGGGCTTGAGGACCATTACGGCGATATGGATTTTAAAGTTGCCGGAACAAGCAAAGGCGTAACTGCGATACAGCTGGACATCAAGGTTGACGGAATATCCCTGGAAGTGGTTGAGAGAGCGGTTAGCCAGTCTAAGACGGCAAGGACGCATATCCTTTCCCTTATGAATCAGACTATACCGACACCCAGGGAAAAGCTTTCCGATTACGCGCCTCGCATAATCTCTTTCAGGATTAACCCTGAAAAGATCAAGGATGTAATTGGCCCTTCAGGCAAGATCATCAAGCAGATAATAGCCGACTTCGGCGTCGAGATAAACATCGACAACGACGGCACGGTTAACATCGCTTCGGTGGATAATTCCGCGATTGAGAAAGCGGTCCAGAGGGTCAGAGATCTTACCCAGTCAGCGGAAGTGGGAAAGATCTATCACGGCAGAGTCAGAAAGATCGCCGAGTTCGGGGCTTTTGTGGAAATCTTCCCCGGGACCGACGGGCTCGTCCACATCTCGGAACTCTCGGAAGCGAGGGTAAAGAGGGTTGAGGATGTGCTCAAGGAAGGCGAAGAACTTGATGTGAAATGCATCGGAGTGGACGAGAAAACAGGTAAGATAAGGCTCTCCCGAAAAGAATTGCTTAAAGATCAGGGTGATGCAAAGTAAAGAAAAGCTAAAAACGGGGCTGACGGTACTCTGTGAGGAAATCCCTTACGTGAAGTCCGTCAGCCTCG
This sequence comes from Candidatus Firestoneibacteriota bacterium, assembly GCA_903861835.1. Classification (GTDB taxonomy): domain Bacteria; phylum Oederibacteriota; class D2-FULL-39-29; order D2-FULL-39-29; family CAIOVX01; genus CAIOVX01. The sequence goes on along the minus strand of CAIOVX010000082.1, from coordinate 19,672 downwards.
GTCTTTTAATAAAATCAGGCTCCCGCCACGAAATCTCTTCAAACAGCGGTATTTCCCATATGCTTGAGCATATGGCTTTCAAAGGCACGGCCTCGCTCTCTGCCAGGGAACTGGCCGAGGCCTTCGATCTGCTGGGCGCCTACATAGACGCTTTTACCGGCAGAGAGTACACTTGTTTTCTCTTCAGAATGACCTCGGATAAACTCCCTCAAGTAATGAAGCTTCTTGCCGACATGATCCTGAATTCAACTTTTGCGGAAGAAGAGATCGGAAAAGAAAAGAACGTGATTCTTGAGGAAATTAAAATGTATATGGACCAGCCCGACGATGTCGCCATGAACCTGTTCATGTCCGGGCTCTTTAAGGGGCACCCCATCGGGCGTCCAATTCTGGGAACTGCGGAGACTGTAAGGTCTTTCAACCGCGGAATATTGAAAGGCTACGGCGGAGAAATGTACGCGCCGGGGAACGCAATACTCTGCGCGGCCGGGGATGTGAAACCCGCAGAACTGCTGGCGCTGGCAGCTGAATGTTTTTCCTGCTGGCAGGGAATATCCAAGGAAGTTCCAAGCTCGGCGCCGTTGCTTGATTTCAGCCCCGTGACGGAGGACAAGAAACTCGAGCAAACTAACATAATTATTGGGACCGAGGGTCTTAAGTTCTCCGCTGCCGGCTATTACGCTCTTGCCCTGCTTAACGACATTCTCGGCGGTTCGGTAAGTTCCAGGCTTTTTCAGGAGGTCCGGGAGAAACGCGGACTGGCATATTCCATACAGTCCTTTGCGGATAGCTATTCCGAAACAGGTATTTTCGCAGTTTACGCGGGAACTGACGCGAACAAGAAGAACGAACTTATAGAAGTTGTTCTCTCCGAAATAAACAAATTAAAGCAGGAAGGGCCGGCAGAAAAAGAGCTCTTGCGCGCTAAGGAGCAGGCTAAATCAGGGCTTATCCTTGGGCTGGAAAGCACGAGCAACAGGATGACTCGGATGCTAAGGCAGGAAAACTATTTTGGGCGTTTTTCCGGCCTCGAAGAGACGGTGGAAAAGATTGAGCAAGTCAGCAAGTCAGACATAGCGGAACTTTCCAGCTCTCTCTTTGCCGAAGGCAGAGTTAAAACGGTCGTTTATGGCCCGAAATCCGGTTCTTGAAAAGGCATAAAATGTTAGTGTATAATTGACTAAAGGAAATGATTAACTTTTGCCGGGGGATATCTTGCCGGAATTAAGAAAAGACACGGTCTCCAACAGATGGGTCATTATCGCCACCGACCGGGTGCGAAGGCCCAATGACTATACAGCTCCGGTTTCCGAGAAGAAGCCCGGTGGCTTTTGCCCGTTCGATTACGGGAATGAAGCCAAGACCCCGCCTGAAATATTCGCCTACAGGGATCCTCACTCGGCTCCGAATACTCCGGGTTGGCAGGTAAGGGTTATACCTAACAAATATCCGGTCCTTCGCGTGGAGGGGGAACTTAACCGCCGCGGCGAAGGGATGTACGATGTCATGGACGGCGTCGGCGCGCACGAAGTTATCATAGAAACGCCGGAGCATGACAAGTCTCTTGCCGACCTTGATGTTGCTCAAGTGGAGAAAGTGATTTGGACCTACAGGACTCGCGGGCTTGATCTGAAGAACGATATAAGGTTTGAATATGTCCTGCTCTTCAAAAATCAGGGAGAGGCTGCCGGGGCAACTATGGATCACTCTCACTCGCAGTTGATAGCCACGCCAATAGTCCCCAAGAGGGTGCAGGAGGAGATTCACGGCGCCAAGGCCTACTTTGATTATAAAGAACGCTGCGTGTTCTGCGATATGATCCGTCAGGAGATAAAAGACAAATCCCGCGTTATTCTTGAAAACAGGAATTTCATTTCTTTTGAGCCTTTTGCTCCAAGGTTCCCTTTTGAGACCTGGATTCTGCCAAAAAAGCATTCCCCGGAATTTCTAAATATTACAAAAGAGGAATCACAGGATCTGGCGAAAATCCTGAAAGAAACACTGCTTAAAATAAAAAAAGCCTTGAACGATCCGCCATTCAACTATATAATTCATACGGCGCCCTTGCGCAAAGTGGAGAGTCTTTATACTCACTGGCACCTTGAAATAATGCCTAAACTTACTAAAGTTGCGGGTTTTGAATGGGGCTCTGGTTTTTATATTAACCCGACGCCGCCTGAGGATGCCGCAAAATACCTGCAGGAGATTGACGCCCAGTGAGAAGAGGCCAGGCCGCTGCCGAGTATGTGCTGCTTGTAGCTCTTGTTTTGGGGCTTTTTTGCGGAGCAGCCGGAATTCTAAGGACTGCGCTAGCCGGGCTTTTGAACACAGCTTCCGGCGTAATTGCTTTACCTTTGCCTTGAAGGAATAACAGGTCTGATTGTTATAATTTAACGGAGGGTACAAAAATGAAAAAGTTGCTTCTGTTTGTTGCGGCAGCCGCGATTGTTTTTGCGGCAGGCACGGCCCAGGCGGCCAAGAAACTTCCGCCTAAGGTGATTGTTGGTTTTGAGACGGACCAGGAATTTAAGGATCTTTACAAAGAGAACAACGGAAACAGGGAATATCCGGTTGAAAAATCCGCGGAAAACGTTACGCAGGGGAAATCTTCCTGCAAACTTACTTTCCCGAATGACGGCGACTGGCCCGGGCTCCATTTCGTAAAGTTCGACGGCAACTGGGAAGGTTATGAGATGCTGAAAGTTGATGTGTTCAATCCCAGCACCGAAATAGTCGCGCTCAATATGAGCCTTTGCGACAAGGATTCAGGAATCACAAAAGAAGCCTATTTTGGGGAATATAACAAAAGGTATAACGCCTCGGCAATTCTTAAGCCGGGCAAGAACACCGTAGAGTTTGAACTTGGCGGCGTAACAGTGGAAGATAAGTCCAGGCAGATCAAGCTGTCCGATGTTAAGAGGTTCGCTCTGTTTGTAAGCTCCAGACCGAAGGATTTCACGATTTTCCTTGATAATGTCAGGGTTGAACAGTCTGAAGAGCAGTAAAGTTTAAGCGTTTAACCGGGGCGCGGGATATTTTCCGCGCCTCTTTTTTTTGTGCGAATGCAGGTTGTAGAAAGGCGATTTATAGGTTGAAATGTTCTAACGGCAGGAAAAATGTCATTCCGCAGAGAGGGGGGTTGTTTATGAAGAATATATTGCAATGTATTATTGCCGCTCTTGTTGCAATTCCGCTTGCGCTGACTGCAGCTGATTCGAAACCGCTGACACTGTTTAGTTTTGAGAAACCGGAGGATCTGCAATGTCTTCAAGTTGACGGCGGAATGAAAGAAAGTATGAAGACCGAGCTTTCTTCGGAAAATTGCACTACCGGCAAGAATTGCCTAAAGGTAACATTTTCTGAGGACAGTTGGGCAGAGGTTCTCTTTGTGAAGTTTCCCGCCGATTGGTCCGGTTACAATGCCTTGAAAATAGACATTTTCAATCCGGCAACTCGTACCGTGGGAATACTTTTTCAAGGAGCTGACGCTGATGCGGGTTTTGCGGAAGATGCCCCGTTTGGAGATAAGGAAAAGCGTGTAAGTTCGGGAGGGATGTTGAAATCCGGCAAGAATACCTTGGTTTTTCCGCTTGTCTCTGACAAACCTTTTGACCTGAAGCACGTTAAGATGTGGTCTCTCTCGAACACCAGCAGGCCCAAAGGGCTCGTGCTTTACATTGACAACATCCGCCTCGAGAACGTAAAACCCGAAGACCTCGAATAATAGGAAAAACAAAAGCAGGCGGGAAGAATCCGCCCTGCTTGTTTTTACGGTAATGTTTTGTCATTCCAATCCGTTGACCGTCTGTCCTCCGGCTCCGCCGGATTGCTAATAACTGATTGCTAATTACTAATTGGAAACTCACGGATCGTGATTTTATCAGCCCACAGTCTTCAGTCTTCCGTCATCAGTCCACGGATCTTGCGCACCGCCCTTCTGCGCCTCTGCGCGTCAATCCTTCAGCCCTTTAGCATCCAACCCTCCAACCCTCTAATCATCCAACAGTCCTCCGTCTTCTGCCCTCTGCTTCGTTCTCAAAGAGTAACCACCTGTTTCCTGTCCGCCGCCTCATAGCCCTTCAGCACAACTTCCAGCGCTACCCTTGCGTCTTCTCCGCTTATCGGAACCTGGGTGTTCTTAAGAACGGCTTCCGAGAAGAGTTCGAAAAATCTCTTTCTAAGGTAGGAACCCTGTTCGTCCGGAGTTTCGAGCGCCACCGTATTCCATTCGTTTGCTTTTAGTCCGTCACTGTCTTTAGTCACAAAAACTTTTAAGGGGCTTGTCAGCATTATCTGCCCCTCGGTTCCGGCTATCCTGTGAACGTTTTCAAATTTCCCCGGGAGCATAGAACTTGACTGTACCACTCCCGTGGCCCCTCCCTTGAAACGGATAAGAATAGTCATCAGGTCTTCGACTTCTATTTTTGTGGCATAGGTGTCATATTCTGCTGAGACACGTTCTGCCCTAAGGCCGGTCATAAAATAGAAGAAATCAATGTAATGACTGCAATTCATCAGCATCGCGCCGCCGCCGGCTTTTGCTTTGCTGGCCCGCCAGTCGGTTGTTACAACCTTATCCCAACCCATTGTCCAGTAGGATTCCGGTTTTAGGGCCATATCCTGGATTTGCAGGTAGACAATTTTCCCAAGAACCCCTTTCTCTATGAGCTCTTTGGCTTTCTGCACCTCGGGACGGTATCTATTCACATAGGGAATGGCAAGCTTCACGCCGGCGCTCTTGCAGGCCAAGATTATCTCGTCTGCGTCTGCGAGAGTGGTGGCTATTGGTTTTTCCATAACAATATGCTTCCCTGCTTTCGCGCATTCTAACGCTACAGGTTTATGGAGGAAATGCGGAAGGCAGACTATAACGGCATCAACATCAGGGTCTTTACAGATGCCGGAGACATCACTGTAAATTCTGCAGTTATTGACCTTGCCGAATTTCCCGGCATAATCTTTATTTACATCCATACAGGCTGTTATAACAGAGTTATCAGTTCTGGCTATTCCCTTTGCCTGCCAGTAGGCGATTTCTCCGCAGCCGATAATTCCATACTTCAACTTTTCCATCTTGCCTCCGCTGAATTACAGTTAATTATACACCAAGCCGGGCGATTTAAAAAATATTTAATATGTGAAGCGCTAAAAGAGAAGGAAGAGAATGATCAGATGTGACCGGTTGCTGCTCACATCTGCAAGGAAGAGTAAAAATATTCAATGCCGGATGGGAATGTAAGCTGCTGCCTGACTATTTATGCTAATTATAATAAATAAAGATTAGGGAGGTTTTATGGAACTTAAAAAAGAAAGGGGACAGTCAATGACCGAATATGTTCTGATCATCGCGTTGATAGTTGGCGTTATCTTCGCGGCGTTTAACATATTCGGTCCGCAGTTGCAGGGCGCGCTTTCCGCCATCGGGTTAAAGATCGCGGGAGCGGCGGCGAAATAGTGCTTTCAGTGAAAAAGAGGGGACAGTCAGCCGTGGAATCCGTGCTTGTCCTGCCCGTTCTTGTAATACTCTTTCTCTGCGTGCTCCAGACCGGGCTCCTTCTCTTTACCTACTATATTGTGAATTACGCTTCATATTGCGGAGCCCGAGCAGCGATAGTCCATTGCAAGCTTCCTGATAATCCTGGGACGGCTGCGCGCGCGGCTGTAATTATTGCGCTCTCATCTCTTCGGCCGGGTTTTGCCCCTGTTGCTGCGGCCGGTTTCACGCGTTGCCGTATATTGGGGGATGAGTACGAAGTTACCGTGACCTACCCCTGCAAGACCGTTCTTCCTCTCTTTGGGAAAATACTTGAGTATCTGCCAATAACGGCGTCCACTCGCCTGCCGGTTTCCAAATGAAGCGCCCGGGTCAAGCCTATGTGGCATTTATACTGCTGCTGCCAGTAGCGCTGCTTGTGATTGCGCTTGTGATCGGCGGAGGGCGCCTTGTTTATCAGAAAATCCGTCTCCAGAACGCCGCCGACGGCGCCGCCTATACGGCTGCGCTCTGGCAATCCCGCGGCCTCAATTGCATCGCCGACCTGAATTGGGCTTTGCTTGCCGCGGAAGGAGGTGAAGCAGCGTCGCTGAACTGGGATTTTAAGATAAGCCGCGCTATTTCAGACTCTCAGGGAGCCGCGCTTAAGGCTTTTCCAGGAGTTGCTGCGCTCGCAATGTATGACAATTTTGCGAAGAACAACGCAGAGGGTAAATGTTTGCCTCTGATCGCAGGCCTGTCAGATGCGAGGATGTTTTCGCTAAGGCTCAGGAAGAAAGAAAAACTGCTCTTTATTGAAAGAGACACGCCGGACTACTGGGTGAAGCAGGAAGAATCCGGCCCTGTTATTCGTGTTATTTGCAACAATCCTCCGGGTGATTTCCCTTTGTCAGGGCTGCTTGGCAGGTCCCTCCCCGAGCTCTGGGCGGTTGCCGCCGCGCTTCCGGCTCTGGCAGGAGATAGTGATACCAGCGTTCCTCTCTTTGGCGATCTTTGGATTCCCGGTTACTACCCACGGCTGACGGCAGTGAATATCAAGATTCCCTTCATAAACCGGGCGGTGCTTCATTGAAAGGAAAAGGTTCCGCGCTTGTAGAGTTTGTTCTTTGCGTGCCGGTTTTGCTGCTCCTTTGGACTGCATTATGGCATATAGGTTCTTTTTATGCCGTCAAACAGCGCCTTGCTGTCGCCGCCCGTTACGCGGCCTGGACCGATGCCTGCTCCGCGGTGGATCCGTCCGGACAAGCCCGCCTGCGCGCGGCAAGCGCTTCACAGTTTCTCGCCCCGTCAAAACTTCTTGCAGGCGGAGAAGTAAGGCGCTTAAAATTATATTTTCTTAGTGACGAGAAAGCAGTGGAGTTGGGATATCCCGTGGAACTTCCCGGTGCAGGCGCTTTTTCCGTGAGGGAGCATTACACGCTTTCAGGGAATTCCTGGCGCATAGCCGATCTTTCCGGAAGAAAGGCCTATTACGGAGACAAGATAGGCAGTGGAGATACTGATTTCAGAAATTGGAAAGGAGCCGGGAATGAAAACGGGAATAATATTTACGGCAATTATTAGTGCCCTCCTTTCGTCGGCACCGCGGGAGCTTTCATCCCTTGTCCGCGAGGATGTCGAGGTTTCTATAAGCGAAGCTGCCCGTCCGGAACTGGAAATCAACGGCAGCAGGGTGAAGGGCGCAGTTTTTACGCTGAAAAGCGATTCTGACAAAGTTGAACAGGAATTTTTAGAGTTTAATGCTGCTGCCGGCTTTAGCTTTTCCGGAACGAAGCGTGACCTTATGTTGTTTAGGAGAGGTTCTGTGAATCGGACTGCAGCGCTAATAAGAAAGGAATGCGGAGCGATAGCCGTCTGCCTTGACAGCGAGATAGATTTGCCTTCTTTGCAAAGGCCGACAGCGGTTGATACAGGCGGGATCTCTCCTCCGCCTGGTTCCAGGTGCGCTTTCAGTATGAAAGGAAAGAGCGGCTCCTTTCAGTCTGTCTATCAGTGCGGCTCTTCAACGGCGCCGCTTTTTGAGCATTTTGGATCGCAATTCAGCGGCAACGGTTGGTCTGTTATGTTGAGCGGGCACGCTGATTCCGGGAACGGTTATTATATTTGCGCTAGGGGGCAGGAATGGTGCTTTGTTTCCTTTTCCTCCGGGACCTGTGTGTTCTCTTACTGCGCTGAGGGGAGGAAATATGCCAAATAAGAAGCTCGTGCTCGCTCTTGGCGCCGGAGCCGCCGCGTTTATTCTTTTTTTTATTTATTTCAAAGCCAAGGAAAATTCCCTCCTCTCAAAAGCGGCGGTGAACCGGGTTATAGTCGCGGCGAAATACATAGCTCCGGGTGCTTTGATCACGCCGGATATGCTGAGGGAAATTGAATACCCGGAGATGTATGTTCAGCCCGGAGCAGTTAGAAAGGCGGAAAGCGCCGCTGGTTTCCTCGCCGCTGCGGCCTTCTCAGAGAACGAGCAGATTCTTGCGAATAAACTTACTAAAGTCGCGGACAGACTCTCCGAGATAATTCCCATAGGCTACCGCGCTGTTTCAGTCGCGGTTGATGATACCTCGGGGCTTGACGGGATGGCAAAACCAGGAGATTTCGTTGATGTAGTAGGCTCTTTTGAAGACGCCGGGAACCGGGGTATCTTCTCCGCCACGATTATTCAGTACTGCCAATTAATCGCCTATAACGGCGACTTTTCCGGTAATCGCAAAAAGGACCCGGGTTTATTCCCCGGGCCGGTAGGGCGCTCGAACGCTACGCTTCTTGTTGAACCCTCGGATGCTGAAACTCTTACTTTTGCCGAGCACAAAGGGAGGCTTCGGCTATCCCTTCGCAATCCCGGCGACACAAAGTGCGCGCAACTGAAAACAACAAACTTTTCAAACTTGCTTAAAAATGCAATGAAGGAGAGTACAAAGGCGCAAGACGGCCCGTTTCTTGAGATCATCAGGGGTACCAACGGTGAGAAAGTGAGGATAAAATGAAGAATAGAGTCTGCTGCTTCTTGTTTCTTTTCTTGTCAGCGCTTACAGTCTCCGCGGAAGAGACCCTGCAGCTTACCATCGGAGAATCCCGCATAGTAAATGTTGATTCCCCCAGGAAAGTCGCGGTTGGGGATCCCAGGATAGCCGATGTCAAGGCGGTATCCGAGAAGGAAATTCTTTTGATCGGAAAGTCAGGCGGGAACACGACCTTTATTGTCTGGGATAAGGATAACGCGCAGTCGACAAGCCGGGTGGTAGTGCTTCCGTCTGACCTCGAGAGGCAGATGGTTGAGATAAATGTGCAGGTGCTCGAGATCAAGAAAAGTAATGTAACGGATCTCGGCATAAACTGGTCTGACACGGTAAAAGCTCTTGATATAGCCGAAGGAAGCATCCCTCCGCTCTTTCAAGTTGGTGATCTCGGGCGCCTTGAAAAAATAGAATTCAAGCTGAATTCTCTGTTAAAGAACGGCTACGCAAGGATATTGGCGAAACCGAGGCTGCTTGCGATAAGCGGTTCAAAGGCTTCGTTTCTTTCAGGCGGGCAGATGCCGGTGCTCTACCAGGACCAGTCACGTCTGACTGTTGACTGGAAAGATTACGGGGTCAAGCTTGACATAAAGCCCACTGTCGACCTTGCGGAGAATATAAACTGCGAAATCAGGGTGGAGGTCAGCAATATTGATGCATCCAACGGAGCCAACTATAACGGCAATATTATACCGGCTATCAAGACCAGATGGGCAAACACCTCCATATATGTAAAGAAAGGCGGCACGCTTGTAATAGGCGGCTTGATGCAAACAGAAGAGACAAAGCGCGAGGAAGGCGTGCCCTTATTGTCGGACCTTCCTCTGCTCGGTCTCCTGTTTAAATATTCCCACATCGAAAAAATGGACTCCGAACTGGTCATCTTCGTGACTCCCTCCCTGATAGGGAAGTAGGCAGCTCTTTTTCCCTTTCGTTGACAAGCCTGGCGTGTGGCTGTATAATCTGAGAGTTGGGATGTCAAAGGGAGCTAGATGGATAAGCTTGTCAATATTATAGAAAAGCGGCACATGACCCGTATAGTCGCGTTCGGCTCCTCAAATACCGAGCTCGGCTATCACTGCGAAGGACATTTCAACTGGTTCAACTGGCTTGAGGCCGGGCTGGCCGGGCATGTCGGCAGGAAAATGGTCTGCATAAATACCGGCGTTTCCGGCAATATCTGCGCTCAGCTGCTTGAGCGCTTTGACCGGGACTGCGCGCTCTTCAAGCCGAATATTGTAATAGTAACGATAGGCGGGAATGATTCAAATCCTGACCGGGGTATAACCCCAGGGATGTTTCGCGAAGACCTGGAAACCCTGGCCGGCAAAATTGACTGCCTGGATGATGCTGTGCTGGTATTTCAGACCTACTACGCGTTCGACGCGGAGAAGTTTTCCGTGAAAGAGAGGGGTTGGGCTGAAAGTTTCCCGGCCTATATGCAGATAGTCCGCGAAGTTGCGGCAGCCGGCGGCTATACGCTCATTGACCATCAGGCAAGGTGGGAGAAACTAAAGAAAAACGAACCCGCCCTTTACAGGAGTTTAATGCGTGATCCCAAGCACCTTAACCCGCTCGGAAATATGGTGCTGGGGCTGGATGTTCTGAGGGCCTTTGGGGCGGGGCTTTACGGGGAGCTGCCGGTTCAGTGCGCTGCAGGTGTAAAGCTACAGGGGCAGATGGACAGCTACGAGTCAAAAGGGGAAAAATGAAAAAGATTGGCTGGCAGATAAAATTCGCAGTTGTACTCCTGTTTCTTTCCTTCTCTTTTTATGTTCTGGACTATGCCCTCTTTCACCGGCTCGAGGATCTTGAATTTTATTTTATAAGCAATGTGGCATTCCTCTTTATAGATGTTCTGATTGTAATGCTCATACTTCATGGTCTGCTTGTCTTTAGGGAAAAGCAGTCCATGCTCAGCAAACTGAACATGGTCATCGGGACCTTCTTCAGCGAAGTCGGTGTGGAGCTGATTAAAGCCTGCATTAGCGTTGATAAAGGTCTGCCCGTTCTTGCCGCTAAGCTTAAAGTCACAGCGGAATGGAAAGAGAAGGATTTTCTTTCAGCGCAGGCGCAACTTGAAGATATGGATTTCAAAGCCGATGCCGGCAGGACCCCGCTGCCCGAGTTGAAGAAATTCTTGCTGGAGAAACGCTCCTTTATGCTCGGCCTGCTGGAGAACCCTAATCTGCTTGAGCACGAATCTTTTACCGACTTGCTGTGGGCTGTCTTTCACCTTACAGACGAAATGGCGCACAGAAATGACGTTTCAGCGCTTAATCCGCCTGACTTAAAGCATATCTCCGGCGATATGAACCGGGCCTACAGACTGCTCGCTATTCACTGGGTCGGCTATATGAAGCATCTAAAGCAGGATTATCCCTATCTTTTCTCGCTCGCGGTAAGGACCAACCCTTTTGATCCTGGCGCTTCCGTTGAAGTGAAATAGAGGACGGGAATTACCGGAAACACCTTGCAAATACAGGTCTAAATCCTTTTTCATCCGCCTTGACTAACCGTTTTCTTTTTGCTAAACTCAATATCCGTGCCGGCTAACCGGCCCGGAATCTGTATTTGACAGGATATCAAATGAAGCTTGGCATAGTAGGACTTCCGAATGTCGGGAAGTCGACGCTTTTTAACGCACTGACTAAATTGAGCGCGGAAATTGCAAATTTTCCGTTCACGACGATAGAGCCGAACAAGGGAATTGTACCGCTGGAAGATGAACGCCTCTTAGACCTCGCGAAGCTTATCCCGCATGAGAAGCTCACTTTCACGACCGTTGAATTTGTTGATATTGCAGGACTTGTTAAAGGCGCTTCGAAAGGCGAGGGGCTGGGCAATAAGTTTTTGTCCCACGTGCGCGAAGTTGACGGTATAGTCCACGTGGTAAGGTGCTTTGAGGATGAAAATGTCACGCATGTTTCGGGCAAAGTGGATCCTGCCTGCGACGCTGAAACCATTAATACCGAACTGGCTCTCGCGGACCTGGAGTATCTGGACAAGGCCGCGCAGAAAGTGGATAAGGCAATAAAGGGCGGAAATAAAAAGGCTCTGCCGGAAAAAGCTATGATAGACCGGATTAAAGAGGTATTAAATGCCGGCCGTCCCGCAAGGTCTGTTTCTTTTGACGTTCACGAAAAGGAATTGCTGAAAGGCTACTTTCTTCTTACGCTAAAGCCGGTGCTCTATGTTGCAAATACGGGGGAGCAGGTTTCGCCGAAACTTTCGCAACTGAAAGAGAAAGCGAAGTCCGAAGGCGCCGGAGCGATAGAACTTTACTCCAAGATGGAAAAAGAACTGAACGAACTTTCCGCTGAAGAAGCCGCGGAGTTTAGAAAAGACCTCGGTATTAACGAGGCGGGGCTAAAGAAGCTCGTCCGTGCAGCGCACGAACTGCTCGGGCTTGTAACCTTCTTTACGGTTAAAGAACCGGAGATTAGGGCGTGGTCGGTGCCGAAGGGCACGAAAGCGCCGGAAGCTGCGGGGAAAATCCATTCCGATATGCAGAGAGGCTTTATTTCCGCGGAGACCGTGAACTGGTCGGAACTGAAAAAGATAGGTTCCTGGGTTGAAGCGAGAAAATCAGGTTCTTTGAGGATCGAAGGAAAAGATTATATCATCGCCGACGGCGATGTTATACAATTCCGTTTTGCAGTCTGACGGAGGCGGGAAATTCCGCAAGCCACGGTGGTTTTCCCGGCCCGTTAATGGCTGCAATACTTACCTTAGGAGGTAGGATGAAAGTTTACGAGAGCACGTATGTCATCGAAGGTAAAGTACCCGAAACGGAAGTCGACAAGCTCGTTGAGAAATTCTCTGCGATTGTCAAAGGTTCGGGTGGCGAGGTTCTCTCTATGGAGAAACTCGGAAAAAGAGAGCTGGCGTATAGAGTAGGGCACTCAAAAGAGGGCTTCTATGTCTATATGGAGCTCAAGCTTGACGGTGTGATGGTGAAAGAGCTTGAGAGGAACTACAAGATAGCCGACCAGGTTATCAGGTTCCTGACTGTCCTCAAGGAAGACCGCAAACCCTCAAAGAGAAAGATCAGGAAGCCGAGGCCGGCGCCGGTAACTTCAGCGCCCGCGTCCCCAGCAACTCCTGCAGCAGCAGCTCCTGTAGCAGCTGCGCCGGCAGCGCCTGCGGCGGCACCAGCGCCTGACGCGCCGAAAGCGGTATAACCGCTGAAGGAGGAAGCAAATGCCAAGCCTGAATAAAGTATTCTTGATAGGGAACTTAACAAAAGAACCGGAACTTCGTTACATACCGAGCGGGGCGGCAGTGGCTACCCTCAGGCTCGCATGCAGCAGAAAGTATAAAGCGACTGATGGTTCTATGAAAGAGGACACGCTCTTCACGAATGTAACAGTCTGGGCGAAAATGGCCGAAGCCTGTAACGAAAACCTGGGCAAAGGCAGCCCGGTATTTGTGGAAGGGAGACTGCAGTCCAGAACCTACGAGACTACGGACGGCCAGAAGCGTTATGCTATGGACGTTGTTGCGGAGAGGGTTCAATTCCTGGCTCCCAAGAAAAAGACTTCAGGCGGTTCCGAAGAAGCAATACCGGATGAAGCGGCAGAGAATCAAGGAGCTGCTTCGACCGGCGATGACGACAAGCCGCCGTTTTAAGAGTCAAAATATGTTCCGGCCGGTTTTAGCCGGAAAGACCGACAAAGGAGAATGAAAAATGGAAAATACAGGTTCTAACGCATCTTCAGCGCCCTCCCACGGGCATTCAAGTTCATCGCGCAGCTCCTCCTCCTCGGATTCACGCGGAAGCGGAGTCAGAAGGCCGATGAGAAGGGAAGGCGGAAAGTTCTTTAAGGGAAAGAAAAAGAGCTGCAGATTCTGCGGCGACGGCACCTCAGTTGATTATAAGAATGTTGCGCTGCTCCGCACCTTCATTTCCGAGCGCGCAAAAATTCTGCCGAGAAGGGCTACAGGCACCTGTGCGAAGCATCAGAGACAGCTCACGACAGCGGTAAGAAGGGCCAGGATACTTGCCCTGATCCCGTTCACAAACGACTAAGCGAGGGTAACTACAATGAAAGTAATACTTAAAGAAGATCTCAAGAACCTGGGCAAGTGCGGGGATGTTAAGGAAGTGGCGGACGGCTATGCGAGGAACTTCCTCCTGCCCAAGAACCTTGTAATGGAGGCCACTGCGGCCAACATGGCAAAGGTTGACCAGGAAAAGAAAAAATATGCAGCTAAGGTTGCCAAAGAGAAGGCTGAGCACGAGGCGCTTGCCGCGAAAATCAGCGCGCTCTCCATCACCGTCTCCAGGCAGGTTGGAGAAGAGGATAAGATGTTCGGCGCGGTAACTGCCGAAGACATCGCCTCAGAAATAAAGGCGAAGGGCTTTGAAGTAGATAAGCGGAAAGTGCATCTGCCGGAGCCTATCAAGACCCTCGGCATACATGAAGTCGAGATAAAGCTGCACCACGAAGTCACGGCGAAGGTGAAGGTAGAGGTAGTGAAGCAGTAAGAGCCGTTTGCGGCTTTTGAGGGAAAAATGAGCGACAGGATACCGCCGCAGAACATAGAGGCCGAGAAATCGGTAATAGGTTCCATGCTCGTTGAGCAGGAAGCTATTACCACGGCCATAGAAATGCTCCGCGAGGATCTTTTTTACAAGGACAGCCATAGGAAGATTTACGGCGTCCTTGTCTCCCTGTTCGAGACGAATCAGGCGGTTGATATCATAACCGTATCCGAAGAGCTCAAAAAGCGTTCACAACTGGAAGCGGTGGGCGGCAGCGAATATCTTGTTGAACTGATGAACGCTGTACCCACCGCAGCCAATGTTGCCTACTATGCGAATATCGTAAGAGAGAAAGGCGCTCTACGCGACCTTATCAGCGTGGCCACAAATATAGTCACCCGGGCTTTCCAGGAAGACTCAAACGTAGACGAACTGCTCGACAAAGCGGAACACTCCGTTTTCGCGGTCTCTGAAAAGCGTATTAAGCCAGGTTTTGTCTCGCTGAAAGATCTGGTCCATCCGACCATGCAGAAGATTGACGAACTCTCTCAGCGTCAGACGCTGGTGACAGGCATCTCCACCGGGTTTGACGAGCTGGACAAAATGACAACCGGGTTTCACGGCGGCGAGTTAATCATCATCGGCGCCCGCCCCGGCATGGGCAAGACCTCGCTTATGCTTTCTATCGCGCAGAACGCGGCAATAAAACACAAAATCCCCGTAGCAATATTCTCTCTGGAAATGGCTAAAGAGCAGATAGTCCTGAGGATGATCTGTTCCGAGGCCAAGGTAAATCTTCACAGGCTGAGGGGCGGGCAGCTCTACGCCGAAGACTGGCCGAAACTTACCCAGGCAGCCAGCCGGCTGGTTACTGCGCCTATTTACATAGATGATTCCTCCACTATCAACTCTCTTGAGATTAAGGCCAAGACACGAAGACTTAAGGCTGACAAGGGAATCGGTATGGTTGTAGTTGATTATCTCCAGATGATGGAAGGCGTGAAACAGACGGAAAATAGGGTGCAGGAAATATCACAAATCTCGCGAAGCCTGAAATCGCTTGCGAAGGAAATGGACATACCTGTTGTAGTCGCTTCACAGCTCGCCAGAACCACAGAGCGCCAGGAAAAATCCGAGAAAAGGCCGCAGCTTTCCCACTTGAGGGAATCAGGTTCAATAGAGCAGGACGCAGACGCGGTGCTGCTCTTGTACAGGGAATCCTATTACAACAGGGAAGAGCAGGATCCGGAGAAGAGAGCTCTTACTGAACTGATCATAGGCAAGCAAAGGAACGGTCCGACCGGCACCATAAAGATTGCCTTCCTTGAAGAGTACGCCAAGTTTGATAACCTGGCAACCAATTTCCGCTCCCTGCCGCAGCAGCTCCCGCCGCAGGAAGGAATGGAAGAACAACCCGAGATCTAGCCGTAACCGCGTAAACTCTTTATCTTTCAGATGCCGGAGAAAACCTCACCCTTTAGGGTGAGGATGAATCCGGCATGAATAATATTAACACACCTATAAAGAGAAACTCCGGCCTTCAGGCCGCAGAGTTTCATTACCCGGCCTCAAGTAACTCATCTTTAATTATTTCCCTAGTAGGCAGTTCCTTAATGCGGTGTTATACTAGCTATGAGAAAGAGAAAGAGAGTTTTAGGGCGACGGAGTAACACCCAGTCCCCGGGATAGACAAAGTTTTCGGGGACGCCGTGGAAAAGCTGAAGACACGGGTCGCTAACGATGTTCCGGACAAAGTGATTCTGATACTTTGCCCGGTTTTTTTTTGTTATAATACTTAAATGGATATCATCCAAATCAAAAACCTGACCAAGCAGTACGATAAACTAACTGCCGTGGACGGGATTAGCTTTGATGTTAAGGAAGGCGAGATTTTCGGCCTGCTCGGCCCCAACGGCGCCGGAAAGACCACCACGCTGATGATGCTCTCCACTTTGCTTAAACCGACTTCCGGATTTGCCAGCGTAAACGGGCATGATGTAGTGAAGCAGCAGGGGCTCGTAAGAAACTCCATTGGCATGGTTTTTCAGGACCCCAGTTCAGACACCCTGCTTTCCGGCTACGAAAATCTCAAGCTTCACGCGTTGATGTATAACCTCCCGCTCAAAGAGATAAACTCCCGCATTGACAAAGTTCTCGATCTCGTCGATCTTCAGAAAAGGAAACATGATGTCGTCAAGAAATATTCCGGCGGCATGAGAAGGCGGCTTGAGATAGCTCGGGGGCTCCTTCACTCTCCTAAAGTTTTCTTCCTTGACGAACCAACTTTAGGCCTTGACCCGCAGACCAGGGACCACATCTGGGAATACATTCAGAACCTCGCGAAGCAGACTAAAATGACCATTATCGTTACGACCCATTATATGGAAGAAGCGGAAAAGCTCTGCAACCGGATAGCGATAATAGATCACGGAAAAATTGCGGCGCTTGACTCGCCGGCTAACCTGAAACGCGCTCTTGGCGGTGATAAAGTAATATTAAAGGGAAGGATTGACACTGAAACGCTTAAGAAGTTCCCTTTCGTGAAGAAGGCGGAAGTTATTGAGGGAGCGGTTCATCTGTCCGTTGAGCAGGCGGGTAAGAACCTGCAGGAACTGCTCTGCTCTGCGGGTGATGTCGAAAATGTAGAAGTCCACTCTCCCGATCTAAATGATGTTTTCCTGAACCTTACCGGGCGGGCGATGAGAGAAGAAGGCGAAGCCAGTTCTTACATTCAGGATATAACGAGGGCCACTTGATAGGAGAAAGAACTGCAAAAGTCATAAAGGGTTTGTATGCCCTGTGGTATAGGGAATTTCGCGTCTTTACGCGCGAGAAGAGCCGCGTTTTTTCTTCTGTGGCGCTGCCGCTTTTCTGGTATTTCATCTTCGGGAACGGCGTGGGTTCTATGAAGGGAAACGCGGTAGACTACCAGCATTTCATCTTCCCGGGTTTTCTCGCTATGACCATCATATTTACCGGTCTCTTCGCAGGGGCCTATATCGTCTGGGATAAAAAGATAGACTTTCTTAAGGAGGTGCTCATAACTCCTCTGTCCAGAACGACCGTCTTCTTCGGGAAAGCGATGGGCTCAATGACGGACGCTCTCATTCAGTCTTACTTCCTGCTTGCTATCGGTATTTTTCTTGGCATGAAGTATTCTGTCAGCAGCTTCCTGCTTTCAATGGCCATACTTTTTATTTTCGCCTACGGACTGATAAGTCTCGGACTGATCATCGGTTCGTTTATGGAGAGCCCTGAGGGCTACGGACTCATAAGCAGTTTTGTAATATATCCGCTCTTCTTGCTCTCCGGAGCGGTTTATCCTCTGGATAACCTGCCTGTCTGGATGCAAGTGCTTACCAGGATAGATCCGGCCACCTACGCGGTTGACGCCCTGCGTTTTGTCATCCTGGGCGCGAAGTATGCAAATATGCCTATCCTTCTTGATATTGCTGTGTTGCTCTTCTTCGATGTTCTTATGGCTTTTGTCGGAACCTGGGCTTTTAAGCGTCTTCGGCTTTAACGAAGGAATGAAATAATATGAAGGCCAAGCCAATCAAACAGACAGTCCGCATTAATGCAAATTCGCTATGAAAGGACCTTTGGTGCTATGAGATGACGCGAGCCGGAAGAGCAAAGGACAATTTAATCACCTGGGGTAGGGCGGCAAGTCCTTTTGGCCGAGTTGTGCTGGCTTTAACCGGCAAAGGAGTCTGCCTGCTCTCTTTCGGCGGAAATACTTCTGAGGAACTTGCGTGGGTGAAAAAGAAATTTCCGGGTTGTGTTTTTGTTTGCAATACTAAAATGGTAAAAGTCCTTGCAGAAAAAGTTTTCAATCCTGGAACAAAGAGAGGAGAGATAGAACTGGATTTGCGCGGCACCGATTTTCAGAGGAAAGTCTGGAAAGCGCTGCAGAGGATTCCTTTTGGAGAAACAGTCTCCTACGAGCAGGTTGCCATAGCCGCAGGCAATAGAAAAGCGGTGCGAGCCGCCGCGGGAGCCGTGGCGAATAACCCGGTTGCCTATTTGGTGCCGTGCCACAGGGTAATTAAGAAGAATGGGGATATACACAACTACGCCGCCGGGAAAAAGCGCAAGAAAGCAATGCTTTTATGGGAAAGCAGGGAAAAGAAAAAGATACGGCGCTTTTGGAAAATTACTGGCTTGAAAACGATAAAAGGACAGGATACAATTACTAAATAGATTGGGTAAGGCTGCCAAAATAACGTTATGAGGAGATCTTAAAATGAGAAACAAAAAAGGGTTTACGCTAATTGAACTTATGATAGTAGTCGCGATTATAGGAATTCTGGCAGCGATAGCCATTCCGAGGTTTGCGCAGATGCTTGAAAAGGCAAGAGAAGGCGCTACGAAGGGCAATCTCGGAAGCCTGAGATCAGCAGTTTCAATATACTATTCGGAGAGGGAAGGAACTTTTCCGAATGATCTGACAACTTCTTTCACCAGCTACTTGTATCCTGTTCCGGCTACGAAGGCGACACCGCTCGGCAATACGAATACTGTTAACCTCGCCGCAACACCACCCAATGCGGTCGGGACCGGCTGGTGCTATATCACAGACCCCACTGCTTTGCCGTATCAGGGCTATATCTTCCCGAACAGCACTGCAACGGATACCAAAGGAAACAGCTTTACTACCTACTAATATAATTGCAACTTAAGTTGTAGCGCTCTTTAGGCGAGCTAAATGAATCAAGAGGTTACATGTGAAGAGACAAACAGGTTTTACCCTAATGGAGCTTATGATAGTTCTTGTCATTATCGGCCTTCTTGCAGCTATCGCTCTGCCCAGATTCTCGCAGATTCTTGAGAGGTCAAGGGAAGGCGCTACCAAGGGAAATCTTTCAAGCCTCAGAGCAGCAATTTGCATATACTATTCCGAGAAAGAAGGGAATTTCCCGAGTGACCTCACAACTTCCTTTACCAGCTACCTTTACCCCATACCTGCTACCAGAGCGAGTCCGCTCGGCAACGCAAGCAATATCAGTCTTGCTTCTACGCTTCCAAATACGCCCGGGACCGGTTGGTGCTACATAACAGATCCTGCCTCAACCGTTTATCGCGGCAATATCTATGCCAATAGCACGGCAACCGATTCGAGAGGCAGCAGTTTTACAACCTACTAAGTCTTAGAACTGGGGATAGGATCCTTATAAAAGTTTCCTATCCCTTTTCTTTTTCTAACCGGGTGTCTCCATGGGAAAGTCAGTCTGCAGAAAGGAATGGAACTATGCCGCAACAAATGGGACAGCGCCGATTTATCAATAAAGGAAACGCCTGCCCTTTCGATAATCACAGTGAAAACCAGGCTCTGTCCCCATTGTTTCTGTCCCTTTTGTTTACGCTGATTAAACTTGAAAAAACTCTCTCCAGAGGTTAAAATACTCCCTGTTATTGGTTTTACAGTTGTTTCGCTCTTGTTTTGCCCTTGTTTTGTTATTGTTTTGCTTTTGACTTTAATTATCAATTAGTAATTAGTAATCAGTAATCGCTCTTAACGGCGCGTTGGTCTATCTGGTTAGGACGCCACCCTCTCAAGGTGGAGATGACGGGTTCGAGCCCCGTACGCGCTACCATTAAAGTTAAGAAACCGCGCTTCGCGCAGTTTCTTTTGATATGTTTTCGCGCGTAACGAGGCTCGCCAAAGAGGGTTCGAGG
>CAIOVX010000081.1 GCA_903861835.1 Candidatus Firestoneibacteriota bacterium | reverse complement strand
CAGCCTGAAGGCGGAAGGCAGGGAAGAAGCAAAGCTTGGGGTAAGGATTGAAGTCCTGCCCTTTCGGCTGATTTCAAATCCAAATATGAGTTTCGGCTGGTACCGCTCGCCTGTTGACGATATCGGCGTTGCGGATTACAAACGCCACGGCTGCAGCAACTTTGCGCTTGCAGAGCCAAAATTATTGAAGGCCTCCGTTGCATCGGCTTCTCTGGATTTTAGCCGGTTGGACGCGGAGTTAGAAATCATAAAGAAGCACGGGCTTGGTGACGGCGGAGTATTTACGATAGGGGCCATCGGTTTCGCTAATAAGATTATAAATGATTTCGGGCAGAAGGAATTCTCCCCCGGGTTTAATTCCGCCTATAAGAATGTGCTGTCCGCGGTCCGTGATTGGGCGGCCGCGAGAAAAATACGCCTGATTTTCTGGCTGCTGGATGAGCCCCGGGAGAGTATGATAGCCGCCTGGAACAGAAACCTTGCTGACACGCTGGCTTACGCCAAGCTCGCGAAGGAAGTCGAAGGAATCCGCACGGAAATCGATGTCATGAGGGATAAGGACGAGGGCAAGGATTATACGGCAATGATCCCCCTGCTTGATATCTGCGCTCCTCACGCGTCGCAACACTGTCAGGGGTTAATTGCAAAGACGAAAGAGCTCGGCAAGGAATTATGGTTATACAACAGCGGTCGCACAAGGTTTTCTTTCGGGTTCCTGTCCTGGAAGCACGGAGCAGCGGCGCGCCTTGAGTGGGCCTATGCCTGCGGCTGGAATAGGAACACCTCCCGCGATTTTACCACCTGGAGCACTTCACGGGGAGGTGACCCTGCCTGCGGGATAAATTATCCGTCGGAAGGCGAGAATATCCCGACTCAGTATTACGAGTGGACAAAGCAGGGCATAGACGACTACAAATATGTGTACACGCTGGAACAGGAAATACTCAGTGCGGCAAAAGGCAGCGCGCCGGCGGCCAGGGAAGCGGAGAACGCACAGCGAATGCTGGAAAACATTAAAGCCGGGTGTCCTGAATATTCCAAGTCTACCGACCTTGGCGGGAAAGAACAGACGGATATGGCGGTTTCCGCCTGGCGCAAACAGATTATTGAGGTGATAGAAAAGTTACGCGGTTTTTCCCGTTAACCACATTTATCACGCCCTAATGAAGCGTTAATGATTATGTGTCAGCACGATATCTTGAAGAGTTGAAAGGCCACAGGCAAACTTTTCTTTGTATTTGCAGGAGATAATTGGATATAATTAGACCATGAAAAGAGAAGAGTACTTCTTTGAGTTCTTCAAAGGCAAAAAGAGCGTCCTGGATATCGGCTGCGGCGAGGGCTTCTTTCTGGAGCATCTCAAGCAGAACGGAATTGTCGCCGAAGGCGTTGATCTTTCTCCCGAAGCCGCGAAGAAAGCCGCGGATAAAGGGCTAAACGTTTTCTGCGGAGACGCCATTGACTTCGCGGCAAAGAAACCGGAGGCTTTCGACGGCGTCTATATGAGCCATATGGCCGAGCACCTTGATTATAAGCAGATTACGGCGCTGTTCTCCGCGGTTTATAAATGCCTTAAGCAGGGCGGTATCTTCGTTGTCGTTACTCCGGACATAAAAAACCTGCGGGACAT
>CAIOVX010000080.1 GCA_903861835.1 Candidatus Firestoneibacteriota bacterium | reverse complement strand
CAGCCTGAAGGCGGAAGGCAGGGAAGAAGCAAAGCTTGGGGTAAGGATTGAAGTCCTGCCCTTTCGGCTGATTTCAAATCCAAATATGAGTTTCGGCTGGTACCGCTCGCCTGTTGACGATATCGGCGTTGCGGATTACAAGCGCCATGGCTGCAGCAATTTCGCGCTTGAAGAGCCAAAATTATTGAAGGCCTCCGTTTCAACTGCTTCCCTTGACTTCAGCAGGCTTGACGCCGAGTTGGAAATCATAAAGAAGCACGGCCTTGGTGGCGGCGGAGTCTTTACGATAGGGGCAATTGGATTCGCGAATAAGATTATAAGTGATTTCGGGCAGAAGGAATTTTCTCCCGGGTTTAATTCCGCCTATAAGAATGTGCTCTCCGCGGTCCGCGATTGGGCCGCCGCGAAGAAGATTCGCCTGGTCTTCTGGCTGCTAGACGAGCCCAGGGAGAGCATGATTGCCGCCTGGAACAGAAACCTTGCGGATACTCTGTCCTATGCTAAGCTCGCGAAAGAAGTAGAAGGAATCCGCACGGAAATCGATGTCATGAGGGATAAGGACGAGGGCAAGGATTACACGGTAATGGTCCCCCTGCTAGATATCTGCGCGCCTCACGCGTCGGAACACTGCCAGGGATTCATTGCTAAGACGAAAGAGCTTGGCAAGGAATTATGGCTATACAACAGCGGGCGGACAAGGTTTTCTTTCGGCTTTCTGTCCTGGAAGCACGGAGCAGCGGCGCGCCTTGAGTGGGCCTATGCCTGCGGTTGGAATAGGAATACTTCCCGCGATTTTACAACCTGGAGCACCTCTCGGGGAGGCGACCCGGCCTGCGGGATAAATTATCCGTCTGAAGGCGAGAATATCCCGACTCAGTACTACGAGTGGACAAAGCAGGGCCTTGACGACTATAAATATGTTTACACCCTGGAACAGGAAATACTCAGTGCCGCAAAAGGCAGCGCTCCGGCAATCAAGGAAGCGGAGAACGCAAAGCGCATGCTGGAAGAGATGAAGGCAAAGTGTCCTGAATATTCCAAGTCTAACGATCTTGGCGGAAAAGAACAGACGGATATGACTGTTTCTGCCTGGAGAGAACAGCTGATTGAGGAAGTGAAAAAGCTGCACGTCCTGTCCCATTAAGCGGAATTAATCCTGCCTTAAGGAAGAATTAATAATTGCATACTAGAATGATTATGTGAATATCTGAATGCTTGCGGGTAAACTATTCTCCGGCGCGCAAGTCTAATTAGCAGACAGATGAGTTAAAATGGAGGTTATATGAAAAAGATAATTGTTCTGGCAGGTCTGGTTTTTGTGAGTTTTGCCGCCGCGCCGCTTTTCGCGGATGACGCCGCGGAAAAGCCAAGGGGCGATAGGCAGGAGAAGAAACTGCAGAGGGAAGAGAAAGCCGAGGAATTCTGGAAAGCCGCCGTGGAAAGAGAGGAGTTTAAGGAAGAAAGGGACGCCTTGCTCGCCGGCAGAAAGAGTTTTGGCAGGCTCACCGAGAGAGAGAAGATAGAATATATTCTTGAAAACAGCGCGAAGCATCCACGTTTAGCGATTGCGGTCTTTGAATACGCGGAATCCCATCCCAAGGTAATGAGATGGCTGAGCGCGCATCACAGGTTCGCGGAATGGGTGGTAAATCATCCGGGAGCGGCTGAAGTGCTTGAGAAACATCCTCAACTGGCAAGGCTCTTCGCGCGGCATCCGGGAGCGGCGGAACTTCTTGTGAAACACCCGGAACTCAGAAAATACCTGAAGGATGAATGGCTGGAACATAAGGAAAGAAGGGGAAAGTAGAGCCTAAGAATTCAACGGAAACATTAAAAAAACCGCCCGCTTACACGGGCGGTTTTTCTTTGTAATTACAAGGCCCGATTGTATATAATTAAACCATGAAACGAGAAGAGTTCTTCTACGAATTTTTCAAAGACAGAAAGAATGTCCTGGATATAGGGTGCGGCGAAGGCTTCTTTCTGGAGCATCTTAAGCAGAACGGAATAGACGCCGAGGGTGTTGACTTTTCCCACGAAGTCTCGAAGAAGGCAGCGGATAAGGGGTTGAAAGTAACTTGCGGTGACGCTATTGAGTTCGCGGAGAATAAACCCGAAGTTTACGACGGCGTCTATATGAGCCATATGGCCGAGCACCTTGATTATAAGCAGATTACGGCGCTGTTCTCCGCGGTTTATAAATGCCTTAAGCAGGGCGGTATCTTCGTTGTCGTTACTCCGGACATAAAAAACCTGCGGGACAT
>CAIOVX010000079.1 GCA_903861835.1 Candidatus Firestoneibacteriota bacterium | reverse complement strand
TTCTCCGGCAGGCGGTAGCCGTTACCGAAGGCCTCTTTAATATATGCCGCGTAACTCTTATTGGAAGTTTCTTTCTTCTGTTCCTCCGGCAGGATAGCCCAGTCAACGACCGCGCAATTCGCTATGACTTTTTTTACGCGCGGATCAAGTGAAGCCATTAGGGCTGTTGTCCCGCCGAAACTTCCTCCAAAAACAAATATCTCTTCCGGCGAGAGTTTCCAGGTTTTCCCGAAGGCAGGTTCTTTAAGTCCTTTAGGAAGTTCGTCAATTATTGCGGAGATATCATCGGCTGGCGAGAATTTCAGGAATTCACCGGCGCTCTCCCACGACCCGCGATATCTGGGGTATATTACCCAGAATCCTTTTGAGGCGAGAAAGCCTGCCAGAAACTGTTTTCCCGGGATTGAGGGCATTCCGTCGCAAAGAATTATGACTTTCTGTTTCCGTCCCGGATGGGCAGGCGGAAGAAACTCGGCGACAATATCTTTTTTAAAACGGGCTTTATACATGGTTGATTTTATTGGAAATTCTCTTCCAATACAAGGAATTCTTTTCCAAGGCAGCAGTCCGCCAAAAGGAGTGTTCCTGTGAGTTGAGTTTTGCCTGTCGTTACTAATTAATATTTACCGGCAGTGTATATAGTAAGGCAAGCCGGCTGAGTGTTTTGTTTGGGTTCCGTTTCCGGTTCACGTCCTTCAGAAGAACAAGGGCTGCTTCTTTACAGCTCGGCGGATTTAGAAATGGACAGTCTTTTCTTTCACACAGGCAAAAAAATACGGGGAAAATGCTTTGTGAAGAATTACAAAGAATAAGTAATCAATAAGTTTATAGCAAAAAAGATATACAGGGAAAAGGCTTTTCGCTAATACGCTGAGTTCCTACACAAAATAGAAAAAAAGAACTTGACAAAAAAAAGAAGTTTTGCTATAGTCGAGTAAGACGATAGACAAAGTAGGGAAGAGAAAAATGAAAATAACTTTTAAAGGCGACTACGCGACAAAAATAATCTTGGATCTCGCCCTTGCTTATGGAAAGGGTGTGACCCAGATAAAAGATATTGCCAAGCGCCAGGATATACCGGAAAGGTATCTGGAACAGATTATCACGCTGCTCAAGAACGCAAGATACATAAATACGGTGAGAGGGCCAAAGGGCGGGGTCTGGCTGGCGAAGGCGCCTTCGGCAATCACTCTCGGGGAAATAGTCCGGCTTATTGAAGGTCTTACATCCCCAATAACTTGCGTAAGCAAGTCTTGTTATACAAAATGCGATTTTGAAAACGGCTGTGTGCTGAAGGGTGTGTGGCAGGAGGTGCGGGAAAAGATAAATGAAGTGGTCGACAAGACAACGTATCAGGATCTTGTTGACAGAGTGAAAGCTCAGAGCAATGAGGCCGTGAACTACGCGATCTAGGATATTTTTTTTAGACAAAAGTCTACTATGTCTGTCGACTTTTTCGGAAATCAAAAAAATTCAGCAACAAAGGAGATAACATAATGAGCAAAATCGACACGAAGTTAACGATAGAAACGCTGGCATTGCACGGCGGGCAGGAGCCGGATCCTACAACAGGGTCAAGGGCGGTACCTATATATCAGACCACCTCGTATCAGTTCAAGGACACCGACCACGCTGCGAGGCTTTTCGGATTGACGGAGTTCGGCAATATTTACACGCGCCTTATGAACCCGACCACGGATGTGCTTGAGAAAAGGATAGCCCTTCTTGACGGGGGAGTGGGCGCGCTCGCTGTGGCCAGCGGCTCGTCGGCTATCTCGCTCGCGCTCTTAAATATAGCGCAGGCCGGAGACGAGATAGTTTCGGCAGATAATCTCTACGGCGGGACCTACAATCTCTTTCACTACACTTTCGCGAAGTTTGGTATCAAGGTGAAGTTTGTAAAATCAAACGACCTTGACGCGATTGAGAAAGCAATCACTCCGAAGACCAAGGCTGTTTACGCGGAATCCATCGGCAACCCGAAACTGGATGTGGCCGATATCGAAGGCGTCGCGAAAGTCGCGCACAAACACGGAATACCGCTGGTTGTTGACAACACAGTTTCTCCGTACCTGGTAAGGCCCATTGACTTTGGCGCGGATATAGTCGTTTACTCGGCCACGAAATTCATCGGCGGGCACGGCACCTCGCTCGGCGGCCTTATCGTCGATTCCGGGAAATTCGACTGGACCAACGGCAAGTTCCCGCTCATTGCGGATCCGGATCCCAGTTACCACGGCCTTAAATTTGTCGAAGCGCTGAAGCCACTCGGCAATATCGCTTACATTATAAAGGCGCGCGTTGTGCTGCTTCGCGACCTGGGGCCGGCGCTCTCGCCTTTTAACTCGTTCCTTTTTCTGCAGGGGCTTGAAACTCTGCACTTGCGTCTCCCGCGTCACGCGGAGAACGCCCTGGCTGTCGCACAGTACCTTGAGAAAAATCCCAAGGTCGGCTGGGTGAATTACCCCGGCCTTGCGACAAGCCCTGAAAAAGCGCGCGCAAGCAAGTATCTTAAGAAAGGGGCAGGCGCGATAATCGGTTTCGGCATAAAGGGCGGCCTTGAAGCCGGCAAGAAGTTCATCAACTCGCTTCAGCTTGTCTCTCACCTGGCAAATGTGGGCGACGCGAAATCTCTGGCAATTCACCCGGCGACAACTACCCACCAGCAGCTTTCCGCGGCGGAGCAGCTCGCTACCGGCGTGACGCCGGACTTCATCAGGCTCTCCATAGGTCTTGAGAATGTTACTGATATTATTGCCGACCTTGAGCAGGCGCTTGAGAAATCAGGAAAATAGCGGCACAAAAATCAGTTGACAGGAGAAAAATATGGCCAGAATATTTGAAGATATTACAAAGACAGTAGGCAACACTCCGCTAGTGAAGCTCAACCGGCTGCAGAAAACAAAATCGGCGGTCATTCTTGTAAAGCTGGAGTCCTTTAATCCTCTCTCCAGCGTGAAGGACAGAATCGGGGTAGCGCTGATAGAGGATGCGGAGAAGAAGGGGTTGTTGAACAAAAACTCCGTGATAATAGAACCGACCAGCGGCAATACGGGCATAGCCCTCGCGTTTACGGCCGCGGCAAAAGGCTACAAGCTGATACTTACCATGCCCGAAACTATGAGCGTGGAGAGAAGGCAGCTGCTGAAGATTCTCGGAGCGGAGGTAGTCCTTACCGAAGGAAGCAAGGGGATGAAGGGCGCAATCGCGAAAGCCGACGAGCTTGCCGCATCCACTCCTAACAGCTTCGTGCCCCAGCAGTTTAACAACCCGGCAAACCCGGAGATACACAGAAAGACCACTGCCGAAGAGATCATTAAGGATACGGATGCGAAAGTAGACATCTTTATAGCCGGGGTCGGGACCGGCGGCACCGTTACAGGGGTCGGAGAGGTGTTGAAGAAAAAGATTCCGGGCGTAAAAGTTATAGCTGTCGAGCCGAAAGATTCTCCGGTTTTATCCGGCGGAAAGCCCGGCCCGCACAAGATACAGGGAATAGGGGCCGGATTTGTCCCAGGAGTTTTCAACGGAAAGATTATTGATGAAATAGTACAGGTGGCGAATGAAGACGCCGGCATTACCGCAAGAAGACTGGCAAAAGAAGAGGGTATCCTTGTCGGAATCTCCAGCGGGGCGGCTCTCTGGGCTGCTCTTCAGGTTGCTGAGAGGCCGGAAAATAAAGGGAAGACGATAGTAGTTGTGCTTCCGGATACCGGAGAACGCTACCTTTCCACCTGGCTATTCCAGGACCAACCCTAAAGGCCGGAGTGTGAACAAGAACTAAGCCCGGTCTCTGTTATGGAGATCGGGTTTTTTTTGGAACATTCTAAAGTTTTGCAGGGTCTAACGTTTTAGAAAAGGTAATTGGGATTTGGAGGTCATATGCGCGCCAAACTGACAAGAATTGCTCTAATAGGGTTGATTTCAACGGTATTTGCCGGCACCTGTCTGCTTTACGCAGGCGACCGCTCCGACAGATTTGACAGATCCCCTGGGTTCGACAGGCGCTATTATAGGTATTACGACCATCCCGGGTTTGGCCTGCATATCCGGTCTATTCCCTACGGTTGCTATTGGTTCTCTTTAGGAGATACAAGGTACTATTATTACGACGGACTTTATTACAGCCTGGCCGGTTCTGATTATGTGATTGTCAATCCTCCGGCAGGAGCGGTAGTTAATACTATTCCGGAGGATTTCAATCCGGTAACGATAAACGGCGTTACTTATTATGCGGACAACGGAATTTATTACATTCAGACCTCCGGAGGGTTTAAAGTAGTGCCGTCGCCGATAAAGGCCTCGATTCAGGCGTCTCCGTCGGTTCCTCCCAAGGAAGCAGCTCCCGCGTCAGTTGAAGTTGTTTCCCCGTCGCAGGCTTCTGTAGCAGTCTCTCCGGATTCCTCAGATGAAACCATTATCGTGAATGTTAAGAATTCTGCCGGCGCGATTGTACCGGTAGTATTAAAAAGAACTGACAAAGGATTTCTCGGTCCGAATGGCGAAATTTATCCGGATTTCCCCAAGCTAAAACAGCTGCAAGTTCTTTACGGTAGATAGCCGGAGCCGAAAAGGAGATTTAGATGAGAACGCTTATAGCGGTTTTTTGCGGGTTTTGCATGCTGCTGTCTTCAATACCCTGTCTTGCCGATTTAATTGAGCTTAAGGACGGCACGGTTGTCAAAGGCGAAATTCAGAAAGAGGAAGGCACTAAAATATATGTCAAGACGGATTCTGGAATAAAGCAGCTGGATATTTCCGGTATCAAAAAGATAGACACCGGCAGCGCCGTCCCAACAGGCTCGGAAGGTTCCCTTCCCGCCGGAGTGGCAAAGGACACGTTTGATAAATTTGAATCCGGCAAATTATCAATTAAGCAGGTGGAAGTTTACAAGCAGTCTGTGGAAAGAATCGGCACAAGGTATTACCGTGGATACTACCGCTATCCGGAAAGAATTTATGCGGTAAAACTGCAACCGAGGCAGGAGTGGGAAGTGTTGAAAGGAGGTGCCGGAATAACAGACCTTGAGTTTATGAAGCTTGTTGATGCGGAAAGGGCTGCCGGGCTGGAAAAGGATATAAACAATAAGATTAAGGAAGACCGTGATGCGTCCGATTGTTACACATTGACAGGAATTACGGGAGCGGCCTCTATGCTGGTTTCAGCCGTACCTTTTCAGGAGAATGCGGATCTTGTAACCGGGAGCAAGTATTACAGTTACAACCAATTAAACTCCATATTGCTTGTCGGGGGAGCGCTGCTGTTTGTCCTGGGTATTTTTGGTGTTAAGAGTTCCAGTGATGAGGCTGCGAGCCTTGAAATGATGAAAACCGACCCTCTGCTGCATTTTAATGACCTGCAATACACGCAGGGGAAGATAAACGAATATAACAATAAGCTGAAACTTCAGTTGAACATTCATTTTTAAGCTACCCGTTTTTCCCTGAAAGCGCCGGCAAAAAAATGATTGACTATGCAATTCCCGCCTAGTATTATCATTTGGTATGCAAAGCCAACTAATCAGCTCGCTTGTGGTCAAAAAAGTTCCGCTTATAATGGGGGAAATTCGGAAAGAAATGCGCAAGGCTGCCAGCCTCGACTTCAGCGTTCTGCAGTTTAGGACATTGGCACGGCTTTCGGCCGTCAGCCTCACTAATAAGCAACTAGCGGAATGGATAGGAGTGGATAAGACCACCATGTCGAAGGCTGTCCGCGGGATGGAAAGCAAGGGGCTTGTAAAAAAAGAAATAAGAAAAGAAGACAAGCGGGAAGCGTATATAAAACTTACGGAAGTTGGAAAAGAAAGATACGAAAAAATAAGCGTGCAGGTCATGAAGGATTTGGATGGAAAGTTAAGCGGCCTGTCCGGCAAGGACCTCAAAAAAATCTATGAAGGGATAGAAATACTTTCGGGAGCGATGAACAGATGACTATTGCAAAAAATGCGATTGTGCTGGCGCTGGTTGCTTTCATTTCTGTGCCTGCTATGGCAAAAGATGAAGCGGTGGATCTTCGAGGCGCTTACAGCGCGGCAATCAAAAAGACAGAGGTTATACCAATAGAAGAAAGCCAGAGGAAACAATATGAATCCCTGGTGAACCAGGCAAAATCCGCGTTTGCTCCGTCTCTTTCGGCGGGAGTTTCCTTGGGCCTGGGTGATCCTGGGAACTTCTCCGGAGTGGCAGGTGCAGCCAGTTTCGGTCTGAACGCCGTCCAGCCTATATATCAGGGCGGGAAATTTGAGGCTTCTCTTGCTGCCGCCCAGTCAGGCAAACTGGCCAATGAGCTGTCCCAGAAGGCTTCCAGGGTGGCGCTATTTTCCGCTGTCTCCCACGCCTACAGCCAGATACTAATGACAGAGCAAGATATAAAAAACCTGAAATTTATTATAACTCAGACTGATGAAATAATAACTGAACTGACAAAGAGAGTCAATATAGGTAAATCAAAGCAGAGTGAAGTGCTGATGGCCCGGTCTCAGCAGGCAGTTCAGCAGTCGGAACTTAAAACAATAGAGGGAAACCTAGAAAGCTCGCGCGAGCTTTTTGCTTTTCTCACCGGCTTGAAGAGCGAGACGAAGCTTACTGATGTCGGCGCCTCGCTGCCGCAGCCGAAAGGTAAACTGGGCTACTATCTTGAGCTTGTGAAAAATCGTCCGGATATCGGGTATTTCAACGCAAATATTGAGGTGAACCGCCAGCTTATCAAGGCAGAAGCAGCGGCTAACGCGCCACAGCTCAGCCTTTTCGGGGATTTCTATCCCTACAGAAGCGGATCCAACCACGATATTTATTGGGACGCAGGTATAGGAATTAACCTGAACCTGTTTAACGGAGACCTTATATCCTCAAGGATTTCCGGGGCTGAGGCAAAACTTAAGGAATCAGAACTTGATTTGGACAAGCAAATGAGACAGGATATCACCGAGATAAAAACCAGCTATAAAAATTATGTAAGCCTAAAAGGCCAGGTTGATTCTCTGGAGAATGCCCTTTCTATCACTAAAAAGAATTACGAGGTCCAGAAACAGGATTATATTTACGGACTGGTTACAAATCTTGATGTGTTGCAGGCCTTTAACACGCTGCAGTCAACAAAGAGGTCGTTTGATAAGACCCGCTATATGGTCTTCTCGGCCTGGACTGATGTCTTAGCATCTACAAATCAACTGCCTGAAGGGGATAAATAATATGAGCATATCCGAAGTTTCCATAAAAAATAATGTCTTAGCCTGGATGTTGATGATAGGGCTGATACTTTTCGGGGCCATCTCTTACTCCAGAATGGGAGTAAGCCTGCTTCCCGATGTTGATTTCCCGGTTGTCAGCATTTACCTCACGATGGCCGGAGCCACCCCTGATGTAATGGAAATGACTGTAGTAGACCAGATAGAGGATGCTCTTACTTCGGTAGAGGGAGTGAAAGGCATTTCTTCGAATTCTCAATCCGGATCGGCAAGCATAACCGTGGAGTTTGAACTATCCAAGAACATTGATGTGGCTGTGCAGGAAATACAGACCGCTATAAACAGGGTTCAAAAACAGTTGCCTGCCGACATTGATCCGCCTTCCATCAGGAAGTCTAATCCGGAAAACTCGCCGATTATGTATCTTACTGTTTCGGCGGATAATATGACCAGGTCTGAACTTATGAAGCTGGCCCGCTACAACATTTCAGATGAATTCTCGACTGTAGCAGGTGTCGGCGAAATCAGCCTTGGAGGATACGCCGACCCGAACCTTCGCGTGTGGATAAAGAAAGAGAAACTTGATAAATACGAACTTACTGCAGCTGATGTCGTAAATACAATAGCGCGCGAGCATTCCGAGCCCCCCGGGGGCCTGATACAGACCAGCACGAAAGAATTCAATATCAGAGCTATGGGAGAAGCTCCGACCGTTGAAGAGTTTAACAAGTTGACCATTAACGGCAGGGGTGGCTCGCCCAATTTTAAACCCATTCCCATAAAAGACATCGCTGATATCCGGGAGAATACCCAGGATATCAGGAGTTATTCCAGGACAGGCGGCAAGAACGCCATCAGCATGGGTATCAGGAAGCAGCCGCTGCAAAATTCCGTTGAAGTGGCCAAAGCGGTAAAGGCAAAACTCGCGGAATTAAAGAGCCGCCTCCCGCCAGGAGTTAGTGTTGACATCAGGTTTGACACAACTAAATTCATAGAAGACTCGGTTAACGAACTGAGTTTCACGCTGCTCCTCTCTGCCTTGCTTACGGCGCTGGTCTGCTGGCTCTTTCTTGGATCAATTTCCGCGACCATAAATGTCATCCTTGCTATTCCGACATCGGTAGTCGGCAGCTTTATAGTGCTTTATTTCCTTAACTTTACGCTTAACAGTTTCACGCTGCTCGGGCTTTCTCTCGCTATTGGCATTGTTGTTGACGACGCCATAATGGTGCTCGAAAATATAGTCAGGCACAGGGAGGCAGGAGAAGGAAAAGTCCTTGCCGCCTTAAAAGGCGCGAATCAGATAACCTTTGCAGCCATAGCTGCCACCGCCGCCATCATTGCGATCTTCCTTCCCGTGGCTTTCATGCAGGGGATTATCGGCAGGTATTTCCTGCAGTTCGGAGTAACACTGACCGTCGCCGTGTTGCTCTCTCTGCTTGAGGCGCTTACCCTGACTCCTATGAGGACTTCGCGTTTTCTGCATGTCGGAGAAAGGACCACCTTTATAGGAAAGGCGGTTGAAGGTACTTTCAACTGGTGCGCTAAGATGTACAAAAAACTCATAACAGCAAGCCTTAAAGCGCCAGTATGGACTGTGGTTGGAGCGCTTGCCATTTTTGGGATAACGCTCTACATTGGTTTAAACCTGAAGCAAGAATTCATTCCGGCGCAGGATCAAGGCAGGTTGATGATATCGGTGACGCTTCCAACCGGCACTTCTTTGCCGGCCAGCGATTTGAGAATGAAAGAACTTGAAGCGCTCATCTCAAAGAAACCCGAAGTTGATTCTTACCTGAGCATAATCGGGGCCGGAAACCGGGTAAATTCCGGAATGCTTATGCTCAACCTGGTTCCCAGGGAGAAGCGGAAAGTATCGGCACAGCAGTTCATTAATAATATAAGAAAAGAATTAAAGACAATAAAGGATATGAAAATAAGCGTTATTGACCCTTCTCTTATGTCCCTTTCGACAAAGCGGGGAATGCCGGTAGAATACTCCGTCAGGGGGCCTGACTTTTTTAAAATAATAGAATATTCCGGGCTAATCCAGGAGAGAATGGAAAAATCAGGGAAAATGGTTGATGTGGATTCAAATTATATGGGAAGCAGTCCCGAGATAGAGGTTGTGCCGGACAGGGAAAAAGCAAGAGACCGCGGAGTGGCTATCTCTGAGATAACCCAGACCGTCAGCGTTATGATGGCGACTTCAGTGGTGGGAAAATATTCAAGCGGCGACAGGAGGCTGGATATCCGCATAGGACTTCCAATTGAAGACAGGAACGGCATCCAGACAATAAAAGAACTTAAGGTAAGGAACAACCGCTCTGAGCTTATTCCGCTCTCTGAGGTGGTCACAATAAAGGAAGCCCCGGCCCTTCCGCAGGTTACAAGGGAAGACAGGCAGCGCGCCATCAATGTTACCGCTAATGTGGCGGCGGGAAGTTCGCAGAAGGATGCAATGACGGAGATGGAAAAGATAGGAAAGGAAGTGCTCCCTTCCGGTTATTATCTTGTGGCGAGCGGAGTCACTAAAACCTACAAAGAATCGAACTCCGGGCTTTTATTCGCGCTGGTACTCGGCATCGCAGTAGCCTACATGGTTCTCGCGTCGCAGTTCAACAGTTTTGTTGACCCCTTCACGGTGCTTGTTGCACTTCCGTTCAGCGTCTCCGGAGCTCTGATGGGCTTGTTCCTGACGCACCAGACGCTTAATATTTACAGTTATATCGGCCTGATATTGCTGATGGGAATCGTAAAGAAGAACTCAATCCTGCTCGTTGATTTCACCAACGCGGTCAGAAAGCGCGGGTTATCCACTAAAGAGGCGCTTATCGAAGCCTGTCCCATAAGGCTTCGCCCGATACTTATGACCTCTATCGCGACCATTGCCGCAGCTGTTCCGCCTGCGCTGGCTTTTGGCCCGGGCGCGGAGACCAGAGTGCCGATGGCCGTTGCCGTCATAGCGGGCGTTTTCCTTTCGACCTTGCTGACGCTCTTCGTGGTTCCGTCGGTCTATCTTCTGCTTGAGGTCTTCAGGCTTAAGAACCAGCCGAACGTGGAGAAGATGATAGTTGAAGAATCAAAGAGAGCGGAAGCGGAGCAGATAAAGGAACTGGATTAAGGCGGGTTTAATATTTCATTATCAAGCGCTGGCCTTTTCCCATAAACTGAAGCATCAGCATTCTGGCCTTGTTTACTCCGGCGAGATTCTGGTTCTCCCAGTACATCTTCGGAACCCATTTGAAATTTAGGCTGTAGCTCTTTTTCATTATGCGGCCGTAGATTTTTTTCTTTGCCGGGTTAATTCCGGTTTTGCTCTTATTTTCTATTGCGGTGTAATATAAAGGAAAAACAGAGGCTTTTGCATCCTTTAGCTTGTCAATAAACCGTTCCAGACACAGGGCGTCTTCTTCGGTCTCTCCGGGAAGCCCAATTATGACGCTGATGAGCGGAAAGAATCCGAATCCGGAGAGCCGCTTTATCTGTTCCAGCGAGAAAGCTTCCCAGTTTTTCCCTTCAGGTAGCAGCATCTTCCCGCCCGCGCGGTTTTCTTTCAACAACCTTTCTGACGGAGTCTCAATCCCCAGATTAAGCCAGATATAATCCCTTTCATGGCTTCCTCCGATCAGGCTCGCGACTTCTTTAAGCTCGTTGTCGCTGTAGGCCCCCGCGGTGGCAATGTTTACGTGATCAGTCTGGATAAGTTTTGTCCTGGTTTTTGAACGTATCTCAGTCAGCAGGTCTATGAGTTTTTCCGGCGCGGGGACCGCAAAACTAGCCGAGCCGTACCTGAAAAAGTCCTCGCTGATTAAGGCTATGTTCCTGTTGCCTCCCGAGATGTTAGCTTCTATATCCGCGAGTATGGTGCTTTCCGGCAGGTGTATCATCGGGGTGTCTTTTAAAGTGCAGAAGGCGCAGCCCATCCCGCAGCCGCGGCTCGTTTCCACGACGCCCATGCTTGACGGGCCGAGTATGTGCGGGATTTCTCCCGGTTCGGGGTTCCTCCCCTCAAGTTCTTTTGCCGCCCTGTGGTGAATGATATCCTTGAAAAGGCCGGAAACATTCCCCTCGCAGTAACCGCAGATTATGTGGTCCGCCTCAAATTCCTTGTCTCCCAGCAGCTGCCAGGCTCCCGGGCCGCCGACTACAGTCTTGAATTTCAGGCCATTTTTTTTAAGCGAAGAAATCTTTGCGAGCAGCTGCCGGAAAAAATGTTTGTTGTGGATGGTGCCGCCGTAGAGCGCTTCCATAGTGGAACTGTTCATGCCGAGCCCCGCGGGGTCTCCGGACGAGACGGCCACGATTGCCGTGTCTTCTCCTACGGCAAAATCAAGCTCGCTCTCACGGAATATCCCTATTTCTTTTCTTTTAAATCCGTGGCGGGAGAGCGCGGCTTCTATCCTTCGAAGGCCGAGCGGCGCTTTTAGGACTTTTTTATCAGGACCGACCGCGGGCGCGGGGGCCAGTATAGTTTTTAATATGAATGCCGGAACCGTGTCTGTCTGGCTCGCCGACACCATCCCGTCAAAAAGTGTGCTGTAGTCCGACATGAGCGTCCTGTCGGCGGTCAGCACTATTTTGTACCCTCGTGAACTCATTTATCTCCCGTCAGTCAAGGCCGCATATCTTTTTGTCGTCGAAATAGTGGGGGAAAATTATCGCGCTTTTGGCGCAGACCCTGCTGCAGGCGGGACATCCCGGTTTGCACTTTCCCGGATCTTCGACAGAAACCTTTTTTTTGCTCTTTGAAAACACTCCGAAAAGGCAGAACTCCAGGCACTCGCCGCAGTTGTTGCATCTTGAATGGTCAATTACA
>CAIOVX010000078.1 GCA_903861835.1 Candidatus Firestoneibacteriota bacterium | reverse complement strand
TATACCGCGTCGTCTTTGATAACCGGAGTGCTCCTGGGGTTGCCCTGAAGCCAGCCTCCGCCGTAACTTCCAATTTTGTATTCCGTCTCCCATTTTCTCTTGCCGGTCATAGCGTTCAAGCATAGTACCTTTTCAAAAGCTTCGCCGGCTCTTTGCGCAAATGAAACATAGTTTGAGCTAGTAAGCACAAGATCCTCGCCCGCGACAACCGGGCAGGACCAGCCGAGCCTTATTGGAACCCTCCAGAGCTCTTTGGGGCCCTTCTCCGGCCATTTGCGGAGCAAACCCTTCTCCGGAGATACGCCGTCCCTGTTTATACCCAGATAGTTTGGCGAATCGGAGACGCTCAAAGAGGCCTCAGCGGAAGTTTTCTCCTGTCCGGAAACCGAAGTACAAAAGAGCAGAACAAACAGGACCGGCAGTATTACCTTGTCTCTTTTCACTATTCCTCCCGTTGCATACTTTCAATTATTCTTAATATCCAGGCAGAGCAGTTCAGCCGGAAGGCGGATGTAAAGCTTCCCGTTCGCAAGAACCGGCAGCACGCAGTCTATAAGGCTCGGCCCGTCAAAATTTATTCCTTTGCCATCGTGCAGATTCTCAATTCTTCCCAGTTCCTTGTAGCCTGCCGTAGTTGCTTCAACAAGCCTAAGCGTCTTAAAGGTCCTCACAAAAAGCAAACCGTCGGCGGCAATCATCGAAAACGGCTGGAGCCATTCAGGGCTATTCCACAGGGTATTGCCTGTTTTCTCATCAATACAAACTATAGAGCAGGTCCGGCCATTGAAATCATTAGGATTGTACCTGTTGTTGTTATAGCCGAAAATTGCTCCGTTATGCCGGATAAACGGAACGTAGTTACATTCAATATGCAGGTCCTTTTTCTGCCAGAGCACGTTCAACTGCGGCGCGCCGGCGGATTGGGACAGTTCCATATAATAAATCGGAGGGCTTGTAACCGGCACAAAGAGTATCTTACTGCCGTAGACCATCGGCGGCGCCGGATTTAATGACTGGCGGCAGTACAAGACCTGGCTCTTTAAGACCTTCTTGCCGTCCGCGGGATTTATCGCCACAAAACCTTTGTTTAAATATGTAAAAAAACACTTCTGATTGTTTATCTCTATTATCGCCAGTGTTCCCGGATCCCAGCCGCCCTTGTCGGGCGGTTTGTTGTCTTTATAGGTCCAGGCAAGTTTGCCGGTTTTTACGTCTATTCCTTCTATTGCCGCCTCCCCGTTCTCCAGAAATACAGGTATGCTGACAATATCGCCTATAAGTATTGGAGATTGAGAATATCCCTTGTGGTCAAGCTTTCCGAGTTTTTGAACCGAAAGAATCTCTTTTCCAAAATCAAACTGCCAGATAATTTTGCCTGTCTTGCGATCCAGGCGCGTTAGGTGCCCCATCATTCCTATAGTATATACCGCGTCTTCGGTTATTGCGGGCGTGCCTCTGGGCCCGCCCTGCCACCAGCCGCAAAAATAGCCGTCGGTTTTGTAAGCAGTTTCCCATTTTTTCTTTCCGGTCGCCGCGCTAAAGCAGGCAACCCTCTCTCCGCCGTCTTTTGGCCTGTCCTTGAACTCAACGAATTCCGCCATTATCAGCACCACATCATCTCCGGCGACTGAAGGGCAGGACCAACCCATCTTAATCGGAGCGCGCCACAAGGCCTTCGGTCCGCCTTCCGGCCAGCTATGAAGCAAACCTGTTTCGGGAGAAACACCATTGAGGTTTATTCCCAGATTCTGAGGCGAGTCAAACCCCGCTCCCGCCGCGCTCCCTGCGGCCTGCGGCGTTTGCCCGCCAAAAAGCGCGCTGAAGAAAAACGCCATAATCACCGCAATAAGAATTGAATGTTTACAGTGCATAACACCTACCTTTTTAGACCCTTCTTTCACTGCTGCTCAACTTTGCCTGCATTTTGACTCTCATTTCCGAGACAATACCGGAATATTCTCCTGAACGCGAAAGATTCTTTCTTTCTTCCGGGTCTTTATTAAGATCGTAAAGCTCTTCTTCCTTGCCCGGCAGCCAAAAAATATACTTGTAGCGCTCCGTCCTTATGCATTTGCCGCGCCGCTTCCTGTCTCCTTCCATATACTCGCTAAGAATGAGTTCTTTGCCGAATGAGCGCCCCTCTACGGCAGGACGCAGGCTTTCCGCCGGCATCCCTGCCGGCTTTTCAATCCCGGCATAATCAAGTATAGTCGGGGCAATGTCCATTAGCTCGCATAAACCGGCTGTCTTTCGGCAGTTTGGCGTTTCTCCCGCCGGTTTAATCAGCAGGGGCACATTGATAACCGGCTCAAAAAAGCAGTTCTTATTAAAAAGCCCGTAATCCCCCATCAGCTCGCCGTGGTCTGTGGTAAAGATCACCAGCGTTTCGTCCCAAATACCCAACTCTTTGAGATTGTCAAATATGCGTCCGGAAAGATCGTCAATCATAGTGCAGAGCCCGAGATAATAGGCCTTCATTCTTTTAAGCAGTTCAGGCGATAATCCACCGGACGCTATCTTCTGCCTTTCCATATAGAAAGCCGGCCTGTCGGACATATCCAGCTTAAATGTCGCCGGAATCTCAATTTTCGCGGGATCGTACATTGTGTCGTAGGGTTTCGGGGCGTCAAAAGGAGTGTGCGGGTTGCAGAAACCGCACCAGGCAAAGACAGGAGTCTTCGAGTCTTTATGCTTCCGGAAGTATTCAATGGTGTTTCCGGCAGTCCAGGTGTCTACATATTCCTCAAACTTAAGAACGCTGGTAACAGCCGACTTGTACTTCTTATATTCGTCAGACCTCCTCTGTTCATATATCAGTTCATAGGCGCCCGGCCTTCTCTTTTCAAGCCATTAGGCATATTCGCTTCCCAAAGGCCCCGGCCCGAGAGGTGAACCGTCCGCCGCATCCCATCTCGCGCCCTGGCCGCCGGTCAATTTCATCTCGTCAAAACCCCTGGGTGGCAGAGGGTATAGGTGCATCTTGCCAAAAGCCGCAGTCTTGATGCCTTTCTCCTGCAGGCGTTCCATAAAAGTCTTTTCCCGCGCGGGAAGCCCCGGAGTGCTGTCAACCACGTCTTCCATATACTCTACGCCGTGCTGGTGCGTGTATCTGCCGGTCGCGATGGAGGCGCGGCTCGGGATACAAACCGAATTATTGCAATACGCGCGTTCAAAAACGGTTCCTTCGGACGCAAGGCGGTCAAGATGAGGGCTTTTTGCTGTTTTGCTGCCGTAAACGCCCAAAGTATCTATCCTCTGTTGGTCGCTTGTGATCAGGAGTATGAACTTTGGAGTTTTTCCGGATGCCATCTATTGTCCGCTCCTTAGACGAATCATTCCTTTAAGCCTCTTAGCCGCGTAACCGAAGAATTTTTTGTAGGCTTCACAAAAATAATCCGGAGCATCGTACCTGCCGCCGGCGGTTTCCCTGTATTTAGGGCATCCGCCCTTACAGATTGAAAACCATTCACAGGACGCGCAGGCCGGGGAAACCAGGGATTTCAACCGCGAGAAACCCGCCAGCTGCCGTTCGTACAACTCGGAAAGAGTGTTTTCCATAATATTCCCGAGTTTCCATTCCTTTCTCACAAAGAAATCACAGGGATACACATCTCCGTTGTATTCCACCACGAGATAATCCCTGCAGGAATCCTTGAACCCGCAGTAACCGGGTTCCGCTCCAAAAAGCGCTTCAAGAACATTGTCGAAGAATCTTACGCCGAATTCCGGATTCCCGTCGTTATGCCACAAATCAAAGAAAGAGCAAAGAAACTTACCGTACTCTGACGGCTTAACTGAAAACAGCGCGGGTCTTCCTGCCGGGCCAAGCTCGAAGCAGGGAATAAACTGCACATACTCAAAACCTTTCTCACGGTAGAAATTGTAGAGGGCTTCCGCCCGTCCGGCATTGAAATCGTTAATAACCGTAAGAACATTAAAATCAATCCCTCGCGCTTTCAATTTTCCCGCGGCTTCCATCGCCGCGCCAAAGCTTCTGTTTCTATACCTGTTATGCATTGCTTCATTGCCGTCAATGCTCAGCCCTGCGAAAACATTGTATTCCTTGATAAGCCCTAAAATACCCTCATCCAACAGGGCGCCATTAGTCTGAATGCTGTTTGCGACCCGCCGGCCGGCTCCGCCAAGTTTTTTCTGTAGCGCGAACACTTTCCCGTAAAAATCAGCGCCGGCAAGAAGAGGTTCTCCGCCCTGCCAGGAAAACGCGGCCACCCCGCCGTCAGAATAATCAAAAGCCCGGCTTATCACTCTTTCAAGTACAGCTTCGTCCATACGGTGGCTGCCGCCCGGATAAAGTTTTTCGGTACCCTTATAGAAACAGTAGCCGCACTCAAGGTTGCAGTCATATGAAACCGGTTTTATTAGCAGTTCAGTATTCTTCATTTTTGCGCCTCAATTCCGACGCCAGCCGCTCTAAAGAAACCGTTTTGCGCCGTTCTCCCAGGTAATCTTTTTGAATGTTGCCTCGGTAAGCCCTAAATCCACAAGCTTTTTTCTCCAGGGAAGATACCCCTCTTCCAGGTTCCATTTCCTGTCAGGCGGGCGGTTATCCGGCATCCCCATATCCGGGCCAAAATAGAGCCTATCGGAATATCTTTCAAACAACCATCTGAGCTCATCATCAGTGCCAAGCTTTTCAAGCTGGCTCAAATCGGAGCAGACATTAGGAAACCTGTCGAGGAGCGCGGAGAATTTCTTCACGTCTTCGATATAATTTGCGCTGTGGCAGAGAATAAAGGGAATGTCCGGATTGGCGGCGATAACTTCATCTCTCTTCTTGAAAAGAAACTCGCGGGAAGCTTTTGTCCTGGGATTAAAATGGCTTGACGGGTCAGCTGTGTGCAGGGAAATAGTCCAGCCAAGCTCGCGCGCGGTCTTCCAGACCGGTATCAAGCGTTCATCATCAAGGTAGACAGGTGTCCCGTCA
This sequence comes from Candidatus Firestoneibacteriota bacterium, assembly GCA_903861835.1. Lineage (GTDB taxonomy): Bacteria > Oederibacteriota > D2-FULL-39-29 > D2-FULL-39-29 > CAIOVX01 > CAIOVX01. Next base: position 2,076 of record CAIOVX010000078.1, on the reverse strand, counting down.
GCGAAGAAATTGAACATGCCAATATCCTTCCATACCTTCATGCCCCTGACGCCAAGAGCGGCATACCTGCGCATATCGGAGCAGGTGCGCTTCACAAACCCGTCCGGATTCCAGCCAAATTCCTTCCATTCAGGCCAGAAGAACTGTATGAATCTCTTTCTTAGCCCGCGCCTGTTGCAATCAACCAGGAATTCCTCGTAATTGGAGTGATAGCCTCCGTTGAAATCAATTAACCAGAGATTGATTCCGGCTTTTACTCCGCATTCCTCATACGCTTCAAGAGCTTGATCAAGGTACGCGTGAGGGTAATGCATGTGCGCGTCAAAGAGCGGGAAATCCATATACTTTTTGTCAGCCTGGTTCATAACACCTTCCTTTTCGGCCTCGGCCGTGTTCAGTTCCCTTCTTTCATCAGGGATTCTTTGCTTCTTGTAAACTGCAGTTTTACGCTCGCTTTCCTTTTCTCGATACAAGCATGGCTGAGTTCAATATCTTCTTCAGCCTCATAGACGCTCATCGCTCCCGCGCAGACCATATCGCGCTCGCGTATCGTGCTCCAGACGAAATCAAACCCGGTGGGAGGCAGCAGTTTCCCGGCGGCAAGCGGTTTAATGACAATTACCGGTTTCTTTGCCTCGTTGATGACTTTGGCTATCCAATCCGTCTCAACCTGGCAAAGGAAACCCGCTGCGTTGTAAATCTGAATATATGTTTCCACATCCGCGTTTGAACTGTCCGCGCAAATTACCGCATCAGGCGTATGCGTGCTCAGTCCCGGAATCAGGCCGGCTTTTCTCGCAATGCTTAGGAATTCCGACAATTCAGGGGTAAGACGCTTATTCAAGCCGTCAAGTCTGACATCCGTCACGCACATATGGGGCAGGCAGAAGGTCGCTCTCTGTTTTACGCACTTCTCCACGGCTATTTTCCATTCTTCCACATTGCCGGCGCTCGGGGTGGCTATCCAGATAACTTTCCGGCCGGTGCGCTGTTCGGTCAAATCAAGAGCTTGCCTCGCGAAATCGCCCGGGCTTGAAAGGAAAGCGTCACAGCCGTGCTTTACAAATACTTCTATTACCTTTGCCATTTTCGCGGGAGTATCAAAGAGTTCCTTGATAAACTTATCGCGCGCCGCGCTGATATGCGAGTAACCCAGCATCGCGTTGGAACCGCAAATCAACCTGGGCAATGAAATACCGCCGACAGTGGTCCTTGGAAAATTTGCCATAAACCCTCCGACTAACAGCTACTCGCCCTGCATAGCCATTTCTCCTCTTAACTTTTTACCTTCAGCCAGACCGCCATGCTCCCTGCTTTCCTGTTGTCCCAGGCAAAGTAGGGAACTGCCGTAAGAACGCATTCTTCAAGCTTTGGCGCTGTATCAGAGTATAGTTGTTTTTGCTTCCCGGAATTAACACGGAAACCTTTTACCTTTATAATATCGACGCCGCCGAGCAGTCCGGCTTTGCGGACTACACGGAACCCGCTCTTTCGTCTGAGCAGCAGTGTTTCCGCGTCTCCGGGGTTGTCAACTTCTTCAAAACAGTAGACCAGCGGCCCTTTCATCAGAGCAGCCCTGCCGGTATCTTGTTTTACCCTCGGATCCGCATAAACTGTTCTTGCCGGCATGTCAAAAACTATTGAAATCTTGTCGCCGGCCGACCACAAGCGTTCAACACCGAGATACCCTTTCTTCGGAATGCTTCCGGCATTTTTCCCGTTCACCTGCACTGTCATTTTGCGGCACCAGCCGGGATATCTTAATTTAACAGTGAAACGACCTGGTTCTTCAGGATTGACAGAGATTAAAACTTTGTTACCCCACGGATATTCCGTTTTCTGGCTTATGGAAACTGCGGTACCGGCAAGATTCAGTTTTGCCTGGCTTCCAATATATAGATGAACTGCGACATCCGCGCCCTTCGTTGAGTAGATATAGCCTCCAAGCGAAGCAAAAAGCCTCGCAATATTCGGAGGACAGCAGGAACAGTCGTACCATTCTTTCCTGTGATGCTTTCCGGAAGAAGCCAGAGGATTATCGTAGAAAAAGAGTTTTCCGTTCCGCGAGACGCCGCT
>CAIOVX010000077.1 GCA_903861835.1 Candidatus Firestoneibacteriota bacterium | reverse complement strand
GACACTTTCTGTGCCGAATAGTTGTCGAAGTTCCAGATAACAACCTTGCTCGTATCCAGCGGAGATTTCCCGTCATTGCACAAATCCCCGTAAAAAGTGAACTCAAATTCTTTTGCCCCTGGCGGGATTTCGAACTTGTAATCTTTCCGGTTATCCGGGCCGCCGCCGCCCCTGGCGCCCTTAACGCAGAAGCCCACATCCTTTATAGGGGTTTCCCCTGCATTAACCAGGACAAATTTCAGCTTCTTAAATCCTGTCCACGAGGACTTCTTCGGCAAATACATCCCGCACCAGCCTCTTCCCTCAAACTCCAGCTTAAGAGTAACCTCTCCTTCTTTCTCCGCATTTTCTTCGGAAAGCGAAGATGCGCAAGCCGAAGAATTATCCGGAAGTTCACCCCTGTTAAAATTAAGGACAAACATAGTCTTTGAGTTAGCGTTCACAGAAAACAAGCCAATCAAACAAACCAGCGCAAGACTTGTGATTTTCATGCGTTCTCCTTCCGGCTAAAGGCTTGTCTGTGCCAGCAATACCTTACTTTTTAACCCTAGCCATTATTATCCCAAGGGTATCACCCTCGGGAATAAAGGCTTCCACCAATCCTACAAGGGCAATATGTTTCTCTCTTGTGGTTCTAAGAACCAGTTCAAAGTCATTCAGGTGGGGCTGAGAGCAGTTGATGCCGTACAGGTTTTTTGTTTCGCACATTGATTTTATAAAACCGTCGCCTTTGCCGCAGAAATGAATGCAGCCACCGAACACCTCAAGTATCTTCTGGTCGTAGGGTTTCACGAACTCTTCGTACTGATCCGGGGAAATCATAACTGCAGAATCATCTCTCAGGAACACCCCGCCCTTAATGAAATAATCCCAGTGCGCGCTGTATTCTCCGTTGTCATCGACGAAATTTTTCCACTTTTTTATCCAGGAAATATATGTTTCCGTAATCAACGCGAGAAGCTCGTGCACAAGCTCCGGGCAGTCATAAATCGCGTACATCAGGTCATGCCCCCAGATCAGGTGAGCCACATCAAACGGCCCCTGAAAATCAGGATGATAGATGCGCACCATATTCTTGAGTTTAGGGTATTTAGAGAGCGTTTCCATATAGAAACCGGCTGTTTCGAAACAGGCGGCCCCCAGCCCGGCATAGGGGTCCGGAATTCCTTTTTTTATCAGAGCTATAACCTCCTCTCTGCTCTCAAGATGCGCGCACCAGGGAAGAGAAGTCTCGGTAAGGTCATACTTGACTCCAAAAATTGACGGAAGGATTACCGTGCCATAATTGCATCTGATGCCGTACGAGTGGTAATCCCTTAATTGCGCGTGAACAAAAAGGTTCCTGGTCTCGTTTAATAGCATCTTCCCTTGATCCTTAAAAGCTTCGTTATAGGGAAACTCCGGCCAGTCAGCATCCCCCAGAGACTTTAAATCTGCCTGATAAACAACCGGCTGTTCTTTTGACGGCTTGAATTCATATGCATCTTTATAAACAGAAAGCGCGTGCTTCACCAATTCCGGATCTGCCAAGCCTTCAAGCTTTTGGAGATATTTGTTTAAAATTTCCGGCACATCTTGCTGCATTTGTCCTCCCCACCCGGCAACTATTTCAGCTTAACTATTTCCTCAACCAGCATTTTTCTTAATTCTCCGCATTGCGCATCTATTGCCGCCGCTTCGTCCTTGAATTCAGGAATCTTTGCCCTTAACGCGTTTAATTTATCTGAAGCCCTTTTTGCCTCGCTCTTCTTTGCCGGGTCATTTCCTTTCAAAGCTGAATCAATCATTTTTTCAAGCGTGTAAAGATACCGGTTATCCATTATGCCCTGCCGAACCAGCTCTGCCGTGATAGTGGTGCTGTACCCGTCTTTCTCGGGATAACAGATCCCGCCGGCAGTAAAAGAACTGTACGATGAACTTACCGACTGGGGGCTTCTGCTGGTCTTTTCATCCCAGCTTAAAAAATTCAGTTCCGTCCTGCCGACAGCTTTGTACTTCCAGGGAAGGAACCCCCAGCTGATCCGGCTCCTGCCCGCGCCAAAGAGGTTGATATTGCCTTTTTCCAGTCCCTTGGCCAAATTTGCAGCGCAGGTCTTTTCGGCATACACCCCTGCAATGTCAAGCGCGGCCACCAGCTCAGCGTAGTTTGCCCCGGCATCGCCCGCATTAGTCGGATTTACCATTGCGCGAACACCCGGAATATCTTTTATAACTTTCATAACCTGCATGCAATAGTTCATGCTCTTATTGCCGGGATACGGCGGAGAATTAAAAACCCTGTCTGCTATCCAGTAAGCGGCCTTGATGCCTTTCGCCTTTTGCCACGCCTGCATCTGTATAACAGCGTCCTTGTAGGCGTCCATAAACTCAGGCGAGAGTTCGTTCGTTCTTGCCAATTGGGCAATTGCGTTTCCCACGTCCGCGGAGTGAATCTTCTGTTCAAAACCGTCCAGCCCGTATTTCTTAAGAATCTCCGCTGTCTTGTCGGCCTTTGAAAAATCAAGTTTCACTTTTCCGCCTGAAACAGAAATCACCGACGGCTCAAGCCCTTCTCCTACGGAATTACACCCGAGTTTCTTAAAAAGTTCATAATCCGCGCCGGTCTTTGGTCCCATTTCCCAGCCGAAGGTCATTGACGGATTTTCTTCAAGCTTGAACGGAAGGACTTCCGTTTTCAACTTAACTTCCGACCGTCCGCCTTTCGTCGAAAAAGCAAGAGAACCTTCATAAACACCGGGCTTTGCGCCTTCCGGAATCTGTATCAATACAAGCACCTGCCGGGTAACTCCGGGTTTTATTTTTATGTCAGATTCCTTAACCGTAATCTCCGGCTGGACCATTGCGCCCATTGCTCCTTGTTTGAGCAAGTACTTTACACTGCGGATTTCTATATTGCTCTTGGCCGATATTGAACCGTCCGGACTTTTTAGGTCTGAAGCGCCGACGGACAGCGCCCCTTCACTAAGGGGGAAAACGCCGATTGTAAACACAAGCATTTCACCGGCGCATGCGGACATATCCAGCAAACCCGGGTTCAGTTCTTCTTTTTTCGGGTTTGTATTATAATTTATCTTTTCCGCAAGACTTCTTTTAAAAAGCAGGAAACCGTTCTTTTTCGCTTCTGCGTCAGGAACCGGAGCGGGGACACTTTCCTGCGGCTCAAGCAGCATAAGCTTCCCTATCCTGACCATAAGCTTGGTTGAAGTTTTCACATCAGGCGTCCAGAAGCTTTCAACTTCGTCTTTAATTACAGGGTCTATTACTGCCTGCGCAAAGACCATCAGCGGCAATAGCATAACGGAACAAAGAAACAAAATCCTGTTCGTTTTCATATTTCTCCGTTAAAACCTTATTTCTTTCATCCGTGCCAAAAAATATTTATAATTTTCCAGAGATGTTCCCGGGGTTATAAGATGGTCCGGAAGGGGGACAAAACCGCCTTCCTTCATAAGAGGGATATTCCTGGCTATCTCGGCGTCAATAGCCGCCGGGCCTTTCTCTATCTCAAGCTTATCTATTCCGCCGAAGATTAAAAGTTCTTTACCGTATTTTTTTCTGTAGGCGGCGGAATCAGCCTTCCAGGTCCCGACCTCTATCGGAAACATTACATTCACTCCGCCCTCAAGCCAGCCGGGGACCAGCTGGTCAATAACCCCGTCGCAATCAACCCCGTGAAATTTACAGCCGTACTTTAAGAGCGTATCGGAAATCCTTCTGTAATGCGGAACGCAGCATTCCTGAAATATATCGGGCGAGATAAGGGGCCCGTGATTAAAACAAATATCCTCCCAGCCAAAGCCGATGTCTATTTTTGCTCCGCGTTTTCCCGCTTCATCAACGCACCAGACGGCAAGGTCCGCGAGGGTCTTTACCATTTCCTTCAGCAGGTCCCTGTTGTCATAAGCAATATACGCGAGGTTCTCAACTCCGACCCAGTCGCGAATCCAGCCAATCAGAGAGCCTGTTTTTATTCTGACCGGGGATTTTGATTTCTCCAACTCCTTAATAATCCGGTCGAAATCCTTCGGAAACCTGTCAGGATGCGGCTGGAGCCTTTTCTTGTATTCATCCCAGCCCTTTCCTTCGGTCCCTTTGATGGTAAAATCAATGAAATGCGGGATGCAGCCCCTGTTTTTCCAGTGCTGCGCGACAACCCCGTCGTACTGCCTGAAAATCTTGTACTCGTCCGTTTCCTCAAGTATCTCTTCTTTAAAATCCGGCAGCAGCCCGCAATTTACAGGTATGGTCTGAAAAATAATTGGCGTATCCAGATATTCATTTTGCTGGGCATCCTTCGGCATACCCTCCTGTTCCCACCTGACCCTCGTTTCCTTCCAGGTGCCCCAGTGCATCACCGGCATGCGGTCAACCTTCCTGTAATTCATCACATCCAGAAAAAGCTGCCTTACATTTTCCATTTCCATTCGCTCCTTTTATCTATTTCACTATCACCTTTCTAAGGTTTTCCATGAAGTATTTGTAGTTGGCAAACGGCACATTGGAGAGTACAAAGTGGTCAGGCCCGGGAATGAATCTTCCTTTCTTGATAAGCAGGGCCGCCTTTTCTACTTCACGGTCCATCTCATCTTTCCCCTGTGCCATCGTATTTTTCTCGAGCCCGCCCATAAGCGAGAGATTAGGATACCTGTCCAGCATCCTCGAAACGTCATTTCCGGCGAAAACTTCACAGGGATACATTGAGGTGACGCCGCTTTCCAGCATAAGCCCCGCAAGCTCCTCGATATAGCCGTCGCAGTCAACCAGAATAATCTTTATGTTATGATCTTTAGCAAAAGCAGCTATTCTCTGATAGACAGGTTTCATGAACTCTCTGAAGGCTTCGGGAGAGATCATCGCGCCCGAACGGAACGCCATATCTTCCCAGCATTCTATCAGGTCAAATTCAACATCCTTGACCATACGATCCCAAATATTTAACGCCATATCCGTATAAGAAGTCATTATATCACGGACAAGTTCCGGGTCATCATAAAAAGCAAACGCAAGGTTTTCATCGCCGAGCATATCCCGCGTAAACCCATAAACTCCGCGATGGGAGAGTTCAAGCGCGTACTCTCTTTCGCCGTATTCCTTTACGAGGGCCTCCCAGTTCTCCGGAAATCTGCCGGGGTCATCCGCGGCCATAAACTCATTCTTGATCTTTTCCCAGTCCTTGCGGCTCTTTACGGGATATTCAAGTGTATGTTCAAACTTGTCATTTCCTTTTCCTATCACTTCAACCGACCCGTCGCCGTTCCTTCTGGTATATTTTGTTTCTTCATCCGAAAGAATGCTCGGGGGAGGGAGCCTTGAAAGGCGCATGTTGACCGGAGCTTCAGCCCAACCCCTGCCATAACCCTCAAACTGCAACACTTTGTCTATGTTCTTTGAAATGCCCGGCGATTCCGCTTCCCAGGCGGCATGACATTTATTTACGCCTCCAAACATCTTAAAGAAAGGGACCCTGTCGGCCCCTTTGCCGGTCAAAACATTCACAAATCTGTCCCTGCTGTTCATATGCATCCCCTGCAATCCCTATTTTTCGCTGGTGATTTCGCCTAAGAATGTGTAAAATACTTAATCACGCCTTTTAACAACTTTTTACGGAGAAGTCGCCTAGTTGGTTTATGGCGCACGCCTGGAAAGCGTGTGAACCTTCACGGGTTCCGAGGGTTCGAATCCCTCCTTCTCCGCCAATAATTTGCTTCGCAAATTATTGGCGAGATCTCGCCATTTTTGCGAAGCAAAAATGACGGATCCGCCAACTATTCTATTCATCAACGAACCATCTTGCAATAGGACACAATCAACCATTGAAATAATTTGCTGCGCAAATTATTGGCGAGATCTCGCCATTTTTGCGAAGCAAAAATGGCGGATCCGCCAACGATGTTATTCTAACATAAAACTATTACGTTTAAGATTCCACTTCCAGTTACGAAGCAATATAAAGGTCGTTATGTATTATGTTTACATCTTGCTAAATATAGCAAGAACCAGAACATATACCGGCACAACCAACGATATTGCCCGGCGCTTCAAGGAACATAATGCCGGTGAAATATCTTCTTCAAGACCATACCGCCCATACGAATTGATACACACAGAATCATTCCCCTCACTAAGTGAAGCGAGAAAAAGAGAAAAATATTTCAAATCCACACCCGGCAGAAGAAAGATACGAGAAATAATTGAATCGTGATTTCGCTGTTGCTGCGTTATGAGTCAAGATGGCAGCTGGCAAAGCAGAGTAAAGAATGCTCACCAAAATTCTACTTGCCCTGCGCTTTCTGCAAAGCGGTATTTAGCAATATTATCTGTTCCGCTATCTTTCGTCTAGCTTCATCCGGCCAGGCGTCTGCAGCCTGAGAAGCGGACCTTTTCAGAAGTTCAGGATCAAGTTTCGTGCCTTTCAGCCTCAAGTCCCCTTCGATAACCCCTTCCGGCCCGGTAGCCTTTTTGCCGTTTGAACTTACTTTCTTCATTATGTCAGCCAATACCCTGTCCGCCGCGCCGGCCTCGGTTTTCTTTCCCGCTTTGTCGGCTTTCTTTATGCTTTGCTGCAGCGTGTAAATATACCGGTAGTCATCAACGCCTTCCCGCAGAGATTCCCATTCTACAGTCGGATCATGAAACGGAGAATCCATCGAGGGGAAGACCACATTCCAGTCCCTGTTGCCGCCGTCCCAGTCGAGATACGGGTCGCCTTCAAAAAGCATATAGGCAAAGTAGAACATCGTCCGGGCTTTTGATTTCGCGAAATAATATCCGGCTGTGAACCTGTTAACCGTCGGGTCAGTCCCTATGCCGGCGGTGTAAAACATCAGCTCGTGCTTGCTGTTTACCGTGCTGTTTATGACATCATCATTAATATACGTGATGTTGTAGCAATAATCGTCCAGGACCGGTTCCAGCACTTTTTCGGCATTAGGGTTTAGCGTGATAAAAGTTCTCGCTCCGCTTACCGACTTGGTCGTCGTGCAAAGCTTGAACGCCTTATCCTGCTTCGGTTTTGTATGCGGCTCATCCACAGGAAAGAAAGCTGTATCCTTGAATCCGGCGGCAGATGCAAGACTGAGAGTTTTCTGTATTACGCCATTATAGTCCTTGTATCCGACGCCGAGATTTCCGGTGTTGCAGACAAGCGGGGATTTGAATCCGAATTTTTTCGCCAATCCAAGAAATTCCTTCACAGACCCGTCGTCTGAACCTGCGAGACTGACGTTTGCCAGCCTTGGCATAAACCCCGCGGCCAGCGTGTCAATTCCGTGATTTCTCATGTCCATCAATTCAAAAGGCGAGGCTTCACCGGCATCAATATAATAGAAAACTCCGTGAGTAGCACGGTCCGGGGCTTCCAGCTTAAAGGGGTATACAGTTAATTTGACGGGCACGGAAGCAAGCGCGCCTTTCCTTCCGCTAATTATAAATGTTCCCGCATACTCGCCCGGCGCCGCGGATTCAGGCACGGAAAAGCAAACGTAAAAGATACCAAGCTCTTTTCCTGCCACATTCAAAGCCTTAACATGTATCAGCCGCTCCGGAACATTTCTGTAATTGGTATCCCAGGATGAACCGATTCGCTGGTCGTCATAAACAGCCTGCCTGATTTCACAGTTTATTCCGGTTTTTTCTCCAGCGAAATCCGGCAAAGAAAGAGAGATTTCACCCGGACCTGCGCCTATTCCCTTTATTGCGACTATGATAGATTCAAACTGCCCGGGGCAGGCATATACTTCCGCGGGTGTTTTCAGCTCTCCGGGAACCGCGTTGGAGTTCCTGTAAAGCTGCCTATTTACGGGAGGGAAAAAGGCCCTAAACCCCCTCTCTATTTCTTCTTTCGTGAACTCCGGGGCCAAGCCAGGATCCGGAAGCCCAAGATCGCGGAATTTGCCGGACAGGCTTCTCTTAAGCTCTGCTCTTTTGTTTGAGTCATTTTCAAAAGCTTTTGCTATTATTTCCTCTTTCTCCTTTAGTTCCTCAGCCGCTTCGGAGAAAAGCGTCATTTTGCTGATCTTTATTTCGTAGCCTATTCCGCCAGCGGAAAAAGCAAACACCTTTCCGTCAAAACTCCTTAGCATTGACCTAGGAATAATGAGGGTTTCTTCTTTCCACTTGCCGTCTGACTTGCCTCCTATAAAACCAATAGGCCCTTTTCCGTAAAGTCCGTCCCCGCCCTTTCCGGAATAGAAAGCAACCTTGCCGCCTTCATCCTTGAATTTGACTGTCAGATAAAAAGGATGATTTATGGCGCCGAAGTTTTCCTTGTCGAAATCAAACGCCGGCATAGCCCATATACACTGCGCAACATTGGATTTCAGCTGCCTGAAGGGATTACCTTCGTCAGTTCCGGATTTAGGAGCGCGGTCGGGTGTTAAAAAATACCCGCCGCTGCCGGGGTTCAGATCTGAGGAAGAACCGAGGTTCCAGGTAAATGAATTTTGCCCGGAAGCGAAGACTGAAGAAACAAGAAAGAAAAGCGGAAGAAGGATGCGGGGGAACATGGGGCCTCCTAAAAAAATACGTTTATAACGTTTGTAACGTTCTTTACGTTTATAACGAAAATCTTGATTGTTTGGAGGAATATCCTTTCATTTGCGTTTTACGTTACAAACGTTACAAACCTTATGAACGTTATTAACTCTTTTATTTCCTTACTTGCCCGCTCCCTCTTACCACAAACTTAAGCGAGGTAAGTTCCTTCAACCCCATAGGGCCCCTCGCGTGAAGCTTCTGAGTTGATATCCCCATCTCGGCGCCGAGACCGAATTCAAAGCCGTCGTTGAATCTTGTGGAGGCGTTGACGAACACCGCCGCGGAATCCACTTCACGCAGGAATTTCTCCCCGGCAGCTTTGGATGTAGTGACTATCGCATCTGAATGATGCGAGCCGTAATGATTGATGTGCTTTATCGCCTCGTCCAGCCCCGACACAACCTTAACGGCAATCATAAGACAGGAGTACTCTTTTTTCCAGTCTTCTTCCGTGGCAGCCGCGGAGTCTTTTACAAGCATTCTGGTCTCTTCGTCGCCCTTTATGGAAACTCCGGCAGCCTTAAGGCGCTCGGCCATGACAGGGAGGAAGACTTTAGCTGTTTTGGAACTCACAAGAAGCTTCTCCGCGGCGTTGCAGACTGAAGGCCGCTGTACTTTCGCGTTAAAAACTATTTCTTCGGCCATCTTCAGGTCTGCATCCTCGTGAACATAGACATGGCAGTTTCCCTCGCCGTGTGTAATGACAGGAACTGAGGAATTTTCAAGAATGAAATCAATAAGGTTCCGGCCGCCTCGGGGAATGATAACATCCAGGTAGGCTTTCTGTTTGACCATTTCAAGAACAGCCGCCCGGTCTGCGGTATCAATAAATTCCACGCAATTTTCAGAGAAGCCGGAAAGGTTCAAAGCCTGTTTCATAATCTCTACCAGTTTCCTGTTGGAATTAATTGCCTCTGAACCGCCTTTTAACAGCAGGGCATTGCCCGACTTCAAGGCCAATGCTGACGCGTCAATGGTAACATTGGGGCGGGCTTCATATATAATGCCGATTACTCCGAGCGGAACTCTCATGCGTTCCACCGTCATGCCGTTCGGCCGCTTTACCGTCTCGGTCACTTCACCGACAGGATCCGGGAGGGAAATGATATCTTTAAGGCCGGCTATCATACCGTCCAGCCTCTTATCGTTTAAGAGCAGGCGGTCGAGCATAACCTCTGAAAGCCCTGAAGTTTTAGCTCCTTCCATATCTTTAGCATTCTCGGAAAGCACTTTTGCCCTTCCGGCGTCAAGGAGCTTTGCCACATTTAACAGCAGCGCATCCTTTGCTTCCCGTGAGGCCGTATAAAGCGCGGCGCTCGCTTCTTTTACTTTCGCGGCTTTTTCTGCTACGGTCTCCATATGTTCTCCGTTTAACAAGCGGGCAAACCGCGCCCGCAGGCTGTTAAGACTCTGCGAGTATGACAAGGTTGTCTCTGTGAATAACTTCCTTGATTTTGCACGAGGGCAGTCTTTTGCCCACTTCCCCCGTCCGGCAGCCGCGGATTATCAGCATAGTCTCTTTTGAGCAGGCTGATTCCCCTCTGGCTATTTCAAAACCGAGTCTGTCCCTCACCGAGATTGTATCACCGGCCCTAAAATCACCGCCGGCATCAAGCACGCCGGAAGGCAGTAAGCTCTTAGCGCGGTTAAGCAGAGCATCTTTCGCCCCGTCGTCAACAACAACGAACCCTTTTGGATTGGCAACGAAAGCCATCCAGCTTTTTTTGTTCGTCATTGCGTTCTTTTTTGGCAAGAAGAGGGTTCCTTTAAAAGTTCCTTCAAAAATCTCTTTGAGGATGCCGGGTTCCTCCCCGTTGCAGATAACCATAATTATGCCGGAAGAGACGCATTTCTTAGCGGCCTGAAGTTTTGTAAACATACCGCCGGTGGACAGCTCGCTTCCCGACTTCTTCGCAAATCTCTCTACGCCGGCATCTATTTTTTCGACAAGGGGAACAAGTTTCGCGCTGCGATTTTTTGAGGGATCATCCGTGTAAAGACCGTCAATATCAGAGAGCAAAATCAGCAGGTCAGCTTCTATCAGGTTAGCCACCATCGCGGAAAGATTATCGTTGTCGCCGACCTTTATCTCCTCTACCGCGACTGTATCATTCTCGTTCACAACGGGAATAATGCCTTTATTCAGCAGGGCGCCAAAAGTATTTTTCGCATTGAAGAACCTTTCTTTGCTGCTGAGGTCTTCGTTAGTAAGCAGTATTTGCGCGATATGTTTTCCTTGCTTTCTGAATGCCTTTTCATAGGCCTCCATAAGCAGAGGCTGCCCGACAGCCGCGACTGCCTGCTTTTCGGCCATAGCTTTTGGCTTTTCTTTAAGGCGTAACGCCGCCACGCCTGCCGCTTGCGCGCCGGAAGACACAAGAACCACACTCTTGCCTTTTCTCTGCAAATAGCAAAGCGCCTCCGCAATAGCATCAACCCTCGACAGGTTTATTCCGGAGGCCTTGCTTGCCAGCAGGTTTGACCCAATTTTTACTACTACCCTGCCGCAATTATTTACAATTTCGCTCAGTTTATGCATAACGGAAATATTATAGCACTAATAGGAAGGGTAAGACAAGGGAGCGAAAAACCGAATCTAAGAGGAAATTATCAAGTAATCATTATCTTTATAACGTTTGTAACGTAAACCTTAACAGATATTCCCTTTCTCTCGTTTTTACGTTAAGAACGCTATTTTGCCATGCCGGACGGAGTCCGGCATTAATAATATCCTACCTCTCAAAACAGGACACACGAAGTGTGGCCTATGAACGTTACAAACCGCTAAGTTCTATTTCAGATTATTCTCAAACACCTTCACCATCTCCGGATCCTTCAGTATCTCCCCGAAACTGGCCACCGACACACCTTCGGCCCCCTCTTCACGCAGGATCTTGAACTCCTCTGCAACGCGCGCAGCCGATTTCTTATTCTCATCGGCGTAAATGCCGAGAAAGGGGATGCCGGCGCCGTCCTTAAAATATTTCTTTGCATCCTTAACAATCACGCGGGTGTACTCTCTTACTTTGGCCAAATCCCAATGCGGCAGGAAAAACCACGATACGGTCTGCTCGGGGTATTCCATATTAAGTTTGTTGCCGTAAAGCGGGTTAGGCCTAAAGTACGGGTAGACATGGCAGGTGAACTTTACCGCAGGGTTAACTCTTCTCCCCTCGGCGATAACCGCGTTCATAAAATTCACCAGAGAATCTTCCGAGAACTTTGCCTGGGCCTGCTCCGGAGAAAGTTCAGGATGGGCTTTCGCGAGCGCGGCTTCTTTTTCCAGACAGATGTCGCAATAACACGCCAGGTAATTTCTGTAACCAAACCAGTCGAAACAGACGCCCGCTGCCCTTTTGTCTGATGCAAGTCCCGCCACTTTTTCTTTTGCCATTTTCAGCGCTTCTTCCCGGCTGAAGCACATCATATCGCTCTTAAAGACATCCTCCTTTTCCACGGGCTCCCCGCCCACCTGGTCGTTGTAGGCCTTGCCTTTCTTGCCCTTTATCATAACTTTTTTTATATCAGAATCCGAAATGACCTGGTCGCAGTCAGGGTAATCATTGGCCTTAAACTCCATAAGCCTGTAAATTTCTATGCCGCGTTTTCCGGCTTCGGAATATATTCTTTCCAGCCCGGCGCCTGTTTCCATGCCGACATAAACATTAAAACCAAGCTGCTTCAGCGCGTCAAAAAATTTCGCGTCGTGAGGCACGGACCAGTCCCAGGCAAAATTATATTTGAACTGCCCGGCGGAAAGCGGCAAAACAAGGAGTAACAGAACGGCAAAAATATTTCTTTTCACAATACCTCCGGAGCAGCGACAGAACTGCCCGTTACTGGCCGGTTAATATGCTTTTTACTTTTTCGGAAAGTGTTTCTATGAGGTAGGGTTTTACCAGGCTGCCTGCAAACCCATAATCTTTCGGGTTGGACATAACCTCATTTTCAGCATAACCGCTGGATGCCATTACAGGAACACTCTTGCTGATTCCTCGCAGTTCCCTGAGGAATTCTACGCCGCCCTTTCCGCCCGACAGGGTCAGGTCAGTTATGACCAGGTCGAAGGCTTCCTTCGCCGCAGCGGCTGCCTTGAATTTTGCAATAGCCTCTGCGCAGTTTTCGGCAGCAGAGACGCTGTAGCCGACTCCGGACAGCACCGTCACTGCCATATTAAGAATCGACGGCTCGTCATCTATAATCAAAATGTTACCTTGCCCCTTGACCAATTGCGCCGGCTTAATTGTTTCCGGGGCCCGCTCGCAACCTGAGCAGGGCAGGTAAACTTTCATGCTTGTACCTTTACCGGGCTCGGAAACCGCCGAAATTATACCGCCGTGTTTTTTTATTATTGAGTAGGCCGTTGCAAGCCCAAGGCCGCTGCCTTTTGGTTTGGTCGTAAAAAACGGGTCGAATATCTTGGAAAAAATACTTTTAGGAATACCGACTCCGGAATCTGTTATCTCAAAATACACATAATTGCCCGGTTTTTCATCACCGTGCACTTCCGACTCATTAAGCGTTGACCTTCCCGCCTTCACCTTCAGCGAACCTCCGGAGGGCATCGCCTGGACCGCGTTGATTGCCATATTATCTATCACCTGGCTTATCTGATTAACATCCATATCGCATATAAGTTTTTCTTCGGGTATTGAATACTCTGCGAGAAGATTTGAGCCGCTCAAGGCGAATTGAACATTCGTCATTAGGAGTATTCCGAGGTCGGAAGGTTTTTTTGCCGGCGCGCCGCCTTTGGAAAAGGTAAGCAGCTGTTGGGTAAGGTCTTTTGCCCTGTTGAAAGATTCTATGGCTGAATCCAGACTCTGAATCACGGCTGGGTCGCCTTTGGCCTTAAGCCTGGCTATTTCTATATACCCAAACACGCCGGAAAGCAAATTGTTGAAATCATGCGCTATACCGCCGGCTATCACACCCAGAGATTCGAGCTTTTGAGCCTGCGAGAGAGCCGCTTCTGTCTGTTTCCTTTCATTTATATCTGAGAGCACACCTCTAATCCCTGTTATTTTCCCAGCCTCAGTTATAACGCTGCTGGAGCTTCTTACCCAGCGAAGCTTTCCGTCCTTGGTAAAGACTCTGTACTCAATCGGTCTTGAAGTTCCGGAAATGGCACTATTGAAAGCCTCGGACACCAGCTTAAGATCTTCAGGAAATATTATTCCCGTGAAGCCCTTGCCCTCAAGATCTTCCGGGGAGTAACCAAATATTTTTGCGGCAGGGCTTAAGTATCTCAAGACTCCGGAAACATCAAGAACAAAGATTACATCATTTAGGTTTTCTACCAGACTGCGGTACGCTTCCCTTGATTCCCTGAGTTCAACATCGGAATGGCGCCGGCTTATGATATTTTGAATATTTATTCCGAGCAGCCGCATCTGCCTCGCGTCGTCTTCATCGTAATCAAGCTTCTTATTCCCTACCCCAAAAACAAAACTAACCCTTTCCTGCTCAAGCACCGGAACGCTTAAAAACCTCGTCAAGTTGACTTGTCCATCAGGACACCCTTCTCTATTCCGGGCATTCTGATAATTGTTATTCATAACCGTTTTCTTCTGCCTCAGACTGTCCGCCCAGTTGCCTGCTTTTTCCTCCGGATCATGGGAACTTGTCTCAACAGAACACTCTCTCATCGCGTTTCCGTTCCAGGCCGTAAGGGTTATGTCTTTTGGGCCGTCAGAGACCCGGTGCAGGAAACTTACCGCGCTTTCAGTCAGCGCCGTAACCTTATCAAGAAGGAAAGCGTAAAGTTCCTTCTCGGAAAGATTTGGCGCCTTCTCATAGAGCTCAATCAAGGCGAGCTTCCAGCCGGCCTCTTTCGCAGCTTTTAACTCTGCTAACTTCCGTTCATTTATGTCCTCAACTATTCCGAGAAAGTACTTCAGTCTGCCGCTTTCTGCTTTCATTATGCTCGCCGTAACTTTCCCCCAAATAAGCGAGCCGTCTTTCCTTATATATCTCTTTTCCGTGACAAACTGCTTAAGCTTGCCTGCACTAAGGGCCTTCATCGCTTCAATTTCCTCTCCGCTTTCTTCTTCCGGAGCAATGGCTGTCAGTTTCAGCGCCAGTAATTCTTTTTCGGCATATCCCAGCATCCGGCAAAAAGCTTCGTTTACGCTTATAAATCTCGCATCCCCGCCGACAATAACTTTTCCAATAGGACTTTCCACAAAAATCCGCCGGAACTTATCTTCACTTTCAACCAGGGCTTCGGCCATCTTTCTCTGCTTTAGGGATACAGCGGCAAGCGACGCGTAGGAACCAAGCAATTCATCGGAGGGATCCGGCTGCCCCGCTTTGAAACCCAGTATGGAGACCCCGAAGAGCCGGTCTTCAACCTTGTGAAAGAGGGCGATAAATCTCTCTATTCCTGTTATTTTCTGCACGGCATCGCTCATAAATTGACGGCTGTCAGGCGTGCTCAGCTCGTTCAGCGATTTCAGGCGGTAGATGGAGGCGCCCGTCATCATATTATAGGCTTTCTCGTCTACCGGAGAATTGAACTCCTGCGGGAACTTGCCGAGAACCTTTACAATGGATTGAAAAAAACCGCTGCGGGCCTCAAACTCCTTCACAATCAAGCTCTTGCGTTCAGGGTCGTAGTCGGAGAACCAGGCGGCCGCGGCGCCTGAGGTCTCAAAAAGCCATTTTATGAGCACCGGCTGTATCTCAACTTCGTTGGAAAGGTTTGCGATTTCAAAAGCCAGTTCATTTATTTTAAAGAAGACTTCATTCTGCTCCTTCAGTTCACTCTCGGCTTTTTCTCTGTCGCGCTGCTCAAGCGAGAATACGACCTGGGCGGCTACAGCAGAGATAAAATCTTCTTCTTTCGCCATCCACTCGCGTTTTTCGCCGACACTCTCGCAACTGAGTATCCCGGCAGCTTTGTCCCCGCGCATAAGAGGCACTGCCATTATCGAAAACACATTTTGGGGAAGCAGGTGGTCTTTAGTGAACTCCAAAGTTCGTCTGTCCATCAGGGCATCTGGCGCCGAGATTATCCCGCCTGATTCAAGCGCTTTAAAATAGGCGGGGTAGTCGCGCTTCTGTATTGACATGCCGGAGGAATACTTCTTCCCTGCTCCGGTAAAATACTTATAGCACCTCAATTCCTCTCTGTTTTTTGAGAGGAACCAGAGCCCCAGTCTTGCTATTTTCAGCGCCTCAGCTCCTGCAGCGAGCGCGGTTTCAGAAAACTCTTCAAACCCGAGAGAGTGATGCCTGGAGAGTTTCAGGAGCGCGAGAGTATAAGCGCCGGACACCTCCGCTTTGTTTTTTTCCTGATGTTCTGCTTCTTTTATAGCGGTAACGTCGGAAAGTGTGGTTATGGTGAGATACGGTTTCGTTTCCCCTTCTTTGACTCTTGGCATAGACGAGACAATTACCCAGTTGTAGGAATTCTTTTCCGGCGCGAAGATTCCGATAAGTTGATTGGTCACGGGCTTGCCGGTCTTGATGGCAATATATGACGACCTGTCCTCATCTTTGAGAGGAAGCAGGTCCCCATCCACCATCTTCCAACCCTGCCCGTAAGCCGATTGACTCAATAGCTGTTCTTTCGAACGCCCCAGCAGTCTGCAGGCCGCGGCGTTTACTTCAGTGATTTCTCCTTTCCTACCCTGAAAAATAACGCCCTGCGACATCGTATCAAAAAGAAAACTTAGCTTGCCGCGGGATTCAGCTGCAGCGGCTTCGGCTATTGCTTTTCCGGTAACATCACGGAAGAAAACCACAAGTCTGTTCTTTGAAGGCTGAAACGCATTAATGGCGAAAATGCCGGACACATTTTTATGCTTATAGCTGTAATCTTCTTTGCGGTAAGTGCCTCCCAGGGCGGCGACTCTTTTGTATTCTCCAACAATTTCGGTGCCGGCTATTCCGGGGAAGGCGGTTTCGATGCTCTTTCCGAAGAGATTGGCGCCCGGCAATCCAAGCATCCTGTCAGCGGCGGGATTTGAGCCGGTAAGGATGAGGGTTCCGTCATCCCGAAGCTCAAATATATGCGCGCCAAACGGCGCCTGGTCTATAATGGCTTTTTCACGGTCGCCCTCTTTTAAGACTTCATCAAAAGTGCGGCGCTGTTCAGTTACATCGGAACTATATATCGCAAAACTATTTGCCGTATCTATCCCATTACAGACCGGATAAACAATTGACTCGTAAATCCTCTCTCCCCGCCTATCCTCAAAATGCACCCACTTTCCGGAAGCGGCGACAATTTCAAGAGTCCTTTTCCTCTGCTCCAGGATTTCAGCGGGCAGCCCCGAAAAAGCGTTAAAGCCTACGAATTCTTTTACGGATTTACCTGCTCTTTTAGCGGCAACAGTATTTGAAGCGAGCACGGTCGCATCTTTATCTATAAGATAGATGCTCTCCTGAGCTGCGTTTATGACCGCGTTGAAAACATTCTGACTCATTTGAGTTTCAAACTCAGCCCTTTTCATCTTTGAAATATCATAGGCAGTAAACCAGTAGTATTTATCGGTGCCGTCTTTTTCCTTTACGGCAATCCCGTCAATCAAAGCGAATAATTTTGTGCCGTCTTTTCTCCTTATCTCCAGCTCACTTTCAGTTAGGCGCCCGGCATTTCGCAATTCAGACAGGCACCTCTCAAACTCTTTCCTTGAGTTTTCCCCCAGAAGGTCCTTTATATTAAACTTGCCTCTTACTTCTTCTTTTGCATAGCCAATCCATTCAAGCAGCGACTTGTTAATCTCCATTATTAAACCGTCTACAGAGATCCTGCAGTAGCCAAATGGAACGTAATCAAGGAATGGCAGTATTCCCTCAGGAGGGTTGTTTTGAGGCAGTTTGAGATTGTTATTCTCTTTACTCATAAAACTCCAATGCCGAAGTGGACCCCATTAACTTCTCAAGTATATCATTATTTTGGGGTTTTGAACTGGCTATTTGTAAAAAAACCCCCGGGTGCGCCCGGGAGTTTTGCCTTATGAAACTTATTCTGATATGCCGGACGCAGTCTGGCATGAAAAATATCATACCCTACAGAACAAGACGCACGAAGTGCGGCTTATTCTGATATGCCGGACGCAGTCTGGCATGAAAGATATCATACCCTACAGAACAAGACGCACGAAGTGCGGCTTATTCTGATATGCCGGACGCAGTCTGGCATGAAAGATATCATACCCTACAGAACAAGACG
>CAIOVX010000076.1 GCA_903861835.1 Candidatus Firestoneibacteriota bacterium | reverse complement strand
GCCACCCGCATAAACTCTATCTGCTTCTTCTCGCTGTCCAGCAGGTTCACCCTCCGCGGAAGGTTATACATATGATACTCGTCAAAATCTTTCTGGGTTACCGAATTTGCCGCCACGGCTTCCATTGCCATCGCGCGGCCGCCGTACGCGTTGTTCATATTAGCGTTAGTCTTTAACTTATTTGGGTCCCCTGCCATAAGCTTGATGCCGGTATTCTCGAAATCCTTGCCGCAGTGATTGTCAATGTTCACCCAGCCGACAACATCCATCTCGTCGCCTTTTTCCGGAGCCAGCACGTCGTAAGTCGCGGACCAACTGATGCCGTCGGTTATATAGGACAGCTCCGCGTCTCTCTTGCCTCCTTCATCGGACCAGAGTTTCCAGTAAAGGGTCGGGTTTATGAAGGCCTTCTCTCCGAGAGACTTAAAGAGCGGCGTTCCAGGCAGGCTGAAGCGAATAATGCCCTCCATCTCAACTATGGCCGAAGTTGCATAGTAGGCGGGCTGGTTGTAAGGATTGTATGCGTTTGTGTTTGTATTGTTGCCGCTTCTAAGTATTTTCGCGGTCTTAATCACTTTCTTATTCACTTTTGCGGCTTCATCATATTCCATTATTTCGAAATCCAAATTTCTGCCTTCATATTTTGAAAGCAGCTTGCCCTGGCTTAAAGGCTCGGGCTCAAAGTTTTGCTCAAGGATCTTCAGCGCGCCGGGGTTTGCGGTATCGCGAAGAATTACCGAGGCCGGCTCAAGCTGCGAGGCCAAATTGCTCAAGGGAACATCGTTTTCTCCTTTTTTCAAATCAAGGGAGAGTTTTTCTTTTACAACCCCAAAATTCTGATTGTAAACAGTGAGCTGAGTCTCCTGCGAAGACAGCGCGCACGCGGCAAAAACAAACATCGAAGCAAACAGTATCTTTTTCATATAATAAGCCTCCTATCGGCTGATTTTTGATAATATCGCGTCAATCCTGAACAACAAGTTGTCGTCAGAAACCGCCTTTTTCTTCTCCTGCAGGTACTCTGCTCCTTTCTGACCGAGCAGCAGGAAGTATTTCTCTCCTTTCTTTTGTTTCAACACGTCTTCCGAAGAAAGCAGGTCAAAACAATGCTCAGAGGATAAAATCTCTCCCTCTCTTCCTTGTTTGTTTTCTCCCTGCGGAACATCGGAGCCTTTTTCCTTTCCTTTCGCCGTAACTCCCGCGCCTGATGGGACAGGTTCAAAACCTCTGCTGTTTGTCTCGGCCGCTTCAAGAGTTCCGGCCGGTTCAGCGCTGCCGCTTGTTACCCTTTTGGCAAATTTAACACCGCGAAAAACCTTTGCCCTTTTTGGAGAGGAAGCGCCGGCGCCGGGTTTTTCCGCGGCGTCAACCGCGACCCGGTTCTCATTAACCGCTGAAGAGGTAAGCGACCCTGCTATAGCGCGCGGCTTCTCTTCCTGCTCCTGCGCCCCGGGAATAAAGACTTCCCCTTCTTTTTCGACGGTCTCGCGCGGGAACATCACCCATTCATTTTCAATGGAAGACTTTCTGCCAATCCAAATATTGTTTTTGTTATCCAGTAGCGCGCGAAAATCCTGATTTAGGTTGTTAGAGGGACTTTTTGGAAAGCCCTTTAATTTCAGCGTCTTCCCGCCCGCAACAAAAACCACACCGTAGGCTGCGGTATCTGCAACCGTCAGGCCGGAGTCTATCCTGCAAGCCTTAACTATATTATCAATCCCCGTTATTTTCCTCAGCTCCTCCATAAGTTTATCGGCAGCTTCTTCGGCAGGATCCGCTTCATAGGCGGCGTTCCTTCTCCAGTCCCCGTCCATGAAAGAAAAACTTGAGGCAGGCAGCGTATCGTCAGATACCGTATTCATAGAAAGCAGGCCGTCCTTGTTGAAGAAGAAATTTCCGGTGAATTGCTCGTTTTTCTTCGACCCTTTGACCGGCAGGGAAGACTTCCATTCGGTTCCGTCATACCAGCCGATGAAAGTGAAAAGGCAGATCAACCTGCCATTCTTGCTGATTAACTTCTCCCCGCCCGTGTACATCACCTTTCCGTCAGGAGCAAAATATACCCTGTGCTTCGGATCGCTTATTTTCACGCTGATTTTTTTGTTCAGCGCGTCAAGATAGGCGTCCTCAAGATTAAAATCGCTGAAGGCGCCGGTTTTCGGGTCATAAATCAGGACAGTCTCGCTGTAATACAGCCAAATACGGTCCGCCGAATCAATCCCGGAATATAGCAGTCTGTAGCTGCCTCCCGGAGCGTATTTTTCTTTATATTTCTGCCTGTACTCTTCCAGACCCAGAACCTTTGTTTCCGAGCCGTTCTCGTATTTTACAAGGTCCAGGCCGGAATCGCCGGCCTTTACCCACCAGGCAACCCCTCCGGACGAAAACATCAGGTTTTCCCTGGCAATGAACATCTTGTACTTCTCTTCGGTTTTCTTTGCCAGAATTTTTTCGAGAGAACCCGGGGGAAGCATCTGCACAAGATCGCTTTCACCCTTTGAAGTATCCCTGTTGTTCACGAAAATTATATTGCCTTCCCCGTCACGGTGTATGCCGGCCACATTTCTCAGGGACAAGCCTTTTGTCCAGTTGATTGCTTCAGCCTCGCCCTTCCCGGTAACCAGCAGAGCGCCGTTTACTTTCGCCGCAACCCAGAGGTTTCCCCCGGCTTCCTTCAGGAAAAGATTTTTCTCGTCGTAGAGGCTGCTGATTACAAATTCATTAAAGATGCCGTCCTTGATCTTCTTAAGCCCGGAACCGTCGAAGAGCCATAATCCGACCCGCATCCTTTCCTGCCTGGCAATGAGCCAGAGTTTCCCGGGCGCTTCAACAAAACAGGAAAAAATATTTAATTTATATTTCAGCAGAGGGTCGACCGCTACGCCTCTCAGGTCAACTTCGCCGTTTTCATCAACTATCCTGTAATGTTTGGCCGGCAGCAAATAATCGAAGGAACTTATTATTATTTTATCCCCTCCAAGGAAAGCGATACAGGACGGAATATTATCCTTGCCAAGAATATCCTCCATGTTTATGAAATTAATCTTGCCGCCGCTATAGCAGAAGATGCGGCTGTTGAGCCTGGTGTAATCAGGATGCCACCTCGTCCAGATCCAGAGCCTGCCTTTATCATCCTCTTCCAGGTTCAAAAACCACGGACTGATAGTAGTTTGTCTCAGGGCGCCTTTGCCGGCTTCATCCGGGATGATGCTTCCCGCTTTTACGCCGTTCACGCTGAGGAATCCTTCGGCATCAATGATCATAAGCCTGCCGGAAGAATCCTCGTAACAAAAACAGTCACCGTACACCTTCAGGCTATCCTGTATCTTTCGCCAGCCGTCACCGGCGTGTTTCAGGATCAGGCAGGCTCCGGAATCTGTCTTGACCTGCGCGAGAACTTCTTTATTATAGGACAGGGAAATACCTCTTACCTGCGCTTCAATTTTTTCCGTTTTGTCTTTGCCCGAAGAGCTAAAAGCGCAAACCCTTAATTTTCCGCCCGAAAGCTTGTAAAGTTTCTCATTGCAGAGCATCCAGAAAACTCCGTCTTTGTCAACAAAAGAACTTTTCACACGGTTGTTCTCTTTCAGTTCCGCCGGATTCAAAGATAAGAATTCACCGGGGCCGCCCGCAAGCACCTCCGCTTCCTGCTCGGAGTATGCGATACTCTCGTCGCCGGCAACGGTTCCGTTTGTCCGCATAGTCGCGCAGCCCGCGAAAAAGAGGGCGCAAGCCGCGAAGAGTAAACTTATTTCAAGCGGGAGATTATAGCGTCTATTTTCCATTTAAGTGTTTCATCCTCCGTTTCTTTCCGTTTGTTTTCCAGAAAGCCCAGGGCAGCGCCGTCTTGCCGCAGTAATTCATCCATGGCTTCTTTTTGCTGCTCCGGCGTGCCCTTGTTGAGTTTCTCAAAACAGCCTTTCAGTTTTTCCGTAATGTCATACTTTACCGTGAATTTCAGTTTGCCTGTACTGCCCGCCTCTCCATTCCCCTTGACCCTCGACTCAAGAAGGTGGTCTCCAAAACCAAGCCCTTCCAGCTTAATGTTCTTTCCCGAAGATTCCTCGCGCCAGCCGGCGCCGTCAAGCCTGTATTCATACTTGACCGTGAATATCTGTATCTCTTTGGGGTCAAACATGAATTCCACCTTGCTGTCCGTGACCGGTTCGGCAATTTTTCCGGCGGCCTCAGGAATAACAACGTTCCGCCCTCCAAAAGAAAGCAGCCTGATCGACGCGCTGTCCGGGCCTTTTTCCGGGCTTGAAGTATCCAGCACCGCGTATTTATTGTTCGGGTAGGAAACCCAAAGGTTTCCTTTTCTGTCCTCAAAGATTGCATCTGCCCCGTAATAATTCCGCCCGCCCGGCAGAATAACGCCCTCTTCCTTTCTGTTCTTTGAGCGCCAGATCTTTCCTTCTTCGTCCACGACCCAGATCCATCCTCTTGAATCCTTGAAATCAAAAGAAGGATTCCAGAGATTATATTCACGGGTATACTTCAGCGCTGCCTTTTTCTTGTTCTTCTCCCGTGTATTTTCGAAGTACTTGTCCGATTCAAGCCACCCGCCGCCCCTGAAAACAAAACTCTTCCCCGGGTCTGAGCCGGAGCTTCGCCGGTTGACCACCGCCTCGCCGTCATTATTGATAAATAGTGCTTCGAAGAAGTCGCTCCCGCTGCTCTTGGCTTTAAAAATATCCGGGCTTACTTTATAATCCGCCCATTCTTTTCCGTTAAAAACCCGGATCGTCCTGCCTCCCCACCAGTGCTGATAGAATAATTCCCGTTTCTTTGAGATAACCGGCGCGGAATACTCGCGGCCGGAATCTCCGGAACCGAGCCGGAACCCTTCGTCTTCCTTTTGAACTATCTCGGCGTACGCGTCATCCAGCGTTAACTCCCGGGACTTGCCATCCTCTACTATAACCACCATTCTGTCAAAGAAGAGCCAGGCCCTGTCCTTTGAATCCAGGACAAAGTAACTTAACGCCTGCGAGGAATTATTAGACTTTTGCGTCAGTGTTTCCCGCGTTTTTTTGATATCGAGAATTGCGGCGCCGCTGCTGCCGTCAAACTTTACGAATTGCCCGTCTGCATCCACATAGTATAAATACCCTTTTGAATCCAAAAGGACATTGCTGCCGAGTCTTAAGAACTTTAGAGGGCTCCTGTCGTTTAGCCCCAGGATATAATCAAGGCCTCCGGCTTTGAGAACCTGCGGCGCAAAGCGCCCGTATGCTTCATTCGGGAAGAAGAAAAGATTGTCTTTCCCGTCTTTGAGTATCGGCCCTAAAAACCAGGTGCGAAGCCCGTTCACCCAGCTGACTTCCCTCGCCTCCCCGGACTTTAAAACTACCAGAGCTCCGATTCCCGCGGTTCCGACCCACAAATTACCTTCTTTATCCTCGCAAAAAGAACGCTTGCCGCCGCTCTTATAAACGCCGGGAGATTCATCCAATCCTTTTTTAATTAATTCCGTTTTTTCTCCGGACAAGCGCCACAAAGACTGGTAATTTCTGCCCGGCCCGTAACTATCCCAGCCGTCCTGCGTCACGAACCAGATACGCCCCGAGGAATCCTTGAAATGTTCCAGAAGAAACGACTCATGAAAGTTATCCGGAGAATATCTCAGCGACTTGAGCTGGGGTTTTCCTTTTTCGTCCTTAGCGCACTCGTAAACCCAGATACCCTTGGCGTTATAAGTCCCTATCCAGAAGGTCCCGGGCTTAACTTCCATTATGGAACAGAGTTGTTTGTTCGGGAGGCCGTCAAGCGGGAACGAATAGACCTGTTCCCCGTCAAAACAGAGCAGCTCGCACATTGAAAGCTGGTAATTCTCGCCTTTCTTTATATTGGTCCAGGCCCAGATCCTTCCGGAAGAGTCTTCAAGAAAATCAACCGGATTATAGACCTTGTTCTTGACAGATTCCCCCTGCATATTCCGGTTAACATTTTCCGGAAATCCGGAATTATATTTAATCTTGTAGGCCTTTTTTTCTTTATAAAGAAGTATCGAGCAGTCATAGTCGCTTGACCAGATTCTTCCCTTTGAATCCTCAAAGAAGGAGTCGCCGTTCGCCCCGTTCTCGAATATCACCTGCGGGCCGCCGTCAAAACATTTTACAAGCCTGCAGTCACGGCCGGTCGAACCGGGCAGCATCGCGAATATTCCTTTTGTCCTTGACGGGTAAAGCGAAAGAACCCTGTTGTAGGGGAAAGCAGCAGGCAAGGGAACTTGTGAAAACGCAAGGTTGGCGTACTTATAGAGGAAGTTGCTTCCGTCCGATACCCATATAACGCCGTCTGAATCAAGGGCAACCCCGGTGTAACTTGCCGTCCGGTCATTATTCCCGTCAAGATAAAGCCAGGAACCGGAATCTCCGAAGGACAGGCGGCAGGACAGCAGAACTAACAGCAAAAAAGATATTTTATAAAGTACTCTCAATTTCTCCCCCGAAACTAACAGTTGGAGCCGGATTGACCGGTTGCTGTTCTCACAGCGAGAACAGTAATCAAGCAGGCTTTGTTTTTTTGAACATTTTCAAGTATTCCTCTATTTTATACTTCTCAAGCGCGAACCTGGAAAGCGCGAACTCCCTCGCCTCGGGGGCTTTTAGAAATTTCGAATAGACTTCTTCGGTTCTTTTCATGACCCCGTTTATAGACTTTAGCGCCTTTAAGCACTCTGCTATTTTATCCTTCTTCTCCTGCTTCCACAACACATAATATTTGTTCCGGTACCAGTCGCAATCCATTGTTAGTTCCAGGACCCACTTCAGATACTCCTTCTGCTCCGTTATCTCGCAGGAAACCTCCATAAGTTCCACTATATCAGCGTTCTTCGTAACCTTGCCCTTGAACTTCTTAAATATTTCTCTGGCTTCAAAAGCTTTTTGGTTATCCCGCTCCACGAGATAATGCGCCCGGCTGATATCTTCCGCTTCTATTCCGTAAAATCTTTTTACAAACCTTCGGTTAAAGTCTGAAAGGTCAGCGCGCTTTGGCACCTTCCATAAGAATTCTGCAAGTCCCGCAACAGGCATCCAGGATACTTCCAGCGCGGATGCCGGAGGCCAAATCCCGCAGTACCTTGTCCACGCAGTCCCCACCACGCCTTCCATTCCGTGCTTCTTTGCCGTCATAGCCCACGAAAGGTTGTTTTCCATGCGGGCCATATTTCTTGCAGTGCTGGCAGTGAACCCGTCGGCACCGGCTGTCGCTGAAGCGCCCGCCAGACGGATTCCGGCTTTCTTGTACAGTTTCAGATCAGGGTACTGCGCCTCTTCTTTTCCTGAAGTAGTTGTTCCATATTTCCAGTACATCAAGACTGCTTTGCCGGAAATTTTCTTCAGCTCCGCCGGAGCGGCCTTCCGGAAGCAATCATCCCAGACAATAGGCGTCATACCGTTGTCCTTCACGAAATCACAAATGCCTGCGATGTAATCAATATAAAACCTTTGCTTTCCTTTGGACGCGACTGCCTTCTTACAACGCGGGCAGCTGCCCCTATTCCAGGCTTCGTCTCCGCCGATGTGAAAATATTTTGAAGTTTTATGCGCTGACATTACTTCAAGCGCCAGCTCCCTGTAAAGCGCAGAAACCCGCTTGTCCGTAAGGCAGAATTCGTTAAGGAATCTCTTGTCTTCCATCAGGCCTGCGTATTTCCCCTGTTTCAGGATATACTCAACATGCCCCGCGCACTGGACCAGAGGAATAATCGAGACAGCATTGTATTCGGCGATATTTACGAGTTCTTCTATCTCGGCAGGCGTAAGGGTCAGCGGTGAGACGATTTCAGGATGCGACTTAAAGGGGAATTTATCCTCGTATTCAAGAAGTATAGTATTGAACTTGAAAGCGCCCAGATTTTCTATTATTCTCTTCATCCTTTCAAACTGAGGGAGATTTCCTTTCAGATCCAGGTGGATGCCGCGCATTTGTATTTCGGGATAATCGGTAATCTTCATGCAGGGGATGCGGTCAAAATCCTCTTTCAGCTGGTTTAAAGTTTGTATCCCGTAATACAAGCCGGCATAATCTCCTGCGCAAATGTTTATATGCTTGGGCGTTATATCCAGCGTATACCCTTCTGGCCTTCCGCGGTAATCCTTGCGAATTCCTAAAAGATCGGATTCTCTATTGTAAACTGCGATGCAGTGCGGCGAAGTCTCACAGGCGTAGCTTTTACCGGCGAACCTGAAACTTCCTTTATGCTTCTCAACTTTCTGAACCGAAGGCAGTAAATCCATTTATTCCTCCATTATTGCCGAGAACCTTCAAGAGTTTACAATAAATACGCTGATTCGGCAACTCATCTTAGAAACCTTCAATCAACTGCCTTTTCCCTTGAAATATGTTATAATAACCAAGTTTGAGTCTTTGCATTACGTTATAAACGTTAAGAACGTTATTCTGCTATGCCGGACGCAGTCCGGCATGAAAGATATCTTTCCACACAGAACAAGACGCACGAAGTGCGGCTTATGAACGTTATAAACAGAAGGACACTAATGAAAGATTTTACCACCGGCAGCATCCCAAAACAGCTCCTCGCGTTCGCCGTGCCTCTATTGCTCGGCAATTTCCTCCAGACCTTCATTGAAGTAATGAATATGTTCTGGGTGGGAAGAATATTGGGGCACGAGGCAATTGCGGCAGTTGCAACTTCCCTCCCCATACTCTTCCTTTTGATCTCGGTGCTTATAGGCCTAAGCATTGCCGCAAACATAATAGTCGCCCAGGCCTATGGCGCGAAAAACATCAAATACATGGAAAAAACTTTTGCGAACTCGCTCATTATGAGTGTGGCTCTCTGCGTCGTGGTTTCGGCCGGCGGAATAATCTTCAGCGACCAG
>CAIOVX010000075.1 GCA_903861835.1 Candidatus Firestoneibacteriota bacterium | reverse complement strand
CGAGGTTGAAGAGGCCTGGAACGCCAATGTAAAGACGAGTTTTAGGCTGACGAGCAAGATAGAAAAGTGCACCGTAATGATTCCTAAAGTTACCAATCCCGAGCCTGCCCCATCGGATTCCGACAAGGAATACGGTTTTATTCCGTTCACGAGAAGTTATATGGCAATGACTTATTACAATTACCGCCCGCTTGCCGCGGAGAGGAAGCTTGACTCCCTGAAGGTTTTCGCTTCGCAGGGAGAATACGAGCCGATAACCATCGGGCTTTATCCTCTTGCAGGTTCGGACCTTTCGGTTACGGTATCCGACCTGACCGGCAACGGGGGAAAGATAGCGGCTGAGAATATAGAGATAGCGTCTCTCAGGCATATGCTAAAGGCCGTCAACAACGGCGGTATTACCGAAGTAAGGCCGGAGATGTTGAAAAAAGGCGGAAAAACTGACCTTAAGAAAGGCGTTGCCAGAATTATCTGGCTGACTCTGCGGGTTCCCGAGAACACGCCGGCAGGTGTCTACGAAGGAGCCGTAACGCTTAGCGGCGGGAAGAAACCCTGCGTGATAAAGATTTCTGCTGAAGTGCTGCCCTTTAAGCTTTTGGTCAATCCCGATTATTCGGCGGGCTGGTTTGGTTCCCCGAGAGAGGACGAGGCGCTTAAGCAATATGTCGAGCACGGGAATAATGCGGTCGCTTCCGCGCTGGAGCCTGAAATGTCAATCAACGGGGATTCTGTTTCATTGGATTTCTCCGGCCCGAATAAAATGCTGGCGCTGCTTAAGAAATATGATTTACTCCCGTACGCGCACCAAATGTTTACGCTTCAGGCTGTCGGCAATGAGCTGGTTTACAAGTTTAAGGTTGCGGAATTCAGCCCGGAGTTCAATAATCTCTACAAGCAGGCAATCTCGGGAATAGTTGACTGGTGCGCGAAGAATAAAGTCAGGATGGCGCTCTGGGTTGTTGACGAACCGAGGGAAAAGGCGCTTAACATCTGGAACAGGAATTATGTCGACACAATCAAATATATCAAGCTGACGCAGGAGGTCCCCGGGGCAATCGCGCTTGTAGACACGCACGATGTGAACTTCGATGTGGATTATACCCCGATGACGGATGTCCTTGATATCATAGAGACTTCCCTGTGGAAGGGTTCTGCGAAGCTTCGGGCAAAGTGCGACGCAGGAACAAAAGCGCAGCTCTGGATCTATAACAGCGGAAGAAGCCGGAGCGGTTTCGGGTTTTGCTCCTGGAAAGCGAAAGCAAAAGGGCGTTTCGAATGGGCTTACGACTGGGGCTGGAGCGAAAGCGTTTCAAAAGATTTTATGTCCTGGAGCACTTCCAGGGGAGGGGATCCGTCTACCGGCGTTACCTACCCCACGAAAGATGGGCGCATGAGCACTCCTTCTTTTGAAATTTGCAGGGAAGGAATAGATGATTACAAGTATCTCTACACGCTTTCGCAAAGAATCGCTGCGGCCGAAAAAAGCGCTGTTCCTTCCGCGGTTTTAGAGGCAAAAAAGGCGGCAGCAATGCTTGCTTTGATAGTAAAGCAGTCTCCGGAATTCCCGTTACAGACGGCCTTGCCGGAAGTTGACAAGACGGACCTTCTGCTTGATGAATGGAGATATAAAATAGGGAAGGAAATAGTTGCGCTGGAGAAATTGAATAAATAACGGTTCTTAACGTTTGTAACGTTCGTAACGTTTGTAACGTCATAGAAGAAAGCCGCCAGGTATTAAGGGGAGGGTATGAGAAAAATTATTGTGCTTTTGACTGTGGTTTCGACGGTTCTTATGCTGCAGGCAAAGACGCTAATGCTGCTGGATTTTGAGAGTGACGCGGACCTCAAAAAAATAGAGCTTACTGCCGAGCCAATCAGGGTGAATCCGATAGAGATCGGGGGAATCCCCGGGCAGGACGCGGTGGTTAATTGCGACCCGGTAAAGGATTTTGATCCATCGGTGCTGCCGTGCGAAAGGGTTTCAGAGAACGCGACCTCCGGTAAAAGCGCTCTTAAGGTCACGGACAAGCCAAAGGCAGGAAATATTCATTTCATAGGTTTTCCCAAAGATTGGACCGGATATCCTTACCTGAAGCTGGACATCTTTAACCCTTCAAGCGAATTGGCTTCGCTGGTAATCGTCCTGACAGATTTAGCCACAAGGCCCGATAAAAGGTACACGAACAGTATTGGAACTTATCAGACCAGGGCGGACATTACAAAGAACTTAAAGCCCGGAATGAACTCCATAATAATTGAACTTGAAGGCCTGACTAACAATGAAAAGCTTGGACAGCTTGACCTCGCGAAGATGCAAAAGTTAGCAATAGATGTGCAGGGTAAGTCATATGCGCTTGATAATGTAAGGCTGGATAGCGAGGAATAACAGGGGCAAATTCGAAATTAGAAGTCCGCCTGCAGCTCCTGCAGGCGAGATCTCGCCTGTAGTCGGACATGAAATTCGAAACGGTTTGTTGTATAATACTTTGTTATGAAAAAACGCAAACAACCCTCCAAAAAAAGCCTTATTATCGTTTCCGCCGCTTTAGCGGCGGTTATTTTGTGTTTCCTTGTATTCTGGGCCTCCCGTCAGACGGCTGCCGATAAGGCGATGGGCGAGAGGCTTACCGCGCTTCTTGCGTCAAATACACTCCCCCAATTTGTAAACCCATCCGGCGTTGAAGTTTCAAAAAACAGACTTTCCGGCATATTTTACAAGCCCGTGGTCTTCAGCGTTGCCAACGGTAACAGCCGTCCAAACGACATTTACGCCGCGCGCGTCCGTCTCTCCGGATCCGTGGTGCTTGTCAAGCGGCTAAAAAATCTATCCAACACGCCTGATGCCGATGAAAGCGTTTTTACGGTTGGCGGCGGGCGCGTAGCATGGGCGAACTCGTTTAGGGGAAAGTTCAGGTCGGTTTCCACCGTAAAACTCTCAGGCAAGAACCTTATCTTTTTTAAATTTGAAAGGGAAGCAAAAGAAGTAAGGATGTTATGGGAAGAAAAAGACATCCTCTCCGTGTTCTGGAAGGAAGGCAGCGCGGCGAAAAAGTCGCTTTTGAGTTCAAAAAACGGAAGCGTCATTCCCGCGGACGCGGGGTTTGTCCTCGCCGCCAGGGTAACCGGAGAAGAACATTGGTTCTCCTCTCTCGTGAATTATGTGAGGGGAATAACAGGTCCCGAATTCATTTCGCGGATTGAGGAACTATTTTTCGGCGTAAAGGACTGGTTTGACGGCGTTATGTACAAACTCGGCAGAGTTCCGGTCTTTTCTTCCTGGAATATTGAGAAAGCGGAACTGCCGGTTCTTGAAGCCTTCATCAAGGACGGAAAAATGCCGGGTGAAGGTGTCTGGTCGATAGAGGGCCTGCCTAAGGGAGATAAAAAAATGGGCCCCTTGATGGCGAGGGCATATATCCGTCCGGATGAGAAACGCCCTTACGCGGTGGTGAGTCTTTTATACATTGATCTTGCCGGAGCGGAGGTAAGGCCCGTGGCCGGGACGGTGCATCCCATTTCTACAACAGGAATAAAAGGACCGGGAGCGATTCCCGAAGACGACGATACGAGATCCCGCCTGCTCTGCGGTTTTGCGGGAGGCTTTCAGGCGGTTCACGGAGGGTACGGGATGATGGTTGACGGGGACGTATACATCCCCGCGCTTCCCGGCATCGCGACCGCCTGCTTTTTCGCCGACGGAGGCATAAAAATAGGAGTATGGGGCAGGGATGCCGCGGATTCGCCTTCCCTGGTATCCTTCAGGCAGAATCTTCCTCCTCTGATAATTGACGGAAAGTACAACAGCGGCAACACCTTCTGGGGCTACACACCGAAGGTGATGCAGTCCGCCTATACCTGGAGGACCGGTATGGGGCTTACGCGGGACGGGAAACTCATCTATGCGATAGGAAATTCGGTCATTGCCGAAACCCTGGCAAAGGCAATGCTTGCGGCAGGCGCAGTTACCGGAATGCAGCTTGATATGAACATCTCAAATGTTATGTGTGAGGTCTATTCCGTAAAAAAATCTCCGGCTAAAAGCCCGGTCGTCAATGCCGAGTTGTTTTGTAAGGGGCTCATTCTGAAAGAAGGGCTCTATCTTCAGCCGCAGACGAGAGACTTTTTTTATGTTATAAGGAAATAGCGGTTTTGAAGCGCGCTTGAACAGCAAGCGCGGAACGCATAAATTAACGGAGGATATTATGAAACAGGTAAGAATGGGCATAATAGGGGTAGGCGGCAGGGGTGGCATAGCTGTTCACTGGCACAAACCGGGCGGCACTTCGGTTGTTGTAGCTGGCGCGGATGTGAGCCCAAAGAACCTTGAAACCTTCCGTGAAAAATACGGAAATGTTTTCACGACTACAGACTACAGGGAACTTTTAAAACGGAAGGATATTGACGCGGTGGCAATCACTTCCCCTGATTGGACGCACGAGGAATACGCGATTGCCGCCCTTAAAGCGGGAAAGCACGTTTATTGCGAAAAGCCAATTGCGATAACTATAGCCGGCTGCGACAGAATTCTCCTGGCGGCAAAGAAGAGCGGCAAGAAGTTTATGGTCGGTTTTAATATGAGATATATGAGCGTCTTCCCGGTGATGAAAGATATCATAGAGAAGGGAGTGATCGGCGAAGTAAAGGCGGTCTGGGTGAGGCATTTTGTGGGACTCGGCGGGCAGTTTTACTACCACGATTGGCACGCGAACAGCAAGAACTCCACCGGTCTTCTGCTTCAGAAAGGTTCGCACGACATTGATATGATTCACTACCTGACAGGAAAATACACGAAAAAAGTTTCGGCTTTCGGTTCTCTTGATTACTTCGGGGGAAATAAACCAAATGACTTAAGGTGCAAAAATTGCAAAGAGAAGGACACCTGCTGGGAGTTCGTAAAATCCGAGACGATGGACCAGTGCTGCTTCAGAAAGGAAGTGGATGTTGAAGACAATAACATTGTGATAATGGAGCTTGAGGGCGGCATCAAGGCCTCCTACCTCCAGTGCCATTTTACTCCCGAGTACCTCCGCAACTATGTCGTCATCGGGACCGAGGGCAGAGTAGAGTGCGTGAACGAGGATAAGGTGGTCATCAAGATGAGGCCAGGTGTAAAGCTAATTAAGAACGCTACCGACAAAGAGCTCACGCTGAAGCCGGTAGAGGGCGGACACGGCGGCGCGGACCCTGTTATCTGCGGGGATTTCATTGATTATGTGCTGACCGGGAAAAAGCCAAAGAGTACGCCTGTTGCCGGAAGGCAGAGCGTTGCGGTGGGGTGTCTTGGCACCGAGTCCATAAGAAAGGGCGGAAGGGTGCTGGCGGTTCCACCGCTTCCAAAGGGAATCACAGAATAGGCGGCGGTATGAAACGGTTGCAACAGAGCCTCCAATCGCCTATAATACGGCAGATATGCAACAAAGGAACCCTATGGACATCCCTGAAATAGTTTTTGAAGACGAACAACTGCTGGTATTCAATAAGCCCTCCGGTTTGCTCAGCATCCGCGATGACAGGCACCCGTGGGAAAAAACCGCGATAGACGCGGCTATAGAATACCTTGACGGCAAACAGGTTCTGCCGGTTCACCGCATTGACAAGGACACGAGCGGCATTCTCATTATAGCGAAGCACGCGAACGCGGAACGCAAAATGAGCGAAATCTTCTATGACCAGCATTTAAGGAAGCTTTACACGACTATAGTGCGGGGGGAAGTAAAGAGGGACAACAAGATTAGTCTTCCGATACTTAAAACCCGCTCCGGGAAAGTTAAAATTGACAAAGAAGGGCGGCCTTCACTTACGCTCTACAGGCTAAAGAAGAGATACAAAGGATTTACCCTGCTTGAGGCCGAGCCCAAGACCGGAAGGACGCATCAGATAAGGGTACACCTCGCGAGCATCGGTCATCCTTTGGCGTACGACCGGGTTTATGGAGCGAGATCCGCGCTTGTGCTGGAAGACGGCGGCGTTCCTAAGACTTTCAAGCGTCTTACCCTTCACGCGGGAGAGTTAGTGTTTACTTACTGGAAAACCGGTAAATCTCTTACGCTCAAAGCCGCAATGCCCGCTGACCTTCAGGAAATAATAGACAT
>CAIOVX010000074.1 GCA_903861835.1 Candidatus Firestoneibacteriota bacterium | reverse complement strand
GTTTGAAGGTATCGCGAGGGCGCAAAGAGTCAGCCCTGCAGCCAGCACAGGCACTTTTTTCATTTTTAAATACGGAACTGCGTACCTGAAAAACCAGAGAACCGAAAGCAGAACTAAAGGTATCATCAGGCCCAGGACCAGCCGCCGTTCAAAACGCAAAGGCAGATAGGCCAGAAGAAAATGAGAGAGCACCCAGGACAAAAGAAAGACTTCCGGCTCCTTTCGCTTCCCCCTCGTTTTCCAGGCATAAACTCCGGCAAGAAGAAAGAAGATCCCGTAGCCGATAAGATAACTGTAAAACGTGCCGGAGATCGTGACAGTCCCGGCCCAGGACCGAAAGACCTGGTCGAAATGCGATAAGAGATACTGGTAAAGCAAACCCGGCGCCGAGAGCGCAAAGAAACCGGCAAAGCAAATCCAGCTCTTTAGGCCGCTCTTTGACCAGACAAGAAAGACGAAGAGAGCGCCGTAGACGCTCGCAAGATCATAGGGATGGACCAGCGCCAGCAGAAGACCAAAGAAGCCGGAAGCGTATACCGCGTATTTATTCAGACTCTTAAAAGCTTTCAACTGGAAATAGAAAGAAAGCAGCATTAGAAGCAGCGCGGCAAGGAAAAGGGGTTTGTGCAGTATTGAAGAAAATATCGCGGTTTCAGGAACCCAGAGGTCAAGCGCGACAAGGTTAAACGACTTCGACAAATACGAAAGTGTTCCGTCGCTGAAGAGGAAGCCCAAGCCCGAACCAAGAGAAGCAAGCGTTACGGAGAAGAACCTTTCCCAAAAACCCGCCAAAAACATTCCGCTAAAAAGGTAAAGTGTAAAAACCAGCGCGAGAACCAGAAAGAGCCGCAGGAGGTGATAGGCGACAATAAGATCCAAGCCGGTAAACCTTGCAAATTGACCGCAAACCAGAAAGAACGGATTAAAGAAGAGGCCGGATTGTTTCTCGGTGGTATAGAGTTCCTCGAAGAGCAGTTTTCCTTCCTGCCCTTCTTTCATCCACGAAAGGTAGCTGGCTTGGTCGTAGTTGTTGCCGATGGAACCCATATAGACAGTCCCCGCCGGAACCGTTTTCGCCATGAAATAATAAGGCAGTTCTGAAAGGAGCCCTAAACCAATGGCTAGCAGGGCTATGAAGAGCAGTCTTTTCATCAAATGTCCGCCGCCGGAAAACAATTACACTGATTTAACGATCACCGCAATGATTATAACATTTTTAATCTGCGTAATCATCACTTACAAATCCGTGTAATCATTTTTCAGCAGACTGACGATAAATGGCGCAGCTGCTCTTTAGACATATCCGTGAATTTGAAACCCATTGCGAAGCCTTTCTCGCAAGCAAGGCGCACCGGCAAGCCCTTAAAAGTGTGCCCCCTCAAGGGACCGTCTGTCATCTTGAAATCGCAGTAGAAAGGCTCGGCCGGAAAAACTCCCCTCTCAAGCTCCGGCTTGCAGATGCAGGTTCCGTTCTTGCTTAAGTCATCGGTTACAAAAGTGCCGGAATCAAAAACTTCTCCGTTTAAAGTTTTTATGACTATATCTCCTCCCGACTGATGCTTTACTCTCGTGTGTTTGCGCCTGTGAATGCGCCGAAGCGAGGAGTAGCTAAATCCCATTTCCTGCGCCTTGCGCAGGACCATAAGCCGTGTTGATTCAGATGGTTTGAAATTAGGGGTATTATTCAGGATCTTGCAGACCAAACTGTAGGACATCTTTATTTCTTTCGCTATATGGCCGATGCGTACCTGCTGGGCTTTCATTAATCCTCCTCTGTTTTAACACTGCATTCAAACAGATGAGAATTATAATAAATATTTTTCAAAGGGTCAAATACTTTTTAGCTTTTCAGATACTTTTTGTATAATTTAATTCAGATATGAAATCTCCGCGAACGAGCGGCTTCACTTTGAGTTTAGGCGCAGGTTTTTAATGTATGGCTGGCGTATGACGCCTTTTTCTGTGATGATTCCGGATATAAGCCTGTTCGCCGTAACATCAAAAGCCGGGTTGTAAACCTTGATGCCTTTGGGCGCGGTCGGCACCCCGAAAATATGAGTCACTTCTTCAGGGTTCCGTTCTTCTATCGGAATCTGTTTTCCGGATTTGAGCTTTAGATCTACGGTGGAATAGGGGGCGCAAATGTAAAACGGGATGCCAAAGTGACGGGCGAGTATGGCTAGCTGGTAGGTACCTATCTTATTGGCAGTATCGCCGTTCGCGGTAATCCTATCCGCCCCCGCTATAACTCCGTCAACTATGCCTCTGCTCATTATTATTCCTGCCATATTATCCGTGATGAGCCGGAATGGGATCCTGTTCTTCTTCAGTTCCCAAGCCGTTAGGCGCGCTCCCTGAAGCACCGGTCTCGTTTCACAGGCAATTACATTGATCTTCATGCCTTTCTTATGCAGCCTGTGCAGCACTCCAAACGCCGTGCCTATTCCCGCCGTGGCCAGGGCGCCTGTATTGCAAATGGTCATTATTGTGCTGCCTTTTTTGAAGAGTTTTGAGCCGTGTTCTGCCATCCGCCCGTTAGTCTTGATATCTTCTTTCTCTACCAGCAGCGCCTCTTTCACCAGCAGTTTTTTTAAGTCCGCTACCGGCATAAAGCTGTATCTAAGCAGCACCTTTTCCATCCTATCGCACGCCCAAAAAAGATTAACCGCCGTGGGCCTGCTGGCCCGAAGGACCGCCAGAGCCTTTTTCATTTCCTTGATAAATCCGGACCACTTCTTAGACTTTGCTCCCAGTCCCGCAAGCGCGACGCCCATTGCCGCCGCCACGCCTATCGCAGGCGCGCCACGCACGAGCAGGCTTTTAATGGACTCTGCAACCTGCTTGTAGTTGGTATGCGTTACATATATTTCTTTCGCCGGCAGTTTCCGCTGGTCTATCATTACGACTTTATTCCTCTTCCAGGCAATTGTCGGCAGCATTATATTTTTACCTCTTTGACCACGGCAGCCATTATCTTTGTGAGTTTGGGTTCCGCTTCCGCGGCATTGGCTATGATCTTGGTAATATCGGCTGTTTCCAGATGTCCCGGTATACACATATCCGTTACCACTGAAATACCCAGGACCCTTAAACCGCAGTGCCTTGCGACGATTACTTCCGGAACGGTTGACATACCCACGCAGTCCCCTCCCATGGCTATGAGGAACTTATATTCCGCTTCAGTCTCAAGGTTGGGACCGATTACGCCGATATAGACGCCTTTATTAAGTTTTATCTTCTGTTCAACAGCAATCTTTTCCGCGAGCGCGAGCAACTCTTTGTCGTAAGTGCCGAACATATCCGGCCACCGCGGACCGATTGTGTCATCGTTTTCTCCTACGAGCGGGTTATCGCCGAGGAGCAGACTGTTATGGTCGGTGATAGCCATTATCTCACCCGCTTTGTAATTCTTGTTGAGACCACCTGCCGCGTTTGAGACCATAAGTATCTTAGCGCCCAGCGCCTTCATCACGTAGACCGGAAAGGTCACCTGCCTGTAGCTGTAGCCTTCATAGCGGTGAAACCTCCCCTGCATGGCAACAACCTTCTTGCCGCCCATCTCGCCGAGGATGAGCTTGCCCGCGTGCGCTTCCACGGTGGAAAGCGGGAAATTCGCGATGTTTTTATAATCTATCTCTACTTTGTTTTTTATCTCATTAGCCAGAGCGCCGAGCCCGGTGCCAAGGATTATCGCGACTTCAGGAACTATCGCGCTCGCCTTCCTTATGCTTTGTACAGATTCTTCTATTTTCTTTTTTAGTTCGCTCATTCGGTCCTCCGGAATTAGAAATCTTACCTTGTAAGTTTTTTGGATTTATCCATGCAGGCCTTGACCGCAGCCTCTATTATCTTTTTAAAATCACGGTTCTCAAAGACCGCGACGGCTTCCATTGTCGTGCCGCCGGGCGAAGTTACCCTTTTACGCAGCGTCTCCGGGCTTTCTCCGGTCTCGAGCACCAGTTTGGCCGAACCCAGTACCGTATTATAGGCAAGCGTTTCCGCCTCTTCCGGCTTAAGCCCGAATTTTACTCCTGCTGCTATCAGGCCTTCCAGGAAAAGGAAAACATAGGCGGGACCGCTACCGCTTACCGCGGTTACGATATCCATTTGCTCTTCTTTGACTTCAATGACCTTGCCGACCGCGGAGAGGAGTTTTATTGCCGCTGCGATTTCATTCTTTCCTGCGGCTTTTCCCGCGCAAAGCGCCGCCATTCCGCTACCGACCAGAGCCGGCGTGTTAGGCATCACCCGTATCACAGGCGTTTTGCCGCCTGTACGCGCTTCAATATAGCCGGTTGAAATTGCTGCAGCAATAGAAACAATCAGCGTGCCGGCCTTTGAATTTTCCTTTATATCCAAAAGTGCCGCATCCACATCCTTGGGTTTTACCGCAATGACCACCGTATCCACTGAAGCAACGAGCGACGCGTTATCTTTAGCGGTAATCACGCCGCATTCCTTTTTCAGGAATTCCAGCCTCTCAACGCTGATGTCCGATATTAATATTTCTTCAGGCGCGGATAGCTTTGCCCTGATCAATCCCCTGATAATTGCTTCCGCCATATTTCCTGCGCCGATAAAACCTGTCTTCATTTTACCTCCGGTAAAACGGTCAATCTGAGCAGGGTACACCCGTAAGGAATGAGCGTTATTTCTTCAAGGCCGCCCAGCCTTTTCTTTAATCCCTTTTGCGCCGGCAAGGGCGGCGTCAGCCTGAATTTTCCTTTTGACAGCCTCTGCATTTCCGGCTTGCCCGGTTCCTGCCTGACACAGGTGCTGCTCTCTATCACTTTCCAGCCCCTGACTTCGCGGGCCGGGACTTTTAGTTTTACCGCCGCGGAGCCGGGATCGAACGGGAAACCGCCCACATGCGTATGCTCAAGTATTATATTACCCTCTGAGGATTTAAGGTCAAGGGCAAAATTCCATTTTGAAACCGGAAGCAGGCTCAAAGCCGGTAGCTTCTTGGTTGAAAGACCCGGAAGGTTTTCGACCGTCCGTTTCTCTTTCACCGGCAGGGAGAAAAGCACCGGGCCCCTTTCAAGAGAGATACCGCCTCCGGCATGCCGCTTTGCGAGTACCTTCATAGGAAGCCTAAGTTCAAGCAGGTCGCCGTTATTAAATATTCTTTCCAGCGGAACAAAGGTCCCCGCGGGAAGTCTGCCCGTGTATTTTTTTCCATTTATGAACAGTACTGCTTTTTGGCACCAGCCGGGCACCCTGAATCTGAACTCAAAACTGCAGGAAGATTTCATGGAAAACTTGAAGCGGATTACTTCAGAGAAAGGATAGCCTGTCTCTTCAACAACCTGCACCCGCGAACCGTTTTTGGC
The DNA here is from genome assembly GCA_903861835.1 of Candidatus Firestoneibacteriota bacterium. Classification (GTDB taxonomy): domain Bacteria; phylum Oederibacteriota; class D2-FULL-39-29; order D2-FULL-39-29; family CAIOVX01; genus CAIOVX01. The sequence goes on along the minus strand of CAIOVX010000074.1, from coordinate 56,642 downwards.
CAAAAACTCAACTGACGAAGGACCGTAGCAAACCGCGGCTATTCCGTTGTTGAGCCCCATCCACATCCTGCCCGCAAAAACCGGAAGGAACCTGGTCGAGTTGCCGGAACAGCACTCCGGCACGTGAATAGGTCTAAAAGCCATCCGGTGATTCCCGGTCCGCCACGGATTATGGTTTGAATGGCTTGTCGCGACTACCTGGTTTACGCAGGAGAAATACTGGGTCGCTTTGAAATCCTTCAGCACGGCGCCGAAACCTGCGTTAAAAGTTCCCCTCTCGATCATATCAGCATAATGCGCATTTCCGGTTGCCATCAGCAGGAAGCCGAGACTCCACTGGTAGTCAACAATGTCGCAGGTCTCGTGGCTGTCCATCGGGTCTTTACCGCGGAGTGACTCGGCGGAACTGTGAACCCCGTCGGCAAGTATATGGTATTTCTCTATTTTTCTGTAGCCGCTGACGGAACTCTTAAAGTAAGCTTTCTTTCCTGTATACAGGTAGAGCAGGGCCGGAAGCTTTGCTGTTTCGTTATAGGTGACTCCGTGAGAGGCTATCGGAATATCCCTGTTCAGCTTCTTATCGGCAGAAGCGTAATCCGGATAGCGCCTGTTAAATCCCTTCCAGGCCCTTTCTGAAAGTTTCACAAACCTCCGTTCGCCTGTTTTTTCATACAGCCAGAGCATGGTTTCGATATTACAGACATCCCTTGCGAATTCGTGATGAGAGGTTCCGGAAAGGAAATGGCCTTTTAGGGCGGCAATAATCTTTTTGTCGCCTGTTAGATCATAAAGCGCCGCGGCTGCCCTGAAGAAAACAGAGTGCGACCAGCGGTTGAGTTCTTTGTCCTCTTTCAGAAAATCCGGGCCAAGATATCCGTCCCGGTCGGGATTATTAATTACAGCAAGAATTTGTTTTTTAGTCCGGTTGATAAGAACCGCTTTTCTGTTAAGGATTCCGGTGCGGAGCTGACCGTCTATAAGATAGGCGGTCTGTTCATAGGGCCACCAGCTTGACTTGTCAACTTCGTTTCCTTTATCGCCGCTGTTGTAGGACCTGCCCCAAAAACGCGTATTAAAAGGATAACCCGCTTCCTGCAAATGTCCGGCCATTCCTTTTTCAGAACGCTTTAACGCTTCCTTAAGCCAGCCTTCGGGTTTGATGGAAGAAAGCTTTAGCTCCGTCATCAAGTGCTTTTTCAAATCTTCTCCGTTTGCCCATTTTCAAGCATCCAAGCATTTGACCTTCTGACCTTCCGTCTTCCGTCATCTATTTTTGAGAGTCCGCGCATCATCCTTGCTGGCTTTTAAGCATCCAACCATCCGAACATCCAACCCTCTAACCTCCGGCTCTTTCTCCAAAGATGGCCGTGCCAAAGATGGCCGTGCCAAAGATGGCCGTGCCAATCCTGACCATAGTAGCTCCTTCCTCTATCGCAGTCACAAAATCCCCGCTCATGCCCATGGACAAATGCTCCATTTTAACGTTTTGCGCGGAAAAACGCGCAGCTTCGTCAAAAAGTTCTTTCATTTTCTTAAAGTAGGGCCTGACCTGCTCCGCAGATTCCAGAAAAGGAGCTATCGTCATAAGCCCGCGGACGCTTATGTTTTCGTATTTTACGGCCTCGCGCAGGAAAGCGGCAATTTCCCCGGGGTTCATACCGCTCTTGCTTCCTTCCCCGCCGATATTGACCTCAGCCAGTACCTTCATAATCTTGTTATTCTTCTTCGCTTCCTTGTCTATCACCGCAAGCAGCCGGACGCTGTCAACGGATTGGATCAGATCAAATAGTTTTACGGCTTCCTTTGCCTTGTTGCTCTGCAAATGCCCTATCATATGCTTTACCGGAGAAGAGGCAAGCAGAGGGAACTTCTCCCTTGCTTCCTGGACGCGGTTTTCTCCGATAGTCCCTAACCCTGCAGCAACTGCAGCGTCGACTTCAACCGGCGACCTGGTCTTCGTGACAGCTATCAAAAGAATGTCCTCCGGTTTACGGCCGGAGGACCTGGAAGCTTCCGCAATACGCTTTCTTATTATGTCAATGTTCTCGGCTATGCTCACTTTTTTTTGGACAATTACTTAATCTCCGTTTTCTCCTCCGAGGTTTTAGTTTGCTGCCCCTTAAGATCTATGGCTTCCACGTAGAACATAAAAGAACCGGTGGAGGTAAAGGTGCCGGTCTGAATTGAATAATCCCAGCCGTTTTTGTCTGTCCCGCCGGTCTTAATCATGCTTTCTTTAGCATATTCCGTCATTCCCGGACCTTTGTAAACAAGCCTTACTTCTTTTAGACCCTTATCGTCCTTCGCTTTTATCGTAATGATACCCGGTTTCTCCAGGGCAGGCGCTACATATACAAAATTTGAGAGCGTGGGAGGGTTGTCAATAACCGAGAATTCCGCCGCCTGCTCGCCGAATTTGTTCACGGGCCTGCCGTCTTCTCCGGCTTTGTCCCAGATGGAAGCCGTTACCTTGTATTTCGCGTCAGGCATAGAAGCGTCAGCAATAAATTCTTTTGTGAAAGACTTGCTTTCCCCTTTCTTGAGCGCTACTTTCTCTCCCAGCAGAGGATAGATCCCGCCGGACGGGCCTGAGGCTTCAATGACGGCGAAGAACTCACGGTCACTCCCGCCGCTGTTTATAAATTTTGCGGTAATACCGGTATTCGCGCCAAGCTTAACATTTGCCGGCTGCGAGATTTCGGCAGCGCCCGCCGAGACAGAATTCTCCACGGTGAAACCGGTAATGGACCGGTCCAACACAGCCCTTCCCGCCGCGCCTGCCTTTCCGGAGTAGGCAGTCAGGCTCAGAGTATATTTCCCTGACGGTCCGGAGGAAGCAAACGAAATATCGTAGGACAGCTTTTTTGAGACCTTAGAACCCAGCGCGACTTCTTTGCCCGGCAGTTTTTTTACTTTTCCGGAAGGGTCAAGAACAACTGCTTCCACGCTGAAGGTTTTTGCGGCGTCACCTGCATTGGAGAACGACACGTCAAATCCGGCTTTTCCACCGCATTTAAAACTGCCGCGGGGCTTTATTCCGCCAAAAGCAGCTTTTTCCGAGGACTTTGCCGCCATAAACTCCCTGTCAAGTTGTATTAGTTTCTGCCCGCTAGGCAGGTTGGGATTTCCCGCAAAGAGAGAGACCCGAGCCTTGTACTTCCCCGCAGGCGCCGCAGGAACTTCAAAGGTGAAAGAGAAATCCTTTTTCTCCTGCACGGCCAGCGTCATAGGCGTAACTCCGAGATTGATCTCTACCCCCTCAGGAGGGGTTATTATGCAGTCAATGGAAAGATATTGTTCAGTTTCGCCGGTATTGGCAGCCGTGCCGCCAAAGAGCAGCTTGCTCCCGGGCTTGCAAGTTACAATGCCGACAGGTGATTTCAGCTCCAAGGTTCCGTCAATAATTTTTTGGGCCACGCCGAACTCTTTCCTTAATTCGGCGAATCTGCTCTTGCTCCCAAAGAACATAGAACGGCGCCCCGAAAGATATACGACCGCGGTATAATTCCCCGTAATATTTTTACTTGAAATAACAGCTTCAAAAACAAGCGGAACGGTTTTTCCCGGCATAAGCGGCAAGGCCTGCTCGCTGATAAGGATCGCCCTGCCGTCGGGAGAGATAAATTCAAGGCCGGCCGTGCAGTTTTTCGCGCTGTAGTTGAGACTTACAATATTGACGTTTAATTTGAAAGGAATATCGGTTTTAACTGAAGTGAAATCATTTGTGAAGGAAATGACAGCCCTGGGGTAGTAGAAGACCAGATCGTAAACTAAAAAGCCGATGACGGCGAAGATAAGGCAAAACAGGCAAGCTATCGCGATATTGCTTCCGGTATTCTCGCTCATGTTCCCCCCTTTGCTGTTTCACGGAGCCGACGGTAGAACGGCTAAAACAGGTCGCCGGACAATTATTGCTTAATCCGGGGAATTATTTGCTCAGAACTTTCAGGTCCTTTCCTGCCTTAAAGTAGATAACTTTCCTCGGAGGCAGCGGAAGCGTCTCGTTGGTTTTGAGATTCCTTGCCACCCTCGCGCCTCTCTGTCTCGCATAGAAAGTGCCGAAACCCCGAAGTTCCAACTTCTCGCCTTTCTCAAGATAGGAGATCATATTCTCAAGTATAATGGAAACAACTTTATCCGCGTCACCCTTTGAAAGGCCGGTACTTTCGGCGACCTTCTTTACTATGTCGGAACGAACCATAGGACAGCTCCCCGCTACTTAACGGATTTTTTCATGAACAACAAGACTCTCTCCAGCACCTGTTTCTTTGTGTTTTCGAGCGTGTCGTCTATGACACAGCCGGACGCTCTCGTGTGTCCGCCGCCGTTGAACAAGGCGGCTAACTTGTTCACATCCTGCTCGTGAGTCTTAGACCTGAAACTCACTTTGACCTTGCCGCTGTTTAGTTCGGTGAAGGATATCGCGATATCAACGGTCTTGATGGATCTGGCATAATTTATCATACCTTCCGCGTCCTCATAACTCGTATGAGTATCCTTAAACGCTTTGCGGGTCATAGTGACCCAGGCTACGCGTTTGTCCGGCGAGAAGGAAAGCGTTGAAAGTATCTCACCCAGCAGTTGTATCTTACCTGGAGAATTTGACTCGTAGACCGCCTGATAAATATCCGTGGGATTTGCCCCGAGTTTGATGAGGTCTTCAACTATCTCGTGCGTCCGCCAGGTGGTGTTTGAGTAGGAGAAAGAACCCGTATCGGTTAGGATTGAAGTGTAGATGCAGGCCGCCATACCCGGATCTATCCTTACTTTCATCGTTTTCAGAATGTCGTAAACTTGCTCGCCGACGGCGCAAGCCTCGGTTCGCACATAGTTATAGTCTCCGAACCAGGTGTTCCCGGGATGATGGTCAATATTGATTATAGTCTCAATACCTCTGAAGGTTTCTTGCAGTTTGCCGAGGCGTTCAGGCTCCGAACATTCCAGAGCGACGGCGCAGGAAAAGTATGCATGTTTCGGGACGCGGTCGCGGAAAAGACCTTCAAGCGGCAGGAAACAATAGTTGGAGGGAATAGGATCGCTGTTGACTACCATTACTGTCTTTTTTAACTGTTTCAAGCCCAGGGCCAGCGCTGTCTCCGCGCCGATTCCGTCCCCGTCCGGATGCACATGGGTAGTAAGCAGGAAATCATCCCCCTTGCGGAGGGCATTCGCTATTTCGCTGATGGAATTACTTCTCACTCTTTCTACCTTTCTCGAGAGAATTAATTAACTTCAAGGTATTCTCTATATTCTCCATGGAAGTGTCAAGTTCAAATTCTATCTCCGGCACGAACTTTACCTGAATGCTCGCGGCCAGTTGCCTGCGGATATAGCCGCGGGCCCTCTTTAAGGCTTCTATAGAAGATTTCTTTTCACGCGCCGTGCCCAGGATGCTTACAAAAATAGTCACGGCATTGACATCCGTCTTCATCTTTACATTAGTGACGGTCACAAACCCCAGATCGGGGTCCTTTACTCCGGTATTGATTATGGAACTCACCTCACGGAGTATTTGTTTGGAAAGTTTCTCGTTCCTTAAAGACACATCATGCCCCTTTCACCGCGGATCTCTGTCAATTGCCGGCCTTCTTTGCTTTAACAACTTTTTCTTTCACAAAAAGCTCGACTATATCGCCGGGCTTGTATTCCTTCACGCCATCAATGGAAAGCCCGCACTCGTAGCCCGCGGCAACTTCCTTCACATCGTCTTTGAAACGCCTGAGGGACGCTATTTTTCCTTCTCCTACAACAGCGCCGTCGCGGAATAACTTCGCGATGCCGCCCCTCGTAAGTTTTCCTTCGGTAACCATAGCTCCCGCGATGAAACCATCAGGGATCTTGATAATCTGCTTGATCTCCGCTCTGCCGACTTTGACCTCGATGAAGACCGGCTCGAGCATACCTTCCATAGCGGCCTTGACCGCGTCAATAATCTCGTAAATAATTTTGTAAAGGTTGACTTCAACTTCTTCTCTTTTCGCTATATCGGGCACATTGGTGTTCATCGCCACGCCGAAACCTATGATAACGGCGTTCGAAGCGGCTGCGAGCATAACATCGGACTCGCTGATATTGCCGGTGCCTTTGTGAATGATAGTAATCTTAATGACATCGGTTGAGAGTTTTTCGAGGGCTTCGGAAATCGCGTCGATGGAACCGGACACATCGCCCTTAAGGATTATCTTGAGATCTTTCAGCTTGCCTTCCTGTATCTCAGAGTAAATGCTCTCCAGCGTAATGTGCTTCGCTTTCTGGATGTTAATTTCTCTCTGAAGTTCGTTGCGCTTGCCGGATATCGCCCTGGCCGCCTTGTCATCCGCGACGGACATAAAGATGTCTCCGGCGGAAGGAACTCCGTCAAAACCTATAATCTCTACCGGAGTCGGCGGAACCGCTTCGGCAAGCCGGTCTCCTCTGTCCGTCATCATAGCCCTTATTTTTCCGTAATGGAAACCGGCGACGAACGAATCACCGACGCGCAGAGTTCCTTTTTCCACGAGCACGGTGGCTACCGGCCCTTTGCCCTTGTCCAGCCTGGCTTCAAGCACTACGCCCTTTGCCCTGCCCTGCCTGGAAGCTTTCAGTTCCAGCATTTCTGATTCAAGGAGGATACGGTCAAGCAGTTCCTGAATTCCGGTCTTCTTTCTGGCCGAGACCGGCATGTAGGCAGTTTTTCCGCCCCAGTCTTCCGGAATAAGTTCATATTTTGAAAGCGCCTGTTTTACCATCTCCGGATTGGCTTCCGGTTTGTCCATTTTATTCATAGCGACAATCAGAGGCACTTTGGCTTCTTTCGCGTGATTGATGGCTTCAATGGTCTGCGGCATAGCGCCGTCATCGGCCGCTACAACCAGCACCACGATATCCGTGATCTGCGCGCCTCTCGCCCTCATTGAAGTGAAGGCTTCGTGCCCCGGAGTATCCAGAAAAACTATCTCACCCTTCGGAAGTTTAACTTTGTAAGCGCCGATATGCTGGGTGATTTGGCCTGCTTCCCCGCCGGCTACATTGGTTTCCCTGATGGCGTCCAAAAGAGAAGTCTTGCCGTGGTCAACATGCCCCATTACGGTAACTATCGGAGGACGGTGCTCGTAAACTAGCCCTTTCTCTTCCTCAACTTCTTCCTGGGCAACTTCTTCGCTGAAAATAGAGATTATGTCAACTTCATAGCCGAACTCTGCCGCTATGACCGAGATGGTGTCCTTGTCCAGCTTCGCGTTTATAGTTACGAGCATGCCGAGCCCCATAATCTTTTTAATAAGGTCGGAAGTGCTGACTTTGAGTTTGTTTGAAAGTTCGGCTACGGTGGTGACTTCGGTTATCTTTATGACCTTCTTCTCGCCTGTGTCAATTTCGCCTTCAGCCTGCTTGATAACGGGCTTGGGCTGGTGTTTCAGGCGCATCTGCTCCGGCCTTCTAAGCCCAGGCTTGGGCGCGGGCTTCGTTACCTGTTTAACAATGTGGAACTTCGGCTGCTGCTTCGGCTCTGCTTTCCTGGCAAGCGCTGCGGCCAGCTTTTCCGCGGCCTTAAACTCAGGCTTCGGCGGAAGCGGCTTTAATGTCGAAGCATCAGGCTTAAACATTGCGCTGACATCATCGGCCGGTTTTACCGGCGCAACGGGCTTTATCACGGGAGCTGGAACCGGAACCGCGGCAACCGGAACTACCGGCTTTAGAACAGGTTTGGGTTCAGGTTTTTTTATCTCTCTTTTGGGAGCAGGTTTTCCCGTGAATTTTTCGTAAACAAAATCCGCCAGCACACCGCTGATCGGCTGGAGTTCGGTCTTGAACGCGGGAAATCCGGAACTGTTCAGGAAACGGATAATATCCTGAGATTTTACGTTGATCTCTTTCGCGAGTTCATATATCTTTCTCATTGTCGCCATTTAGTCGTCCCGGCCCTCTCCGGATAAAGCCTCGGCCCTTCGCGCCGCTTCTAAAAGTTTCTCGGCAATAGGCCTGGTAATGCCCTTTATCTTTGTCAACTCTCCGACATTGGCAGTGCCGATGTCCTCGAGCGATTTATAACCGTTTTCTACGAGGTTTGTGACGGTCTTCTCGTCTATGCCGGGAATCCCGAGCAGTTCCTTGCCCTCGGGTTCTTCCGCGCCCTCTCCTGCAAATTCAGCACCGGCCTGCGCCGCGCTTTCCAACCCTTCGTCGCTGTCGGAGGTGAAGACCTGGCCTTCCGCGTCCTCTCCTACCTGGGCCGATTCGGTCTCGCCCTTGACGTCAATCCTCCAGCCGGTTATCTTGGCCGTAAGTTTCGCGCTCTGTCCTTTCTTGCCTATCGCAAGCGGCAGATGATCGTCCGGGACTATAACCTTGGCGTACTTGTTTTCCTCATCGATTGCGATCTTAATTACCTTCGCGGGCTTCATGGAGTTCGCGATGAGGTTTTCCATATCATTGCTCCACTCTATTACGTCTATCTTTTCACCGCGCAGCTCCCGAACGACAGGCTGTATACGCCCGCCTTTGATGCCGACGCACGCGCCGACAGAGTCAATATTCCTGTCGGAAGAGAAAACTGCTATCTTTATCCTGAAACCCGGATCCCTGGCGATGGACTTAATCTCAACCTTGCCTTCGCCAATTTCCGGTATTTCCATCTCAAAAAGCTTCTTTATGAAACGCGGGTCAAGGCGCGAAAGCAGTATTTGCTGATTCCTGTTCGCCCTGTTTACTTCCTTGATGAGCACTTTAATCTTCTCGCCCACCTGGAAGTTTTCCCTGAAGACCTGTTCTTTTACCGGGATTATGCCTTCAGCATCCCCGAGGTCCACTATCATGCTCCTGTTCTCTTTGCGCAGCACTATGCCGTTCAAGACTTCTCCGACCCGGCTCTCGAACTCGCTAAAAATGGCGTCCCTCTCAATGTCCCTCACCTTCTTGGTGAGGACCTGTTTAACTATCTGAGCGGCTATGCGCCCGAATTCCTGTATGGGAACCGGTATTTCTACCACATCGCCTATATCGCGCGACGCGAACTTGGGATCGAGCTTGGCAGCCTCTTCTTTGGTAACCTCATAATCGGCGTCCGTAACCGCCTCAACTATGGACTTGTAATAGAAACAGTTAATAGTGTCGGTTTCCTCGTCAATGGTAACCTTGATGTCCCGGTGCGAACCGAGAATCTTTCTTGACGCGGAGGTGAGCGCGCTCTCAAGCGCCTCTGCCAGGACTTTGGTGTCCACCTTTTTACCGCGCCCTATCTGTTCGAGCGCTTCTGACAGATCTCTATTAAACATAAATATATACCCCTCTTTAGAATTTGATTTCCAGCCTTGCCCTCGCGATATCCTTCAGGGGTATCCGAACCAACCCCTTTGCGGTTAAAAGCGTCGCCGCCTCTTCATCACAAGCCGAAATACTTCCGGTAAAAGTATTATCTTTGCCGATCAGGACGCGGGTGACAACCCTTGCCTCCTGCCCCTTAAACCGGTCAAAGTCTTTTTTTGTTTTCAGTTCCCGATCGAGCCCGACCGAAGAGACCTCAAGTATATATTTTGCCTGAAGCGTGCCCGATGTGTCTATCAACTCGCCTATCAGATGGCTCGCCGACTGGCAGTCCTTCAAGTTTACCTTGCCGCCCGGACGGTCGAGATAGACCGAGAGAGTCATACCCATTACGCCCTGCTTGTATTCCAGATCGTATACCTCGAGCCCCGAGACGGAAAGCTCAGGAGCTATCAGCGCCTTTACGCGCTCTATTAATTCCAGTCCCTGGTTTTCCATCCTAAAATGAAAAAAGAGGGTACTTCCCTCTTTTTGCCGGTGGTTCCTCCTCAATGTAACTTACCTTAATTGCACTTACTACTTTTTGATTATACAACAAGAATTATATTATGTCAACTACAAATTGCCTTGATAGAATAGGAATTAGAAGGGCAAACAACAAATTCTAAATACTAAATTCTAAAAAAAAAGCTATAATGCAAAGGAAAAACCGTTCTTTTGCCTTTGTTTCGAATTTAGTATTTAGTGCTTAGAGTTTAGAATTTGAAATTTGGTATTTGGTTATATTAACGCGACTTTTGTACCCGTAAATTCTACCGCTTCACCAATAAAGTATGCCTTTTCCTTCATTTTCTTCAGGTCAGACATAACCCTATCAGCATCCTTTCCGGACACCATTATTACCATGCCAATGCCCATATTAAAGGTTCTGTACATTTCCGAGTCTTCTATATTGCCAAGCCGCTGTATGAGCGAGAATATGGGCAGCACAGGAAAGCTCTCTTTGTAGATCCTGACCCCGATTTTCTTCGGAAGCACCCTGGGAAGATTATCCCTGAAGCCGCCTCCGGTGATGTGCGCTAACCCGTGAATGTTATACTTTTTCAACAGGGCAAATACTGCCTTTGAATAGGATCTGTGGGGTTTTAGCAGTTCGGCTCCGAGCGTATTCTTAAGTTCAGGAATATATTTTGCGGGTTTCAGCTTTTTCTTTTCCAGCAGAAGTTTTCTCGCGAGAGTGTAGCCGTTAGTGTGAAGCCCGGTCGAGGGCAGGCCTATCAATTTGTCGCCCTCCTTTATTTTGCTTCCGTCCAGCATCTTATCTTTGTCAACTATTCCGACAATGAGTCCGACAAGATCAAGATCTTCGCCGGAATAGACATCGGGCATCTGGGCCGTCTCGCCTCCGACCAGCGCGCAGCCTTCGGCTTTGCAGGCCTTGACGAAGCCTTTCATAATGGAGGAAACTTTCTTGGGCTCGGTCTTCGCCATTCCCATGTAATCAAGAAAGAAGAGCGCCTTTGCGCCGTGGACCAGAATGTCATCAACACAGTGATTCACCAGATCGATGCCCACGGTATCAAACTTCTTCATAGCGACCGCGACTTTTAGCTTGGTACCGACGCCGTCCACCGAACTCACGAGGATGGGATTCTTATAGCCGGGAAACTTCCCCGAATACATACCTCCGAATTTGCCTATCTCGGACATCACGCCTTTGGTAAAAGTCTGCTTGACGAGTTTTTTAATTTGTTTTTTTGCTTCATCTGCGACATTGATGTCAACACCGGATTGAGCGTAGGTGAATTTTTTTCCCATAGAAATAGTGCTCCTTGTGAGTGTTCGTAACGTTCTTAACGTTCATAAAGTTTATAACGTAAAACTAAAACCTGCCTTTAAACTGATTATCGTTTATAACGTTTATATGGCTTGTAACGTTCATAATGTAATTATTATCGAGCCGGTTTAACATGGTTTGCTTTACGTTACAAACGTTAAGAACGTTATAAACGTCATAAACTTTTTCTTTTAGCATTTCTCTTCATTCTTCTCTTCCGAAATACACTTTTGTATATTCTCCGAGTCGACCGGATATTTCCCGTTAAAACAGGCCATGCAATATTCGTCCGGCTTGCCGCCGACCGCCCTCACCATACCCTCAGGGCTTAAATAGCCGAGCGTTTCCACGCCCATGAAGTCCCTTATCTGGTCAACCGTGTTCTTCGCCGCTATTAATTCTTTCCTGGTCGGGGTATCGACTCCGTAGAAACACGGATTTGTGATAGGCGGAGAACTTATCCGCCAATGTACTTCGTTCGCGCCGACGGTTCTAAGCATTTTGACCAATTTCTTCCCTGTCGTGCCGCGGACGATGGAATCATCTATAAGCACTAAGTTCTTATCTTTCAATATCTCTTTGACCGGGTTATATTTTATCTTCGCTCCGAAATCCCTGATGGTCTGGCTCGGTTCTATGAAGGTCCTGCCGATATAGTGATTCCGGATGATGCCCATCTCGTAAGGTATCTTTGACTCGCCTGAATAACCGGTCGCCGCTGAATTTGAGGAATCCGGCACCGGCACTACATAATCGGCTTTAACCGGGAACTCCTTCGCAAGCTGGGCCCCGAGCGCTTTTCTGGCTTTCTGAACGCTGTTGCCCCAAATATAGCTGTCGGGGCGCGCAAAATAAACGTATTCGAAAATACATTTCGCGGGTTGCTGAGGTTTAAAGGGTTTGTAAGACTTCAAGCCGTCCTTGTCTATAACAACTATTTCGCCCGGCTCAAGAGGCCTCACATATTCCGCGTCTATGATATCGAACGCGCAGGTCTCCGAGGCAAGCACCCACCCGTCGCCTTTCTTCCCGAGCGAGAGCGGCCTGATGTTATTCGGATCAACCGCGCCTATGAGCTTTTTCTTTGTAAGTATTACCAGCGAATAAGCGCCTTTAATCTGCGTAAGAGCGTCAACGATACAGTCTATAAGTTTATTCCCTTCAGAAGTTGCGATGAGATGAATAAGCACTTCCGTGTCAGTGGTGGAGGAAAAGATTGAACCGTAGGCTTCAAGGAAGTCTCTGACCTGTTTGGCATTGGTAAGATTGCCGTTGTGGGCCATAGCCATCGTGCCGTGGGAATAATCAACGACTATCGGCTGCGCGTTCTTAATGGTGGAGGACCCGGTGGTTGAGTATCTGGTGTGGCCTATAGCGGAACTTCCCTTGAGATACTCAAGATCCTGCGGGCTAAAAATATCGGCGACTAAGCCCATTGCCACGCGGCTGTACACCTGTCCCATATCTGAAGAGGCAATCCCCGCGCTTTCCTGCCCGCGGTGCTGCAGCGCATAGAGGCCAAGGTAGGCCAGCTTTGCAGCTTCAGGAACGCCGTATATTCCAAATACTCCGCACATGGGGTATTATACTATAGATTGCAACAGGGTTTCAAGTTGAAAGGTTGGAATACCGCTCCGCGGATTACTAATTGCTAATTAAAGACTCACGGGTTCTGGAACTCATGGCTCACAGGACTCTTCCATCCAGCGTCCAACCCTCCAACCTTCTAACCCTCTAACCATCCAACCGTCCTCACTACCTCAGCAGTCTTTTGTAATATTCTTCAATATCATCTTTGTCTTTTTCCGGAAGTTTTTCCTTCAGCGAGTCCATTATATCCTGCCTGAACTCTTTGGGCGGTTTGTAATCCTTTTCCTGCGGCACGCTGACCTTTCCTTCGCGCGTCCCCAGCACTCCGCTTTGGCCCTGCCCTGGCATTACCACCGAGATACCGCCCTCTCCGCCTTCCTCAGCCATCTTGTCTGCCTCATCAGAAAGCTTCTGAAGCGAGTCAAGCGCTTCCTGCTCTCCGGCTATGGCGCCTTTGAGAGTGCCGCCTCCGAGGTTATCTTCCGCTTCACCCATACCCTTCAGAGCCTCATCTGCTTTATCGGTAAGAGCATCCAGCTTCACGCCGCCTTTCTGCGCTTCGCCGAGCTTGTCGTTTAAGCTCTTCATCCTCGAGCGGTTCTTCCCCTGCCTCTCTTTTGTTCCACCCATACGCGCCAACTCTTCCGGAGTCATTTTCGTCTTTCCGGAAAGCAGGCTCAAGACTTCTTTCTCAATACTCTCTATCCCAAAATAACCGGCAGCGGTCTCACCGGCTTCTTTGAAACCCGCCTCCAGCCCTGCGAGGCCTGACTTCAACTTTTCCGCCCCCGCCTTATCTCCGGCCCTCTCCGCGGCAGCTGCAGCAGCCGCTGCTCTTCCGATTTCTGCCTGAAGTTTGCCGGCGCTCCCGCTGAAAACAACTGACATTTTATTAGAACCGGATGCGGCTCCAGCAATAAGCTCTTTTGCTTCTTTGAATTTTTTCCCCTCGAGCAGGAATTTTCCGTTATTGGCGCCCGCCTGCACTTCTCCCGCCTGAGGAATAAGCGCCGGCTGAGGGTTACGGTTTAAGGCAATACCCTGCAAGAGCGCCGCGCTCTTTTCCGCAGCCTTGGTCTGCAATTCCAGCGCCTTTTTGTAAAGCGCATCCTGAGACTTCAGGAATTCTGCCGTGCTCTTCTTTTCCGCATCGGCAGTCTCTTCATAGATACCCTGCTCTTCCTTGAGCATTTCTTTTGCTTCCCTGCCCGCGTCCATTCCGGCGGCCTTCTTTCCGTTTATCCCGTTCTTCATTGCCGACGCCATTTTCTTTATTAGTTCGTTTATCTTCGCGGAAAGTTCCTTCGCCAGCTTTTCTGCCGCATCATAGTCGCCTTTATTGAGCGCCTCTTGCAGCTGTTGCATGAGTTGCCCCATCTCGGAGAGTCCCAGGTCGGAGGCTTTGCCCTGAGGCATAGCGCCTGAGGGGAGCACCTGCGCCATATCCAGCAGGTTTCTTTGCATCGCGAGCATCTGCTTGAAGAGCAGATCCAGGTCTCCGCGAAGTTTGGCCAGGTCATAACTTCCATTCCTCTTGTACTTTTCAAGGCTCTTGAGCAGGTCTTCATTTCTGGAGTACAAATTATTTGTGCCGTCTAAAAGTTCCTTCTCTTTTTCAGGATCGTATTTTTTTGTCAGCGCCATATATTCCGCAAGCGGCGGGACCGACAATTTTTGTTTTTTGGAAAGTGAGCGCTTGGGGCCGGTTTCAGTGTCATTATCGGCTGCCTCTATCCAGTACTCTATGGTCTCTCCGAAGGAAAGAGAAAGCGCCGTAACATTCCAGAGGTATTCCGAAACCCTGCGCTGGACGGCAGGCGAATTATGTTCCAGCGGAACGCGGAAGTTCTTGCCGCCTTTCACAAAGACCAGCGCCGCTTCGCTTACGCCGAAATCATCGCCGTATTCGTAAACCAGCTTGAGTTCCGCCTTCGGCGCCACAAGCAGGTCCTGCGCGGGGAAAATCAGGTTTACTCTCGGGAATTCGTCGTCAATGGTCCGGATGGAATGCCACTCTTTTCCAAGAGAGGCGAGGCCGTTTTTGCCAAAGGCTTCAAGTTTGAAATTAAAATCTTCGGTGATCCGCAGCTTCACCTCGGGGTAAAGGCGCGCCCGGACGCTCATCGCGAGACTTCTTTCCTGCCTGCCTTTGTATTTAAGTACTGCTGCTCTCAGCGGGAGACTTGAAACGCCCGAGATAAGCGCGGTGGAACCCTTTAGAATTACAGCATTGCCGCCCTCGCTGATTTCCGTAGGTTTAAATTTTGTGTAGGACGGATAAAATACTTTCACCCTGACTTCGCCGAGTTCGGGAGCCAAAACCTTTTTTCCAGCTCCGCCCGGATAACTTATCTCTTCAAGCGGGAAGAATAAGCGCATAAGGGCGGCTCTGCTCCCGCCTTGAGGCAGGACCGCAAAACAGAAAATAAGAAAGAGCGCTAAAAAAAGCGCCAGAGCTTTTCCGTTCTCCTTGAAAGGGGAATCCGGAAGAAAACCGCCGCCCTCAAGCAACCTGTCGGTGCGCCGGATGTATTCTTCCGCGAGTTCCAAAGACATCCCGGAGGACGCCTCCTGCTTCAGCAATTCAGCGAACTGCACGGAATTAATAATGTTGTCTTTTAGTTTTGGGTGCGCCCGCTGCAAGGCAAGAGCCGCCGCGCCATCAGAGACTTGCCTTATTAATCTTCTGATAAGCAAGAGATACACCGCCGCCGCGAGCGCGCAGAAGAAGGCAACATTTAAGATATACCTTTGGCCGTAGCCGAATAGAAGCAGGGAGTCAAGAAACCAGAACGCGAAGAAATAAGTAATAAGGAAAGTTCCGGAAAGGGCAAGGCCTCTGACGATCAGGCCGGCCGCTATCCTGCTTTTAGCCCCGGCAAGCGCCGAGTTTATGTTCTTCCGGTTTTTTCCCATACCGCCTTATAGCATCCCTGAAGTCCGTCTTACATACCACTCCGCGCAAAGAGCCAGCGCCGCGAGCAGGAGCAGAAAGGGTGAATCCCACAAAGTCCGCCTGGTCCTTGAAATTACTTCCTCAGTTTCCGGCTCAATTTTTAACAGGAATGCCCTTTCGGAAGAACCATTCAGATACTCTCCGCCGCTTTTTCCCGCTATGGAGGAGAGCAGAGTTTCGTTAAGATACACGTCCCCGGCCTCGCTTAAGGAACCGGATATCTCGGCGGTGCAAACATCTTTACCCAGCTCCTTTCCCTGCTTGTAAACCGAGGCTTCGAAAGAATATCTCCCGGGAATTTCCCCCGGAACCAAACATTCGTAAATGCCGTTACCAGCAAGGAGGCAGTCCAGCCTGTACTTCTTGCCGTCCGGATCGCCCACAGACAAAATCACTGAGGCCGAGTTTTCATACCGGTAATGCTCGTCGAAAACCGAGACCGCAACTCTGACAGGTTCATTCCTGGCATAGGCCTTCTTATCGGTTGAGATGTTGACCTGCTTGATATCCGGCACACCTGAAAGCCAGTTAAAGAGCCCCTGCCAGTACTTCGCGTAAAGCCCGCTCGAAGCTTCAGCACCGGTCCCCATCGCCCATTTCCAGGTGGAGCTTGACAGGCAGGCCATTACCCGGCCCCTTCCTCTCTGCCAGGCCGCAAGCACGGGCGCGAACTCCCCGCTCTTTGACTTCAGGAACGGATGCCTTCCGAGCACCGCCGCTCCCGGCTTAGACGAAGCTGCAACGTTTATGTCATTGAGCTCAGCCATACCGCCCCAGAGCAACGCATCGCTCTCCGTTGAATAAGACAGGCTGTTTAAGGGATGAATTTCCGGCACCATCTTGTACGGCCTGGTGTCATAAACCTCGGAAGGGCCGTCCAGGGAAACCGGAAGCAGGTCTGCAAGCGGCGTCGTCGCGTAAAGCCCCCTTCCGAACGACTGGTCGCCGCCAATCATCAGCAGCGAGCCGCCCCGCTCCGTTACCAATCGCGCGATGCCCTGCAGCATATCAGCAGGCATGTACTGCGAGTAGGGGAAGTTTTCCATCACTACTATGTCAAATTGCGGAAGGTCCCTGGTAAAAAGTTCCGTGACCGGAAAAGGTATCAGCGTAAGCTGGTCCTCAGAGAACGCCATTACATTTGTGGTGCCGCGAAGAAGTATGAATGAAACCATTTCATAATTCGGGTTGGTCTTTAAGACCTGTCTTAAAAACCTGTATTCATAATTTGGATGGCCGGAGAAATAAAGAATCCTGACTTTCTCTTTGATGACGCGGGCTTCGCAAACAGCCGAATTATTGAAAAGGTCCTCTTCCCCCTTAAGCGGGGCTGCCTCAGCCCGGTACCTTACAACTCCGGTTTCTTTCGGCGTAAAATTGAATTTCACGGCAGTCTCGAGGCCGTCTTCTTTCAGAACTACTTCCTTTTGCCCGGCTTCTCTGCCGTCCGCTTTAAGCGTAACCCTGACAGTTTTGCCGGCAGCATTCGTCCCCGACAGGTTTACCGTGACCGTAGATTGCATACCGGTGAAACCCAGTTCTCCGGCTGTAATGGACTTCACCGCGACATCCGGGCCTTTTTTCTCCGGTCCGACGCCTATTGTATAAACCGGTATACCTGCAGCTTTCGCCGCTTCAGCCGGGTCAAGCAGTCCGTTATTATTGCCGTCCGATATTATAACTATCGCTTTTTTTGCGCCCGCCCTTTCCTTTTCCAGCTCATTCCTGACAGAATTCAGAGCCGCGGCTATATCCGTGGAACTTCCGCTGAAATTATCGCTCTTTAACAGGTCCTCAAGCGAGGTTTTCTGGGCTGTCCCGGAAAAAGCATACCAGGAAACATCAAACGTCTTTGCCAGCGCGGCGGCTTTCCCTTTTATTGCCGCTTTGAGCAAAACAGCTTTGTCTCCCGGTTTTTTTATACCCATGCTCTTTGAAACATCCGCTAACACCGCAACCGCCGTTCTTTTCTTGAAGCTTTGGGTGTGTTCAAGAGTGGGCTTAAATAGCGCGAAGGTCAGCAGCAACAGCGCGAAGAGCCGGAGCGGCACCAGCACGGCGCGCTTCCGGTCAGAACTGTAATAAATATAGACTGCTGAAAGCGCCGCGAGCAGCGCACCCGCAAGGGCTATGAAATCCGCTTCAAAGTTCATCTGCCCTGCCCTGGTATCTTCATGTTTAACGCTTTCATTTTCTGGCTTATATAATCAGTGTGAATGGCATCGAGTTTGTAAGTTCCGACCATTGCGTACATTATGATGTTGACGCTGAGTTTCTGAGCTTCCAGCCTTTGGGTTTCGCCGCCCGGTCTGCACTCCTTGAGCCAGTTGCCGAGTTTGTCTTTCTCCCAGACCCCGAACAGGTCATTTGCCGAGAAGATAACCGCCAGCTGCCCGCTTTTCTCCACGCCTTCAAGGTAAGGAACGGACTGCCTGGCGCCGCAAACTCCCGGCAGCAGGAAGAAAGAAATAAAAACGGCGTTTGAGTCCTTTATCCGCGACAAAGGATCGTTCGGAAAGATTTTCGCAAACTCGCGTTTAACCGACTTTGAGAACCCGGAATCTTTTAATCCGGTGCAATCGTCTATGACAATTATTCCGCCTGCGTCAAAATACCGTTTTAGGCGCTCTATTTGCGCGTGATTCCATTCAGCAAAGGCGGAATCGCCCGTCATAAAGATCACCGGATAGTTGAATAATTCCGGGCTGTCTGCAGTTAAAATGACAGGCTCCCGCACCGCCCTGACGTTTGAAATACCCACCAGGAAATCAGCGAGTTCGCCCCAGGCCAGATTCTGAGAATCCCAATTGCCGCCCTCGTACTTGAGCCTGGCAAAGTAAAGGTTATTTGAGAAAAGCAGAGAGACAAAGGAGAGCGCTATGAACGCAAGTATTATTTTTCTCATAGCTTCCTCCCGGCGGCGAAACTCTCAGCCGCGAGCAGAACTAAAGCCGCCAGCAACAGGAGGGACGAGAGCTCTTTGCCCCGGACAATCCTCTCAAGCTCAGCCGGCAAACCCGGACCGCATTTTATAAATTCAACGCGCTTGGCCTTAAGCGCCGCTTTCAGATCCTCAGACCAGAACCGGGACAGGGAGGATTCGCCGGAAGAAGCGTCAACATTCACCCCGAAATATTCGGTCAGTTTTGTTCCGCCCGCATCGACAAGAGAGAGTTTATAGAGGCCGGGCTCCGAGGTGTCCTTTACCAGCACTTTTCCCCCGGACACTTCTGCGCTCAAGGCCGTATTAGCCGGACCAAGAACCGTTGCGCTTTTGATTCTCCCGCCCGAAGCTTCTCTTGTATAGGTTTCTCCGCACTTTACGCCGTTTTTGTCAGAAACTTCCTCCACGCCGCAGAGATAATCCACCAGCGCTTTTGTGAACGGCAGATAAACCGGCTTTAAGGGAAAATCGCCGAGATCCCTGTCAGCCGGAACTGCGAACAGCAGCACCTTTCCCGCTCCCTGATAGGTTGCGCCTCCCTCTATAAGAAACGGAGTTGAATCCCTGAAGGCAAGCAGCACTTTTGCTCCGGCAGCCGGCGCCAGGTCAAAATTACCGTAGAACCCCGGTTTCATAAGCCCGAAAACGTCAAACCTCTTGAATAGCCCGCAATCCTGGAGGGCAGTCAGCGGATTTACCGCGTTCTCGCCGCGGGAGAGTTTTCTTATTGCCGCCGGGAAGATGCTCCTGCTTATAGAGGAATAGGCCTTGATATTAACGCGGTCTCCGGGAAAGAATACAAGACTCCCTCCGGACTGCATATAAGCGTCAAGCCGGCGCTCGGCTTCTGGGAGAATTTCTTCCACATTACACAGGAAGACTGCCTTGTAGCCGGAAAGGCCTAGAGTCAGCAGGCCTGCCGGAGAAACAATTGAAGGGACGACACCGCTGTCCTTCGAGACTTCGGGACTCAGCGCCGTTTTAAGGAAGAAGGTTTCGCTGTTAAACTGCGAAAGTTTAGGGTCGCCGTCAACCAGCAGGATGTTCACTTTACGCTTCACCTTGCCGGCGAAATAGTAACGGTCATCCGCCTTAAGACAGTCCCCGCAAGCAAGCTCAGCATAGCCCTGCAAACTTTTGTCTTCGGGCGCAGAAAAGAAAAGACTCTTTGAAGAAGTCCCAGAAGGAGGAATGTCCGCTTTGCCGAATACTTTCCGCTCTCCCCCAAAGTAAAGAGAAAGATCTGCGGCAGAGGCGCCCCTGCCGGAAAAATCTTTTAGAGTCGACGTGAAACCCGCCCTGCCGGGCAGGGAAGACGCCGGCTCAACGGCTGTTAGGCCGCAGTTGGGTCCGTCAATTCCGGCGGAAGCTATGATTACTTTGACGTCGGCGTCAAAATCTTTTATCTCGGCGGCAGAAGCAAGGTTCAAAGCGTGGGAGGCCGCATCCGTGAAAATGATTATCTGTTTATTTGCCGACCTGCTTTCCTTGAGCGCGGTGTAGGCGAAATTCAGCCCCGCTTTTAGCGAGGTTTTCAGGCCGGTGAGTTTTGAAGCCTTTATCCCGAGGGAAAGCTTCTCCCTGTCAAAATCAAGGCCGGCCCCCCCCTTCGCGTTCTCTGCGAAAGCGCAATAGGCCAGCCGGTCCTCGTCGCGAAAGACCTTAAGCGAAGCGAGGCACGATTCCTTCGCGGCGTCAAAAGCTGTCTTCCCGCCGTTTTCCGCTCCCATTGAATAGGAGCAATCAAGCAGCAATACCGCGGCCGCCGGTTCCTCTTTCTTTGAAGCGCCGTATTTAGGCGGGTTCAACACGGCGCGGGAGAAAGCCAGCACCAATAATATTATGGCAAGCACCCTAAGCAGGAGAAGCAGCAACTGGAGGAGTTTGAGTTTTTTCTGAGTCCTTTTAACGGCGAGACGCAAAAAGCGCGTCTCGGGAAACTTCAGGACCTTGGCTTTCCTGATCGAGATAAGATGGATAAGCACCGGAATCACGGCAAGGAGCAATCCGGAGAGCATTAGCGGTGAAAGGAAGGAAAGATTCATTTAAGCATCTTCTCCCTCCGCGCGAGGTAAGCCCTAAGAGGCAGGCTAAAAGAAGCTGAATTGTCGAGGAGCCTGTAATCAATCCCGTTCTTAACGCACTCCTTCGCGAAATAACCAATGAACTCCTCCATTACGCGCCTGTACTCGTGTCTTATTAATTCCGGATTGGCGAGTATTACATCATCCTTGTCTTCAAGTCCTTCAAACAGGAAGGGCTCATCGAGTTCAAGCCCCAGCTCGGATCTGTCAAGCACCTGAAATACTATCAGGTCATTTCCTTTTGAAGCCAGATACTTAAGGTATTTCATTGCTTCCTCGGGACCCCCGGAGTCGTAAAGATCAGAGATAAGTATCACCAAACCCCGTCTTCTAAAGAGTTTCCCGGCTGCTTCAAGCGTCTTGAAAACCGCTGTTTTTCCGGAGGGCTCCTGCGCTTCTATCGCCTTAATTACCGCTGAGGCCTGGCCGTGAGCCGCGCGAGGCGGCAGGAGAGTAAGGACTCCTTCCGCAAAAGCGAGAAAACCCACGCGGTCATGCTGGAGCGACATCAGGTAAGCGAGAGAAGCGGCGATGTTTGCGGCATATTCGTTCTTTTTGATCAGGCCGGGAGAGGAATAATTCATTGAACCGGAGACATCCAGGAGAATATTCGCGGTGAGCGTGCTTTCTTCACGGTACTGGCGGATAAAAAGCTTGTCCTTGCTTCCGAGCACTTTCCAATCAAGTTTTCTGAGGTCATCCCCCGCTGCGTACTCCCTGTGCTCGGCAAAATCCAGACTCGCGCCTTTGAGCGGAGAAGCATGCAGCCCGGCGAGAAAACCGTCAACTATAGACCTGGCTTTGAGTTCAAGCCCTCGCAGGCTTGTGAGGTCGGCTGGTCTGATGCTCTGCATTTTATCCCGGCTTGACGGAAGTTAGAAGTTCGTCTATAACCCTGTCCGCGGAGACTCCGTCGGCTTCGGCTTTGAAAGACATTACAATTCTGTGACGGAGAACTATGTGCGCGACCGCGGCAACATCTTCAACTGAAGCGGCAAGCCGGCCGTGTAGCGCAGCCCTCGCCTTTGCCCCGACCACCAGCGCCTGAGAAGCCCTGGGACCGGCTCCCCACTCAACGAGTTCTTTTATAAGCAACGGCGCTGAAGGATCTCCCGGCCGTGTAGCGGAAACCAGGTTCACGGCAAAATCGACAAGATGATCAGAGGCCGGAACCCTGCGGACCAGGTCCTGCAGGCTTACTATCTCTGACGCGTTCAGGAGCGGTTTTAATTCCGGAATGAGCCCGCTCGTGGTTTTTCTGACTATCTCCGCCTCTTCTATTTTCGTAGGATAATCTATTTTAATATTGAAGAAAAACCTGTCAAGCTGGGCCTCAGGCAGAGGATAAGTCCCTTCGTGTTCTATAGGGTTTTGCGTCGCCAGGACAAAGAACGGGAGCGGGAGCGGATAGGTCTTTCCGGCCGCCGTAACTTTGTACTCCTGCATCGCCTGAAGCAGGGCCGACTGCGTCTTCGGGGGCGTACGGTTTATCTCATCGGCAAGTATGATGTTGGCAAAAACCGGACCTTCTATGAAACGAAATACTCTCTTTCCTGAATCCGACTCTTCAATTACTTCTGTTCCGGTTATGTCGGAAGGCATCAGATCAGGAGTAAATTGGATTCTTTTATAATCCAGCACCAATATTTTTGCGATGCTTTCTATAAGAAGCGTCTTTGCCAGCCCGGGTACGCCTACTATCAGCACGTGTCCCCGGGAAAAGAGAGCCGTAAGCACATCATCTATTACGCTCTCCTGCCCCACTATGACTTTTTTAAGCTGGGCGCCCATATCGGACCTGGCTTTTGCAAGCCGCTCTATCAACTCAAGGTCCTGTTTTGTATTAAGCTTCTTCTCAGGCATCAATACTCCTTTATTCCCAGCGCCATACGTTAAGAACATTATGAACTTTTATGGCTAATGTATTTTAGTATACCCCCACTTTAATGTCAATTTCCAAAAAAGAAAGAGGCGGGACATTGCTGTCCCGCCTCGCTTGTAGGCTTATTTTAGTCCTGAAGTCTATTAGACTTTGTGGACGTTGGTTGCCTGCTCACCCTTCTGGCCCATGGTGATGTCGAATTCGACTTCCTGGCCTTCAGCAAGGGACTTGAAACCGTCGCCCTGGATTGCGGAGAAATGTACGAATACATCCTTTCCGTTCTCCGGGGTGATGAACCCGTAGCCCTTCTGATCGTTGAACCATTTCACTTTACCTCTTGCCATTTCCTTTACTCCTTTGGTGCCTAAAATTCGACCGGGTGCTAAAAAAAAAGACCGCGAGGCAGAGTCTATCCCGCCGTACGGCCGAATCTTTACTCCCAATCGTTGATGGATAATAACAAATAAAGACAATAATGTCAAGTGTCTTTTTCTTTTACTGCTATTGCGCCTTAATTTATAATGTTTTCCCGTGCCTCTTCCCTAATGCAGGAGCTTTAATTATTGAACCCGGAGAGCAGGGCAGCTATTTTCTTATATTTGCCGCGGTAAAGTTCTTCGTAAGCCCGGTGTTTTTTCAGATTTGCAACTATGTATTCGTGTTTAAATGCGTCCATCAGCTTACCGGGCTCTGCTACCTCGCCTGAACCTGCCCCCGCAAGCAGAGCCGCGCCGAAACATACGGATTCACTTCTTCTTGGAAGCAATAGCTTTCGTCCGATAATGTCCGCTTTCTTTTCAAGCCAGAACTTGTTTCTTGTACCGCCGCCTATCAGGCTTATACTCTTTACAGGTATCCCGGTTGAACCTTCCATTGCCTCGACAAGCTGGCGAAACTCAAAAGAAAGCCCTTCATAGATAGCGCGCAGGATATCGGCCCTCGTAGTTCCGGCGGTCAAGCCCAGCAAAGCTCCTTTGGCGCTTGCATCCTTAAGCGGCGCACCGCGCCCCAGCCAATAGGGCAAGACCAGTACTTCCCCCTCTTCTTTGCCCGCGCGCTTGAGGTCTTCGCCAAGCCTGGCATACTTTGCTTCCGGTGAAAGAGAACTGCCGTAAAACTCGCTCATAAACCACTCTGTGAGCCCTCCGGAGCAGTAAATCCCTGCCATTATATAATAAAGCCCGTTAACCGCGTAGCAGCCCATCGAAAAACCGGACTCGTATAGCTGTTTCAGCCTTCGCGGCTCCTTAACAACCGACAGAAGAACTTCCGCTGTTCCCATTGAATCCAGGAGATCGCCGGGTTTCAAGATTCCGGCTCCGTAAGCCCCCACTATATGGTCATGACCGCCCAGACAGATCTTTGTGCCTTCTGCCAAACCGGACTCTGCGGAAGCTTTTTCATTTACCTCTCCGGCAACCGTACCGCTCACGCTTGCTTTCGGGAAGAAGTTTTCTTTGACTCCGAGAGCGTCAAGGATATCCGGAGCCCACTTCTTCCTTTTCATATCAAAAGCAGCCGTGCGGGTGGCTATGGAATAATCCGTCGCATATTCACCGGTGAATCTATTAATAAGGTAATCCGGCACACAGAGCCATTTAGAGGCCTTTTTGAAGACTGCTCTTTCGTGTTTCTTGAGCCAGAGTATTTTCGTGGCGGAGTAAATGTGGGTAAGATTAAGGCCGGTCGTCTTGAAAATCTCGAACCTGCCGAGCTTCTTCTCAAGGAACTCTTTTTCCGGAATACTGCGATTGTCATACCAGGGAATTATGGCTGTCAGCTCTTTCCCGCTGCCGTCCACAAGAAGCCCCGCCTCTGCCATTGAGGCGAACCCGACGCTCTTTATTTCCGACGGATCATTAATCTGCCTAGCAATTTGGCGCGTTAAACGACAAACTGAACTCCAGAGTTCACCGGGAGCGTAATAATGCCTGCCTCTCTTGTCAATTCTTGTTGCAGCCGGAAGCGACGCTGACGCCACCAGTTTTCCTCGGTAATTATAAAGGTTAGCCTTCCAGTTCGTCGTCCCTATGTCTATACCCAGTAGATACATTAGTCCCTGCTATTGTTTTACGTTATAAACGTTACAAACGTTAAGAACGTTATAAACTTTCATAACCAATTTATATTATTCTTATTCATCGTGTCACAGCTTTTGCATATCTTCGCATCAGAATAATCCCCGTTCTCCAGCTGCCTTATTCCCATTGCTCTTTTACGGGCAAGTATGTCTTTAACCGCTTCTTTTTTTATGTCTCCGATTACAACTCTGCCGTCATAATCACGGCAGCAGAGTATCGTCTTTCCATCCCAGGTAAAGTCTAAAGTGTCCCACATACCGCGGCAGGGCCACAAGCGTCCCTTGATGTCATATTTCCAGGGACTGTTCTGTTCCATACTGCCTGACCAGTTTTCAGGAATGGGTTTTAAGATAGCGTCAGCTTTTCCCTTCCAGAAGGCGTTGAATTTGGCAACTTCCGCTTTATTGCCCGCAAGCCGCACGCAAGAAAGCACTATTTTTGGCTTCGCCTCAGAATGCCCTTGAGCATCCGGCCCTCTGAGCCTCCGAGCCTCCAGCAATGCCAACACATTATCCATAGACTTCTCAAAAGGAAGCTTCATAACGCTCTCATAAATCTCTTTTGAAATACCGTTAAAACTGATTACTATCTCATCCAGATCTGAGGCCAGAAGTTTTGCGGTTTTTTCAGGTGTAAGCAAGGAAGCGTTTGAGAAGATCTTCACATAGAAAGGCCCTTTTGATTTCACATAGGCAATCCGCTCAAAAATATTTTTATCGGCAATTGGTTCTCCGAAGCCGGAAAGCACGAACTCGCGTATTTTCAATCCGCTGCCCGCGGCGCTGTCGACTATCCCGCGAAAAGTTTCTTCATTCATAGTCCCGGACGCGCGCTTCATCTTTGAATGCGGGCACATGAGACAGTCGGCGTTGCACGCATTGGTGGTCTCGATGTTAACAAAAACCCCGCCTTCCTCTATCTTCGCGATCTCCTTGTGTATACATCGCAAGTAGAATTTGCGGTAAACCGCGGTATTTACTAGATAACTGAACGGTCTGCGCGCTATCAACTTAGTCATCCACCACTCCAATTTAAGCCTTACGTTATTAACGTTAAAAACTTTATTCTGCTATGCCGGACGGAGTCCGGCAGGAAATATATCTTACTTTACAGAACAAGACACAGCGAAGCTGTGGCTTATAAACTTTTTTGTTTTTCGAGCACACTCACCAAATTCGCCCTCGAGAACCCGTCTTGCGAATATTTCTTTATTTCCTCTTTTACCAGTTTAAGCCCTGCCTTTTCCATTATTTTCCTGTAGCCTTCCATAACATGCGGCCCGAGCCAGTCTTTCGGGTGTGTAACTTCGTTGAACCCGTTCAACAAAATCAGGCGCCCTCCGGGTGAAAGCCACGAAACCCATCTTGAAAGTTCTGCTTCCATATGCTCCCACGAGTGTTCCTGCCCCAGATAGTAGGCCATATCAACCGCGACTATCAGGTCAAAGACCCTTGCCGGCATAAACTCAACAACATTGGCCGCTATGAATTCTACGTTGCCATACCCGCGCTTCTCTTTCGCTCTCTTTATGGCTGTCTCTGAGATATCAACTCCGGTAATCTTTCCGCAATAAGGGGAAAGCATCGCAGTCATCACCCCTTCCGCGCAGCCCAATTCAAGCGCATCCTTGTGAAGCTTGTTCCTAACGCAGTCCACTACCCAGCCGAACTTTACGGTCTCGTATTCACGCGTGAGAGCCTGATAGGGATCTTCTTTCTCGAAGAGTTCGTTGAAGTACTTTCTTCTGTGGCTGTAATGGCTCTTCAACCGGAGCCACAGGACAGTTTTCCTGATTAGGTTCATTTCAAACTCCTTTTTCCTTTTAAACGGCAGCATTATCAGAGCGCTTTTTCTATATCCTGGACTGAACCGATTAATTCTCTCGTATACTCGTTTACCGGATTCTTATAGATACTCTCATTATCAGCTAGTTCCACAACCTTTCCGTCTTTCATCACGGCCACGCGGTCGCTGATGTTCCTGACGACACGCAGGTCGTGGGATATAAAGAGGTAGGTCAGTCCAAATTCATCCTTCAGGTCTTTGAGCAGGTTGATAATCTGCGCCTGGACCGAAACATCCAGAGAGGAAACCGGCTCGTCGCAGACTATGAATTTTGGCTTTGAAATCAGCGCTCTTGCGATGCAGATCCTCTGCCTCTGCCCGCCGGAAAACTCGTGGGGATATTTCGAATAAGCGGCGGGGCTCAAACCGACCAGATCCAGCATTTTAACAGCCTTCTGCAAAGCATTCTCATCGCCGAGAATCTCAAGCGTCTCCGCCACCGCCGGCCCTATCTTTATACGCGGGTTAAGAGACGCAAACGGGTCCTGAAAGATTATTTGCATGTCGCGGCGCAGGGGCAAAAGTTCATTGAAGCCGAGGCCGGTTATTTTCTTGCCGGAAAAAAAGAGCTTGCCGCCGTCTTCTTTCTGCAGGCGGATGATTATCCTTCCGAGCGTGCTCTTCCCGCAGCCGGATTCACCCACCAACCCGAGTGTTTCCCCTGCATTTATGGAAAAGGAAACATCGTCAACCGCTTTAACGGTCTCATAGTCCCCAAACATCCCTTTTTGCTTTCGGAAATGCTTGACTATGTTCTGCAACCTTACAATCTCCATCTCTCTCCGTTTTACCTTTAATGCTTTACGTTATGCACGTTATGAACGTTATTCTGCTATGCCAGACGTAGTCTGGCATGAATTATATCCTACCTCACAAAACAGGACACACGAAGTGTGGCCTATAAACGTTAAGAACGTTACAAACTTTTATTTATATAACCAACATTTTACCATCCTTCCCTCCACCACGCTCTCTCCCGGCTCGGTCTTTTTACATATGTCCATCGCTTTCGGGCACCTCGGATGGAACCTGCAGCCGGCAGGCGGATCAAAGAGGTCCGGGACATTGCCGGGTATGGCGGGAAGCCTTTTCTCTATCCTTGAAAGCGAAGGAATGGACTTCAAAAGCCCTGCCGTATACGGGTGAAGCGGACTCTTAAAGAGCGCTTCCTTGCCGGAACTTTCAACTATCCTGCCGGAATACATTATATTCACGGAGTCGCAAATGCGGTGAATAATGGCGAGGTCGTGACTTATCATAATTACGCTTAGTTTTCTTTTGACGCGTATCTCGGCCAAGAGATCCAGGATCTGGGCCTGGACTGTCACATCAAGGGCCGTTGTCGGTTCATCGGCTATAAGCAGTTTAGGCCCGCTGATGAGTGCCATCGCTATCATAACTCTCTGCCGAAGTCCCCCGGAAAGCTCGTGAGGGTACGAACCTGCCACCCTCTCTGCCTCCTTTATGCCGGCATCGTAAAGCGCTTTCATTACCAGCGCCTGAAGCGCCTTCCCTTCAAGACCGAGATGCAGCCTCGCCGCTTCACCCACCTGAGCCTCCACACGGAAGACGGGATTCAACGCGGTGAAAGGTTCCTGAAAAATCATTGATATCTCTCCGCCGCGCACTTTAGTCATCTCCTTTTCGGAAAGGGAAAGCAGGTCTACTTGTTTTCCGCCGCGCTCGAAAAGTATTTCTCCGGAAATAATCCTTCCGGGGCTGGAAATGAGCCGCATTATAGAAAGCGCCGTAACGCTCTTGCCGCAGCCGGATTCCCCGACCAGTCCGACGCTCCCGGAACTTCCGATATCAAACGAGACGCCTTCAACAGCCCGCCCCTCATTCTTTCCCGCGAGGAAGTAAGTGTGGAGTTTCTTTAGGGAAAGCAGGGCGGTCTCCGTCATGCCCGCTCCTTTGAAGCGCTCAGTCTCGGGTCAAGAACATCTCTCAGGCCTTCTCCGAGGAGGTTATAGGATATTATGGTCGCGAAGATGGCAAGGCCGGGAAAAGCCGTTAGCCACCAGGCAGTTTCTATATAATCCTTCCCGGAGGTCAGGATGTTTCCCCAACTCGGGTCCGGCGGCTGAACACCAAGACCGAGAAAACTCAGTCCCGATTCAATTAGTATCGCGCCCGCCACTCCGAAAGTTACGGAGACAAAGACCGGGGCCATAGCGTTCGGAAGGATATGCCTGATAATTATCCTGGCGTGCGACGCTCCGGAGGCCCTTGCCGCAAGCACATATTCCCTGTTCTTGAGGCTCAAGACCTCTGCCCGCACCAGCCTGGCGAGGTCCGTCCAGGTGGTAAGGCCGATTATTACCATAACATTAAAGATGCTGGGGCCGAGAAAGACCACAAGCATAAGGATAAAAAAGAGAGCAGGAACCGAGAGTACTATATCCACCAGCCGCATAAAAACCTGGTCTACCCAGCCTCCAAAATATCCGGAAACGGCTCCCACGAGAATCCCGATAAGCGTTGAGATAGCCACAGCCGCCAGCCCCACCGAAAGCGAGATTCTTGAACCGTAGACCATTCTTGAGAAGACATCCCTTCCCAACTCGTCAGTTCCGAGCAGGTGAGCGCGCGAAGGCGGCTGGAGCTTCTCTGCCATGCTCTGCCCCGCCGGGTCATATGCGGTAAGCAGCGGAGCGGACAGCGCGACAACCGCAAGAGCGGCCACCAGCGCGCCTCCGATAAACGCCGGCTTGTTGGCTGAAAGCAGTTTTAAGTATTTAAAGAGGGTTTTCATATTTAATAGCGTATCCTCGGATCCGCGAAAGCGTAAGCGATATCAGCAAACAGATTCCCGAGCAGCGTCAGCAGGGCGCCGGCTATTACTACTCCCATTATCACCGGGTAATCAAAAGACATTGCCGACTCATAGGCCAATCTGCCCATGCCGGGCCACGCGAAAATAGTCTCAAAAATGAAACCACCGGATATAAGTCCGGGAATTGAAAGCCCGATTATCGTTATCACAGGCAGCAGGGCATTCCTGAGCGCGTGATTTAAAAGTACCTCCCGTTCCGGCAGGCCCTTCGCGCGCGCGGTTCGTATGTAATCCTGGCGAATTACCTCAAGCATGCCTGATCTCATATATCTTGACAGGCCGGCGATGCTTCCGAATATGCTGACAAAAAGCGGAAGTATCAGGTGCTGAATCCTGTCGTAAACCTGAAGTACCGGGGGCATGGATGCGGAATTCACCGAGGCCATCCCCGAGATAGGCAGCCACTGCAGCCAAACGCCGAAGAAAAGCATCAGGAGCAGGGCTAACCAGAACGAGGGAACGGAAAAACCGATAAAAGTTATGGAGGTGAATAACCTGTCGAAGACGGAATTCTGTTTTGCGGCGGAATACACGCCCAGCGGCACCGCAATCAAAAACAGCAGGAGCAGGGAGAGCAAATTCAGCTGCAGCGTTGCGGGAAGACGTTCAAGTATTTTTTCTGTTACCGGCCTGTTGTCATTGAAGGACTCACCGAAATCCAGCCGAGCGAGACGTGAAAGCCATTTCATATACTGCACCGGGAGCGGTTTGTCCAGGTCATAGAGGGTCTTCAGTTTTGCTATGGAATCAGGCGACATCTTGGCGTTCATCTGCGATTGAAGCACAGTCGGACCGCCGGGAGTAATATGAATAACAGCGAAGGTGATAAGGGAGATACCGAAGAGTATCGGAATGGAAAGCAGCAGTCTCTTAACGATATATCTCGCCATCAGTATTTAAAAACCTCCGGAGCGGTTTTATCAAGTTCAGTTTTCGAGAAAGCCCTCAGGTAGATATTAAGACCCAGGGAATGCACGCTGAGAGATTGCATATAACTGAAATCCATCGCTATGCAGTCCGTGAGATTGACTGTAAATTTCCCCCTCACTTCTTTGACATTTCTGTTAACCGTATCATATTTTAAAGTCAGGTCAAGTCTTAAGTCCTGTGTGGCATTAAAGGCCGCGTTTGCTGAAATATCGAAGAGCGATTGATAAACATAATTTGCATAATCAAACTGGGCAGCGTAACTTCCGCCGAGGCCGTAAGTAAACACCTGCCCCCGATTAAAACCGAACGCGATGTCTCCGAATAGCAGCCTGTCATCATAGAGCCTGTACTGGGTATTAATAGACGCGTCAGAAGATTCCGAGAGTTTCAGCCCCAGTTGCGCAGTTAAGGGGTCTATTCTGGCCTTTATAAGGTCATTCAAAAGCCCATTACCCAGAGGGGTAGGCTCAAGGGTATTTATGGCAGCCTGGTCGATATTCCGCCGCAGGTCATAGCCTGTTGTGAACGAAAGAGAAAAGCCCTGCGCAGCAAAACCTAAGCGGCCTGTGAGTTTGTTGAGATCGGTCCCGCCATTGATGTCGACTGCGGTAGTCCTCAGCCTCTGAGAAAAAGAGTGCGTAAGGTCCGTAGTCACATACTGATTAAAAGTATTATGTAAGGTCATGCTCTCTGAAACCGAGGCAGTCAGCCCCTGGTTGTCGGCGCCGGGGTCTGAAAGTTCCAGCCAACTGCCTGAAAAAGCAAGGCTCGTGCTCAGGGTGTTCCCCGGATAATACTGAAAAGAATAAAGCAGCGAAGGATTCAGCGTGAATTTCGTGTTGAAAAAATCATTATTTGTCACCAGCGTTGTTGCTACATTGGTAACACCGGTGATGCTCGTAGAGACGGCGGCCAGGGTCATAGAAGAAGGGACATAATACCTGGTCAGTTCCCCGTTTAGCGCGCCGTAAAAACCGGCAGAACCAAGCGAAAGCTGGTTAGATTGGAATTTAAACGAGGGCGCCGTTGCCGAAGTCATTTTGTATTCAAAAGCGCTGCTGTCCCAGTTATCCTGCCTTTGCAAAGCGAGTGTTCCGGTATATGAAGGGTCGGTCTTTGTGAAAGCAATATACGAGTTTATATAGCTTGCCATAACAGGATAGTACGAAGAGTAAAGGTCGTTAAGCACTGCCTGATCACTAAAATAGTCGAGTCTTGCCACAACATTTAGATCCTTGACGATGTCGCTGTGGTGCTCAAAATTAACGTTCCAGCGGGAATTAAGAGTGTCTGCTTCATTAATGTAATAAGAGTAAAGAGAACCTCCGCCGTTTAGCCCCACAAGGTTATAATTCTGCTTAAACCCGTAGCCGATTCCTTTCACCGACATCAGGTCGAGCAGCAGGCTTCCTGTGAGGTCATTTGTGAGCTCGTAATTATAAGCAATCTTTAGGAACGCGCCTTCGTAACTGGAATAGCCGGGGCGCAGACTTAAGGGACTGCTCCCATTCTTAAAATCCTTATAATAATACGGAAAATAGAATATGGGGATATCTCCGAGATAGACCACCGTATCCCAGCACTCTATCTTCTCGTCAACCAGCAGATGAATCCTTCCCGAAACCAGTTTATAATGAGGGTGCTCGTGGTCGTTGCAGGTAGTCGCTATGCTCTCTTCCATATTCGCGTTCTTTGGGTCAGGCCGCTCTATTCTTTTGCCCTTAAAGAACCACGGTTCTTTGTCATACTCAACATTATTCACGAACCCGAGTTTCTTTTTCAGGTTGTACTTGATGCTGTCGCCTTTTATTTTTCCGCTATTCTCTATGAGCAGAATATGTCCGGAGGCCTCCAGATCTTCGCTCTTGGTAGACAGCCTTATCTCGTCGCAGGTGAGGGTAATATCCTTATATAGCAACCTTACATTCCCTTTCGCGTAGATTGTTCCGTTTAGCTCATCGTACTCGATATGATCCCCGAAACAGTCTATCGGATCTTTTTTCTTTCCCGTGGCGGGGTCTATCACGGCTGATTCGGTCTTTACGGCAGGCGCGGCCGGATTAACGGCAGCTTCCGCGACGCCTAGCGGAAAAATAAAAAGGAGCAGGACCGTTGATATGATCCAGCTCCTTGTCTTTCTCACGAGTACCTCTCTTTCCACGAAAAACTTTTAAATATTCCGCTCTCCTGTTTCTTTTGACGGTCTCATCCGCGCAAATGCCCGTTCTAATCTGCGTAATCGCATTCCGTAATCAGCGTAATCTTTTACTTTAGATGGTGCCAGACAAGCGAGGCCGCGCCGAGTACCGCCGCGTCATCACCCAGCGTGCCAAGAACTATCTTCACTCTCTGCGAGAGGTATTTGAAAACACGCCTCTTCACTTCCGCCTTTATCGGATCAAGAATGAGCCGGCCGGCCCGTGAAACCCCGCCTCCTATTACTACCATACGCGGGCCAAGCGTGTTTATAATTGAGGAAAGCGCGGCTCCGGCATATTCCCCGGTTTCCTGCCAAATCTCTTTAGCGAGTTTGTCCCCCGAATTTGCCGCTTCCGAGAGCACCCGGGGCGATATCTTATCCAACCCGCCGGCTATTTTAACTATGGAGGTTTTACGCCCCTGCTTTATTTTTTCCAGCGTACGCTCTACTATGTAGGAGTTGCCCACATAGCGTTCCACGCACCCGTGATTTCCGCAGTTGCATTTCTTACCGTTGCGCTCTACTATAACATGCCCGAGCTCGCCTGCCGTCTGGAAGCTTCCGACATAGAGTTCATTATTCAGTATCAGGCCGCCGCCCATTCCGGTTCCGAGCGTAACGCAGACCATACAGTCGGCGCCTTTTCCGGCACCGAAGGTATGCTCGCCAAGCGCGTAAACATTCGCGTCATTGCCCACATAGACAGCCAGCTTGAATTTTTTTGAGATTATCCTTGCCAGGTGAACCTCGTTCCAGCCTTTTAAGTTAGGAGGATTCCTGACTATCCCTTTCCGGTGATCAACCAGACCGGGAGAACCGATTCCAATCCCGCGAAGTTCCTGCTTTTGCCGGCTATTGCAGCCTTCTATAACCTGACGCACAGCCTTTTCTATGTTGGTTATGACGGTTTCTCGCCCTTTAGCGGCTTCGGTTTTCAGTTTGCGATTAAAGAGCACCTTGCCATTTGACGAAACGAGGCCTGCGACGAGATTTGTTCCGCCGAGGTCAACCCCTATGGCATAACTTATTCTTTTCATCAAACCTTCCCTTCTAATTATCGGGCCCGCCTTTTGCAAGGCGGGCCCGGATTAACAGACTTAAACTATGCTCGCTTCTGTATCTTTATCAAAGAAATGAACTTTATCCATCTCAAATATCACTTCCGCTTTCTCGGCAATTGCGAATGTTTCGTGAGCGTCAACAGTCGCCTGGAAAGCAGACTGACCAGTCGCGAGGTAAACATATGCCTGCGCGCCGATCGGTTCTACCACATCAACTACCGCGCTGAGAGTCCAGTCCGGATTTTTGATGGAAGTGTTCTTTTTGTCTTTAATGTTCTCCGGCCTTACTCCAAGTGTAATATCCTTGCCCACATAGCCGGCAAGTTTGGCCTCCATCCTTTCTACAACCTTGACCTGGAAGGAACCTTCCTTAAAAAAGAGACCATTCCCGATTTTCTCAAGGCTTCCGTTGATGAAGTTCATCGGAGGCGTTCCGATAAAACCGGCAACGAACTTGTTCGCCGGATTATCATAAATATCTATCGGGTCGCCTACCTGCTGGATAAACCCGTCCTTCATGACCACGATACGGTCGCCCATGGTCATGGCTTCAACCTGGTCATGGGTAACATAAATCATTGTAGCCTGAAGGCGGTTATGAAGTTTAATAATCTCAGTCCTGGTCTGAACGCGAAGTTTCGCGTCAAGGTTGGAAAGCGGCTCGTCAAAGAGGAAGACCTTCGGTTTTCTGACTATTGCCCTGCCGAGCGCGACCCTCTGCCTCTGCCCGCCAGAAAGCTGTTTAGGTTTTCTGTGAAGCAGTTCCTGTATTCCGAGAATTTCCGCAGCTTCCTGAACCCTGCGTTTAATCTCGTCCTTCGGGTACTTTCTGATCTTAAGCCCGAAAGCCATGTTGTCGTGGACAGTCATGTGCGGATAGAGCGCGTAGTTCTGGAATACCATGGCGACATCCCTGTCCTTGGGAGCCATGTCATTGACGATTTTGTCGTCGATGAGCACCTTGCCTGAGGTTATTTCTTCAAGTCCCGCTATCATCCTCAGCGTTGTGGACTTTCCACAGCCTGAAGGGCCTACGAATACTACAAATTCCTTATCTTTCACTTCCAGGTTGAACTTTGCTACTGCCGGCTTGGGGTTGCCCACAAACCTTTTCTCAATGTCCTTCAATACGACTTTTGCCATTGCTGGCCTCCGTTGGTCTACCGGTACCGGGTCAGAAGGCCGCGGTCCAGTAAATATAAGCCTGCCTGATGGGGGTAAATGCTGCCGCCCGCCGAGCAGATCAATTGTGTTAATTATACTAAAACCAGCATCGGAAATCTATTACAAATACAGATTACACCGACAACCAAAGTGTTGTAATGAGCTATTTATTGACTGATTTTCGACTCTCTTTCAGTTTCCAGATACCTGCTCCTATTATCAGAATGGCTAGCCCGCCGTGTATTATGACAGGTCCAAGCAGGAACGGGAGATGGTTCACAAGAGTTTTGTAGACAAGTATTAGAGCCTTGCAAAGAGGCATAGTTGCGAAAGCGAAATAGAGCACGTATGTTTTTAACGGTTCACCCTTTAACTTAACTTTGGAACCGTAAAGGAGCATAATTGTCCCGGTCAAAAGGGATACAATCGAAAATATTTTTTCGCCTGCGCCCGGAATAACAAATAGTCCGATGCCTCCGGCGGCAATAACGAACGCTCCGCAAACACCTATAAATTTTCTGTTTGCCATTGTTTTTCCCCCGCTCATAGGTATTATTTCATCCCGCGGTCAATTGATTTGCTTTTGATTTTACGTTACAAACGTTACGAACGTTACGAACGTTAAGAACGTTAAGAACTTTTGAATTATTAATACTTGTGGTTTACACTTGTAAACCCCGTCGGTTTATTCCAGTCTTTCCCGCCTTTTGAGATGTAAGCTGCAATAGCATCCACGATATCGTTCGTTCCGTCCCTGTAAGGGCCGAAGGCCTTTTCCGCGAAATTATCGCTGAGAAGCAGGGCTGACTTCTCCGCTGAATCTGTTATCTTAATCTTTTTATTCATTACTTTCGCAACCCGCTCGACAATTTCCTTCACCGGTACCGCCGGGCCGGAAACATTTATCGGCCTTGGAGGATTTTCGCAAAGAGAAAGACATTTAAGAGCGGCATCGTTGGCGTCGCGTTGGGAAATAAGATTCACACAGGGAAAAGTTATCTTAAACTCGTCAGAAGCCATTACGGCTTTGCAGATATCCACCACCACTCCGTATTTGAAATGCTGCGCGTAGGCAAGCCTGTAGTAGCAGGATTTGGTTCCGTGCTTCTGGGCGATAATTTTAAAGGCCTGCTCCCTGCCAAGCAGCGTCCAGCCGTAAATCCCCTGCGGGTCAACTTTGGAATCCTCAGCCGGACCCTCAAGTCCTACAAGCGTGTGCGGGTAGAAGTTGCCTGAGGAAAACACCATGATACGTGAATTTCTGTATTTTGTTCCGCAAATATAAGGCATTATAATGTTCATTTGGTAGGCTTTAGTGTAGTCGCCGGAAGAGCCGAATTTGAAACCCGCCATAAAGAAGACATTCTCGGCTTCCGGCAGCGAAGCAACAAATTCCTCGTTGCTCAGGTCTCCTTTGAAAGTTTCGACACCCAGCGAATTCAGCTTCTTCTCGTTCTCGGGATTTGAAAAACCGGAAGCAACGCCAAGTCTCCTTTTGACACCCGCCGCCGTGTCAGCCCTAAGCAGCATCTCCGTCATTTCCATTCCCATCTTACCGGTTGCTCCGAGGGCAATGACGCTTCCCTTGAGTTTCTTTGAGAGCTCAATCAGTCCCGGCGTGGGCTCGGTCATAAAGTCTTCTATCTCGCCTTCTGTCTTCAGGTCCTTGATGTTTTTTTGCATACTAACTCCTCAAGCCGAGTTCTTTCCTGAGAGCCGGCAGCGCTTTTACCATTATTGCGTTGTCAGAAACAAGGCCTTTGAAACCGCCTTCATAGCGCGAATCTATAAGCTTGCGCTGCTCTCTGCTTCCCCTCTCAGAGAAACAGAGCGGGCTTTTCAAAAGCCCGAGTTTATAAAGCCTGTATTTCACTCCGAATATGGAATTACTGAAGTTATTCGGCGCAGCGTCAAAGAGGGCGTCATTGCAAAGAGTAACGGCGTCCGCAAGAGACCAGATATCTCCTTTTAAAACCCATTTCCCGCTATTTCTCCATTTAATTGCCGCGTTCATCCATTTTACGGCGCTAAACGTGTCGGTCGCGAAATGCCCCAGGAGGCCTCCGGAAAAGGAAATTTTTTTACCGCCGAAAGTGAAGGTACGCATCAAGTCTGCGATAATATGATCGTCGTTGCCGGTGCTCATCACAAGATCCTTCATACGGGGCGCTTTAGCAGCCGCCTCAAGACCCTGAAGCGTTCTGTACCTGTCAAAAGGAGCTAACTTAGCGCCGTAACCGAACTTAAAGAATTCTTTCCAGAACTCAGGGGTTATTTCCGCTCCTCCTGCTTTTGGCTGAAGGTAAAAGCCGTAAACCGGGATCAGTGCCGCTATTTTTTTGCAGTAATCAAGCCGCTGCTTCAGTTTCATCCCGTTAAAAGGACGCGGAGAAATCACAGCAATATCGTAGCCTTCTTCCGCGGCAATTTGAGCGTGTTTTATACCGTGCACCATGCACATCAAAAGCATTCCCGGTCCGCCGAAAAACAGGGTCAGCTCTTTCGTCAGCCTTAACCACTGCCGGTAAAGCTCAAGATGCTTTTTTTCCGGCAAGAAATCTTTCCCCGCGAACTCTCCGGTATGGGCTCCGGGAACAACCGCCTTCGCCCCTGCCCTTATGTAATAGAGAACAAGCAACCGCTGGGCATCTTCGTCAAAGTATTTCTTGTCCGGGCGCAAAGCAAGCGGGCTTGGCACCCACGCGCCTCCGGACTTCAGTTTTAAAAGAACTTCCGGTCTAAGTTTTTTCATACAAACCTTCCTTAACAAAAAAAGCAGAAACCCTGAGGTTTCTGCTTTAAAATTTCAGCCTATAAAATTTAAGATCAATTGTGTTCCGCCGGTTTAAAGTATTTTAGAACCTTCACCAGCGTCTCCTTCATATTCTTGCGCTGAACAACCATATCAACAAAACCCTGGCTCACCAGGAACTCAGCGCGCTGGAAGCCCTTGGGCAGTTTCTGTTTTATAGTCTGCTCGATAACACGGGGTCCGGCAAAACAGATAAGCGCGTTCGGCTCCGCTATTGTGATGTCTCCAAGCATTCCAAAGGAAGCTGTAACGCCTCCGCCGGTAGGATCAGTCAGAATGCAAATGTAAGGAAGCTTTGCCTTCGCAAGTTTTGCCAGAGCAGCCGAGGTCTTTGCCATCTGCATAAGGGAGAGTATGCCTTCCTGCATCCTGGCTCCGCCTCCGGAAGAAGACACTATGATAAGGGGGCACTTGCGCCCTATGGCGAGCTCAATAATTCTCGCTATTTTTTCGCCGACTACAGATCCCATCGAACCCATCATGAAAGAAGAATCCGTCAGGCCGATAGCAACCTGCATACCGCCAATCCTTCCCTCTCCGGTCACAACCGCGTCGTCAAGACCGCTCGTTTCCTGGTTCTTTTTGAGCTTTTCTTTGTATTCCGGGAAGGCGAGAACATCAAGCGCTACCAGCCGCCCGCAGTTCTCCGTGAAAGTGCCTTCATCCATTATGAGATTCACCCTCTCTTTTGAAGTCAGCCTGAAATGGTAGCCGCACTTTGGGCAGACCTTGAGGTTCTCTTCAAGCACCTTGGTGTAAAGCGCTTCCTTGCAGGCTTCGCACTTGGTCCAGAGACCGTTCGGAACCCCGACGCGCCTTTTCAAGGGTACTTCCACTTCATTGGGTTTTGTTTTTTTAAATAACGCCATCTTTCCTCCGTGAAAATGATTACACAGATTACAAAAAACGATTACGCAGATTAAACCCTAGATTTTCTTTTCTTTAATCTCTGCCAGGAGCATTTCCTTGAATTTTGCGTAATCCATAGGGCCGAGGTCTTCCGCACCCTTACGCCTAACGGCAACTTTATTCCCGGAGGCTTCCTGCTCGCCGATTATCAAGATATAAGGCACCTTTTCGAGCCTGGCATCTCTTATCTTTCCGCCTATCTTTTCGTTGCGCAGATCCAGCTCGCAGCGCACATCAGCGGCAATGAGGTCCGCGTGAATCTTTTTCGCGTATTCATCCTGGTTATTTGTGATGGTGAGTATCTTTGCCTGAACCGGCGAGAGCCAGGTCGGGAAAGCGCCTGCGTAATGCTCTATCAGGAACGCGATGGTGCGCTCATAACAGCCTATGGAAGCGCGGTGCACAACCATCGGCCGGACATCCTTGCCTTCATTGTCAGTATACGTCAGATCAAATCTTTCCGGCAGCGCGAAATCTATCTGTATGGTGAACATAGTTTCTTCTTTTCCCCAGACATTTTTCATCTGGAAATCAAGTTTCGGGCCGTAGAAAGCGGCTTCATCCTCCGCTTCCGTGTAGGTCAGCTGGTTCTTGTCTAATATTTTCTTCATCAAAGCCTGTGAATCTTCCCAGGCCTTCGGGTTATCAACATATTTTTCCTTCTTATTCGGATCCCACTTTGAGAACCTGTACCAATAATCCTTCAACCCCAGGGTCCTCATTACATACTGGACCAGATCAAGCACTTTCTCGAACTCTTCCGCTACCTGAGAAGGCATGCAGATTATGTGAGCGTCCGCAAGCGTGAACTGCCAGATGCGGATAAGTCCGTGCAGTTCGCCGGAGAGCTCTTTCCTGAAAAGCAGTGAAGTTTCCGCGTAGCGGATCGGCAATTCCTTGTAGCTGTGCTTATCGGCCTTATAAATCATGAACTGGTACGGACAGGTCATGGGCCTAAGCGCGACCTCTTCTTTCTCGTCTGTATTAAAAACAAACATCTTCTCCCTGTAATGATCCAGATGGCCGGAAATCTTGTACAAATCCGTCTTCGCCAGCACAGGAGTACTGGTATACTGATAGCCTCTCCGTATCTCTTCATCCTCTATCCAGCGTATTAAAACCCGCTTAAGGGTCGCTCCCTTGGGCGTAAAGAGAGGCAAGCCTTTGCCGATTGCGGGATTAGTGCAATAAAGTCCTAGTTCCTTCCCGAGTTTCGAGTGGTCTCTCTGCCTCGCTTCTTCCATCTGCTTGAGATACGCCTCAAGTTCTTCCTTGTTGGAAAAGGCTGTGCCGTAGATCCTCTGAAGCATCTTGTTTTTCTCGCTGCCGCGCCAGTAGGCTCCGGTAGCCGAGAGCAGTTTGAAGGCTTTTACTTCCTTTGTGTATCTTACGTGGGGCCCGCGACAGAGGTCCGTGAATTCTCCCTGCTCGTAGACAGAAATGATCTCGTTTTCCGGCAGCTCGCTGATAAGTTCAACCTTATAAATCTCGCCTTTGTCCCCAAAATACTTAAGGGCTTCTGCCCGGCTGAGCTCTTTTCTCTTTATAGGGAGATTCTCCTTAACAACCTTCTTCATCTCCGCTTCTATTTTGACCAGGTCTTCTTCGGTAAAAGAAGTGTCCCTGTCTATATCATAGTAAAAACCTTCGTCTGTTGACGGTCCTATAGCAAGCTTAACCTCAGGGTAGAGCCGCTTTACCGCCTGCGCGAGTACGTGGGACGCGCTATGCCTGATTACTTCAAGTTCGTTGACCATTTTTTCCCCTTTCCAAAGATAGACTGCTTTTTCAAGCAATTATTGATATTATCACGGCTTACCGGGGTAGTCAAGCGCCGGGAAAACTGCTAAAAAAAGAGCATTGAAGCAATTTCAGCCTTTCAACTTAAGCAATGTGCGCCTGTAATCCTCAAACTCGGCGCTGTCCACTGCTTGCCATTCCTGCTTAGTCATGTAGCGCATCTTCCCCAGAATTTTCGCGGCCACCGTTGTCTTTATCCCATCCTCTATAAGCCTGGTCCTGTAGAGCGCCTGCCTGAGGTTGTCTCCGGCCGTGAAAATGCCGTGGTTTTGGATTATGACCGCATTGTAACCGTCTTTTATATACTTCTGAAGTTTTTTTGCAAAAGAAGCGCCTGCGGACGGTGTATATTTCATGACAGGGACATCTGAACCTATAATTGCTATCATCTCAGGGTTGGAAGCCCTGAGCATCTTCCCGCCCATCCCCCAGGCCAGGACATATATAGGATGACAGTGCACTACCGCGCCTATTCCCTTTCCGGCCTGCATACACGCAAGATGCGCGAGTGTTTCACAGGAAGGCCTCCGCTTGCCGTCAACCAGCTCGCCGGTATTTATATTAACGCCTACATAATCCTTCGGATTACAGTCTTCGAAAGAAGCGCCCGAAGCCTTGATATAGACCGTCTTCCCGCACCGGACGCTTGTATTACCGCCCGGGCCTATCACATAACCAAGTTCGGCTATCTTCTTTCCGGCTTTGACAAGTTCTTTGAGGGCTTCCGCTTTAGTCATTGGGCCTCCGTTTATTTCCTTAGAGCAAATCCAGCACATCGAGCAAACTATTTGCATTCTTATCGGCAAGCGTGAGATCGTGATGTCCTGAATAAGGGCTTTGCACGGCGACACAGTAGCAACCTGCGCTCTTCGCCGATTTTATTCCGGAAGAGGAATCCTCAAGGACCAGGCACTCCGCCGGCTTTAGCTTAAGTTTTTCGGCGCATTTCAGGTAAATATCAGGCGCGGGTTTAGGCTCTGCCACATCCTCGGCATTAACGACCGCGTCAAAGTATTCGTAAGGCGTCTTATTTATCCCCAGCCCTTTAAGCACCATACCCGCCACGAGTTCAACTTCAACCCGCGGGCTCGAAGTGCCAATCGCTTTAGGCAAACCTTTGCTTTCTATCTTTGCAAGTATTTCTTTCATTCCTTTTGCAGGAATCAGTCCTGCCTGTTTTACGAGACCAAGATACTTGTCCCTCCGCCTGATAATCAGCTCCTCGAGTCTGCCTTTCACGCCGAAAGTCTGCATAACTTCACGCATATTGGCATCTATAGACATGCCCACAAACCTTCCCAGGGAGGCCTCAGGGAGCTTCACTCCGAAATCCGAGAGGAAGACATCCCAGGCGCGGATGTGGAGGGTTTCTGTATCGGTCATTAGCCCGTCCATATCGAATAATACGGCTTTAAATTTCATTCTTTTTCCCTTCGTTCCGGATTGTCTAAGCAACTTTACTATTGTATAATACAGAAGCTCTTTTATAAAGGAGAAAACACATGCTCGTTCTGGCAGGCCTTGCAGCCATTATGCTTGCAGTTCTCATACTTCCCTTCAGCGTCAAAAAAGTGGAAGAACAGCTGGAAGTTTTCCTCTTCATTATGGGCTGCGCTGCGGTAACCTTGACCTCGCAGTGGAACAGCGGGCTTATCAAAGAAGCTTTGCTTGCACCTCTGAAAATAACGGCAGCTGTGCTGGTCGCCGGACTGCTCTTCAATCTCCTCAAGAAACCAATCGCGAAACACCTAAACGCCTTCATCAGGCTCACGGGCATAAGAACCTTTATTTTCCTGCTTGTAGTCCTGCTCGGCCTGCTCTCCAGCGTAATCACGGCCATAATAGCGGCGCTTCTACTAGTTGAAATTATCGAACACCTGAAACTTGAGCGTAAGACCGAGATAAAGGTTGTGGTTATGGCCTGTTTTTCAATCGGAATGGGCGCAGCGCTAACTCCGCTCGGCGAGCCCCTCACAACCATAGCAATTGCCAAACTAAAAGACCTTACCCCGCCTGCTGATTTCTGGTTCTTTGTAAGGCATCTTGGCCTGCAGATAGTCCTTGGTGTAATGGGAATAGGTATCGCAACGCTCTTTATGACAGGCAGACTCAACAGGTCAGAGGACGGCCACAAAGAAGAAAACAGCGAGGCAACAAAGGATGTTATCATCCGGACCGCAAAGGTCTATCTTTTCGTAATGGCGTTGATCTTTCTCGGCACAGGATTCAAGCCCATAGTCGACGAATATGTCTCAAAAATCTCTTACCAGATCATCTACTGGTTGAACATGATTTCCGCGATTCTTGACAACGCCACTCTGGCCGCCGCGGAAATAGGACCTTCAATGTCAATTCTTCAGATTAAATCCGCCATACTGGGCCTTATAATAGCGGGCGGAATGCTTATTCCCGGAAATATCCCGAACATTATTTCAGCCGGAAAACTGAAGATAAAGAGCAAAGAGTGGGCAGTTATAGGCGTTCCTGTCGGGCTTGCGATAATGCTAATCTACTTTGTAATCATTGAACTATTCGGTTAGAGAGCGGGAACAACCTGTCACATTTTTAAAAGCAAGAACTATCGGCGGTTTTTGTACTCGGCACAAGTTTTGGCGTTGGGTCGCTGAGGATTTTTGCACGCTGACGGATAATCATACCTGCAGGAATCACAGAGGAAACCTCCGCTGTCCTTAATCATGAACTTCTTTACCGCCTGTATTATTTTGCGGATTAACTCCATCATAACTCCATTCAATAACTAGGGGAAGGGTGCCCCTCCCCAATATTGGTCTTAATCGTTTTCAAGCATCCGAGCCTCTGAACATCTGACCCTCATGTTCTAGAATATGAGGTAGCGCATCCCTATCCCGTAATAATTATTGCCTGCCCCTATTGTCAGTTTGGGATCTATCCCCGCGCCTCCGGGAACGCTTACATCGTTGAAATTATAGGTGAAAGACGGGATTGAATAGGCCTCAACAAGAACCGAGAACGCAGGAGTGAAACGCATTTCAAGGCCAATTCTGAAGGTCACGCCTCCGAAGGCCAGTGCTTGCCCGATCTGCTTTGTATAAACTACATCTCCGGAAGCGTAGGTACCCCCGGCAGTTTGTTTAAGGTTATAGGTGGCGTCGGCAAGCATGTAGTTGCCGTCAAGACCAGGCCCGGCGTAAAGCACCAGAAAGTCGCTCCCCATATCAAGGAGCGGCCCTAGGTGTATACGCACAAGCGCACAAAGATTAAGTTTTAGATCTGTGTAACTGCCTTTAGCCGTGAAAGTGTATGCGCTCGCGCCGTCGGCAATGCCGGTCTTCGTAAGATCATCAAACTGAGCGTAACCTCTGTAAAACACGCCGTCCAGCCCGAAACTGACTGCTTTCACATCAGGCATTCTCTGAACATAACTGAAAGAAAACGCAAAAAAGAAACCGTTATTTATATCCAACGGCTGAACCACTACCTGAGTTAGTGTGCCGGGCAGCATTATTGCGATGGGCATTGAAGCGCTAAAGAACCCTGAGCGCAGGCCAGGTCCGAAATATATTCTGGTAAGATCCTCTCCCTCAAACCTGTCAGACCAGAGCAGGGCGCCGGTCGCAACGTC
This sequence comes from Candidatus Firestoneibacteriota bacterium, assembly GCA_903861835.1. Classification (GTDB taxonomy): domain Bacteria; phylum Oederibacteriota; class D2-FULL-39-29; order D2-FULL-39-29; family CAIOVX01; genus CAIOVX01. Next base: position 12,867 of record CAIOVX010000074.1, on the reverse strand, counting down.
TCTCAAGCTGAGGGTAATGACCATTACTTCACCGGAAATACTCACGTTGCCGAAAAGCACCGCGTCAGCGCTCAGCAGCTTGCCTATCTTCCTCGCCTCTGTCTCCTCGGTCAAACCCGAGAGGGAGAACTTCTGCTGGTCTAATAGATCCTTAAGGCTCTTCTTATCTATGACCTTGTACTTACCGGTCTTTGCCAGTACAGACGCAATCGCCTCTTCAGCAGTCTTGAGAGTTATCTCCTTGGAGTATTCGAACTGACTTATCATAACCGTCTTTATATCGGCTACTGTTATCCTCGAAACCGAACCGTAGAGGCGGGAGAGCGCGTCTTTTTGCATGGAGTTCTGGTCCGCCGCGAAAGCCGAAATTGCCATTGCAACAACGAGCAGCATCAGAGTCAGTGTTTTTTTCATTTTACTCTCCCCTGAAAACAATTCTCATATATACAAGTATACAATAAAAATAATTCTTCGTAAACCCGCTCTTTTCTTTTCTTCAAGCCGGATAGCACCCGGCCACTGAGGAGGGTATTTTATTTATTGGCGGTAATACTTTCACCGAAAAGCCCGCCCGGCTTTACTAGGAGAACAATTACGAGCACGCCGAACGCGAAAACATCCTTGTACTGGGCCGAGATATATCCTGCTCCCAGGCTTTCAAGTATGCCTATAAGCAGGCCTCCGGCCATTGCGCCCCGCACATTACCTATGCCGCCCAGCACCGCGGCGGTGAAACCCTTAAGACCCGCCATATAGCCCATCGTAAAGTTTATTATTCCGTAGTAAACCCCGACCATTATTCCCGCGGCGGCTGCCAAACCGGAACCGATGAAAAACGTTAGAGATATTATCCTGTTGACATCTATTCCCACAAGCCCTGCCATCTTTCTGTCTATCGCCACTGCGCGCATCGCTTTTCCTGTCTTTGTCTTATGAATGAAAAGATTAAGCGCAAGCATCAGCGCCAGAGAGAATAGGCAGATAAAAGCCTGGATATAGGTAATCTCGGCCCCAAACAGGGCAACCTCCCCTTTAGGGAATATGAAAGGAAAAGCCTTGTTGTCGGAACCTGCAACAAGCATTACGAGGTTCTGGAGGATTATCGAAACGCCAACAGCTGTTATTAGGGGCGCCAACCTGGGAGCATTGCGCAGCGGCCGGTAGGCAACTCTTTCTATCAGCATGCCCAAGAGCCCGCACGCGGGCATCGCGGCTATAAAGACGGCAAGAAAAGGTATTATTATCAGAAATCCAGGGAATGCCTGAAGATTAAAGAAAGAAAGGACCAGCAGTCCTGCGTAAGCGCCTGTCATATAAATATCGCCGTGCGCAAAATTGATAAGTTCCAGTATTCCATAGACCATGGTGTAACCCAGCGCTATGAGCGCGTAGACGGAACCCAGCGTTACTCCGTTTATGAGCTGCTGCATCAGCATAGGTTTGGTTTACCTTGAAAAAGAAAAGGGCCGGCTTTCGCCGGCCCCGGTTGCTTTACTTAAAGAGTGATCTGCCTTTATAAACCGCTTTCTTTCCCAACTTCTCTTCTATGCGAAGCAGCTGGTTGTATTTGCATATTCTGTCGGTCCTGCAGGCTGAACCGGTCTTTATCTGTCCCGCGTTGACCGCGACCGCGATGTCCGAGATAGTCGCGTCTTCGGTTTCACCTGACCTGTGCGATATAACGGTAGTGTAACCCGCCGCTTTCGCGAGGTTGATGGTTTCCATGGTCTCGGTAAGAGTTCCTATCTGGTTTACCTTCACCAGGATAGAGTTGCCCACGCCGAGGTCAATGCCTTTCTGCAGGAACTTCTTGTTGGTGACAAACAAGTCGTCGCCGACAAGCTGCAGTTTTTTGCCGAACGCTTCGGTTAACTTTTTCCAGCCCGCCCAATCGTTCTCGTGGAGCCCGTCTTCAAGCGACTTTATCGGATACTTGTTCAAAGCCTTTCCGTAGAAATCTATCATATCGTCAGTGCTGTTCACCTTTTTCTTTTCGGCTTTCATAAGGTAGCTGCCGTTCTCGTAGAAAGAGGAGGAAGCCGCGTCGACACAGAGCACAATATCCTTGCCCGGCTTGTATCCCGCGCTCTCTATCGCTTCGATGATAACTTCGAAGGCCTCGACATTTGACTTGAGGTTCGGAGCAAATCCGCCTTCATCGCCGATACCGGTATTCAATCCTTTGCCCTGCAGAATCTTTCGCAGAGCGTGGAAGGTCTCCACTCCCATACGCAAAGCTTCGCTGAACTTATTGCTGCCCACCGGCATGATCATGAATTCCTGTATGTCCACATTGTTGTCAGCGTGCTTTCCGCCGTTTATTATATTCATCATCGGCGCGGGGAGCACCCTCGCGTCCTTCCCGCCCAGGTATTCAAAGAGCGGTTTCTTCGCGGTCTCCGCGGCTGCCTTGGCAGCTGCAAGAGAAACGCCGAGTATGGCATTTGCGCCCATATTAGCTTTGGTCTCCGTCCCGTCGGCCTGTATCATTTTATAATCTATTTCTTTCTGTTTAAAGATGTCCATTCCCTTGACTACCCTTGCCAGTTTCTCGTTCACATTTGCGACTGCTTTCAGGGTACCTTTGCCGCCGTATCTTTTTTTGTCACCGTCGCGAAGCTCCAGCGCTTCATTCTCGCCGGTGGATGCGCCTGACGGAACCGCGGCGCGCCCGAGAACTCCGTTTGACAGAATTACATCTACTTCTACCGTAGGGTTGCCCCTTGAATCTATTATCTCCCTGCCTATCACTCTTGAAATTCTTGCAGACGCCATAATACCTCCGTAAATTGGCCTGACTTAGCGGCCATGAATTTGTGGTTTCGACTTATGAATTATATCATAATCAGCAACAAATCTCAAACCCAACAATCTGCCAATTCAGCGCACCTGTCACTTTTAATACGTCTAATTTCGTTTTCTGATCTGCGTAATCACACAAAAAAAAGCCCCGGAAACTTTCGCTCCCGGGGCTCTAATTCTTAAATACTTGTTGCCTTTAAGGAATCGTGATCTGAGCGTTATACTTGGAATCGGTCGAGATGGACTGCTCCATGCCTGACGGGTTAATCGCCGTCACAACATAGTAGTAAGTTCCATTCCGCCTCTTCTTCGTTGTGTCTACCCAGTTCGTCGATTCACCGGATACTCCGGAAGCAAACGGTTTCCTGTCTTCAAGGCTCGTGATAGGGTTTGTATCCCTGTACACGTTATACGAGAAGATGTTGTTCGCTCCGTACGGAAGATCCTTGCTCCAATCTACCCTTATATCCATATCCCCTGCCATACTCGCTTCCAGCAGCCCTATCCAAGGGGTCTCTTTACACCTCGGCGGCGCGTAGTCAACTATGTGCGGAGAGACCAGCATCTGCAAGTCTACCTTGTCGTTTATCGGCTCGGTCTTTTTGAACAATAAACCTATCAGCGGGATGTCTCCAAGGATCGGAATCTTCAGTTCTGAAGTCGTTGTCCTGTCCTTATACATTCCTCCCAGCCTGATGGTTCCGCCGTTCGCTACAAAGAGCTTCGTCCTTACTTCCCTGTTGTCTATCCTCGGCACCGTGGAGGTGGTTCCCTGCACGGTTGAACTTACATACCCCGAGATCTGGTTCACAACCGGGTTGATCTGGATGCTGATAGTGTTGTCCCTCTGTGATTGCGGGGTCACCGTCAGAACTATGTTCACATCCTGGTAGGTGTATGTAATTGTCGTTCCTGACGAGGTCGCTGAGGCCGACAGGATAGGCTCTTTGCTGCCTATCTGTATTCTCGCCTCAGTTCCGTCTTCAACTACCACATCCGGATCCGCGGTCATCTCAACCTTCGTAGCGTTGCAGGTCGCGAATAAACCCGTAAGCACGCTGTCAACTCCCGCCGTCCAGGTCACAGGCCCTATATAGAAGCCGGAACCCACGGTCGCCAGTCCCGTTGTCGGATTGGACACATTAAATCTGGTTCCCATCGTAAACGGATTCGAGAGCTTTCCTCCCAACACAGATATTTGGGCCGCTTGGCTGTACTGCGCGTCTATCGCCATTGTCGTATCGGTATTGTTGGCAACTTCAAGCAGTTTTGTCTTGATTGAAATCAGTTTGGCTTTCCTTTCCGGGTTGTCAAGCTCCTTTAACAGGTTCTCGACTCCTTCAAAAACCGCCGGGTCGTCGCTGATGATAAGCGCGTTTGTGCCCACATCAACCGAGATTCCGCCGTCTTTCGTCAGCACTCCCTTTACCTGCCTGACTATTTCTCCGGCTGTCGCGTACGTCAAGGCGAAGAGTTTTGTCACCTTCGCCGGCGCAGCGGCCTTTACTGAACCGCCCACTTTAGAGATGTGGTACACGCCTCCCGCATCCTTCTTAAACTCCAGGTTGCGCGTGTCCAAAACAAGTTTCAGCAGCGCTTCAAGTTCCTGCCTCTCCGTCAGCTTCAAGGTGACGGGCGGAACTTCCGCCGGATTCGTTATCTCTATCGAATACGGCACATTGCCGGCTTTCATGAATATGGTGTCCAGCGCCGTCCTTACGGGCGTGTCACTGAACTCCAGCGGCGGTTCCACATACACATTCTGCGCCGATACTACACCGCACAACAGAAGCGCGGCCAATGCAATCAGTGCTTTTTTCATAACAGCAAACCCCCCTTAAAAACATTAAAGGCTAGTGATTTTTTATTTGAAACACCGCTTAAAGACCACCTCCTTTTGTGTTTATTTTTCTACAAATATATCTGTCTATTTTATCTGGTCTTGAATTTCACAGAATCCGGGCACTCAGGGTATTCCGACTTGCTTATCGCCTGGTTCTGCAGGGTTATGGTGTGCTCCGCGGAATTAATCTCTTTCAGCAGGAGTTTTTCAAAACCCAGTATCGGCTTGCCCTTGTTCGTAATAAAACCGCCGGTCTGTCCAAAATAGGTCGTAGTGCCGTCGGTAAACGCGATGATATCCCCCACAATGGCAGAATATCTAATGTTGTTGGGAATCACTTGCGGGCATTTTATATCACCCGGCGTGTGCGCATAGAAAACCGGATGAACAGTCCTTGAATAATCACCAAAATCTACGGCCTCATTCCTGCCGAAGAACTGCGCCTGCGGGTTGCTGCCCAGACTGACTATGGGCAGTGCTACCAGCACATTGTTCTGGCTCTCAATCAGCTTCTTGTCGACAGGCAATACGGAATAGACCTGGCGTTTAAACTCTTCGCTTCTGCCGAAGCAGTTAACAACCATATCCACCCTTACCTTAGATTCCTTCTGGGAGATATCAGACGTGCCAAAAATAGAAATAGCGGCGACTTCGGTGTACTTCGAGGAGTTCTCAATAGCATAAAGGAATGCCACTAGATTCCCGAAAGAAAGCTCCATGCTTACACGCACCGAGAGTTTCGCAAATTTCAAAGTAAGCTTTTTCCCGCCATCCGGATTGTCCTCAAAAACACTCGGATTAAATGCATTTTTTGAAATCAGATATTCCGCGACAGCGTCCGAGACAAGAAAAGTCTTGGGCTCGTTGCCGGCCATACCCTTCCCGGGATCTATGCCGAAATTGTTCGCTTTGAATTTGTCCGCAAGTCTCTTAACGAAGAAGGTGTAAGTGTTCACATCGTCCTGCGCGAGAAACCTATCGTAAAGATCCTGAGCGCGCCCCGGGAGTTTCGCGTATTTCTCCTTTATCTGAACCTCGTTGCTCTGGAGCTCCCCGAAGACCTTCAGCCTTGTCGCTTTGACCTTTATCTGCCGCTGCGCGTCCCTGTCCTTGCCTGAAATAAACGCAAAAGCAAAAATCGCAACGAGCAGGAGCACAAGACTCGCGCCGTAAATAATGAGATCAACCTTGTCTATATTGTAATCCCTGAGTATCGGTATTCCCTTATTCTCGCCGGCCATTATCGTGTCCCCCCTTCAGAGTTTGGCTGTCCGCCGGTTGTACCTGCCGGCTTCACGCCACCGCCCGCCTGGGGATTACTCGCAACAGCAGACCTGGCTCTGGTAACCACTCTTGAAATATCGTAATCGTAAGTTGCATCCGTCTCGTTTGTCCTGCCGAGTTTCATCCCGCTGAAATTCTTTGAGTTATTGAGCTTCTCTACAATTTCCTGCTGCTCCTGCTGGAATTTTTTATCCGTTTTCAGCATAAGTTGCTGCGACCGAGCAGACCAGTTCGCGTTCGCAAGGTAGGTATTCTTGGGCACCAGAGCCGAAAGTTCAATCAGAGCTTCCGACCAGCGTGTCGAGTTTTTGTTTAGCGTCGCATAGTTTTGGTTGACAGTCTCAAAGGTGTCAATGGCGTCCTTCATATTGAGAAGGTCTCCGGCTTTCCCCTTCTGACTGTCGAACTCTTTGCTTATTCCCGCAAGCTTCAGCGTATCTTTAGAGTAGGCCGAATACTTCAAAGCCACCCCTCCGAAAAGCAGAGCGAGCACAGCCGCGATTGTTATTACCGTTGAAGTCCTGCGGCTCTTTAATTTCCTTCCAAGCATAATGTCGAACGGCAAAAGGTTTGCGGTATTCCGGAGTTCTGTGAGGTTGCGCAGCGCGGCGCCTAGAGCCACATTAAGCTGGGGAAGAAGCATCTTCAGTTGTGTTTCATCCTTCTTATCGTAATTGATGAGGCTTCTGTTTATCTCGTTCTCAATCTTAACTTCCCTGTTTATCTTGGAACCTATGAACCTGTCCATGCCGCAGAGCATTGCCCCGCCGCCGGAAAGCATTACTTCTGAAACTACACAGCCCTGGTTCTTGCTCTCGTAGAAGCTGATAGCTCCGTTAAGCTGGCGAACAAAATCCTTTATCTTAGGTTCCAGGGCCTGCATAACAGGATTGTCGGAAATATTGAAATCCATCGCATGCACGGATTCCTGCGCTTCCGTCCAGCCCGCGATGCCGCTTACCGACTGGGTCATTTCCGTGATATCGTTGACACCCCAAGGGATGTTCAGTGTGAACTTGAGATTGCTCCCGTCAAGCACATTAACTGTTGTCATCTCTGCCCCGAAGTCTATCTTTGCCCAAATCTTATCCTTCGGGATGGCATAATTGAAACAAGTGAAATTTAGCCCTGAAAGGGTGTTAGAATCCAGCACATCTATCAGCGCGCTGGAGCTTTCAAATATGTCAAGATAGGAATTTACAATATTCTTTTTTGCGAGGGCAACGATAACATCCATCTTTTCCTTGCCTTCCGCATTAATCTCTTCTTTCCTTCTATAAACTTGGGAGATTACCACATCCCAAGTCATTTCTTTAAGGTCAAAAGGGATATAGTCAGGCTGCCCGCCCCACCTTAGGGCCTGGCGCAGAGACTGCTCGGTCATCAGAGGCATCTGAATGGTCCTAATGTTATCTTCGCCCTTGGCAACCGCTACCACCACGTTAACAGGTTTTAGTTCCTTAAAGATCTTCGCGATTATCTCCATACGCTTGTTGACGACGGCGATTGGCGAAGATAACTCCTTTGGCGAAAGACCGTAGTTCTCTACAAAGAACCGCTCTATCTTCGCTCCGTTCCCGGATTTTTTAAGCAAAACAACCTTTATCTGGCTGTTGCCTATGTCTATGCCGATGCTTGTATTCTTTGACAATTTACGCTCCTCTTTCTATAGAGTAGAATAATCCGGCGAGGCCGGAAGCAGCCTTCAACTATACCAAATCCCTGCTAATAGGTAACGTCTTTCTGCGCCAAGAAGTTCACGAAAGGTATTATCGTTGAAACCGTCTTAACGTTGTCTTTCCCGGTGCCTAAATCGCCGTATTTGCTCTTCATTTTGTACGTCACTTCCACCTTAATAGACCTTGCGTACTTAAGGTCATCATAAGTGCTCCCGGATTGTATCTCCGAGCCTTCATTATCGTACGGAGTAAAGACTACGCTTGTCACCAGGAACTCTTTCTTGTCTTCCTGCTCTATAAGATCCGAAAACTGTCCCGTGCTCAATTGCTCATAGCCCATAACAGGATCCCTGTAATCCGACGGGTAGCCGAATGGCTCCAGCAGGTCGTCAGGCATCTCAGAGTGGCCGAACTTGAGCCACCACTGATAGGTGTCTTCCTTCTTTTGAAGAATCATGAACGGATTGCCTTCATAATCCTTGGTCGCATTAAGCTGGTAACTTATAACACTGCCCTGTATTAGCCTATCGCTCGTATCCTGGTCTGTCTTAAGCACTTTTCTGTTGAAGACCTCAAACACAAGAAAGTCCTTGTTCTGTCCGAGTTCGTTGAGGCGTGTCAGGTACTTAAGGTCGTCGCTTATGCCTGAAAAAAGAGCCCTGACATACATCTGCTCCTGCAGTGAATCCGTGCCCCTGACAAAGAACGTCTGAGAAATAAAATACGCCATATAAATAACGGCAAAAACCAGGAAAGCGAGCCCCATCGCGATCATGAGCTCTATCAAGGTGAAACCCTTTCCCTTTTTGGAACCGCGCTTCATCAACATGCCGTCTCCGCTATGGCGCGAGGAGAGTTTCAAGCTCATACTCTCCGTCGTGAAATTCCTGCTGCGGATCGGTCCACTTAACATTGACCCAGAGATGTATTAACGCCGGTTGCACATCCTCGAAAGTCAGATCCACCGTCCGTGTGTATTGCGCCCTCGGCGTGCTGGCAGCTTTAATGTCAGTGTTTGACCCGGAGTCCTCGCTTAAGAGGTTATATCTTTCCCCTATCGCGATTTTGCCTTCAGTTACCAGCTCGTACGGCAGCATATCACCGCTCTTTAGTTTATCAACAATAATTCCGCCGGATCCGCCCATGCCCTCTACAAAATATATATAGAGAGGGTTTTCGTAGCTCGAGAGCCTCTTTATTTCATTATTAGCCAGCGTTACAGCCTGGTCTTCTATCTCACCGCGCGTGATAGTGGAAAACCCCTGGAAAAATACCGACACAACGAAGCCATAGATCAAGGCGATGAAAGCCATCGAGATCAGGACTTCAATGAGCGTGAACCCTTTATTTTTCCCGGTTCTTCCAGTCATTACTGTGCAGTCTGTCCGGTGCCGCCGACGTCTCCGCCGCCCTGCGCAGCGCCCTTCGCTTTGAAGGAGTGCTTGGAGGTGTTGATCGGGGGTTCTACGTCATCTGTGTTGCCCGGGGTCTTGTCAGGCCCGGAGCTTCCCACAAAATAGTTCGTCGCCTGGTTATCGCCCGAACCGGTGCTGGAGCCTGTGCCGCCACCGTAGTCGGGTTTATACATAAAGTCCTTATTCCAGGGGTCCTTATCATTGCCCTCGCCAAGATAACCTTCTGTTACCAGCTGGTTCAGGGCCTGCGGATAGTACTTGTAGTGGGTGTAATAGAGCTCAAGCGCTGACTGCACACCCCTAAGGGACGCTTTGCACGCCTCCACTTCTGACTGCTGCCTGGTCATCAAAAGATCCGGTATGACGATCGCGACAAGCAAGCCTATGATCGCAATAACGATCATGAGCTCGATGAGGGTGAAACCTGATTTCCTTTTCATTAAAGCCACCTCCTGAAGTGGAATTTCTTCTTTTTGCGGTCCCCCGCTTATTTTGATTAAGCTTTCTTCATGCCTCCGTACATTTTGAAGATAGGAAGGTAAAGCGCCATAACCACGAAGCCTACCATAACAGCCAGACAGATAATGAGTACCGGCTCGATTATTGAGATAAGTGTTGCTGTTGCTATTTCAACCTCGTCCTCGTAGAACTCGGAAATCTGCTCGAGAACCTCTCCGAGTTTTCCCGTCTGCTCACCCACGCTTACCATTGAGACCACCAGAGGCGGGAAGAACTTGCTCTTTCTAAAGGTATCGGCTATTTTTTCACCTTCCTTGATCTTGTCGCGTGATTCCAATACTGCAGCCTCAACGGGCTTGCTGGAAACAGTCTTGGCGACCAGTTCCATGGCCTCAAGTATCGGAACCCCGTTGCTGACCAGAATGCCCAGAGTCTGCGAGAACCTGGCAAAGATAACCTTGGAAAGATACTCGCCAAGCGCAGGCGCCCTCAGCAGCTGGATATCGAACCACATCCTGAATTTGTCCTGTTTAAGAGCGTTCTGAAACCAGTAAACTCCTCCCACTATAGCTATTATCCAGATAAAGAGCCAGGGCATAGCAAATATCCATTTGCCGAATATTTCGCGGCTCGTAAAGATCATTACCTTGGTGATGGGCGGCAGGTTGCTGCCCATCTTTGAGTACATCTGCTCGAACATAGGAATAACCTTCCACATAAGGAAGATCACGATGACAAAACCGACGCCGATAACCAGGCACGGATAGACCATAGCCGAGACCAACTTTGAACGCAACCTCGCCGAGCGGTCAAGATATTTTGCGGTGCGAATAAGGATCTCAGGAAGTTTACCGGAAACTTCTCCCGCCTTCACCATTCCGACGAAAAGAGAACCGAATACTTTCGGGTGCTTGCCCATCGCGGCAGAGAGCGGTGTGCCGGAAACTACATCCGCCCTTATCTCCTTGATGACTCTCTGGAACTCGGGATTTTGAGTTTGGTTTACCATAACATCAAGGCACTGTTCCAAGCTGATCCTCGCCTTAACCAGCGTTGACAACTGCCTGGAAAAGAGCAGGACATCTTCCCGGCTGACCTTCGCGCCGCCGATGTTTCCGCCCTTGAAATATTTCGCAAAGGGGAACTCTTTCCTACAACCGGTAACCATAAGTTTCTGGTTTTGGAGTTTTTGTACCGCGGCTTCCTTGGAATCGGCTTCTATGACGCCCTTAAAATCATTGCCATCCGCGTCAATGCATGTGTATGAAAAATTAGGCATTACCCACCCCCTGCTGTTTTTCTAAAACCGGCCTTAAGATGTGCCGGCTACCTTAATAATCTCGTCTATTGTCGTGATGCCTTTAAGCGCAAGTTCAATACCGCTGCTGAACAGCGTCTTCATTCCGCCCTTTACCGCGGCGGCCTTTATTTCGTGCGGCTGCGCTTTCTGCGCGACCATTGTGCGTATTTCATTATTCATCATCATGATCTCATGAATGCCGGTCCTGCCGCGATAACCTGTGTTGTAGCAGATCTCGCAACCGGTGGTCTTATAGAATGTCATGGGCTGCTTCGAAAGCACCTGCGCGAAGGTCGCAAGCTGCTGTTCAGGGCTCATTATAAATTCCTGACGACAGTGCTCACACGCCCTTCTAACAAGACGCTGAGCCATTACCATCACGAGGCAGGAGTTAATAAGGAAGGGCTCTATCCCCATGTCGATAAGCCTGGTGACTGAACTTGGAGCATCGTTCGTGTGAATGGTGGAGAAGACCAAGTGCCCGGTAAGCGCCGCGCGGATGGAAATATCCGCCGTTTCAAAGTCGCGCATTTCTCCGAGAAGAATAATGTCCGGATCGTGCCTAAGGAAGGACCTCAGGGCTTTCGCGAAAGTAAGACCAATTTCTTCTTTAACCTCCAGCTGACCAATGCCGAAGAAGGAATATTCAATGGGGTCTTCGATCGTGAGGATGTTGTCGCCGGTGTTGTAGATTCTGTTAAGCGCGGCGTAAAGAGTAGTGGTTTTTCCGGAACCGGTAGGCCCCGAGATAAGTATCATTCCGAAAGGCTTATTGATAGCCTCATCAAAATGAGCCAGGTCGTCGCCGTTTAGACCGAGTTTCTCAAGGTCAAGTACGGTTGCGCCGCGGTCAAGAATTCTCATAACGCAGCGCTCGCCGAATTGGTTGGGAATGATTGAAACACGGAAGTCAATATCGCGCCCGGAGATCTTTTTGCTGATACGGCCGTCCTGCGGAATTCTGTTCTCGGCTATGTCAAGTTTGCCCATGATCTTTACGCGGGAGATAATAGAGTTGTAGAGCTGGAACGGCGGCGCGGCCACTTCGCGCAGAATTCCGTCTTTCCTATACCTGATCCTCATGGTTTTTTCGAACGGTTCAAGATGTATATCTGTCGCTCTTTCCTTAACCGCGTTAATTATAATGAGATCGACTATCTTGATAATGGGTGCGTCGTCAGACGCTTCCGCCGCCTTGGCGGCTTCTTTCTCTATAGTATCGTCGTCGAGCAGCTTGTTGTCTATCTGCTTGACCATATCGCGCATCTCATCGGGCAGCCCGTAGGACTTGCTTATGGCTTTGTTTATCGCCTTTTCAGATGCAAGCATGGGCTTGATATCTTTATGGACGAGAAATTTTACGTCGTTAATAACGCGGTAATCAAGCGGGTCTACCATTGCGAGCGAGATAATGTTGTCGGAAACGGCGTAGGGAAGGACTTTGTAGCGCCTGCAAATATCTTCCGGAACCAGTTTTACCACTTCTGCAGGAATTAGAGCATCGTTTAAATTGATGGTGTCAACGTCAAGCTGGTTGCCTAGAGCGTTTAAGAGTTTGTCTTCGGTGATATAACCGAGGTCAAGCAGGGCATGTCCTATCCTCTTACCGCTCGCCTTTTGTTCGGCAAGGGCTTTTTCAAGCTGGACCGGTGTAATAATTTTTTCTTTGACTAATATTTCACCCAGCCGAAGCTTTTCCATTTTGCCCCTTTTAGCCAAAACAAATAACCATATGAAAAATAAACCGCCATAACAAACAATACCTGCTGCCAGGCGGTCTACGCAAAAAAAAACGCAGTCAGTAAGATACCTGAACGCCCGGAAACCAGGCGACTTTATAGACCCATAGCTTTGCGAGCCCGGATTGCTCCGGGTTAGCCCTTACGGATATGTTAAGATTTTACAATATTAGGAATTTTTAGTCAATTGTATTTATTCAAATCGGATAAAATCTATTAAGCTGGGATCCGTCATATCAAAGCTCCCAACCTATTTCTACCCTTAATTATACCCCGAAAAGTGGTTAAATCAACAGAGAAAAATTTATTTTTTGATTTTGGTGAAGTATTTTCCTCTGAACTGTTG
>CAIOVX010000073.1 GCA_903861835.1 Candidatus Firestoneibacteriota bacterium | reverse complement strand
CAGCTCATGCAGAGACGTAATAGCAGCATCACTCGGACAATAGGCGTAATGTACCGTCGGACGGTAGATGGCCTGGCCATCTTTACTGACAGTCAGGTAGTCGGAAATTGTAAACGCTTCGCCATGGCGGACTACCATGCCGCGTATATCATAATCAGGCACCCAGGTGCAGACCCAGGTATTCATACCCATTTTGGCAAGACAGATCTGGTTTTGCGGTCCTTCCTTGTGGGTATAGGCAAATTCCGGAAGCTCTTTTTCATGTGTTCCCCAACCCATCTCAAGCACCAAGCACCAAATAAATACCAAAAAACAAAAAAGTAAAATTCAAAATACAAGTAATTATCAAGTCAGTTTGTGGTTTGTGTTTTTTATTTTTATTTGTGATTTGGTGCTTGTGATTTGAGATTTGCACTTAAGTGATTTGGTGCTTGGGATTTGTGATTTAGCCTTGAGTGATTTGCTGCTTGCCGCATGGGGAGGGCTTTGAATTATGTCTATGAAGAAAAAAATAGCCCAAATGCTGGTTGATGAGGGGATAATAACAGAAGCTCAGCTGGCGCAGGCCGAGAAGGAGCACAAAGAGAGCGGTATACGCCTTGAGCAGGCTATCATAAAGCTCGGGTTCAGCACTGAAGACGCCATACTTGCCTTCATGGCCACCCAGATGAGTATTCCTTCCGTGAATTTTTCCGAACTCGGTGAACTGGACGCCGCCGTGGTAAAGTCAGTCCCGGAGAGTGTCTGCCAGAGGCAGGCGCTCATCCCTATCGCGAAAAAAGGCAACACTATTACTATCGCTATGGCCGATCCCCTTAATGTCTCAGCGATAGATGATATTAAACTAATGACCGGTTTTGACGTGGAACCGGCTCTGGCCACGGAAGCCGAGATCAAGGCCGCCATATCAAAATATTTCAGCACGAGTTCCCAGGATATGGCGGACGTTATGAAGGATCTCGAGGATGTGCAGGATATAGAGGTCATTGAGGGAGAGGATGAGGCAAGCGCCGAGGAACTTGCGAAAGCCGGCGAAGACGCTCCCATCGTAAAACTTGTCAACGCGATACTGCAGAAAGCCATTGAAGAAGGGGCTTCCGATATTCATCTTGAGCCCTACGAGAAGAGCTGCCGCGCCAGGTACCGCGTGGACGGCGTGCTTCACGAAAAGACCGCTCCTCCTAAAAAAATCTACGCCGCGCTGGTTTCCAGGATTAAAATTATCTCGGAACTTGATATAGCTGAGCGCAGAAAGCCCCAGGACGGCAGGACGAAACTGCGGGTAGCCGGAAAAGAAATAGACATGCGTGTTTCCATCCTCCCGACCACTTTCGGCGAAAAAGTCGTTATCCGTATCCTTGACTCAAGCAACCTCCAGCTGGATATGACCCAGCTCGGTTTCGACCAGGACATACTTCAGATCTACAAAAAAAATGTTGATGCGCCCTACGGCATGATACTGGTCACCGGACCTACCGGCTCCGGTAAATCAACAACGCTCTATTCCACTCTTTCTCTGCTCAATTTTCCGGATGTAAATATATTGACTATTGAAGACCCGGTCGAATTCGTGGTGAAGGGCATAAACCAGGTGCAGGTAAACCCAAAGGCGGGTCTTAATTTCTCAAATGGCCTTAAATCTTTTCTCCGCCAGGACCCTGATATAATAATGGTCGGAGAAATTCGCGACGGAGAAACTGCCTCTATCGGCATTAACGCCGCGCTGACCGGCCACCTTGTGCTTTCTACGCTCCATACCAACGACGCGCCGGGCGCGATTACCCGCCTTGACAACATGGGTATAGAGCCCTTCCTGATCTCTTCCTCGGTCATTATGATAATAGCGCAACGTCTTATCAGAAAGATCTGCCCGAAATGCAAAGAGGCCTACGAGGTTTCTCACGAGCTTCTTGGAGAACTTGGCATCAAACCCAAGGAAGGCGAAAAGATAATGTTCTACCGCGGCACCGGCTGCGCGCACTGTAACAGCACGGGCTATAAGGGCAGGGCTGCCATATATGAAGTGCTCAGCATGAACGATGAAATACGCAAAGCGGTATTGAAAAGAAGCTCCTCTTCGGATATAAAGAAAATCGCGATCGACACCGGTATGGTGACGCTACGCGAGGCCGGTATAAGGAAAGTGCGGCAGGGCGCCACCAGCATAGAGGAATTGTTCAGAGCTACCACGACCGATTAGGCCTGGCGGAGGTTAAATGGTTTCAGTAAACGATTTGTTGCGCGCGTTATTTGAAAAGAACGCGTCAGATCTTCACATAACCGCCGGGGCAGCTCCCAGTTTGAGGGTTGACGGCGAGATTTCTTCCTTTGGTGCTGAAAAACTTTCTCCTGATCTCTGCCAGGAGCTTATCTATAGTGTCCTGACCGACGATCAGAAGGAAAAATTCGAGCGCGAGAACGAACTTGATCTTGCTTTCGGCGTCAAGGGTCTCGGCCGCATTAGGATGAATGTTTTTAGGCAGCGGGGCGCCGTTGCCGCGGTTCTGCGCAACATACCCAGCCATATACCTACTTTTGAGGAACTGGGCCTGCCGGAGATTGTTTCAAAAACTATAGTAAAACTTCCCAAGGGCCTTGTGCTGGTTACCGGACCTACCGGCTCCGGCAAATCAACGACCATAGCCTCGATTATCGATTACATCAACGCAGACAGGAAGGGCCACATTATTACGGTGGAAGATCCCATTGAATATGTCTATTCTCACAAAAGCTGCCTGGTGAACCAGCGGGAGATCGGAACCGATACCGGTTCTTTCGCGGCTTCGCTTAAACATATCCTTAGGCAGGACCCGGATGTAATAGTAATCGGCGAGATGCGCGATTTAGAGACCATAGAAGCTGCCTTAAGGATTGCTGAGACGGGGCATCTTGTTTTTGGAACTCTTCACACCTCGGACGCGGTCCAGTCCATCAACCGAATTGTAGATGTTTTCCCTTCAGGCCAGCAGCAGCAGATAAGGACGCAGCTCTCTTTTGTCCTGCAGGCGGTGCTGGCGCAGATGCTCATCCCGAGGGCGTATTCCGGCGGGCGTGTGGCGGCCATAGAGGTCATGATGCCGAATATGGCCATTAGGAACCTGATACGCGAGGAAAAGATTCACCAGATTTATTCTACGATGCAGACGGCGACGGAAGAAGGGAATCAGACTATGAATGCGGCCCTTTCCAAACTCTACCTGAAGCAGTTGATCACCTATAACGAAGCGCTGGCCAATTCACTTGACCCGAAAGACCTGGCCCGAATGATAAAGGGTTAGAGAGGATCCGGAGGAAGCATGGCATATTTTTCTTACAAAGCTAAGACCGCTGCCGGCATGATAGTCTCCGGCTCAATGGAAGGCGACAACGACAAAGTCGTTGGAGCGAAGCTTCGCGCCCAGAAGCTTCAGCCGGTTACGATAACCCCGGAAAAACGCGGGGGCAAAAGCAGTTTTAAAATCAGAAGAGTTACCGTAAAAGATCTCGCCATCTTCTCAAGGCAGTTCTCTACTATGATAAGCGCGGGGGTTCCCGTTCTGCAGAGCCTCAACATAATTTCTGAGCAGGTGGAGAACAAGACGCTCAAGGAAATAGTAATCAGGGTCAGAGACGATATAGGACAGGGTTCAAATCTCTCCGATGCCCTCGGTAAATATCCGACAGTGTTTTCAAACCTGTACGTTAACATGATAAGGGCTGGCGAGTCAGCCGGTATACTTGAAGGCATTCTCGCGAGGCTCGCCGGGTACCTCGAAAAAGACGATGCCCTTGCCAGAAAGATAAAATCGGCGCTGATGTATCCTACCATGGTCATGACCATAGCCTTTGGCATTACCATCTTCCTGCTCGTCGCGGTTATCCCGACTTTTAAGACTACTTTTGAAAGCTTCGGGCACGAATTGCCCATGCCCACCAAGGTCGTGATAGGCATAAGCGAGTTTATGCAAAGTTTTTTCAAATTTCCCCAGATTGTTATTGAGGGTGTCATAGTAGCCGGCGCTGTGATCTTCCTTCGCTCGTTCCTTAAAACCAAGAAGGGCCAGCTTTCGAAAGATAAGCTGATGCTGAAGCTCCCGCTTTTTGGGATGCTTATTCGAAAAGTCGCGGTGGCGAAGTTTGCCAGGACGCTTGGCACGCTGATTAAATCAGGCGTTGCTATACTTGAAGCCTTAGATATTACCGCGAGGACTTCAGGTAACCTTGTCATTGAAGAAGCCATCTTAAAAGCCCGCTCCAGTATAAAGGAAGGGGAGAACATAACCCAGCCGCTGCGCGAATCTGGAATATTTCCTCCTATGGTCGTGCAGATGGTTTCCGTAGGCGAAGAGACCGGTTCCCTCGACGACATGCTGATGAGGTCAGCTGATTTCTATGACGACGAAGTAAATGTCGCCGTAGCAGGCCTTATGTCCATGATAGAACCGCTTATTATGGCTTTTCTCGGAGTTGTTATCGGCGGCATAGTTATAGCCATGTTCATGCCCATGATGTCTATGGGCGAGATAGCCGGTTAGAGGGGCCATGCTGCTTATACCGGGAAGCATAAAAAAAGACCTGAAGCTTGTTGAGAAGAAGCTCGGCTTTTACGCGAATAAGACAGCGGGGATTCTTCCCGGAGTGCGCGGGCTCATCCTTAACGGCGGAAAACGTATAAGGCCGTCTCTATTACTCCTGTCCTATAGGCTTTTCAAGGGTCTCAAAGGCAACGGCACACTCAAGACCGCTGTTGATTCCGCCACAGTGGTGGAACTCCTGCACGCGGCGAGCCTGCTTCACGATGATGTTATTGAAGGCGCGAAGCTTCGGCGGGGAACCAAAACCTTAAACGCTTCTATGGGCGACAAGACCGCTGTGCTGGTAGGCGATTTGCTTTCAACCTTTTCCTCCCAGATAGTCTCTGAGACCCAGAACTTTGAGGTATTGAAACGGATTTCCCGCGCTTCAACTCTCATCTGCGAGGGGGAAATAGAGGACGTAGTAAATTCCTACAATCTCAGGATGACGGAGAAAAAATATATAGGGCTTGTGCTGAAAAAAACCGCAGCCCTCTTTGAAGCCTGCAGTGAAATCGGCGGGGTCGCAGCCGGGACTTCCGCAGCCAACATCAGGGCCTTGAGAAGCTACGGCAGAAACCTCGGGATTGCCTTTCAGATAGTTGACGATATTCTGGATTACACCGCTGAGGTCAGGGAGATTGGAAAGCCGGTGCTTTCCGATCTTGCGGAAGGCAAGATCACCCTGCCTATTATCTATGTACTCAAAAAAGCCGGACCCTCGGACAGAAAGAGAATTGTGCTGATAGTAAATGACCTTAAGGCCAAAAAACACGCGACCGAGGGTACCATGCGTGAAGTCAAGGCAGTGCTTATGCGTTATGACTGCATAACCCTCTCGTACAAGACAGCGATGAAATATGCCGACGGAGCGATAAGGGCTCTTCGGAAGCTGCCTGATAACGAGTTCAAACTGGCGCTCAAAGAGATTGCCTCGTTCGTGATCCGCCGCGAGTACTGACCCTTATAGCAATTGAAAGAAGCGCCCGCGTTTGCTAAAATCAGTATTGCGATAAACCCAATTGAAGGAGAAATCTAAATGGACCTAAAGAGCAGAATGAATATGAATGTGGTGAACGCGCCGATGTCAGGCATCAGGAAGATCGCCGATTCGGTGGCTACAATGCCGGATGTAATAAGATTTGACCTTGGCGAGCCGGATTTTGACACCCCGCAGCACATAAAGGACGCAGCCATAAAGGCCATTAATGACGGTTTCAGTCACTACACGGTCGGTCCCGGCATTATGGAACTTCGCAAGGCGATAGCAATAAAACTTAAGAAGGACAACGGGATGGAATACGACCCCGAGACCGAAATAACGGTCACTGCGGGAGGAGTCGGCGCCATCTATTCCGGTCTGCAGGCCATAATTAACCCCGGAGATGAAGTCATTGTCTCTGATCCGGTCTGGCCGGTGTACCTTGGAATACTGGCAATCCTGGAAGCGAAACCTGTGCTTGTCACGATTAAAGAATCCGACAAGTTTAATATGCTGCCGGCAGAAGTTGAGAAGAAAATAACCTCAAAGACAAGATGTATCTGCCTGAACTCTCCCAATAACCCGACGGGCGGCGTAATGTCAGAGGCGAATATCCGCGGGATAGCGGAGATAGCTAAAAAGCACGGCATATTTGTCCTCTCGGATGAATCCTACGAAAAACTCATACTCGGGGATTCAAAACACATCAGCATAGCCTCACTCCCGGGGATGCGCGATCTTGCCATCAGCCAGTTCACGCTCAGCAAGACCTACGCGATGACCGGCTGGAGGCTTGGCTACTGCGCGGCAAACAAAGAGATCATGGCGCCGCTCCGCAAAGTAAGCCTATATTCCATTACCCATGTCAGTTCCATTGTCCAGAAAGCTGCCGTGGCAGCAATCACCGGCCCCCAGCAGTGCGTGGACGAGATGGTGGGCGAGTTTAAGAAGAGAGGCAAACTGCTCGCTGACGGCCTGAATGCCACAGGCAAGATCTCTTGCCTGGTTCCGGACGGCGCATTTTATGTTTTTGCGAATATCAAGAAACTTAATATGAAATCTGAAGAATTCGTTCTGAGGATGATAAAAGAAGCAGGTGTCTCGGCCGTGAACGGTTCTTCTTTCGGCGAGAGCGGAGAGGGTTATGTGAGGTTCTGCTTTGCCAATTCAGAGGAAAACATCAAGAAAGCGGTCGAGCGCGTCCAAAAGTTTGTTAAGAATCTATAGGATTACACGGATTAGAAAAAGAGATTACGCAAATTAAAGTGTTTGGAAGGAGATGAATTAAACCTTTTAATGCTTGGAACGCTCAAAAGAGAAGGCTGCACTTGCTCGAATTTGCATTAATCTGTGTAATCGCATTTCGTAATCTGCGTAATCAATAAAAAGTATTTTCTGGTTAAGCGAGGAAAAAATGGGTAACATAGGATTTCCGGAACTGATTGTCATACTGATTATCGCCCTGCTGTTATTCGGAGCAGGCCGCCTCCCGGAAATAGGGTCGCAGATTGGCAAGAGCATTAAAAGCTTTAAGGACGCGATGAAGGATGAAGATAAGAAGAAAAAGTAAAATGAAAAACAAAAGTTTATCTTTAAGATGCCGGAGAAAACCTCACCCTTTAGTGTGAGGATGAATCCGGCATGAATAATATTAACACACCTATAAAGAGAAACTCCGGCCTTCAGGCCGCAGAGTTTCATAACGTTTGTAACGTTCATAACGTTCTTAACGTAATCAGTAAGATATGTTTCATGCCGGACTCCGTCCGGCATAGCAAAAAAGCGGTCATAACGTAAATATAAGGGTTTTCAACAAAAAAAGAGCCGCCGGGGTTTCCGGCGGCTTCTTGTTTACGTTACAAACGTTAAGAACGTTAGGAACGTTATGAACCAGTCTGAATAATTATTTACCCTGTAAACTAATAATCGCCTTCGCCATCTTGTATCTTAATACATCCATCTTATCGGCGCCCTTGAAGTTCTTCATTGCTTCCTGCAGGAAGTCGGCTTCATACCCGGTGCCTTTGCCGGATGCTATCTTGTAATTCTTAATCTCGGAAAGGACCGCGTTCGCGGCGATTACCCCGGCACTTCCCGGGTTTTTGTTTGCTGCGATTGCCTTTTCAAGCGTCATTATATACCTATAATCATAGACGCCTTCTCTTATATGTTCCCAGTTTGTTGTGTCAATGATTCCTTCTTTGCCGTAAACGGCGCAGGAGGAGGCAGCGTACTCAGTGGTAGGTACTCCGTATTTTGCCGCGCCCCACCAGAACTGTGAGTTGCCGTAAGCTCCCTGCTGCCAGGTCAGGAAGCCGAACGCATACCTGTTGGCGCCGCAGTTGTAGAGCAGGAGCGGTTTCTTTAATTCGTGAACCTTATCAATTATTTTCTGCGTCGGCGCGAAGCCGGCGTGCGTGGTGTTGTAGTACGGAAGATTAATAAGTTCCGTGTAGTCTGCCATCTTGCTCGGATCATCCTTGCGCTTGAAGCCGCCCGGGCCTGCCCAAGAAGGGTTGGTGATAAGTCCCGCTTCGCCCAGTATCTCGAAAGTGTTCTTCATGTCTATCCAACCGCGCATTTTCCCCGGCTCGCTGTCCTCGCGGGGTTCATCAAAAGTAAATATCAGCTTAGGCCAGTTGCCGGCTTTAGCTTTTGCGGCTACAATGTCTCCGAATTGCTTGAGCGCCGCCCTGTGTTCAGGTCCCCACGGATGATTTCCTGTCAGCCCGCAAAGCGTGCTCTGGATGCTGCTGTCGAACATCCAGCTGGTGAAGCCGTATTTCTTCAGGAGAGGGACTATTCTGTCGGCGGTGGAAAAATCTACCGTAACCTTCCCCCCGGAATATTTTACTGGAAAGGGGTCTGCTGAATCAAAGCAGTTCATTCCGTGGTCGCGCAAGTTCTGCATCGCATTATCTATTTCAGGGCTTGACGGATAGCTGTTGTAATACCACATCCAATAAGTGTGGTGCTCCCCCCATTCCGCAAACTTGAAAGGAAATACTTCCACTGAAATAGGAAGCTTTGTCGGGGTCTTGCCCGCCATAACCGTTACTTCACCATTATAAACCCCGGCTGCTGCTGTTTCCGGTATTTTTACCGTTATCCAGAACATTCTGGGAATACCCGCTAACCCGTCCGCAGGGCCTTTGACCAGATACCTGCCCTTTACGAACCATTGGACGCCTATCGGCACATATTCATATTTAACATGCCTGACGGAAACATTTTCCGCAGGGATGCTTTCAGCCTGGCTTTTAAGCTCGGAGACAGAGACCGTAATGGAGCTCTGGTCGGTTTCAGGGAGAACGCATAAGGTAATGGGTTTGAATTCTCCCGGCGTTCCAAAACTGCCCAGCGGCCTCTTCAGGTCGTTCTGGCTTGGCCTGGAATTGGGATAAATATCAACGGAATAGTTATTGGCGTAAACCGAATAACCTTTTTCCTTGTCTTCTTTAGAGATGGTGAATGCGTTTTTTTCGTCGAAAACACCTGTATAAATCTTGCCCATTCTTTTCCACAAGCGCATCGTGGTCACCATATCTTTAAACTCGGTGTGGTCCTTTTCAAATGCTGTTGTATAAGATTTCTCAATATCTTCGTTTTGAGCCGACGCGAAAACACAGACGCAAAGAATTGCGAGAAGCAGGAGCAATTTCTTCATTTTTCCTCCTTTAGTTTTCCGGCTGTTCGCCGAGAATAACATTTAATTATATAATCTAAGGCGTTCAATAGCAACCCTTTTGAAGCCATTGCTTAAAGGGCTGGTTTCTGATATTATTGGCTATCAGTTAAACAGGGAACTAATCCGTTCCTTCACCGGCGGGGGTGCCAAATGCGAGTGATTCGCCTTGATTATGACAGCAAAGGCCTCGAAGTCGCTCTTCCGGACGTTCCTTCACTTCAAATCTTCTTAATGAAAAGCGCGCCTGCGCTAATCTCTCCGGCAGAGAAAGTTGCAAAGTCCTTGGCGCGCCCTTTAGGCGCCCGGCCGCTGACAGAACTTGCCGCGGGAAAGCAAACTGCCTGCATAGTTGTCTCCGATAAGACCCGCCCGGTTCCGAACAAACTTATTCTGCCGCCGATATTGTCCAGCTTAAAGAAAGCCGGTTTAAAAAAAGAGAACATCACTATACTAATCGGCACCGGCACGCACGGTCCTACCGAAGGGAAATATCTTAAAGAACTGCTGGGAGAGAAAATCCCGAGGGAATACCGCATAGAGAACCACGACTGCCGTGATAAAAATAAATTAAAATTACTCGGAAAAACCTCAAAGGGTGTCCCGGTATGGATAAACAGAACTTACTCCGAAGCCGGCTTGAAAATAGTTACCGGCTTTATTGAGCCGCACTTTATGGCCGGCTATTCGGGCGGGAGAAAGGGCGTCTGTCCGGGTATAGCAGGGCTTGATACAATAAAAGTTTTCCATTCGCCGGGCCTGCTGGAATCCTCCTATGCCGAAGGCGGCAAACTGGGAAAGAATCCCTGTCACCTGCTTGCGGGAGAGGCCTCGAAACTTGCCGGGATAGATTTCCTGGTAAATGTCACGCTTAACGCAAAGAAGCAGGTAACGGGAGTTTTTTCCGGGCACCCGGTTAGAGCTTTTCAGCAGGGTGTCGCTTTCTGCGGCAGAAGTGTAATCGTTAAAGCCCGCGAAAAGTTTGATATAGTTCTGACCTCAGGCGGCGGCGCTCCTCTTGACAGAAACTTTTATCAGACCATCAAGGGAATTGTTGGAGCTCTTCCGGCAGTGAAGAAAGGAGGCACTATAATCGTAGTTTCCGGCTGCAGGGACGGGCTTGGCAGCGGAGATTTTAAAAAACTTCTGGCCGGTTTCACCAATCCGGCAGCGTACATTAGTGAAATATCGGCAAAGGGTTTCTTTCGGCTCGATCAGTGGCAGGTAGAAGAACTTGCAAAGGCGATGAAGAAAGCGAAGGTGAAAATATTCTCAGAAGGTCTTCCCTGCGGCTTTAGTGTTTCCGGTCTCGAAAGGATAAGTAACATTGAAGCTGAACTAAAAAAGGCAAAAGAACTAAACCCGCGGCTTAAACTCGGGATCATCCCGAACGGGCCTTATGTCCTTGTAAAGTAAGGGTTTTCAATTGGGTGTTTGCATATAGCAGGCCAATACTGATATAATACTTAAAATGTTTTTGATGTTTCGGAGGCCAAGAATGAAATTGTTCGTAGACAGCGCAAATGTGAACGAAATCAAAGAGATCGTTGACCTCGGGCTCTGCGACGGCGTAACGACTAATCCGACGCTGGTAGCCAAAGAGGGCAGGGATTTCATGAAGACCATCGAAGGGGTGGTGAAACTTGTGAACGGTCCGGTCCATGTCGAGCCGATTGCGGTTGATACTGCCGGAATAATAAAGGAAGCTCTTGAGTTCGGAAAGCTCGGAAAGAATGTCATAGCAAAACTGGCTATGACCAAGGAAAGCATAAAAGCCTCCAGAACGCTGAAAGAGAAAGGCATGAAGGTGAGTTTCACGCTGGTCTTCTCCGCAACCCAGGCCTTGGTTGCAGCGAAAGCCGGGGCTGATTTTGTCATACCTTTCGTCGGCAGGCTTGATGACGGCGGACAAAAGGGAACTGAAGTAGTTTCTGACATTGTAAAAATCTATAAAACCTTCGGACTGAAAACCGAAGTGCTCGCGGCTTCAATCAGGGGAACCCAGCACATCTTGGAGTGCGCGCTGGCGGGAGCTCATTCGGTTACCATTCCGAAGAGCGTTATTGAAACTATGATCAAGCATCCGTATACCGACCTGGGCGTGAAGAAATTCATTGAGGACTGGAAAAAGGTGAACGGATAAGACGGGCTCTGAAGGAGTTGTATGCTTAAGGACGATCTTGCAAAACTTTTGAAACTGCAGGAAAAAGACAGTCAGATACTTGACCAGGAAACTGAAGCCGGCGATATCCCGGAAAAGTTGAAAGAAAGACAGGACATTCTCAAGGCGAAACAGGAGGCTCTCCACGTCATAAAAAAAATGGCGGAGGACGCGGCCAAGGAAAAGAAGCTCCTTGAGCTTGATGTGGACTCAAAGAACCAGGCGATAAAGAAATTGAGCGGACAGCTGAATGATGTGAAAACCAACAAGGAATACTCGGCCCTCCAGCAGGAGATAAATCACGCGAAAGAGGATGTGCTGAAGGGGGAAGAAGCCATCATAGAAAAACTTATGCTGGACGACGATATCAAGCTTAAGCTGACGAAAGGCTCCGAGGAAGTAAAAGCCGAAGAGGCAAAGCTTAAGGCGGAAGAAGAGAAGCTCAAGGCCGAAGGAAAGCAGCTGGAAGAAGCGGTCAAGACGGAAAAGGCTGAGAGAGAAGTTCTTGCTTCTGCTGTAGAAGACAAAAAGCTTCTTGCAAGGTACGAGCAAATACGCGCTAATGCCGGCAACGGCGTCGCGGCAATAGCCGTGGTAAATCATTCCTGCGGCGGCTGCGGAACTATGCTGCGCCCCCAGGAAACTATCGAGATACACAAGTTTACCCATATAGTTGAATGCGAAGACTGCGGAAGGATCTTCTGCGGTTGATACTTTTAAAAACAAACAGATAGGACGGCTGGCTGCTTCTGCCGCAAGGCAGGGGAGGAAAGTCCGAACTCCGCAAGGCCAGGATGCCTCGTAACGCGAGGGGGCTTCGGGGGAAACTCCGGGGCAACGGAAAGTGCAGCAGAAAACAAACCGCCCGCCGGCGGGCAACTGCCGGCAGGTAAGGGTGAAACGGCGGTGTAAGAGACCACCGCCCGCCTGGCAACAGGCGGGGCAAGGCAAACCCCATCCGGAGCAAGACCAAATAGGAGGGCGCTAAAGCAGGCCTG
The DNA here is from genome assembly GCA_903861835.1 of Candidatus Firestoneibacteriota bacterium. Lineage (GTDB taxonomy): Bacteria > Oederibacteriota > D2-FULL-39-29 > D2-FULL-39-29 > CAIOVX01 > CAIOVX01. Next base: position 34,495 of record CAIOVX010000073.1, on the reverse strand, counting down.
CTTTGCCCTCGGGTAGGTCGCATTAAGCGCGGGGCGACCCGCGCTAACAGAGAAATAGCCGGCTAAAACAGAATTCGGCTTACGGTCCTGTCTGTGCAATATCGGGCGCTTTCCCGGAAGGGGAGGCGCCCGTTTTTTTAGGGCGATTACTAATTGCTAATTGCTGATTACTGATTAAAATCAAGAACTAGAACAGGAAGAGAATAACAAGCTGAGTGAATACGAGTAACCGGGGGGATTGGGGATTGCTTGCGGGGCGGGCGCGGCTATGTTAAGATACTTTTGATGAACCGTCATTGATGCCGGAGGTTATATGCCCGGAATTTCAACTTTCCTGTGGTTCAATAAGAAAGCCGAGAATGCCGCGAAGTTTTATGTTTCCATCTTTAAGGGTGCAAGGATAACCGGCGTCTCAAGGTATCCTGAAGGCCCGCGCGGAAAGCCGGGAAGCGTTATGACTGTGACTCTGAAGCTTGGCGGGAATGTCGTAACCCTGTTGAACGGCGGCCCGGTCCTAAAATTGAACAGCGCGTTTTCTTTTGTGGTTACCTGCGGCAATCAAAAAGAAATAGACTATTACTGGAAGAGTTTGCTCCGGGGCGGAGGAAAGCCGGTCCAATGCGGTTGGTTGACCGACAGATTCGGCGTTTCCTGGCAGGTCGTTCCGGATATTCTATATAAACTTATAAAGTCGAAGGATCCGGCTGTCGCGGCAAGGGTTAATGCCGCTATGTTGAAAATGATAAAGTTTGATATTTCTGAATTGAAAAAAGCCGCCAGGCAGAGGACGGAAGATAGGAGACAGAGGGCAGATGGTTAGAGGGTTGGAAGGTTGGATGCTTAAGGGCCGGCAAGGGATGAGGATAGAAGGCGGTGGACGGAAGGCAGAGGGCAGATGGTTAGATGTTTGGAAGGTTGGATGCTTAAGGGCCGGCAAGGGATGAGGCCAGCAGACGGTTGGCCGATAAGTCCAGAACCCGTGAGTCTTTAATTAGTAATCAGTAATCATCAATTAGCAATCCGCGGAGCGGTGGACGGAAGAGCAGATGATTGGAAGGTTGGATGTTTGGAGGGTTGGACGTTGGATGGAAAGGCCGAAGGGCGGAGGACAGAAGACAGAAGACGGAGGACGGTGGACCGATAGAACCCGTGAGTCTTAAATTAGCAATCAGCAATAAGTAATTAGTAATCCGCGGAGCGGTTGCGGAGCCGGCGGACAGTGGCGTTTAATACAATAACTAATTCATTAGAAAAATGCGGAAAGAAGAGTGGCGGTATTTTAGATGTTTGAGGAAAATGTATTTACTTAGTTCTTTTTGCCCTTACCTTACAAACCTTACAAACGTTTGCCCTTGACGAATTCCTTGTAGTACAAAATCGCCGCAATTGTCTTCGCGTCGTGGACCTTGGAGTGGCGGATTAAGGTCAGAATATGGCTTAATTTCATAGGGTAAACCCTTATTTCCTCGTCTTCATCAAGGTTTTGAGTGCCTTTGTGGAGGGAAGTGGCCAGAAAGATGTGCATTTTCTCTCGCAGAAACCCTGGAGATGAGTAAAACGCAAGTATTTTCCTGATTTTTCCTGCTTTATACCCTGTTTCTTCTTCAAGTTCCCTTTTCGCGCAGGTAAGCGGCTTTTCTCCCGAGTCTAGCGTGCCCGCCGGAACCTCCCACGACCATTTCTGGATCGCGAAGCGCCTCTGTTTTACCATCAAAATACGCCCATCGTCCATTACAGGAACGATCACGGAAGCGCCCGGATGGAGCACTAAATCCTTGTTTTCCGAGGCGTAAAACTTAATCAATTTCCCAGTTGCGAGCAGTTTCTTTTTCATGCCTATTTTTAGCAAAAACATCAATTAAAATCAACAAAATACTTGACAGTCAAAGTGGTAATTTGTATACTTGAAGTGGCAGAAAGTGGAGCAAAGTGGAGGGAAAAATATGTTCGTAGGCGAATATCTGCATAGGATAGATAACAAGGGCAGGCTCATTTTGCCCTCGGCCTATCGCGAAGAACTCGAACAGCGCTTTGAGGATAAATTCCATGTCACCGTCGGAGTTGATGAGTGCCTCAAAGTCTATCCCGACAGCGAATGGAAAAAAGCCGTGGAGCAACTCGGCACTCTTCCGCAGGCGGACGCGAAGACGAGATATGTCGTCAGGATGGTTGTCGCGAACGCTTCGCCCACTACCATAGACAAGCAGGGAAGAATATTTATTCCCGGAACATTGAGGGAGAAGGTAGGCATCGCCAAAGATGTTTTCGTAATCGGGATGATGGACACGGTTGAAGTGTGGGCGAAAGAAAAGTGGGAGACCTACAGAAAGGCCTTCGACAAGCAGCCGCTTGAAAAATATCACCAGGAACTGTTCGACAAGGGCATCTTTAAGAAATGATCCACGTGCCCGTTCTTCCAGAAGAAGTAAAAAGTTTTTTGACAGCGGAATGCCCGGCGGTTTTTGTGGACGCCACGCTCGGGGCCGGGGGGCACGCCGAACTTCTGCTCGAAGCCTGCCCGCGGATGAAAGTCATTGGCATAGACAGGGACGGCGAGATAATGTCTCTGACCGAAAAGAGGCTCGCGAAGTACGGAGAGAGAGTGCGCACTGTCCGTGACAACTACAGAAACTTTGACGCCGCGCTGAGCGCGCTCGGCGTCGAAAAAGTTGATGGCTTCCTTTTTGATCTCGGAGTTTCTTCCCTTGAACTTGATTCCCCCGAAAGGGGGTTTTCTTTTAAGTACGACTCCCCGCTGGATATGAGGATGGATCGCACACAGAAACTCACTGCAGCAGATATCGTTAATACAGCTGAAGAGACCGAGCTTGCGGACGCCATCTTCAAATACGGGGAAGAAAGGTTTTCGCGCCGCATAGCAAAAAATATTTGTTCCGCCAGGGCGGTAAAGCGCATAGGCACCACGGCAGAGCTTGTTGATCTCATAAACCGCAGCGTTCCGCCGGCTTACAGGCACGGGAGAATTCATCCCGCGACGAGGACTTTTCAGGCGCTGCGCATTGTGGTCAACGATGAACTTAACGGTTTACGGGAAGCTCTCGTGAAAGCGGAAGGCTATCTAAATCCCGGCGGTAAAATTGCGGTCATCTCGTTCCACTCGCTTGAGGACAGGATAGTAAAAAGATTCTTTGTGGAGAAGGCAAAATGCGAAACTCCCTCCCTTAAGATACTTACAAAAAAACCCGTAGAAGCCGGCGACGCAGAAAGGGAAAGCAATCCGAGAAGCAGGAGCGCGAAGCTCAGGGTGGCGGAAAAACTGTGAAACCAATAAAAAGCTGGTGGCTCATAGGCATTGTCCTGGGGTTGATAGTCTATGTGTGGATATCGGCTCAGTGTGTCTCTACCGGTATCGAGATAAGCCGGCTGAAGTTTCGCAAAGCAGAACTCTTAAACCTGAACAGAATGACCGGAACGGAAATATCAGGGCTTCGTTCTGCTGAACGGGTCGAAAAAATGGCTCGTAACGATCTTGGTCTGGTGATTCCGGACAAATTCGAGAATATTCTGGTGCCGGAAAAAAAGAGGGCTGACTCCGGATTTTTCGGCGCAGCCAGGGATTGGATAGCAAATACAATCGGGTACGTATTCTAAGCGGTCTCGGGGGATGCAATCGAAAAAAGAATTAAAATCATAGGTGTCATCTTTGGCGTCTTTGCCGTCGCAATCTTCGCGCGCGCTGTCTACCTTCAGGTTTTGGACAACGCGAATCTTACGAGCCGCGCCGAGAAGCAGAATCGCCAAATGCTGGAGCCGGAGGGTGTCCGCGGGAATATTTACGACTGCAAGGGCAGGGACCTGGCCATCAGCATCGTGCTGCCCTCGGTATACGCGTATACCAAAAATGTTACGGACAAGGAAGACGCTGCGGAAAGAATCTGCCGCGAGCTTCAGGAGCCGAAGGAAGTCGTTCTGGCAAAACTCAACTCTCCTAAGTCCTTTGTCTGGCTCGGAAGAAAGATTAACGCCGAGGCCGGCAGAAACATAAGAACTATGAAAATCCCGGGCATTTCGGTGGAAAATGAGAGCAAGAGGGTCTATCCGAGGGGCCGCCTCCTGGCGCACGTGCTCGGGGCGGTTAACACGGAAAGTAAGGGGCTTGAAGGCGTGGAGCTCTCGATGAACGACCGGCTTTACGGGGAGAACGGCAGTGTAGAGGCCGTCAATGATGCAAAGGGACGCAGGTTGAGCTCCGACGAAATAATAATCAAACCGGCCAAAAACGGTGAAAATGTTTACCTGACCATCGACGAGATGGTTCAGTACTTCACCGAAAAGGAACTGGACCGCACCTGCCAGGAGTTTAAGGCCAAGGGTGCCATAGCCATTGTGATGAACACTTCTACCGGCGAAATACTCTCGATGGCGGTGCGTCCCGGATATGATCCGAATGACTTAAAGTCTGCGAACCAGGCCTCAATGAAAAATCAGGCAGTGGCCTCCGCCTACGAACCGGGTTCCATCTTTAAGATTGTTGCGCTCGCGGCCGGGCTCACTGAGAAGGTTACGAACGAGAACGAAGTAATCAACTGCGAGAAGGGGAAATGGGAGGTCTATAACCGCAAGATAAACGACCATGTACCATACGGGAATCTTACTTTCAGACAGGTCATAGAACTTTCCAGCAACATCGGGACTGCCAAGATAGGTCAGCGGCTGGGTCCCGACAGGTTTTACGCCTACGCGAGGGCTTTTGGTTTCGGGGAAAAGACGGGCATTCAGCTCGCAGGAGAGGTAAAGGGGACGCTTCGCGAGCCCTCAAACTGGTCCGGTATTTCTTCCTACATCGTCCCGATAGGCCAGGAAATTGCGGCCACGCCGATGCAGCTTATCTGCGCGCTCAATGTCGTGGCCAACGGAGGAAAGCTCCTAAAACCCGTGCTCATAAAGTCAGTTACAAACAGTGACGGCAAAACAGTTGAAGAGAACGGGATGAAGGAAGTCAGGCAGGTTGTCGACCCGCTCATCGCAAAAAGGATGGTCTCAGTACTTAAGGGCGTGGTAGAGGAAGGGACCGGCACGGCAGCGGCGGTTGAAGGGTTCTCTGTTGCGGGCAAGACCGGAACGGCCCAGAAGTTCGACAACGCCACAAGAAAATATTCGTCCAATAAATATGTTTCCTCGTTTATGGGTTTTGTCCCGGCAGATAAGCCGAAGTTAACGATACTGGTCTCCATTGACGAGCCTAACAACACTTACTGGGGCGGTTCGGTTGCGGCTCCCTGCTTCTCAAGGATTGCGAAACAGACACTCAGATACCTGGAAAAGGATCACTATGATCTTGTCAAAAATAATTAAAGCTGTTAACCCGGAAAAGGTTGCCGGCAGGCAGGATCTTGAAATTTCATCTGTTGAATTTGATTCGCGGAAGGTATTGCCCGGCGCGCTTTTCGTGGCTATTCCCGGCTATAAAACGGACGGAAATGCATATATCGGCGCGGCGGTAAAGGCAGGGGCGGTTGCGGTCATAGCCGGTAAGGACTCTGAAACGGGCGTCACGTTCATAAAAGTAAATGAGCCCAGGGCCGCGCTGGCGGCGGCTGCGGCGGAGTTCTTTGACAACCCGTCCGGGAAATTGATAATGGCGGGCATTACCGGCACCAGCGGCAAGACCACCACGACCTATCTTCTGCGCTCAATTTTCAGAAAGCACGGAGAAAAGACTGGTCTGATCGGGACCATAGAGTACGATCTGGACGGAGAGATCTTTGAGTCAAAAAATACTACTCCGGAATCTCTGACGCTGCAGGAACTGCTGGGGCGAATGGTGCAAAAAGGTTTCAACGCTTGCGTGATGGAAGTCTCGTCTCATTCGCTGGCGCTTCACAGGGTGGACGGGATAGAATTCGACGCGGCGGTTTTTCTGAACCTGACCCAGGACCATATGGACTTTCACGGGTCGTTTGAGGAATATCTGGGCGCTAAAATAAAACTCTTCGGTCTGCTTGCCGGAAATAAGCATGGCCCAAAAATCTGCGCGGTAAACGCGGATGACCCGCGCGCCGCGGAGTTTGTGAAAGCGGCCTCGGCGACCGTGCTGACCTTTGGCTTCAACGAAGGGGCGGACCTTAGGGCAATAGCTGTGTGCAACGCTCCGTCAGGGCTAAATTTCGTGATAAAGCACGGCAACGGAGTTTGCTCTCTGGAACTTAAGCTCAAAGGCGTTTACAACGCCTATAACGCGATGGCCGCTGCGGCAGTGGCGGCCGGTTTGAAAATCGGCTGGGAGACTATCAAGGCCGGACTTGAGGCCGTGGAAAATGTTCCTGGCAGATTTGAGGCCTATAAGAGCCCGGCGGGTTTTACTGCCGTAGTCGACTATGCGCATAAGCCGGACGCGCTGGAACGGCTGCTTTCGGCGGTTCGGGGAATGGGAGCGAGGAAAATTATAACAGTCTTCGGGTGCGGCGGAGAGCGCGACCGTACCAAGAGGCCTATGATGGGCAAAATCTCGGAACGTTTCTCGGACCTTACAGTAGTCACTTCCGATAATCCGAGAAGCGAGGACCCGTCGGCTATAATCGCAGAGATTACGGCGGCAATGGATAAGACAAAATATCTGATCCTGGCGGACCGGAAGCGGGCCATTTACGAGGCTGTCGCCAGGGCAAAGAGTGGCGACGTGGTTGTGGTCGCCGGCAAAGGGCACGAGGAGTACCAGTTGATAGGCGGCAAAACGAAGCACTTCTCTGACAAGGAAACGGTGCTTGAGGCGATAGCGGCCGGAGGCAAATGGAAAGAATGACCGCGGCGGAAATAGCCGCCCTCTCGGGCGGGGTACTGACGGGTCCGGCAGACGCAGTTTTTACAGAAGTCTCGACCGACACAAGGAAGATACACGCCGGCTCGCTTTTCATCGCCCTCAAAGGCGAGAATTTTAATGGCAATGATTACGCGGCGGAAGCGGTTTCAAAAGGCGCCGCGGGAGTTCTGGTTTCTGAGGTGAAATTCAAGGCCGGGAAGGTCCCGGTCATAACAGTTAAAGATACAGGCGAGGCGCTAAAGGCGCTCGCGCGCGGCTACCTGAAAAGTTTCCCGGGTTTGAGGATTGCAGGGGTTACCGGCAGCAACGGGAAGACCACAGTGAAGGATATGCTGGGACAGTTGCTCTCATTGAAATACAAAACGCTAAAACCGGAGGGCAGCTTTAACAACGCAATAGGGCTGCCGTTGACGGTGCTCCAGCTCGACAAAAGTTACGGCGCCCTGGTGCTTGAGTACGGAACAAACCATAAGGGCGAGATCAAGGAACTCTGCGGCATAGTCTCTCCGGAAGCGGCCGCGGTAACCGGAATAGGCACGGCGCATATAGAGCATTTTCTTACGCGCGAAGGAATACTTGAAGAAAAACTTGAACTCACCCGCTGCCTGCAAAACGGAGGGGCCGCGGTTCTTAACGCCGACGATCAACTGCTCTTGAAGGCGGCTCCGGAATTTCAGCATGTCCTGCTTTACGGGACCGCTGCAGGGAACGACATAAGCGCGGAAGACGCGGTCTCCGGACTTGACGGGTCGGATTTCACGCTCTCGATGCGCGGCAAGAAAGCCAGGGTGCATCTTGCGGTTCCCGGGACCCATAATATCTCCAACGCGCTGGCGGCTGCGGGTCTGGCCTACACTTTCGGGCTGGATGTGGAAATGCTTGCGAAAGGGCTTTCAGCGTATAGGCCGGAGTCTAAGCACCGGCTCGCGTCGGTAAAGAATGGCGGAATATTATTCATAGACGATGCTTACAACGCTAATCCTGAATCAATGAAAGGCGCCTTCTCGGTGCTTTCAACGGCAGGGACAGGCAGAAAGATAGCGGTGCTCGGGGATATGGCAGAACTCGGTAAATCGAGCGCTAAGATGCACCTTGAGACCGGCAGGGCCGCAGGTTCATTAGGCCTTGACCTGCTCGTGACGGTCGGGGATGTCAGCCGCAATATCGGTTTCGGCGCGGTTGAGTCCGGGATGGAAAGCGGCAGGACGGTTCACTTTATGGATAAAGAAGAGACCGCCGGATACTTAAAGCAGCACTTAAAACCGGGGGATATAGTTCTGGTTAAGGGAAGCAGAAGGATGAAAATGGAAGAGCTCATAGAAAAATTAACCGGGAGGGTTTAGCATGCTTTATCAGCTCTTATTTCCGCTCAATAAAATGTTCTTTGTGCTCAAATACTCCACATTCCGGGCTATTTGGGCCGCGATAACGGCCATGGCAATAACTTTCCTGATAGGAAAGCTTGTGATAGCATTGCTTAAAAAAATGAAAGCGGACCAGCCAATCCGGACCGACGGCCCGCAATCCCATCACGCGAAATCCGGAACTCCCACGATGGGCGGGATCATGATAATTATTGCCGTGCTGGTCTCTGTGCTGCTCTGGGCCAGGCTTGATAATAACTTTATCTGGCTGACGCTCTTTGTTTTTACCTGGTTTGCGGCGCTCGGAGGCGTGGACGATTACCTCAAGTTGTCCAAGAAGAACTCAAAGGGCATCTCCATCAGGATAAAACTTCTGGGGCAGCTTTTAGGCGCGGGGTTGGTAGTGCTTTACCTTGTCGGCCATCCGATCCTTCCGGATTATGACACTTTTATAAAAATACCGCTAATGAAACACCCTGCCGACCTCGGGCTGTTATATTTTGCTTTTGTAGCTCTGGTAATAGTCAGCTTTTCAAACGCGGTGAACTTTACGGACGGGCTTGACGGTCTGGCCACCGGCTCTCTCATCTTCTCGGTGCTCTCGGTCGCAGTGGTCGCCTATGTTGTCGGCAACGTCAAATTCTCGGATTATCTCCGCATCCTCTACGTTAAAGAAGCGAGCGAACTCGTGATTTTCTGCGCTGCCGTTGTCGGCGCTTGCCTCGGGTTCCTCTGGTTCAACTGCCATCCCGCCCAGGTCTTTATGGGCGACATCGGTTCCCTGGCTCTTGGCGCTTCCATAGGCATGATAGCGGTGCTGGTCAAGCAGGAACTGCTGATGGTGCTCATCGGCGGAATTTTTGTGGTGGAGGCCGTTTCCGTTCTGCTCCAGATACTCTCTTTCAGGGTCCTCGGGAAGAGGATATTTAAGATGGCGCCCTTGCATCATCACTTCGAACTTTCGGGCGTGCACGAGACAAAGATAGTTGTCAGGTTCTGGATAGTAACCATAATAATCGCTCTGGTCTCTTTGAGCTTTCTAAAGCTGAGGTAAACATTGAACGATTTTAAAGGAAAGAAAATAACCATAGCCGGGCTCGCCCGGAGCGGAGCCTGCTCGGTGAAGGTGTTGGCAGGCAGAGGCGCGCTTGTTACCGCGAGCGATATCAAGCCGGAGCAGGAGCTTGCGGAATTTACCGGAATGCTTTCCGGCGTGAATTACAAACTTGAGACAGGCGGCCACAGCGAGGAAGCTTTCCTGGGCGCCGACCTGGTAGTAGTTTCTCCGGGGGTTCCTCTTAATACGCCGCTCTTTGAGAAGGTCAGGGCAAAGGGTATCCCGGTTATCGGAGAGATAGAACTGGCTTACAGTCTTCTGAAAGGGAACTTTATAGGAATAACAGGAACCAAGGGCAAAACCACCACCACTACCATGACTGGCCTGATTCTTTCAAGGGGCAGTTCAAGGGTAAAGACCGCCGGAAATATAGGAAATCCTCTGGCCTCTATGGTTGACGGCGAGCCGGACACGCTCTTCGTGCTTGAGCTCTCAAGTTTCCAGCTGGAGACTATAAAGGAATTCAAACCCTACATAGCGGCCATCACCAACGTCAGTGAAGATCATATGGACCGCTACAAGAGCCTCCAGGAATATATCGAGGCCAAGGCCATGATCTTCCGTAACCAGACGAGGAATGAGTACCTGATCCTCAACGCGAATGACAAATATACGCCGCTTTACACGAGCATGGCTTCGAGCAGCATTATTTATTTCAACAGCAAGGCTGAGCTTGAAGAAGGCGCTTTTTTGCGAGACGGATGGATTACCGTCCGGTTCCGCGGCGGCGAGTACCGCATCATCAGGGCCTCCGACTTGCTGGTAAAAGGTATGCACAATGTTGAAAACGCGATGGTTGCCTCTCTCATTGGCGTGCTGATGCGTATTACGCCTTCAGTCATAGGCGAGGTGCTGGCGAAGTTTGAGGGTGTGGAGCACAGGCAGGAGTTTGTCGGCGAGGTCAACGGAGTTAAATTCATCAACAACTCCCAGGGCACGAACATTGACGCGGTGGAAAAATCTTTCCTGAGTTACGCGAACCCGGTCGTGGCTATTATGGGCGGGCGCAACAAGGGTTCGAATTTCGCGAAACTTGCAGACACAGTAAAACAAAAAGTGAAGAAGATTATTCTTATCGGCGAGGCGAAAGGAGAGATACGGGCCGCGCTTTCAGGCAGCACAGAACTTGTGGACGCCGCCACTCTGGAAGAGGCTGTAAGGCTGGCCTATAAATCAGCTGAACCCGGGGATGTGGTAATGCTCTCGCCTGCCTGCGCGAGTTTCGATATGTTTAAAGATTATCGCGACCGCGGCAGGGTTTTTAAAGAAGCCGTTGCGAAAGTCAAGAAAGAGGAGTCTGCTGCTTGGATCTAAGAAAAGTAAAAAGGCCGGGGTTGGACGGCGCGCTTATGGCGGCGCTCGTTATTCTTGTGTTCTCGGGAGTGGTGATGGTCTTTTCCTCCAGCGCCCTCTACGCGGACTACAAATACCACGACTCGTTCTTTTTTATCAAAAAACAGCTCTTCTGGCTGTCGCTCGGGGCTCTTGTTTTCTATTTTTGCAGGAAATTGAATTACGAGAATTACAAGAAGCACGCGCGCTTTCTGCTCCTTACCGCAATCGTGCTGCTGGGCCTGGTATTTGTCCCGCACGTGGGGAAATCAGTGAACGGGGCGAAAAGGTGGATAGGTGTTTCCTTCTTCAATATCGAGCCGAGCGAGTTCTTGAAACTATCTTTTATCATCTTCATGGCCGATTCAGTGGCGAAGAAGCAGGCAGTAATGAAAAGCTTCACGTCAGGAATGCTGCCCTATATTATTATAATCGGCTTCCTCTCGGGGGTTTTGTTGCTCCAGCCTGACATGGGGTCGGCAGTTATGATTGCAATAATCGGGATATCTATATTTTTTGTCGGCGGAGGAAAGCCGGCGCATGTGCTCGGCTTCATCCTTACGGCGGTTCCGGCCGTAGTTCTTCTTATTATGAAGTCGGGCTATAGAAACAACCGGCTGGTGGCTTTCCTGCACCCGTGGAAAGAACAGAGCGGCAAGGCTTTCCAGATAGTGCAGTCCTTCCTGGCCTTCGGGTCGGGAGGCATACTCGGGAAAGGCCTGGGCAAGGGGGTGCAGAAACTGCTTTATCTTCCGGAGGCCCATACGGACTTTATTTTTGCGATTATCGGTGAAGAGCTCGGCCTCATCGGAGCGACGCTGATGCTCGGGCTCTTTTGTTTTTTTGTTTACAAGGGGATACAGACGGCGCTTAGAACCGAAGACATCTTCGGGCGCCTGCTCGCTCTGGGGCTCAGCGGCTACATTGGCCTGCAGGCCTTCTTCAATATGGGCGTGGTTCTCGGAATGGGCCCGACGAAAGGTATGACGCTGCCGTTCATAAGTTATGGCGGTTCGTCTCTGATAATAAACCTGGCAGCGGCCGGGATACTTATGAATATCGCTTCAAAGGTGGATCGTGAAAAAAGTCGTTATAACTAGCGGCGGCACCGGCGGGCACATATACCCGGCGGTTGCGGTAGCGACACTTCTCTCGGCAGAGGGGTGGGAGACAGTTTTCGTGGGAACGGCCGACGGACCGGAAAAAGGAATAGCGGAAGGCGCGGGTCTTAGGTTTCTGGCGGTTGAAAGCGGGAAGTTTTACCGCCGCCTGACATTCAAGAATTTCGTGAGCATGTACAGAGTGCTGAAAGGCCTCTTTGGTTCTTTGAAGCTTTTGAAAACGGAAAAGCCGGACTTAGTGATTGGGTTCGGGGGTTATGTTTGCGCGCCGTCGGTGCTGGCGGCGAAACTTGCGGGAATTAAGACGGCGCTCCACGAACAGAACGCCTATCCGGGGCTCGCGAACAGGTTGCTCTCGCGTGTCGTTGATGTGACCTTTATGGCTTTTGCCGGGGCAAGCAAGAGGCTGCACGGCAGGAAGGTGTTAACGGGTTTGCCGGTTCGTGCAGCTATAGGAAGCGTGAAGAAGGAAGAGGCTGTTAAGTCTTTAGGGCTTAAACCCGGTATCAGGACTCTGGCGGTAATCGGCGGAAGCCAGGGCGGCAGGGGGTTGAACAAGGCGGTCTCTGAAGCTCTGCCGTTTCTTAAAGAAGGGATTCAGGTGGTCTGGATGACCGGAAGGAATGAATACAAAGAGTATTCCTTGCTTCCGGGAATAAACGGTAATCCGGCAGTGCTTTCGCCCTTTTTTGATAATATCGAAACTATCTACGCGGCGGCTGATCTCGCGGTGATTCGGGCAGGGGCTTCAACGGTCTTTGAGGTTTTAAAGTGCGGTCTTCCCTCGGTGCTTGTGCCGTTTCCTTACTCGGCGGCTGACCACCAGAGGGTCAACGGGAGATTTGTGAGCGAAGGCGGGGCCGGGCTCTACCTTGACGAGCAAGGGCTGACCGGTGAATCTCTCGCGGCAGCGATAAATGGAATAATATTTGACGGAAAAAAACTCGGTGAAATGTCTGCCGCGGCGAAAAATATTTTTGGGAATGACGCCGGGCTAGAAATCCTAAAGGAGTTAAAAGGGCTAATATGCTGAAAAAAACTTATAAAGTACATTTTGTCGGAATTGGCGGAATTGGCATGAGCGGGATTGCGGAAGTATTGCTCAATCTCGGCTACAAGGTCTCAGGTTCCGACCTTAGGGCGGGCGATCTCACGGACCGCCTCGCGAAGAAAGGGGCGAAGATCTATCTCGGCCACGCGGCGAAAAATCTCGGCGCGGCAGATGTGGTGGTAATATCAAGTGCCGTGCTTCCTGATAATCCGGAAGTCGTTGAGGCGAAGAAGAGAAAAATACCGGTAATACCCAGGGCCGAGATACTTGCGGAGCTTATGCGCCTGAAGAAAGGCATAGCGGTCGCGGGTACGCACGGAAAAACCACAACCACTTCGATGGCCGCGATTATGATGAGCGAAGCCGGTTTTGACCCCACGGTCGTGATCGGCGGAAAGCTGAATGTGATCGGGTCCAACGCCAAGCTCGGGCGCGGAGAATACCTCGTGGCAGAGGCGGACGAGAGCGACGGTTCTTTCCTCCACCTGTCTCCAACCGTGAACATCGTCACCAATATCGACGATGACCACCTGGATTTCCACGGCAATATGGAAAACTTAAAGAGCATGTTCATCACCTTTATTAACAAGATACCCTTCTACGGTTTTTCAATGCTCTGCGCGGATGACGCTACTCTGATGAGCATAATAGGCAACGTCTCCAAGAAGTACCTTACCTACGGGATAAAAGCGGCGGCCGATGTGAAGGGTTCAAAGGTAAAGTTCGACAAGTTCGGGAGCTCCTACGAGCTTGCTTTCAAAGGCAAGAAATACGGGAAGGTTTCTCTGAATGTTCCGGGCACGCATAATGTGCTCAATTCTCTCGCGGTCGCGGGAATGGCGCTCGAACTCGGCATTAAATGGCCGATTGTGAAGAAAGCTCTGGCAAAGTTCACCGGGGTTCATAGGAGATTTGAACGCATCGGTCAGAGTAAGGGAATCCTGGTGGTAGACGATTACGGGCATCACCCGACCGAGATAGCCGCCAGTCTCAAGGCGGCCAGGAATCTCAAAATGAAGCGCACCATAGCGGTATTCCAGCCGCACAGGTACACAAGGAGCAAGCTTTTATATCCCAAGTTCGGAACGGCCTTTGTTGACGCGGACCTGGTGATAGTTACTGATATCTACGCGGCGGGCGAGAAACCGCTGGCTAATGTTTCGGCGGAACTCATCGCCAACAGCATAAAGGCGAACGGCAACAAAGTGGTCTTTATAAAAAACAAAGAAGCCATCCCGGCCTATCTTTCCGGCACCGCGAAAAGCGGAGACCTGGTAATGACGCTAGGAGCAGGAGATATCAGGAAGTTCGGCGAAGAGTTTTATAAACGGATCAGTTCCAATTTTTAACGGAGGGTTTTTGAGCGAGGCAGGCTATTCCATAATGCTTCTGGAACCGCTCGCGAAGCATACTTCCTTCGGGGTCGGAGGGCCGGCAGACATCTATGCGGAATGCGCGACGCTGTCAGAACTGAAAGCAGTACTCGCGCAGTGCAAAAAAGATAAGGTTCCGTTCTTTATTATAGGGGGAGGAACAAATCTCCTCGTGAAAGACGGCGGTTACAGAGGCGCCTGCATAAAACTCGCCGGAGCTTTCACTGAGATGGAAGTCATCGGAGAAATATTTTCCTGCGGGGCCGGCGTGTCTCTTGTCAAGGCGCTTTCCTTCGCCGCGGATTCGGGTCTTTCCGGTCTAGAGAAGCTTGCGGGGATACCGGGAACGGTCGGCGGGGCAGTTTTCGGGAACGCGGGAACGCGGCAGGGGGAAATAAAAGACGCAGTTTCCTCGATCTCGCTGCTTACGGAAGCGTCAGAGGAGAAAGAACTGCCGGTGTCCGCGATAGAGTTCGGTTACAGGAGATCAAGTCTCGAGGGCAAAGGAATAATCACCGGTGCTAAGTTTAAGCTGGTTCCCGGAGTTGCTGAAGAGATCAGGGCGGTAGCGGCGGGAATAATCGCCGAGCGGAACAAAACCCAGCCCAAAGGCAGGAGCGCCGGAAGCGTTTTTAAGAACCCGGAAAGCAAGTCTGCCGGACGGCTTATAGAGGAATGCGGGCTGAAGGGTTTAAAGGTTGGCAGCGCCGAGATTTCAATGCTTCACGCGAACTACATAATAAACGGGGGAATGAATGCCTCGGATGTGCTGGAACTTATAAAGAAGGTAAAGAGCGTTGTCCTGGAGAAGACAGGGATAGCGCTACAAGAAGAGATAAAGATAGTGGGAGAGGACAGATGAAGGACGCAGCAGGTTTCCTGAAAAACAAAAGGGTCGCCCTGGTTTACGGCGGGTTCTCCAGCGAGCGAAAGGTCGCGCTGATGGCTTTTCCGGCTGTGGAAGCGGCTTTCAAGGCGCTGAACTTGAAATACTTCAAGTTTGACCTTAACGAAAAGAGCAGGAAGAAAGTCTTCGCCTTCGTCGAAAAGAACAGGATTGAGGTTGTCTTCCTGATGCTGCACGGAAGATTTGGAGAGGACGGCACCATACAGGGCGGGCTTGACCTTATGGGCGTCCCGTATATCGGTTCGGGAACTCTTGCGAGCGCGCTGGCCGCGGATAAGGCTGTTTCAAAACTAGTGCTGCTGCAGAAGAACATTCCTACTCCAGCCTTTGAGGTCCTAAGCCGCGGCGAAACTCCAAAGATGAAACCTCCCATGGTCATCAAGCCGGTTGACGGCGGCTCTACCATAGGCATATCTATAGTAAAAAGACCGGGCGCTCTGAAAAAGGCGCTGAAGGACGCGTTCAGATATTGCGATCGCGTCCTGGCTGAGAAGTTTGTGAGCGGCAGGGAAATTACGGTGCCGGTATTTGAGGAACGCGCGCTGGAAATAATAGAGATAATTCCCAAGACCTCCTTCTATGATTATAAAGCAAAATATGCGAAGGGGATGTCGGAGCACATAATCCCCGCGCGGCTTGATAGAAAGAATTACAAAAAAGCGCAGGCTCTGGCGGTGGAAGTTCACAAAGCTCTCGGGCTTAGTTCTTTTTCAAGAGTTGATATCATTGTCGGGAAGGGCGGGAGGTTGGAGGTGCTGGAAGCGAACACCCTGCCCGGTCTTACAGGAACTTCGCTGCTTCCGGAAGCGGCGAAACTTGCCGGGCTGGATTTTAAAACACTGATAGCAAGGATGCTTTACGGAGCGTTTAAGAAGAATGTCTAAGATACTTTACACGAAATATACAGGGCGGTCTGCCAGGAAACTGAGAACCTCGGTTTCGTCGACTCTTCCGCAGCCGCTCTTTCACGCCGCCAGATTTCTCTTGCGCGCGCTGGTCGTGCTGCTTATACTCGGATCCGGCGTCGGGGCGTATTATGCGTATAAAACGCTTTCCGCGGCGGATTCTTTCATATTAAAGAAAGTAACCATTTCCGGAAATAAATATGTAAGCAAGAATGAGGTGCTCGCCCTCGCCAAAATAGAGACGGGCAAGAGCCTCTTTCAGTCTGGCCTGGAAGAAGCGAAGGAAAGACTATCCAACAATCCGCAGTTCGAAAGAGTAACGCTGAACAAAGTCTTGCCTGAAACGGTTGAGATTAGCGTAAAGGAACGGCTCCCCGAGGCTTTTATAGGCGCGGACCGGAAACTGCAGATAAGCGCCTCCGGGTTTATCTTTCCGAGCCTAAAGTCGCAGTTAGTGGGGAAGAAGCTCTACGTTATAACCGGAGTGAAGCTGGTTTCGGCGGAATTCGGGAGAAAAACCGGCTCTAAAGAATTGCAGGCGGCGCTTGAAATGGCAGCGCTGCTTGGGAAACTGAAATCCCCTTTGCTTTCAGAAGTGACCGCCATAGATGTGTCCGAGGCGGAAGAACTTAAGCTGGTCACTGAAGACGGGAAGGTCTATAGAATTGGCGTGGGCAACTGGGACGAAAAACTTGATAAGTTAACGCTGCTCTTGAAAACGCTGAATGAGAGGTGCAACAAGATAGCTTATGTTGATATGCGGTTTCGGGATGAAGCGGCGGTGATGTTTAAAAAGTAAAAGTTTATAACGTTAATAACGTTTGTAACGTTCGTAACGTAAAGCGCATAGATAAAATGCCGGGGTGAGGAGAAAAGCGATGGCGAAAGAAGAAAAAGATAATATAGTGGTGGGGCTGGATATAGGAACCACCAAGATCTGCTGTATCATCGGCGAGTTAAATCCCGATAATACGCTGAACATCACCGGTATAGGGCAGACTCCCTCCAAGGGCGTCCGCAAAGGCATAATCAGCGACATAGAGGCGACCATTGAGGGCATAAAAAAAGCCGTCGATGACGCCGAGCGCATGGCAGGCGTTGAAGTTGCCGCCGTCTACGCGGGGATAACCGGCGAGCACGTAAAAGGCATCAACGCCGAGTCAATGGTCGCGATAGCCGGGAAGAACAAGCAGGTGGACCAGGCTGACATTTATAGGGTAAGCGAGGCCATAGAACTCAATGCGGCCACGCAAAGCGATCGAGCTGTCCTTCACGTTCTCCCCCAGGAATATATTGTTGACGACCAGAACGAGATAAAAAATCCGCTCGGCATGTACGGTTCCCGCCTGCGTTCTAGGGTTCATTTTATAACCGCGAGCGTCGCCAGAGAGCAGGACATAGTCAGGAGCATTGATAAAGCCGGTTTCTTCTTTAAGGATTTTGTCCTCCAGCCGCTTGCTTCCGCGGAAGCCTGTTTGACCTATGACGAGAAAGAACTCGGCGTGGTCTGCGTAGACATCGGCGGCGGAACCACCGACATGATAGTTTATCTTGACGGCGGCGTAAGGCATACCGCGATTATCCCGATAGGCGGGCAAAAGGTCACGGATGATCTCGCTATAGGGCTTCGGGCTCCTATTGAACAGGTTGAGGAAATAAAAAAGACCTTAGGTTGCGCTTACGCTCCGCTGGTCAACGAGCTGGAAGAGGTGAAGGTGAATCTCATCGGCAGAAAGACAGAGAGGATAGTGCCGAGAAGAGTGGTTGCGGAAATAATTCAGCCGAGAATGGAAGAGATCTTCGGTTTTGTGCAGAAAGAACTGAAGGATCACGGCTTGGAAGGTCGGGCTGCCGCGGGAGTGGTGGTAACCGGCGGAGGCGCTCTGCTCAGCGGCATAGAGGAGGTCGCAGAGAAGGTTCTAAGGTTATCAGTAAGGGTCGGCTACCCGATCGGAATATCGGGGCTTGTGGGCGTCGCGAATAGCCCGAT
The DNA here is from genome assembly GCA_903861835.1 of Candidatus Firestoneibacteriota bacterium. Lineage (GTDB taxonomy): Bacteria > Oederibacteriota > D2-FULL-39-29 > D2-FULL-39-29 > CAIOVX01 > CAIOVX01. The sequence goes on along the minus strand of CAIOVX010000073.1, from coordinate 16,554 downwards.
TTACTCGACGGCAATAGGCCTTATGGTTTACGGCGCGAGGAACAGGATTGTGGGACAACCCTTGCAACAGGCAAGAACCGGTGGAGGGTTTGGCGAAATGCTGCAGAAGATTAAGCACTGGCTGGACAATGCATTCTAAAAATTCAACGATGGAACCTATTATCAATAAGCGCGCCCGCAAGGCGCAAAAACCAGGGAGGCAACTATGATAGAATTTTCAAACGAACCGAGTTTTTCCGCAAATATCAAAGTGGTAGGCGTGGGCGGCGCTGGAAATAACGCAATTAACCGGATGATCCGGGCCCAGATAAGCAATGTTGAATTCATAGCGGTCAACACAGATATGCAGCAGCTCAAGCGGAACAATGCCGGCGCTAAACTCCAGATCGGCACCAAACTTACTAAGGGTTTGGGTTCTGGCGCTCGTCCTGATATCGGGAAACGGGCCGCTGAAGAAGACCGTGAGCACCTCAAGGAACTGCTTGCGGGCGCGGACATGGTATTTGTTACGGCGGGAATGGGCGGAGGCACCGGTACCGGCGCGGCTCCCATAGTTGCCGAGATAGCGAAGGAGATAGGAGCGCTGACGGTCGGCGTGGTCACAAAGCCCTTCAACTTTGAAGGGAAGAGAAGGAAAGCGAACTCCGACGCCGGCATAGAAGACCTCAAATCCCGCGTTGACACGCTCATCACCGTTCCAAACGAGAAACTGCTCTCCATCGTTGAAAAGAACACGCCGATCTCCGAGGCTTTCAATATCGCTGATGATGTGCTCAGGCAGGCCATACAGGGTATCTCTGACATCATCACGGTCCCCGGCCTTGTGAATGTTGACTTCGCGGATGTAAGAACCATAATGGCTGAGATGGGCGGCGCCCTGATGGGTACCGGCATCGGCAGCGGCGAGAACAGGGCTCAGAAGGCGGCCGAGATGGCTATCTCCAGCCCGCTCCTTGAGAGCGTGGCGGTGGATGGCGCGAAAGGCATCCTTATCAACATCACCGGAGGCAGTGACATGAGTCTGGTGGAAGTCAGCGAAGCGGCAGCCCTGATCCAGGAAAGGGCCCACCCGGACGCGAACATTATCGTCGGCGCGGTAATAGACGAGAATATGAAGAACGAAATCAGGATCACGGTGATTGCCACGGGTTTTACTCCGGGCGCTTCGGTCAAGTCGAAAGAGGCAGAAGCTCCGAAACAGGAGGCCATTCCGGCGGTACAGGAAGAGGCCAAGGTTGAGGAAGTCGTCGCGGTCAAGACTATTTCCGAGGTTCTAGAAGCGGTATTGTCGTCGGTCTCGATGCCGGCTACGGAAGCCGTGCAGGCAGAACCCGCGCAGGCTCCTGCAGCAACACTGCCTTCAACCGGAATCACCATTCAGAACATTAAAGATGAAGTATTAAACGAGGGGGAAAGACTGAATAAATACCTGGAAAAAGAGGATATAGATATCCCGGCTTTTCTTCGCAGAAACCTTGAAAATATTGTAGAATAGTCTAAAGGGGGGAGGCCGCGAGGCCTCCCCTTCAAGTTTGACAAGGAAAAATATGCTGAAAATACTCATAGCGGTTATTTCCATAGGTTTGTCTCTGAACGCCGCCGACCCGTGGATAAATATAATACTTTATCACCGCGTGCTCGTCAAAACGGAGGCCGCTTACGACGTCTCGGTCGAGGATTTTGAGAACCAGATGGAGTATCTCAAGGCGAGCTATGACATAATCAGCCTTTCAGACGCATTGGATTATATAACGCGTGCAAAAGAACTGAAGAACAACTCAGTCGTCATAACCTTTGACGACGGGGATGTAAGCATCTACAATAACGCCTTTCCCATACTGAAGAAGTACCGGTTTCCCTTTTCCGTCTTCATATATACCAATATAGTCAAAGAAGGACCGCACGCCATGAAGTGGAACCATATGAAGCAGATGCTTGCTTACGGGGCGGAAATCGGATCTCATTCGGTTTCGCACGGCTATCTGCATAAGCGGTTGAAAGAGGAGAGCGAGGAACAATATCTCGCGCGTTTGCGCCACGAGCTGGTCGATTCCAAAAATCTGCTTGAAGCCGAATTCGGTCTTCCGGTTCGCTATTTTGCCTATCCCTACGGCAGATACAACGAGACCGTCAAGGAAGAGGCAAACAAAGCCGGCTATGAAGCTATTCTTACGGTAAGAGGTTACGAGAATTTCCCCGGGGATGACCCGATGAGGTTAAACCGGAGGGTTGTCCAGAGAAGCACCACGCCGGAAAGTTTCATTAAGACCTTTACTGTGCAGCAGAGGAAATCACTAAATGACGGCGATAAGGATTTTTAGGACCATAGCGCTTATGGCGTTTTGCCTCTTCCTCGTGAGGCCTCTTGCCGCAGGCGGCGGGACTGCGACCTCCTCCTTTGACATAAAAGTTACGGATAATAACGGGAGCACAGGCATAAGGCTCTCCGGTTTTACCAGAGGGTTTGACGATTATTATCACCTGAAGGCTCTTTGCAAAGCGCTCAAGTTTGACTATAATTACAGCTCCAAGAATAAAAAGGTTATACTTTCAGCCGGCAAAAGGTCCTGCACGGTCTTTCTCAATAATTCCAACAAGCTCCTTCCCGAGAATCCGGCGATGAGAGAGAGCAAGCTCTATGTTTCCCGGAACGGCATAGGTGTAATCCTTCATAAACTGCTGAACGCCGAAGTGGCATATGTTACTCCGAAGAAGGAATTCATTGTGAAGGGCAGTATCTTCTCGCCCGAGGCAAAGCGCAGGCCGGAACCTCCCTCGCCGCCGCTCTCTGACTCGCGAACAAAAGTCGTAAAAGAAATAAGGGGAGAGAAATTCGCTTTAAGAAAAATTGTTATAGACGCGGGTCACGGCGGCAGAGATTCAGGCGCGGTTGGACCGGGAAGACTCGAGGAAAAGGATGTCACTCTGGACATCGCAAAACGTCTCGGCGAGCTGGTTTTGGACAGGATGGAGAAGGAAGTGGTCTATACCCGGCCCTCAGATAAATACATCAGCCTGCCCGAGAGGTGCTATATTGCGAACACTGCCGGGGCAGACATCTTTGTAAGTATCCATATGAACGCGTCGGTTTTAAAACGCGTTTCCGGCACGGAGATCTACATCTATGGCACGCAAGCTTCGGATGAGTCTGCGCGCCGCCAGGCCATCAGAGAGAATCTTGACACCCCGGGACTGTATGACAAGGCCATAAACCTGATACTCGGGGACATAGGGAAGAAATCAAACGAGAATGCGAGCATCCTTTTGGCGGGATTTGTGGAAGATGAAGTCATTAAGAACATCGGCACGGAAGGCAGGGAGAACAAGAAGATAATGCGAGCTCCCTTCTATGTGCTTGCCAACACAACTATGCCCTCGGTGCTCGTTGAATCCGCATTCATAACAAATGAGAACGAAGAACAGAAATTGAAGGACCCCGAGTTCCGGCAGAAGGTAGCGGAAGGCATCTGCAATGGTCTGCAGAAATTCAGCGAAGCCCTGGACAACAATGAAGGCGAAACCCCAAAAAATACAGTGTCTGCGCAGTCCAAGTAAGTTTTCGGCTTTCACAACTCTCAAACCCTACGATATGAGTATTGAAAGGTTTGAGAAAGGAATTGCCGGGCTGCTTAAAGAAATCGGTCTATCCGCGGATAAACTTGTCTATGCCAGGCAGGTGCACGGCGCTAAAATACTCGCGGCTAAGTCGCCTGCTTTCAGAAATCTTCGGGAAGCCGACGGTTTTGTCACCAATAAGCCGGGCTTTCTTCTTTCGATATTTACGGCTGACTGCCTGCCTGTTATTTTCTTCGACAAAAAGAAGGAATGCATCGGCGCGGTTCACTGCGGTTGGAAAAGCACCTATAAAGGCATTGCAAAGAACGCGGTTCTCAGAATGAAGCGGCTCTATGGTACCAACCCCGGGGATACTCAGGTCCGTTTTGGACCTTCGATTCAAAAGTGCTGCTACGAAGTAAGTTCTGATCTTGCCGAGAAATTCGCTAAACGTTTCGGCAGCTCCTGTGTATCGGTAAAGAAAGGGAAATCCTACCTTGACCTTGAGAGAGCGAACGAAACCTTGCTGGTTAAGAGCGGTATACCAAAAAAAAACATTATCAGAAATCCTCACTGCACAATGTGCCGGAAAGATCTCTTCTACTCCTACCGCCGGGACGGAAAGGGAACGGGGAGGATGGTTACATCAATAATGCTTAAAAAAAGTTTGTAAGCCGCACTTCGTGCGGCTTGTTCTGTAGGGTAAGATATTTATCATGCCGTACTCCGTCCGGCATAGCAGAATAACGTTCGTAACGTTCTTAACGTTTATAACGTAAAGAAAAAGTTTGTAACGTTCGTAACGTTCTTAACGTTTATAACGTAAAGAAAAAGTTTGTAAGGTTTATAAGCCGCACTTCGTGCGTCTTGTTCTGTAGGGTAAGATATTTGTCATGCCGGACTCCGTCCGGCATAGCAGAATAAGGTTTGTAAAGTAAATGCTAAACAAAATCTTTTAACAACTCTCCTGTTTTGCCGACCATCCGAGCATCTAACCTTCTGCCTTCTGTCTTCCGTCCACAGTCCACAGTCCTCCGTCCTCCACCATTGCTGGCCCTTGCGACTCTGAGCCTCTGAGCCTCCGACCCTCCAACATCCTGTCCATAGAATTTGCCTTCACTATATAGTATAATGGCGCTGTATCAAAATCCGGTTATCAGCGGAGGATTTATGGATCTCTACAGAATAATCTCCGAACGCAGAAGCGTCAGAAAATACGACCTCAATAAAACAATCCCTGAAGAGGTCTTGAACCGGGTCTTGGACGCTGCACGCTTGGCCCCCTCAGCTGTCAACTTTCAGCCCTGGCATTTTATAGTCGTAAAAGATCCTGCTGTTAAAGAAAAGATAAAGGATGCCTACCCGCGGGATTGGTTTTGGACCGCTCCGATAATAGTTGTCGGTTGTGTTGATACGAAGACCTCCTGGAAGAGGAAGGACGGCGCTGATTTTGCCGATATTGACCTCACTATCGCGATGGATCATCTTATACTCGCGGCCACAGTCGAGGGGCTCGGGACCTGCTGGGTAGGAGCTTTTGACGTGTTAAAGGTGAAAGAAATATTTAAACTGCCGGAATATATCAAACCGGTCCTTATGACTCCGCTCGGCTACCCGGCTGATAAAGCATCGGCAAAAAACAGGAAAAAACTGGAAGAAATAGTTCATATAGATAAGTTTTAAAAGGAAAAGAAAATGAAACCTTTACTTGCCCTGCTTCTGCTTCTGCCGCTTGTGACCCAGGCCGCTGCAACGCCTCAGCGCAACTGGATAAAGATCCTGAATTATCACGAAGTGGCGCCGGAATCCGAGATAAAAAACAGAGAATATTTGAGTTTAGACGACAAGAAAAAATCCACCCGCGCGATCTATCTCGCCGTTACGCCTGACAAGTTTGACGAGCAAATGATGTTTCTTAAGGAAAGTTACGCTACGCCAAGCATGAACGAGCTTGCCGGAAAGATGGAAAAGAATGAACCTTTCAAAGAGAACGGTGTGATCGTCTCCTTAGACGGCTGGGCAGACTGCATCTATAAGTACGCTTTCCCGATTCTCAGGAAGTATTCCATTCCGGCGGTCATCTATATTCAGACCGGCAACCTCAAGGCAAAGGGCGCTCTGACCTGGGACCAAATAAAAGAGATGTCCGATTCGGGAATTACCATCGGCTCTCATACCATAAACCACCCGCACCTTTCCAAAAAGCAAAAGAACGAGGGAGCGGAGGATTATGAAAAGAGGGTCTCGCGCGAGCTGGAAAGCTCGAAAGGAGAGATAGAGTCGCATATCGGCAAGAAGGTTGAGTTTTTTGCCTACCCTTACGGCAGTTTCAATGATGAGGTCATCCGTCTCCTGAAAAAGGCAGGTTATCGGAACGCTGCAACAGTTCTCTGGGATAAGAATTTCCCGGATACGGACAAGTTTAAACTTAGAAGAAGGCCGGTAACAAATTTTATGAGACTTCCGGACTTCGTCAAGATATTCAGATGGGATGCGGAGGATTCACATGCAGAATTTGCAGACTGAGAAAGTAGTTCGTCCTATAGAGAACGAGCTTGACCCCTGGCGGGCGGCTTTTCTTTCCTTTATTCTGACAGGTCTGGGGCAGATCTATTCCGGTAAAATACGAAAAGGGCTGATATTGCTGGCGGCGAACACCTTCGTCGTAGTTCTGCTCGCGATGAAGTTCTCTAGGGAAGGTATAAACTTTGTAACATTCTATTCCGCCATCTTCGTTGTCTTCGGCTTCTGGTTCTATTCCATACTTGACGCGTTTTTCTTGGCGAGAAAGGCGCTTGACCCGAACAAAGCAAATGCTTTCGCCGGCAGAAGAAATCCCAATCTTTCGGCTTTCGTTTCTTTTCTGCTTCCGGGCGTGGGGCAGGCCTACAACGGCTCTATCCTCACGGCTTTGCTTTTTATAATAGCTTCGTCAGCGGCCTCATATTTTTCGGACACCTTCCTGCTTGGCCCGTTCATTCCGCCTCTTATTAAGTTGCTGTCGGCGGTCCACGCTTACGAGGATTCCCTGAAGAAGAACGGGGAGAAGATAAAATATCCGAGTTTCAGCGGTTGGTTCCTCGGGCTCATCCTTGTTGGTCTGTTCTTCATTCACGTTTTGCCCTATCAGAATGTATTTGAGAAGTATATTTTCACAAGCGGTATGGAGACCGGAGAGTACATGGCTCCCGCAATTGTCCCTAATGATTTTGTCTCGGTTGACAGGGCTTATTACGGTATAAGTATTCCTGAGTTAGGCCTTGAAATAAAGAAAGGAAGGGAAGTGGCGAGAGGCGATGTGGTCGTCGCTAAGATGGCCGGAGAGAAATCAGGTCCTGTGATACTCAGGGTAATCGGACTCCCGGGGGATAGGGTCTCTATAAAAGACAAGAAGATCTTTCTCAACGGAGTCAAGCTTGACGAGCCCTATGTGCTATTTCGGGAGACCCGGGTTCTTCCGGCGCAAAACGGCAAGAAGAGCGTTTTCGGGGACAGAGATAATTTTGGACCTGCTGAAATTCCTGCCGGTTCATATTTCCTGCTCGGTGATAACCGCGACATCAGCATTGACAGCCGCTTTGACGGGGTCGTTCTTAGGGAGAATATATTCGGGAAGGTGACGGAGAAGAGTAATACTAAAGAACTAAGCGTAGTAATAAAGTAAACATAAAGAAAAGTTTATCCTAACCCTAAAAAACCCACACCCGTGAGGGTGTGGATGAAGAAAATCCACCGGGACGGCGGACAATCGGAGATTGAATTAGTGTAATTGGTGTGGGAAGCCATGCCCGTGAGGGCATTGAGCTTCACAAAGTTTGTTAGTTTCTAACGAAAAAGATATACAAAATCTGAATCCTGAAGTAATTCGCCGGAATTTCTATAGAGTATCAAACCAGACCTGAATATTGAGCAGCTCATTTCTCAGTGAAACCAGGAGCCCCCCTGATCCGTCCGTATTTTCTGCAATAGCGACATTCAGATTTGTTATCGCGCTGCTCAAATCAGACTTTGCCGATGCTTTTGTGGAATCAAAGACCGTGGTCGGGGCTATTATTTCCGCGCCGTTTGGAAAGTTGGAATTGTTTACGGGATAAATATGAATCACTCCGTCCGAGTTTTTTTGCATAACATTGTAATTGAGAGTGCCGTCTAGCCCTGTATCAAACACACAAAACATGCCGCGGAGCAAATGCGCGAAAGCAAGGTTCACATTCAGTCCGACCGAATTCGCGGGTATTACTCCGTCGCAGGCTCCCGACGCAATCGGATCAAGGTAGTCTATGATAAGTTGAATAAGAGGTTCAAGCCGCGTGAGGCTCATTCCGAACATCCTGGCAGTGCTGTCAATAAGCATAAAATCACCGCCGCTCATTGTATAGCCGGGACTGAACTTGAAGGGATTTCCATTGAAATTCAGATTGCCGTTTGAATTGGAAAAGTCTGTTAAGAAAGCGGAAAGGTCAAGTCCGGCGGATTTACAGCACGCTTTGACATAATTATACCTTGCCTCGCTGTCGGCGGGGTTCGCGTTAACAGCCGCCTTGAAACTTTTAGAAGCGCCGGCCCAGTCCCCCCCTGCAAATTTAGCGTTGCCGTCGGCTTTAAGCGCTGCCGTACTGCCGCCTGTCGGGGCTGCCCAGCCCAATAAATTAGAAGATTTAGCGCACCCGCCGAGAAGAACTCCGACGGCTGAAAGCATCAGTATTCCGAGAGTGAATTTATTCATACCTGCCCTGTGTTAATTGGTTGAAATTAACAACGTCTAATCTTATACATTAAATATCCGTTGAACGCAATGTTTATTCTGCTTTTGCGGAAGACTTCTCGCCAAACTGTTATTGCAATTAGGGCATGCTGAGTTTGTTTTCCATGGAAACCCGGTTTTGAATTACATTGAATTATTTGGTCTATTCCCGTATAATTTATTACTTACGGGTATTAAACGTCAATTTGCGCCGGAAACGGCAACCAGGAGGTAGTAATGCTTGACCCAAAGATATTCGTAGATTTCGAGAGTATAAACACAGACGATTATGTCATAGGACTTTATCTCCTGGAGTGCGAGACCACAGATATATTGAAGAAGGTTGAGGCTATCGCGCTGGAGCAGTCCACAGGCACCTGGGTTGAGCTTCCCGGAGAAACGGACGCTATACGGGAAAGATCTGTCGCCCGCGTACTCGGCGTTTATGAAATACCGCATTACGAGGACGCCATACCTAAAGATGTAAAAGAAAGAAAGTTCATTTTTTTTATCGGTTTCCCGGCGATAAACATCAACCAACAAATTCCGCAGGCGCTTACAGCGCTCTACGGCAACATCTCGATGTCAGGCAAGCTGAAACTGCTGGATGTAATACTGCCAAAATCCTTTGTGAAAAGATACAAGGGCCCGAAATTCGGCATTGAAGGCATAAGAAAACTTCTTGATGTGAATGGCAGGCCTTTGATGGTTGCTATGTTTAAACCTTGCATCGGCATGGACGCGAAAGCGCTCGGCAAAATGCTTTATGATCTTGGTTCTTCCGGTGTGGATGTTATAAAAGACGATGAGCTGCTTGCTGACCCGAACTTCTGCACTGTTGAAGACCGCGTTGAAGAGTGTATGAAGGCAGTCGCTAAGATAAAGAAGGAGACCGGAAGAAAGGTTCTCTATTCCGTGAACATCACGGACGAGTTTGACAAGATGTTTAAGAAAGCGAAGGCTGCTGTCAAGGCCGGCGCGAACTGCCTGATGGTAAATGTTTATACCGTCAGCTTCTCGGCGCTCTCGGTGCTCGCGGAAGACCCGGAAATAAATGTGCCCATACTTGCCCATCCCGATTTCGCGGGAGCGTTCTTCGGCTCGCCGAACTACGGCGTGGCTTCAAATGTCATACTTGGCAAACTGGTTCGTGTTTCAGGCGCCGATATGGTAATTTACCCTTCCTATTTCGGCAAGGTGCCGATGGTGAAGGAGAGGGTGATTCGCATTGCCCAGGAATTGACTTCGCCGTATTACCATATCAAGAGAGCGTGGCCGGGCCCTTCCGCGGGAATGCATGCGGGGCTTGTTCCGCAGATAATTTCTGATTTCGGAAACGATGTAATAATAGGGGCAGGCGGCGGTATTCACGCCCATCCTATGGGGCTTAAGGCCGGCGTTAAGGCCTTCCATCAGGCGATTGAAGCAACACACAAAAAGATTCCTCTCCGCGAGTACGCGAAGTCAAAGAAGGAGCTCCAGGCGGCGATAGATCGTTTCGGGGTATACGGGGAAGGGGATAACTACACTTTAACAAAATAGGTTTGTAAGCCGCACTTCGTGCGTCTTGTTCTGTAAGGTAAGATATATTTGGTGCCGGACTCAGTCCGGCATAGCAGAATAACGTTTTTAACGTTCTTAACGTTCTTAACGTTTATAACGTAAACAATAAGACGGAGAGTACATGATAGAATTTAAAGAGCCGTTGAGCAAACTCATAAATGAACCGAAGAAGTTCACCAAGCATCTTAAATTTCCGCGTCCGGACAGGATCCGTATCTATGATGATACCCTCCGTGACGGCGAGCAGATGCCCGGAGTGGCTTTCTCTCCTGAGCAGAAACTCCATCTGGCAAAGCTCCTGGCGAAGGTTGGCGTTCATGTTATGGATGTTGCCTTCCCCATAAGCGGACAGTCGGATTACAAGGCGCTAAAGCTCATCGCCAAGGCGCAGAGGGACGGCGAGATAAGCAAGGATATTGAAATATTAGCTATGTGCAGGTCAAACACTGCCGATATTGATGTAGTGGTAAAGGCGATGAAAGAGATCGGCGGGAAGCCTGACGATGTTTCAATACTTGTGCTTTCCACATTCTCCGACCTTCATATTAAATACAAGCTCGGACAGACCCTTCTGAAGAGAGACGGAAAGTCCCTTGATAAATGGATAGAGACCCCGCTTGCCTATTACCGCGAAGCAAACACGCGGATGGTCTGCGACGCCATCAAGTACGCGAAGTCCAAGGGAATATCCCGCATAGAGTTTGCCTCCGAAGATTCTTCGCGCGGGAACATTGAGTACGGCGTAAAGTGGGCCAAGGCCTGCGTTAAAGCGGGCGGTACGAGGATGTGCTTCTCTGATACCTGCGGCGTCTTTACTCCGGAATCGGTTGATTATTACATCCCTAAGATGATAAAGGCGCTGAACGGCGTCCCGATGACTGCTCATTTCCACAATGATTTCGGGATGGCCGCGTTGAATACGGTGAGGGCGATGAGCCACGGCGCGACTTACGCCGGAGTCACCGCGAACGGCATCGGCGAGCGCGCCGGGAACACTTCCATCCACCAGACTGTCCTTATATTGAAGGAACTCTACGGGGTGGAAATACCCGGCTTCCGGTATGACCTGCTCCGCACTCTCCGCAAGGAAATAGAGAAATATTCAGGCATACCCGTGCAGGCGCATGAACCCATCATTGGGGAAGGCGTATTCGCGCACGAGTCCGGCATCCATACCGCCGGCATTCTTATCCACCCGGCTATCTACCAGTTCATAAGAGAAGAGACGGTAGGCGGGGAGCAGAGATTTGTGTTCGGCAAGCACAGCGGAGTTTCTGCCGTTGAAGATGTTATCAATAAGAACGCGAAACGCCTCAAGGCAGCGGGAATAACCGCCACTCCTGAGCTTTGTGCCAAGGTTTTAAATGCCGCGAAGGTTCTCAGGGAAAAGAAGATTCGCAGCTATGAAAAGGAAATAAGCCAATACTATAAAAACTATAATGATTTGGGGATAGCGGAAGAACAACTAATTGAAATGGTTTTAAAAATGAATAAAGCATAACGTTCATAGCGTTCTTAACGTTTATAACGTTCGTAACGTTTATAACGAATACCGCTAAGGTTAGTTTTCCGTTAAGAACCTTATAAACTTTATAAACTTTACGAACGAAACGGTTCTCTTGTAATGTTGATAAGGTTGAGCCACGGTTCGTTTTAGTTTTACGTTATGAACGTTATAAACCTTATAAACGTTATAAACGATCCTATAGGTTGTGTTTTCTTACTTGTTTTAGGAGGAAAATATGTTCAAGTTAGCTACTTTCGGAGACGAGATCTCGCAGGATTTAAATGAACTCGTTAAAACTTGCAAAAAAGAAAAAATAGCCGCGGTTGAAGTCCGCAGCACCTGGAATAAGGCGCCGCACCAGTTGACTAAGGAAGATATCAAGACCATCAAGTCTGCCTTCATAGACAACGGCATTAAGTGCTGCTCCATCGCCGCCCCGTTCTTTAAGTGTGATATTGATAATGCTAAAGAAATAAAGGAACACTTTGAGATACTTGACAAGTGTTCCGAGTTGGCCCACGCGCTCGGGACAAAAATTGTACGCGGTTTCACCTTCTGGAGAAAGGGCGATTTTGACGTTTACTACGGAAGAATTCTTGATAATTTCGTTCCGGTAGTAAAGAGAGTGAAGGCCAACGGGATAATTCTCGGAGTTGAGAACGAAGCCGCCTGTTTTGCCGGCACCGGCCGCCAGCTGGGACGGTTTATGAAAGATATCAATTCTCCTCTCATCCGCGCTACCTGGGACCCGGCGAACGAGCGGCACGATTTAACCTACGGCGAGTGCCCGTTCCCTACCGGTTTTAATTTCGTGAAAGAATACATGATACACTTTCATATGAAAGATGCGGTAAAGATGGGCGCAGAAGGCAAACCGGAGTCGGTGCCTGTCGGCGAAGGGGACATAAACTACTGGGGCCAGTTCAAGGCGCTCAAGGACATGGGCTACAACGGCTATGTCTCGCTTGAGACGCACTGGCGGATGAAGACGGCGAAGATGTCCGAAGATGTGGTCAACAGGCCCGGAGGCCAGGCGTACACCTCAGGCGCGAAGGAATCAAGCGTCTACTGCCTGAATAACATCAAAAAAATACTGAAGAGTATTTAGATGAATAGAAGAAAAATATTTCTGTCGGCGTTTCTTCTAGCGGTGGCATTTACTCTGCCGGCGCGCCCGTTTGTGACCGATGACGCAGAGATAGTGAAAGATGGTAAGAACCAAATTGCCATCGGCTACACCGTGGTTAACCCGCAGGGCTGGTATGACGGGAACGGAAACTACACGGCTTTTCCTGCAACGGATTCCAGGCAGGAACAGACACTGTCAATGGACTTTAAGTATGGTGCGTCATTCGGGAGTGAAGTCGAAGTAAAAGTTCCCTATTTCACCGGACACTATATCAACGCGGGCAAAGGCTTGGATCTGACCGCGGCTTCCTTGGGAGATATCTGGCTAATAGGAAGCAATCAGAGCGCGGAAAATCAGAGTCTTTCAGGCAAGGTTGCCCTTAAAATAGGCGTGAAATTCCCTAACGGCAAGAGCCTCTTTTCTTCAGGAGCGCCGCAGCTGCCCACGAGCACCGGTACCTGGGACTTCCTGGCCGGCGCGGCGACAAAAGAGAAAAGGTTGCCTTTTATTCTCTACGGGAATTTTTATTATGTGTACCGCTTAGGCGCGTCCTCGGACACTTTTGCGGGAATTCCAATAAGTTCTATCAATGGGGCCGAAAAAACGATTAATGTCGGGCCGAGCTACCAGGTAAAGTATAATGTGGCGGTTGAGTACCCGGTCAATACAGCTGTCTCCTTTATTATGGAATATAACGGGATTACGCAATACGAGGCAAAGGCAGCTTACGCTGGAAGCGGTCTTGACGCGCTTCCGGATCTCTCAAAATATGACACAGAGTACTATTTCGCCAGAAGCATAATAGGCAGAGCTGCAATGGGAATAAGCATCAATCCGACAGACAAAGTCTCTCTTTCCGGCGGCGCGAGCCTGCCGGTAGCAAATAATACATATTACGGCGGGCTGATGATCTTCGCTAATTTATCGCTGGGCTTATAGCCAAAGGAAACCAACATGTTTGAATTTCTGACAAAAATATTCGGAAGCGAAAACGAAAGGCTGCTTCGGAAAATGTGGCCGGTTGTGGAGCAGGCAAATTCCTTTGAGCCGGCGCTAAAGAAGTTCTCTGATGAAGCGCTCAAGGCTAAGACAGTCGAATTCCGTGAGCGTTTTGCCAAAGGCGAGACACTGGATGACCTGCTTCCTGAAGCCTATGCCGTTGTTCGCGAGGCCTCGGTTCGCTCCATCGGGCTTCGGCATTTTGATGTCCAGCTGCTCGGCGGTGTAGCCATGCACTGGGGGAATATCGCGGAGATGAGAACCGGCGAAGGAAAAACGCTTGCCGGGACGCTTCCCGTGTACCTTAACGCGCTTTCAGGCCAAGGCGTGCATGTAGTCACCGTAAATGATTACCTCGCAGAGCGAGACAGTTTGGGCAAAGGAAACTTTAAGGGTATGGGAAACATCTACAGGTTCCTGGGTCTTTCGGTCGGTTGCATCAGAAACGATTCCTCTTCCGACGAACGGCGCGACGCCTATGCCTGCGACATTACCTACGGAACGAACAACGAGTTCGGTTTTGATTACCTGCGAGACAACATGGCAACCTCCATGCGCGAGGTAGTCCAGCGCAAGCATAATTTCGCCATCGTTGACGAAGTTGACAGCATACTCATAGACGAAGCAAGGACTCCGCTCATAATCTCGGGCGCTGCCGACGAATCAACCGATAAATACTACAAGCTCAACCGCCTCGTGCCGTTCTTCAAGCGCGAAGAGGATTTCAAAGTAGAAGAGGCGCATAAGACGCTTGCCATAACTGATGCGGGCGTTGCCAAAGCGGAACAGCTCCTTGAAATGCCGAACCTCTTTGACGGCCTGCATATGGACTATGTCCATCACCTTATCAACGCGCTCAAAGCCCATTCCTTCTACAAAAAGGATGTTGATTATATCGTCAAAGACGGCGAGATACTCATCGTAGACGAGTTTACGGGAAGGCTGATGCCCGGAAGGCGCTGGAGCGACGGCATGCACCAGGCCATAGAAGCGAAGGAAGGCGTTGATATACGGCGCGAGAACCAGACGCTTGCTACCATAACCCTCCAGAACTATTTCCGCCTCTACAAGAAGCTCGCGGGAATGACCGGTACCGCCGAAACAGAAGCCGGCGAATTGATGCACACGTACAAACTCGGCGTTGTAATTATCCCGACAAATAAGCCGATGCTCCGCGAGGACGGCGATGACGAGATATACAAGACAAGGAAAGAAAAGCTCAAAGCGATAGTTGAAGAGATTGCAGGGCTGAACGAGAAGGGGCGCCCGGTGCTCGTCGGCACCATCTCCATTGAGCACAACGAAGAACTCTCCGAAATGCTGAACCGTAGAGGAGTAAAACACCAGCTTTTAAACGCCAAATTCCACGAACGCGAAGCAGAAATCATCTCCCTTGCAGGACAGTACAAACAGGTAACCGTCGCAACAAACATGGCCGGAAGAGGAACGGATATAGTTCTCGGTGAGGGCGTCGCGAACCTCGGCGGGCTGCATGTGATAGGAACCGAGAGGCACGAGGCAAGGCGCATTGATAACCAGCTTCGCGGACGCTGCGCCAGGCAGGGCGACCCGGGTTCCTCAAAATTCTTCCTTTCGCTAGGCGATGACCTTATGCGCGTCTTCGGGTCTGAGCGCATGGTGAAAATTATGGACACCTTCAAGATAGAAGAAGGGACTCCGATAACTCACCCGTGGATAAACAAGACCATTGAAGGCGCCCAGAAGCGCGTCGAAGGCATGAACTTTGAGTACAGGAAACACACGGTTGATTATGACAATGTAATGAATAAGCAAAGAGAGATTGTCTATTCCCAGCGCAGAATGATACTGGAAAAAGATACCGTGAAAGAGCAGGTTGACAAATGGATAAACGACACGCTTGACCTCTTTATGGATGAGTTCGCCCCCGAAAAGAAGACGTCTTTTGAATGGGACCTCACGGGAGTGAAAGCAAAACTCCTGGATGTTTTCAATATTGAGATCCACTTAGGCCCGGAAAAAATGAAGGGCTTTACGCACGAAACTTTCAGGGAGCATATGTCTGAGTCGGTTGAGGCGGCTTATTCTTCAAGGGAGCAGATGAATGGCGCCGAGATAACCAGGCATCTTGAACGGATGATAATGCTCCAGGCGATAGACAATAAATGGAAGGACCATCTGTATAATATGGATCACCTTCGGTCGGGCATCGGGCTTCGCGGCTATGCAGGCAAGGATCCTCTCCTGGAATACCAGAAAGAGGGTTACGAGATGTTCTCGGAGATGATACAGAACATCAAAGTAGAAGTCCTGAAGTTCCTTTCAAGGGTGCAGGTAAGAAGCGAAGATAAGGTAGAATTTGAACAGGCGGTTGAACGCAAACCGGTTGCCAGGGTATCATATGAGCACAAAGAAGTGAACCAGCTTTCGGGACAGGAAGCGAGAAGGCAGCAGCAGCTTCCTCCGCAGATGGGAGGACCAAGGGTTCCGTACCTTCATCCTGAAGAACCGGAAGGAACGGTCCTTCCCGTCCGGCGTACCGCCGCTAAAGTAGGCAGGAATGATCCGTGCCCTTGCGGGAGCGGGAAGAAATTCAAAAAATGCCATGGGAAGGATGAGAAGGAATAAAAGTTTGTAACGTTCATAAAGTTTATATGCCGCACTGCGTGCGTCATGTTCTGTAAGGAAAGATATTTGTCATGCCAGACTACGTCTGGCATAGCAGAATAACGTTTATAACGTTCATAACGTAAGGCAAAATCAGAACCGAAATCAGAACTAAACCCAGAAAATACGTTCTTAATGTTTTCGTTATAAACGTTTCGAACGTTAAGAACGTTAAGAACGATAACTGCTCAATACACGGCTTTTATGTTTTCGTTATAAACGTTAAGAACGTTACAAACGTTAAAAACGATAACTGCTCAATACAGCGGATTTAATGTTTACGTTATAAACGTTAAGAACGTTACAAACGTTAAGAACGATAACTGCTCAATACACGGCTTTTATGTTTTCGTTATAAACGTTAAGAACGTTACGAACGTTAGAAACCCCCTGCATTTTCTTTTCTTATTG
>CAIOVX010000072.1 GCA_903861835.1 Candidatus Firestoneibacteriota bacterium | reverse complement strand
GTACAACACAATCAGGCCACACAGCTCTCTCGGGGGCAAACCTCCGGCACCGGAAGCAGTACTTGTTACATCGTGGTTGGGGAGGGCAAGCGCTTGTTTAAATCTCAACTGAAAAGTGGTATATATTCTGGGGGCAGGTCACCGCTTTCTGGCTGGCGCTTGCAATGCTTTCACAAAGAATTCCGCCGCGGCTCAACAAAGTTTTGGCGTGTTTTATATTTTTTTTGCTCGCAGGACAAGGCGTGTATTTATATTCTTACGCCGGAGGCGTTTCAAGGGATATGGAACGGATTTATGCAGGGTTAAACAAGTTAAGCGCCGAAGCGCCGGCGCAGAGCATCAACGAAGCTTTCTTTGATTACGAGAAGACTTTTCAGCGACCCTGCGCAAGGCCGCCTCTTGCTTCCGTCTATCCGCTCGGGCGCTTGTGCTATTACAGCGATATTGAAAAAGAGCTTAGCCCTACAATTTTTGATTCCGGAATACTTTATTACAAAGGGAGTTCGCCGCAGCCGCGTATAAACTCTGTCTCTGAAATAGCCGCGGCGAAAATATTTCCCGGGCGCATAATTATAACCGGGGAAAAAAGAGGCAATGCCAAAATAGCGGGCTTGCTGAAGGAAAAATACAAGACGCTTATTGAAGAAGAACACTCGGTTCTGCTTGAAAGAAAGCCTTAGAACCGAGAGGAAGAGCTCTAATTAAAACTCTGAAGCTAACGCCTGCTTTAAGGCTATAACATCAAAGGGTTTTGTCAGAACCTTCGTTATCCCGGATGCTGCGAAGATTGGCTCCAGCCGTTTCAGGTCGGCGTCTCCCGCCCCTGTCACAATAATCTTCTTTAGCGCCTGATGGGTGAGCGCAATGCGCTTAATTAGTTCTTCAATGTTTGTTTGCGGCATCAGCAGGTCAAGGATCAGAAGATCCGGTTTGAACGAGGCCAGCTTTTCCAGGCATGAAGCCCCATCATTCGCGGTTTCCACGGTGTAGCCGGAAAGAATCAGCAACTTGCAGAGTAAATCGCGTATTGCCGCTTCATCATCAACGACAAGAACCTTCTTGCCGGCAGTTATGGCAAGCGACGGCTTGACTGCACCAATAGGATTAGCCGGCACAAACGGCGCCGGCGTCTTTGCCATAGCCACAACCTTTACTGGAAGCGAAACAGTGAACTTTGCGCCCTTGCCTAATTGGCTCTCAACCGAAATACTTCCCCCGATATTTTTCATAATTGAATAACTCACGGCAAGGCCGAGACCCACCCCTGCAACTTTGCCTGTACCGAAAGCGCCTTTTGTAGTATAGAAAGGCGTGAAGACCTTACCCAGATGTTCCTTCTCTATCCCGTGTCCCGTATCTTCTACCGTTATAAAAATTGTATTCTGCAGCTGAAAAACGTCGACCATAAGATCGCCGCCTTCCGGCATTGCCTGCTCGGCGTTTCTAAACAGGTTCAGCAGGACCTGCGTAAGCATGCGTTCATCTAAATTAGTCTGAGAGATTTTCCCGTAGTTCTTTTTTACTTGCACCCGTTTTATCTTGAAATTATTATCCATCATCTTGAGCGCGCCGTCCACAGACTTCGCGACATCACAGCTCCACTCCTCAAGGGCATTGGGCCTTGCGAATTCATTCAGCCTTCTTGCAATGAAGGCCGCCTGCTGAATAGACGCTTTGAGACTCTTCCCCATCTCGAGGAAACCGCCTTCACTCTTAAGCTCCAGGGCTTCTTCAACGCTCAACTGCATTATGGCCAGCAGGTTGTTGAATTCGTGGGACACGCCCGCGGCAAGTTGTCCCACCGCTTCCATTTTCTGGGACTGTATCAGCTGTTCTTCAAGCCGCGTGGTTTCGGTAATATCAACTATGGATATAATTATCAGGTTAAGGTGGTGACTGTGCCTGCCGCTGAGCAGCAGCACTTTATTCCCTATACCCGCAAAATTGTTTTCCAACCTGTAAGACCTAAAGGGCCTTCCCTGCGCGGTCAAATCTTCCAACAGGCTCCTGAGGTTGGGAATATTCCACTGCCCGTCTCCAAGGTCAAAAACAAACCTTCCAATCGTGTTTGCATGTTTTACGAGGAAGGTTTCGTAGAAAGTTTTGTTCGCGGAATTCACCTTCAGATCTGGATCAAGAATCAGGATAGATTCCTGTATGGTTTCGACAATATTCTCGGAGTATAGTTTGGCCCTGACAGCTTCCCTTTCATTGAACTTGAGACGGGTGATGTCCATAAACACCAAAACAACACCGTCTATTCTATTATCCAAAGTGCGGTAAGGATTCAAGTGCAGCGCAAACCACTTACCCTCTTTGCTCTCGAACTCAATCTTCCGCGAATTTAGAGTCTTTAAGACACCTGCCAGCAGTTCTTCCAGCTCCGGAACATCCGCCTTGAGCTTTATGCTGATAAGCGACCTGCCGACATCAGCAGAACTTATATTTAAGGCTTCTTCGCATTCGTTAGTCACCCTGCGGATCAAATATCCGGTATCTGTCATTACCACAGGCAGGTTAATACTGCCCAGCAGGTTCGCGAGATCACTATTGAGCACCGAAATATCGGAATTGCGGCTCTGCATTTCGGCGTTCGAGGTCATTAACTCTTCATTTGAGGACTGCAGTTCCTCTTTAGCCGTTTCAAGCTCTTCATTTGTGCTCTGGAGTTCTTCGTTGCTTGACTGAATCTCCTCGGCGGCGATGCTCATATCTTCTTTGACGCTTTCCTGCTCCTCTACGACTTCCTGCAGGTAGGCCTTTGCTTCCATAAGCTCTTTTCTTAAGACCTCTACCATAGCTCCTTTTACTTGAATATGCGTCTTGCCTGACTTCGCCTGCTCACCCCCGTCCAGCGAGTTCGCTTTGCTGAAAAAAATCATAAATTCCTGCGGAACTGAAGAGCCTTTCCTTACAGGGATAACTGAAAGATTAGTAAATTCAATACGGCCGCCGGAAACTAGTACCTCGGCGTGTGTTCTTATGGCGCGGTTCGTCTTCTTTGCCTTTTTTACAGCCGTTCTCAGAGGCAGGAAGAGACCCTGGCGACACAGTTTAAAGATATTGAGGTTCGGCTTGCCGGCGGCGGTTTCAAGGTACTTCCCCGTAGGCCCCTTAAAATAAAGAACTTCCAGCTCGCTGCTTATCAGAACGCCGCAGGGTGAGTACTCCTTGCGGGCCATCTGCTCTATTTTTTCTTCAATGCTTATTACGGGTTGAATGCCCGGACCTTCAGCTGCTTTAGCCAATTGCCGGAAACGGCCTTGAAATATCATCGGAAGCGTAAAGCTGTGATCAAGCACGCTGTCTTTTGTTGACGCTGCGTATTTTTTAACATAGGTTCTGTGCGCTTTTGAAGCTATCTTGAAACCCTGAGAGAAGGACCCTGTGGATTCAGATTTACCGAGGAGCAGCATGCCTTCCGGTCTGATAGCATAGTAGATATTCCTGAACGCCTTTTTCTGGAGCACAGGATCAAGGTAGATAAGCAGGTTGCGGCAGCTGACGAGGTCAATGTTTGAGAAAGGAGGATCTGTTATGATATTCTGAACAGAAAACACACACATTTGCCTTATAAGTTTTGAAATCCTGTAGCCGCCTGACTCTTTAACAAAGTAACGTCTGAGCCGCTCCTGGGAAACATTGCTTTCAATATTTCTGCCGTAAACACCAAACCTGGCTTTGTCTATGTTGCTCTCGTTGACATCCGTGGCAAATATCTGGATAGTCATATCTTCTGTTTTTCTGCCCAGCACTTCAAGTACACAGATCGCGACAGAATAGGCCTCTTCCCCGCTCGAACAGGCCGTCACCCAGATTCTCAACGGGTCATTCTTGCCCTTTCCTTTCATTATCTGCGGAATTACTTTGTTCTTAAGTTCTTCAAAGACCTCGGCGTCCCTGAAGAAGCCCGTTACATTTATCAGCAATTCCTGAAAAAGATGCTCCTGCTCAGCGCTGCTCTTGCGCAACAAAGCCGTGTAAGCTCTTATGCTTTTTGCTTTTGTTACCAGCATGTGCCTGAACACCCGCCTTTTAATGGTAGGCATTTTGTAGTCCGAAAAGTCTACTCTCTTCGTCCTGCGCACCAACTCTATGATACCGGAAAGGCCCTTCAGCGGAATACGGTCGGCGCTAGCGTCAGTTTCGCTGTCATTGCCATCTGCGCCGGTCTTTTGCACCGAAAAATACGCATGAGACGAAAAGAATTTCAGTTCGTAAGCGATTTTTGCCGGGGTAAGCACAAAATCAACTTTTCCCGTGGCGGCCGCGCTGGCCGGCATATCGCCGAACTTGGCGGATTCTTGTGTCTGCGCGAAAGAAATACCGCCTGCTGACTTTATAGCCTCGACTCCTATAGTTCCGTCTTCACCGGTCCCCGAAAGAATAACGGCTATTCCAAGACTTTCTTTAGCGGCAGCGAGAGAATTCAGGAAGTAGTCTATAGGCATATGCTTACCCGCCTTCTGCGGGGAAACAATTAGCTTGTCATTAGAGATCACGATATTTGTATTTGGAGGGATAACGTAGACGCAATTAATATTTACGGGAATATTGTTTTTAACAACACGGACCTGCATTTTTGTTTGCTTGGAAAGAAGTTCCGGAAGAATGCTTTTTGCGGTTGGCGACAAATGCATTATAAAAACAAAGGCCATACCGGGAGCGGGAGACAGGTTTTGCAAGAGTTCCTGAAAGGCCTCGAGGCCTCCGGCGGAACCGCCGACACAGACAATGGGAAAATGATTTTTTTTATTGCGTACCATCATACCCCCCCTTCTTGCTGATAAATACCCGCAATCTGTTATTAATATAGCAGAAAATGGGGGTTTAAGGATATTTTATTTACCTGTTTGCAGTATTACGGACTATTGAATTATGCCTCTGACGCTTACATTAATTTCCCGTACCGTCAGATTGGTCATATTTTCGACGGCTTCCCTGACCTTTTCCTGCACTTTGAGGGCTGTCTCGGGAACATCTGAGCCGTATTTAATATTTAGCAGGAGGTTTAGGTAAACTTCACCGTCCGAGATCAGCACTTCAACCCCGGCGTTTTCTTTCTTCAAGCCGATGGCTTCGCGGAAAACATTCAAGATACCCTTATTTATGCCTGCGACTCCGGGGATTTTTTGCGCGGCAAGGGCCGCGATTGAGGCAATAGCATCCGCTGAGATTCTGACCCTGCCGTGCAGATTTTCGGTCGTATCTCCCTTTGCCATTTAGACCCCCATGTAAGTCTCCACGAATGCCGTGGTGACTTCGCCCTTCCTGAACATGACGTTCTTCATAACCCTTTTATGGAAGGGTATCGTAGTCTTAATGCCTTCAATGATAAACTCGTCTAAAGCGCGCTCCATTCTGGCAATCGCTTCCGCGCGGTCTTTCCCGCTGCAGACCAGCTTGGCTATCATAGAATCGTAGAAGGGCGGTATGGAATAACCGGACTCGCACTGCGTATCAACACGGACTCCCGGCCCGCCGGGGACGACAAACCTGGTAATCTTTCCCGGGGAGGGCATAAAGTTCTTGTCCGGATCTTCCGCGTTTATGCGGCACTCTATAGCGTGCCCCCTGAAATGGAGCTGGGACTGCTGGAAACTAAGTTTTTCCCCGAACGCCACCCGTATTTGCTCTTTTATAAGATCCACATCCATCACGGTCTCCGTAACTCCGTGTTCCACCTGGATGCGGGTATTCACTTCCATAAAATAAAATTTGCCGTGCTTGTCAACGAGGAATTCCATAGTGCCCGCGTTGGTGTAATTAACGGCCGTAATGCCTTTGATAACCGAAGCGGCTATCTCTTCGCGCACCTTCGGAGTCATTATAGGCGACGGAGCTTCTTCCACAAGTTTCTGGTGCTTTCTCTGGATGGTGCAGTCGCGCTCGCCGAGATGGACAGCGCTGCCGTGCTCGTCAGCCATAAACTGGAACTCCACATGGCGCGGCTCTTCAATGTATTTTTCCATGTATACGGTAGGGTTGGAAAATGCAGTTTCGGCTTCCGCTCTCGCGGTATGAAAAGCGGTTACCAGAGAAATATCGTTGTGCGCGATTCTCATTCCTCTGCCGCCGCCGCCCGCGGAGGCCTTTATGATTACGGGATAACCTATGGCCTTCGCGACCTTTAAAGCTTCTTTCTCGTCAGCTATGGCGCCTTCACTGCCGGGAACGCAAGGCACGCCGTTCTTTTTCATTACATCTTTGGCAGCGACTTTGTCGCCGAGTTTTCTGATGGCTTCAGGAGTAGGGCCAATAAATTTGATGCCGCAATCCCTGCAAACTTCCGCGAAATGAGCATTCTCAGCGAGAAAGCCGTAGCCCGGATGTATGGCTTCGGAATCGGTGACTTCCGCCGCGGAGATAATTGCGGGAATAGAAAGGTAGCTCTTAGCCGATTGAGGAGCGCCTATGCAAACGCTTTCATCTGCAAGCTTTGTGTAGAGGGCTCCGTGGTCAGCGGTAGAATAGAGCGCGACCGTCTTAATGCCGAGCTCTTTGCAGGCCCGTATTATTCTGAGGGCTATTTCGCCCCTGTTTGCTATGAGTATTTTACTGAACATTAATTACCCCCGTGTGTTATGCAGGTTCGACTAAGAAGAGCGGCTGACCGAATTCTACCGGCTGTCCATTCTCCACGAGTATCTTGACTATCTTGCCTTTAACTTCCGACTTGATTTCGTTCATAAGCTTCATCGCTTCGATTATGCAGACGGTCTTGCCTTCCGAGACCAAATCGCCTTCCTTTACAAAGGACGCCGCGTCGGGAGCCGGAGACTTGTAGAAGGTTCCGACCATAGGCGAGTTAATTGTAACCCCGTCTATTTTCTTCTCCGCCGGTTTCTCGTCTTTCTTTGCGGAAGGAGCGGGAGCCGCCGGGACCTGTTGGACGACCTGTTGGGGCGCCGCCAGGAGCTGCGTGGTCACGATATTCCCGGAACCTTTCTTCAGTTTTATTTTTACGCCTTCGCGTTCGATTTCCAATTCGGTAATCTCGTTGCCCTTGAGCAGCTCAATCAATTCCTTGATTTCTTTTACATTCATAGCCCCTCCGTTATTTATGGACCTTTTACTTATTGACCCTTTCAAGATATTCCCCGGTCCTGGTGTCAACTCTGACCTTATCGCCGATATTGATAAAAAGAGGCACGCTGACCACAACGCCCGTCTCCAATGTTGCTTTCTTGTCCCCGCCCGCGGCGGTATCGCCCCTTATGCCGGGGCCAGTATCAGAAACCTTCAGATCCACGGTTGTCGGAAGTTCCACGCCGACAAGCTCGCCCTTGAAGAAGAGCGCGTAGCTGATGGTATTCTCAAGCAGGTAATTCACATTGTCGCCGAGGTCGGCGGCTTTGACGTGGATCTGCTCGTAGCCGACCATATCCATAAACACGTATTCATCGCCGGCTTTATAGAGGTACTGGATATCTTTCTGTTCCATATCCGGGACGATGAGCTTGTTATAAGCGTCAAAAGTCTTGTCCAGCGTGGTTCCCATCTTTATATTCTTTATCTTGACCTTGATAGAGGTAGGGCCTTTGCCCGGCTTGTGCCTCGCGTAATCAGTGACAACATAGAGAATTCCGTCCAGTTCAAAATAGGTTCCCCTTCTAATTTCACTTGCGTCAATCGTTAATGCCATGCCAGTTTCTCCTTGTTTCACCTGATTACTCTGACTCTAATCTGTGTAATCGCCTTTCGTAATCCGCGTAATTAAATTATCACTAACTGCTTTTGGTCCTTGCCCAGAATCTCACAGCCATTTTCCGTGACCACAGCAATATTTTCTATCCTGATGCCGTATTCCCCCGGAAAATAAACGCCGGGCTCTATAGTGAAAACCATGCCGGGCCCGGCGCATTCCTTCGATTTCATACTCAAACGGGGCGCTTCGTGAACTTCCATACCAATTCCGTGCCCCGTACTGTGTGTAAAGTATTTGTCTAAATTCTTAGTTTTTAGTGTATTTCTGGCTTTTTTGTCTATTAAAGCCAGTTTCGCCCCACTTTTGATGTCTTTTATGGCAGATTGCTGGGCTTCGTAAACCACTTTGTAAGCTGACTTCAAGCGCGGGGGTATTATACCCAATCCGACTGTCCTTGTCAAGTCGGAACAGTATCCTTTATAAACACAGCCGAAATCTATGACTATGAGTTCTCCCTTCTTGATGGGCTTGGCTGAGGCCGAACCGTGAGGTAAAGCGCCCCTGAAACCCGAAGCAACTATGGTTGGGAACGCAATTCCGTCAGCGCCGCCCTTCTTCATCCTGTATTCCAGCTCAATAGCGAGATCCTTCTCGGAAATGCCTTCATATATGAAGTTCATAGTTTTGTAGAGGGCGAACTCCGAGATTTCAACCGCTTTCTTGATTATTGCCGCTTCCTCTTCTGATTTGTACTTGCGAATCTCTTCAACCGCCCCCTGGACCGGGCGGAAGGTTATACCTTTCATCGCCTTATTGAACTCTTCATATTCTTTGTAGAGCATCTGGGAGGGTTCAAAGCCTGCGGAAGCAACTTTCTCCTGCTTTAAGACATTGACCACGGACTGAATATACTGCTTTGCCTCAACTATAACACAGCCCTTGACCTCGTCCTTTGCCTGGGTGATGTAGATGCTATTTGTAATGAAGAAGACCTTGGTGCCGGTTACGATGAGCCAGCTTGAATCGCCGGAAAAACCGGTCAGGTAGGTGACATTTATGCCCTTTGTGATGAGCAAGGCGTCAACGCCGGCCAGCTCCATCAACTTGCGGAGTTTAATGAATTTATCCATACACCGTCCTTTAGAAAACATTATGGAGTGCATCGTGCGTCACGATGCACCCTGGTGAAACAAAGGGGACAGAGCCTAGTTTCCATCGACGCACCATGGCGCAACGACGTGGTCGTTGCACTCCATACCCTAACTCAAGTTTATTAAAATCCATTGTGCGTCGCCGCACCTTGGCGCAACGACGTGGTCGTTGCACTCCATACCCTAACTCAAGTTTATTAAAATCCATTGT
>CAIOVX010000071.1 GCA_903861835.1 Candidatus Firestoneibacteriota bacterium | reverse complement strand
TATCCCACGACTTAGCTTGATACGTGCAATCCTTGTACAGCGTTATTAGCTTGTTTTCTTTATTCTTCTGAACCGGTTTTACCAATAACTCGGATATCTCTTCAGCAAGGCAGTTATTCTCTTTTAGCCTAATGACGTATTTTACGCCAAGCTCTTCGCAGAGCTCATATAGTTTCGGCAAACCAAAAGCCGCATCGGCCCGGAGCTTCACTTTGAATCCTTTGTCTATATAATTCTTTAAAACAGGCTCTATAAACTCCAGCCATTCATCTGCGCTATGGACATTCCCGGGTCTTAATTTTGCTTTTATGCAATCTCCGTATTGATTGAAACAGAAGAGAGGGTGATAGCATTTTGATCCAAAGTAGCCATTGTATGCGCTACCTTCCTGCCCGCCATAAACCGGACTTTCCGAGGAGTCCATATCAAGCACGATTTCTTTTACACCTCTGATAGAATCAACTTTTTCTATCCAATCCATCAGCATTTCATCCAGCTTTTCCAGGTTGTTTCCTTCTGTTAGTATTTCCGTCTCAAATTTACCTACAGTAGCTTCGCTGCTTCCATTTTTCAATAATGCCCGTTCACCAAGTACTGCCCTTAAAGCAGGATCATTCCGAAGTTGCTTGGCGTCGTTTACATCCTCATAGCCGGCCAAACGACTATAGATGGATTGTCTCAATAGTTCGGTCAAGTTGTGTTGAATATTTCTCCCAAATCTTTTCTCGACCAGATAGTCTTCAGTCAAGGATGTTAGCCCCATTTTCTCATCAAGTTCTCTAATGGCAATTAATCCGCCGTCCGAAGTTATTTCCGAACCCTTAAAATATGCCTTCACTTTGTCGGTAAAACTGAGATTAAAACAGTGTTTTTTCGCTTCACCCACTGGGTTCTCTCCTTTACAGCACTAAAAACCTTCAATTTCCCTTATTATACAACACTTTTAGCTGTTTTTCACCCCATCATTATCAATTTGATATAACGGATACGGGTTAAGTATAGCAGGAACGGTTCTCAAGCTGTTTCTCCGCTCCCTGGAAACCTGCTGTTTTTAGATTTATCGACCGCCATATTCTGCCGTTTACAAGCTCCACAACCCTATCTGATTGGAGCGCGATATCGCGATCGTGAGTAACCATTACAAGCGCACTGTTATTCTCGGCATTGATTTCCTTCATGAGCGAGAGCACCGCCCCGCCTGTCTCCGTATCAAGATTTCCCGTGGGTTCATCGGCAAATATAAGGGCCGGCTTGTTTATTAACGCCCTGGCTATTGAAACCCTCTGCTGCTGACCTCCCGACATTTCCCCCTGGTACTTGTGCTTTTCCCCGAGAATTCCTATCCTTTCCATCAAACGCTCGGCTTCCTTTACGATATTTGCGGGCGCTTTGCCGTGCCTGATATTGTAGGGAATCAAAATATTCTCCAGAGCGGTGAACTCCGGCAAAAGATAATGAAACTGAAAGACAAAACCGATGCGGTCATTTCTGAATTTTGAGAGAGAATTGACATCCTTGCCGGCCTGTTCCTTTCCGTCTATTACGATAGAACCGGAAGTAGGAGGATCAAGTAAGGCCAGACAGTTAAGGAGCGTGCTTTTTCCAGAGCCGGAAGGCCCGATGAGAGCCGTAAAACTGTTGCGCTCAACATCAAGATTGATATCGAAGAGTACCTGCGCCTTTATTTTGCCGGAGCCGTAGACTTTGTTGATATTTTTTGCGGAGATGACATTATCAACCATTTCTTATCACCTCTATCGGGGAGAGTCCGGCAGCCTTTCTTGCCGGAATAAGAGAGGCCAGGGTTGACGCAAGGCAGGCGAGAATTACCGGCGTGATTATCATTCCCGCGGAGAAATCAAAGCCAAAATTCACTCCCGCAAAGTTAACAAACATATAGCCGAGGGCAAGCCCCGCAAGCACTCCTAGGAACGAACCGAGCAGTCCGAGGGCAAAGCCCTGGTAGATAAAGATTTTAGCCGCGCTGACATTAGAGGTGCCCATCGCTTTCAGTATTCCCAGTTGCCGCTGCTTCTGGACCGCGGCGATGCCGAGCACGCTCGCTATCCCGAGCGAGATTGATATTATTACAAAAAAGAGGATTGTGTTCGTTGAAGAGCTCTGCGCGCTGAGCGCCTGCAGCAATTCCCGGTTCTTCGACTGCCAGGACTCGAACTTAACCCGGGTATAGCCCTTGGCATAACGCTTCGCGATCTTATCCGCGGCAAAAACATCCACGACCTGCACTTCTATTGAAGAGACTCCGCCCACGCGTAGAAAACTTCTCGCCCGGTCAAGTGAAAGAAAGACCAACCCGTTGCCCGCTTCGGAGCCAATGTCAAAGACCCCGTTCACCTGCACAAAGATCTGCTCGCCCCTCTCGTTCTTCAGATTTAACTTGTCTCCCGCAGAAAGCGAGAGCCTGTCAGCTATCTTTTTGCCAAAGAGTGCCGAATCTCCGGAAAGTTCGGCTTTGCCTGCAATAATATTTCCCGGAATCTTGTAGAGTTTTAGCCCTTCGTCGGTAACGCCCTTGAGAATAACGGGTACCGTGACCCCTCCTCTTTCAATGAAACCGGAGCCGTTGACGGCCGGGGAGATGGACTTTATCGCGCCATCTTTTTTAAGGTCTTCAGGGTATTGCTGCCAGGAGAGGATCTCTGTCTTTTCCGAATAAATAGGATTTCTACTGTCGCTTGAGGCCTTTTGCGCGCCGGAAACATAGCCTGGCAGCGAGTCCGCGGGAAGCACGGTTATATGAGGCGCCGCGCCCACAGTCCTGTCCACAAGGCTTGTCTGAAGCCCGGACATCAGAGAGGAAAGGAAGAACTGAACCGCCACGCCCATGGCAATGCCGAGGATTATGAGGACCGTCTGCCCCTTTCCTTTCTTTAGGAAGCGCAGGGCTATCATCCATTCGTAGCTTCTGAACATCGGGCTCCTTCTAAAAACTCATTGATTACACAGATTCAGTAAATACGATTACGCAGATTAAATCAAAATCTAATCTGCGGAATTTGTTTTCGTAATCAGTGTAATCATTTCCGATTTATTTACTAACCAGCACAGTGCCTTCGGGAATGTTGTCCGCGATGTAGAACTTCTCTCCGACCTGCTTTGCGAAAACAGAGGACTTCTTAACGCCCTCCTTTTCTTTGATGAAACAGAAAAGGTCCCTGCCTTCCCTGCCAATAAATCTTGAAGGCACCGCGAGAACCTCCCTAAATGAAGCCGCGCGTATCTCGGCGTTGCCGGTCATTCCGTGTTTTATGAACGCCTTCCTGTCTTTGATGACCAGTTTCAGGCTGCAGGTGCCCTTTGACATATCTATGGAAGCGCAGACGAAGTTTATCTCGGCCTTCACCTTCTCCGACGGATAGGCGTCGAAAAGTATATCCGCCTTCAACCCGAGTTTCAGGTACGGCAACTCCTTCTGGTCGACATCCGTCTCCAAAACCCAATCCTTCTTCTCTATCACTGTCATCAGGACCGCGCCGGACTTAACCTTCTCCCCGCCTTTAGTGTTTATCTTAACAACCAGACAGTCATAGGGCGCGGTGATGTGTCTGTCCTCAAGGTTCTTGCGGTCTATCTCAACTTTAGCCTTAAGGAGCGCGAGCTGGTTGTTGAGCGAGGCCTCCTGTCCGGTCTTGGCGTAAGAATCAACGCGCAGTTTTGTCTGTTTATATTTGGAATCGGCGGTCTTAAACTTGTTCTCCGCCTGCTCAAGTTCCGCTCTGGTAATGGTCTCGGTTTTCGCCAGCTCGGTTGAGCGGTCAAAATTCCGCTGTGCGTCGTCAAGCGCGACTTTATCCGATTTTAGCTGTTCCTGCATAGCGGGAAGATCTTCTTCTTTGGCGTTCTTCAGGCGAATCTCGGTGTCAGTCAGGTTTGCCTTGCTGATGGAAAGCGCCTGCTGCTCGTTGAAATCGTCAAGACCGATTAGCGCCTCCCCCTTTTTAACGATTCCGCCCTCTTCGGCCCCGATACTTTTCACTTCGCCGGCCGAGGCGGCGGTAATATCGTAAGGGTCGGGATAAGCCACGGTGCAGTTGGCAAGGATATTGTAATCCAGGTCCATTTTTTTAACGGTGTACTCTTCTACTTTCTTACTGCAAGCGGAAACGAGGATACACGCGCCTAAAATAGCAGTCAAGAATATTGATAACCTCATCCTTCCTCCGTTAGAACTTTCTATTCGGTCTTGCCGAGCAGGACGTTCACCTTTGCCGCAGCTTCATCCAGCGCTTCTTTGGGCGTGGATTTCTTCAAAAGCGCCTTCTCCAAAGCCTGATCAATCAGATCCCTTACCGCCTGCCAATTCCTGTTTCTGGGATCAACAACAGCGAAATCAAGCTCATTGATGCCGGTCATAAAGAGCGGCTGTTCGTTAAAGTACTGCAGCATAGTCTCGGTCTTGAGCGCGGATCTCCTCACGGGCAGATAGGACGTTCCCGCAGACCACTTGGAAGTGCCTTCTGTCGAAGAGAGGAACTTAATAAACTTCCAGCAGGCCATTCTCTTTTCCGCAGTCGCGTTTGCCTTCTTAAAGACCGCGATATTGGTGCCGGCTATAGGCGGAGCGAGGGTCTTCCAGACCGGCAGTTTCGCCAGGCCTATTTTAAATGATATGTTCTGCTGAAGCTCGGAAAGGCGCGGCGTGGTTGCTACGAACGAAGCGACCCTGCCGGAAGCGAAATCATTGTCCAGGTAGTCCTTGGTGTAGAACGCAGTCTTCTCTTTGTTGCCCAGTTCACAGAGCAGGCTCAAGGCTTCAATGCCTTCCGGGCCGTTGAAAAGCGACTTGGTTTCCTTTTCGTCAAAGAACCTACCCTTCTGCGCGTAGAGCAGGACTTCAAAAATATCAATGTTTGCCCTGAAGCCGAAACCGTACTGTGTCACGTTCCCCTGCTTGTCCTTCTTCGTGAGAGCCCTTACGATATCGCGAAACTCCGTCATGTCATAGGGCGGTTTTACGCCGGCCTGCTTAAAGAGGGACGAATTATAATAGAAAACATAAATGCTCTTATTGAAAGGCATCGTCCAGAGCTTATTATCATAACTGTTGTTCTTGATGAAAATAGGAAACATATCCTTCATATCTTCTTTAGTGAACGACGGGTCTTCTTTTATCAAGTCGGCAACAGGAACAAGCATTCCCGCGTCCTTGAACCTTGTAGTCCAGTTCTCATAGACCTGCGAGATGTCTGGCGGATTCCCGGAACCGGCCGAGGCGAGAAGTTTCTGAAGTAATATGTTGTAATTGCCGACATACTGGGCGTCAATCTTTATATCCGGATTTTTGGCTTCGAAATCCGCTATCAGAGCCTTGAGAGCCTTATCCTTTGGATTATTCATCGCATGCCAGAAGGTTACCGTGCTCTTTCCGGTTGAACCGCACCCCGAAAGGAATATTATGCCAGCCAAAACTGCCAGTAATTTCTTCATTTTACCTCCGCATTACATTAAAAATTATAACTTATATGGGAGGCAAAGACAAGGGTCAAACGGCCGGGTATAACCGGCTTTCGAAGACTTTACATGCGGCTGTCAGCGGGTTAAAACTGTCTCTTTTACCGAAGGAGTAAATTCTACCTGTACTCTATCCCAAACATAAGGTTGGACGACAGACTCCTTCTTCCCGTTTTTGTTCAAGGTCACCAGGGCAAAACTCGGGACGCACACTACGTCCGTGGGCGCGGTCTTAAGATCCCAATCCTCTTTTTCAGACCAGTAAAGGCCTACAGTCATACCTTTCATGCCTGAGTCCTCTCCGTCAACTATCAGCTCCCGGGTATCTGCGAAGATATGCTTGTGTCCAAAAAAGGCCATATCAAAACCATAAGTTTTAAGGAGCGGCAGGATTTCCAGCCAGGTCTTCCTCATGCTTTCAGGTCCATCCTTAACGTCCGGGGGAATATGAATGTACAGGAACTTCCACATCTGCGCCTTGGTAACAGGTGAAGCCGCATCCTCGGCAAGCATCGCCTTCAATTCAGAGACATCATCTCGCCCGTTCTTGTTCGCATTGTACAGAACCGGAGATTTTTCTCTCGCCCCGGGCGCGCCGTACCAGACATGGACTGACACAAAGTGAGCATTCCCATAATCAAAGGAATAGTAGCCGTTAGCGGCGTGCTTTGAGGATGATTTCGGAGCGGGGAAAAGCTGCGAAAAGAGTTCTACCCCCTGCTCATGGTTGCCCGGGACAGGAAATACCGGAGCGCTCCCGAGAAGCGCCCGGGCAGGATTAAAAAAATAATCGGGCCATTCTTTCCAGATACGGCCATCACCCCTAACAAGATCTCCCACGTGAAGCAGGAAATCAGGCTTTAGGGCCGCAATACTATCGGCAGCCTTGGTGTTCATTACCAGCGTCTGGGTGTCTCCCCAAACAACGAATTTTATCTCTTTGGGTTCAAATGTTTTTGGAGCTGTCTTGAAAGACAGTCCTGAGAGTTCTTGCTTCCCAAACGAAAAAGAGTAAGTGTATGCCGTTGAAGGGGAAAGACCCACAAACTCGACAGAATACAGATACTTCTTCGGCGCTATTTCGACAGGATTCTCGCAGATATATTCCCTGTTGCCTTTCACTTTTACTTTTAAGAGATCCTTTGCCCCGCTTCCTACAGCGCGAAACTGTACACCCGTGTCCGTCATATCATAGAGATAGGGTTCAACAAGAGCCTTAGACTCCAAACCGGAGCATATGCAAAATAGTATCCCTGTGAGAAATACAAACATATTTTTCATGCTGTCTCCGAGTTACCAAAAATGAAACTCTGCGGCCTGAAGGCCGGAGTTTCTCTTTATAGGTGTGTTAATATTATTCATGCCGGATTCATCCTCACCCTAAAGGGTGAGGTTTTCTCCGGCATCTGAAAGATAAACTAAAACTTAAACTTATTTCGTTTATAACGTTCTTAACGTTCATAACGTTTGTAACGTAAAACTAAACCCTTATGACGCGAAATGTTCTTGCAATTGATCTTGTTTTACGTTCGTAACGTTTATAACGTAAAGCAAACCCTGCTGCCTTTGCCTTGCGTTATAAACGTTATAAACCTTATGAACGTTACAAACTTTTGACTTTGTTTTAATTCTTAATCCCACTTGTCGCTATCCCTTCCACAAACTGCTTCTGGGCGAAGAAATAGATCAAAATTATCGGAAGTATTGAAAGGACTGCCGCGGCCATCATCAAATGGTATCTTGTGGAAAATTCCGCAGTAAAATAGGCCAGACCTACCGGAATGGTGCGCATTGACTCGCTGTCTGTCATTATAAGGGGCCACAGAAAAGAGTTCCAGCTGCCAATTAGAGAGAAGATTCCCACGCTTATAAAGACCGGTTTTGCAGACGGGAAGACTATCTTCCAGAGTATCTGCCAGTGGGTGCAGCCGTCAATCTCGGCCGACTCAAAAAGCTCCTTGGGAAGCGAGAGCACAAACTGCCGCACCAGGAAGATTCCGAAGACCGAAGCCGCCCAGGGAATGATCAGGGCAAAATAGGTGTTGTGCATACCGAGGTACTTTAGAAGCATATAATTCGGGACCAGAATAACCTCCATCGGTATCATCATTGTCCCGAGAAAAAACAGGAAGAGCGCATTCTTGAACCTGAAATCCAATCTGGCGAAAGCATAGCCGGCCAGCGCAGCGGTGATTATCTGGAGCGCCGTGTTTATCAGCGCCACCAAAACGCTGTTAAAGAAGAACATCCCGAACGGCGCCGATTTCATCGCGTTAAGGTAGTTGCTGAAATTTAAAGCTGACGGGAACCACTTAGGCGGCACTGAAAGCACTTCCTGCGGCGCCTTAAAGGAAGTGGAGACCATCCAATAGAACGGTAATAACATTATAATGGCGCCAATTATCAGAATCGCGTATGTTAGAAATCTTTTCATAGTCTCCCTATTCTGTCCTCTGTCTTCCGTCCTCTGCCCACAACCCTGATCAATTGCCGTAATGGATGTTTCGTCCCCAGAACTTGTTTTGCAACACAGTCAAAATAAAGGTTATCAGAAATACCACGAACGAGATTGCGCTTGCGTAGCCCATATCAAAGTTCTTGAAGGCGTTCTCGTAAAGGTAAAAGACTATTACGGATGTTGATTTGAGCGGCCCTCCGTCCGGCGTCAGCATGTAAATTTGTGTAAAAGTATGGAACGAGTTGATAAGCGAGATAAGCGTCACGAAGAAGATGGTCGGCATTAAAAGAGGCCAGGTAACGTTCCTGAAGGTCTGCACTTCTCCGGCCCCGTCCAGCTGAGCCGCCTCGTAATACTCGCCGGGAATTGACTGAAGCCCGACGAGGAATATTATTATATTGTAGCCGATGTTCTTCCAGATGCTGACCATAATTACCGCCGGCATCGCCCAGACAGGATCCATCAACCAGTTTATCCTGGAAACGCCGAAGAAACCGAGAAGATAATTCAAGAGCCCGATATCCGGCTGGAAGATCCAGAGCCAGACCATCGCGACAGCGTTCATAGAGGTTATGACAGGCAGAAAGTAAGCTGTGCGGAAGAACGAAAGCCCGCGTATTTTCTGATTTAGGAGTACCGCGATGAAGACTGAGATGAGTATGCTGAGGGGGATGGTGCCAAGCGCAAAATAGAAGGTATTAAAGAGCGCCTTCCAAAACATTTCATCCCTAAGCAGTCTCGCGTAGTTTGAAAACCCCGTAAAAATCATAGGGGACAGGTTGTCGAACTTGAAGAAGCTTATATACCAGGCATAAATCGCAGGGATTACATGAAAGAGAAAGATGACGGCGAAAGCCGGAAGCAGGAAGAAGACGGCTGTACTCGTCTCTGCTGGCCTTCTCATAGAACCCTCTCGCGCGGACGCCTGACCGCGAACTCGTAGAGCTCGGAGTACTTCCTCGCGGACTTCTCCCAGGAAAAATCCGCAGTCATAGCGGTGTGCAGCAGCCGCGACCAGGCCTTTTTATCGGCATAGGTTAAGACAGCCCGTGTTACAGCTTCAAGAAGAGCATCCGGCGAGG
The DNA here is from genome assembly GCA_903861835.1 of Candidatus Firestoneibacteriota bacterium. Classification (GTDB taxonomy): domain Bacteria; phylum Oederibacteriota; class D2-FULL-39-29; order D2-FULL-39-29; family CAIOVX01; genus CAIOVX01. The sequence goes on along the minus strand of CAIOVX010000071.1, from coordinate 2,950 downwards.
AGGGCTCAAAGGTAAAACCATTCCCTCGGCCTGTCTCCGGTCTGAAGTTTGCGACCGTATCGTAAAGCCCGCCCGTCGCGCGCGCAATCGGAATGACCCCGTACTTGAAAGATATCAATTGTGAGAGCCCGCAGGGTTCAAAATGCGAGGGCATCAGGAACATGTCAGAACCGCCATAGAGTAAGTGCCCGAGCGGATTGTCAAATCTGAGATTGACCGAGAGCTTGCCGCTGTATTTTTCCCCGGCCGCCTGCAGGGCGGGATAAAACTTCCGGTCCCCGACCCCGAGAAGAACTATGTTTAGGTCAAGCTGCATCAAGCCGTCCATTGCTTCCAGGAGGATATCAAGACCTTTCTGCTCGTCGAGCCGTGAGACCATTGAAATAAGAGGCGTCTTTTCTCCGGCTTCAAGTTTTAAGTCCCGGACCGCCTCTCTCTTGTTCGCCTGCTTGCGCTCAATCGTTTCCAGATTGTAGTTTTTTGCGAGGAACCTGTCTGTGAAGGGGTCCCACTGCTCATAATCTATCCCGTTTAAGATACCGTGCAGGTCCTGCTCTCTATCACGAAGAACCCCTTCCATACCCCTTCCATATTCTCCGCTTTCCAGTATCTCCGCGGCGTATTTTTCGCTGACGGTTGTTATAACATCCCCGTAGAGCAGCCCGGCCTTAAGGAAACTGAAGCCGTTCCAATATTCCAGTTTTTCAGGCGTGTAGAGTTCCCGGGGCAGTCCTGCAGCCTCCATAAAAGCCTTCTCAAAAAAACCCTGGTACGCGATATTGTGAATGGTGACAATTGTTGCGCATTTTTCGAGCGAGGGAAAGCGCCCGAGTTTCAGGAAAAGCGGAATCAAAGAGGACTGCCAGTCGTTGCAGTGAATCACATCCGGAATCCACTCCAGTTTCTCGCAAGCGGAAAGCACCGCGTTATTAAAATAAAGGAAGCGCTCGGCGTTATCAGGGTAATCCACGCCGTTCTCTCCGTAAAAGCCCCAGCGTCCGAAGTACTTTTCATTCTCCATGAACATAGCGGTAATGGCGGTACCCGGGAGCAGGCAGGTCTTGAGGGTTCCGCCGCAGGAGAGTTCACCGCGGATTCTCAGATTATAAGTTTTGTCTTCAATGATACCGTACTTCGGAATGGCGAGGCGGACATCGTGCCCCATCAGAAAGAGCGCTTTCGGGAGGGAACCGGCGACATCCGCAAGCCCGCCCGTCTTGGCAAAGGGAACTGCTTCTGAAGCCACGAAGAGTATTTTCAAGGCCTCAGACATGAGACACCTTTCTCTTTACAAAAAAAGAGGCAAGCCCGAGAACCGCGCAAAAGCACACAAATATGTCGCCTATGCGCATATAGAGCGTGCTTCTTTTTGGAATTACCGGCATAGCGAAGCTGAGTTTCGTCTTTTCAAATATTTGGGTAGCCGCGGCTATTTCTCCTTTGTAGTTCACATAACCGGAGATCCCGGTATTTGCGGCCCTCGCAATGTTGAGACGCGTTTCAACCGCCCTGAAAGCAAGCATTGAAAAGTGCTGATACGGCATAGCAGAACTCTGATACCAGGAGTCGTTGGTGATGTTTACCAGGTACTCCGCCCCACCGTTCGCCCTCTCTCTCGCTATATCCGGAAAGATTACCTCATAACAGATGAGCGGAGAGAACCGCTTTCCCGCTGTAAAGATTGTCGTCCCGGAACCGGGCGTGTAATCTGTGACCCCGTACTCCAGTTTACTGAAACCTTTCAGGACTTCCCTCAGCGGTATGTACTCCCCGAACGGGACAAGGTGCGTCTTGTTATACGCTCCCGTAAAACTGCCCTGCCTGTCATAGAGAAAAGCGGCAACGTAGAGTTTGTCAAGCCCGGCTTTGTTGAAGACAGCGTCCGGAGTTCCCACAAACTGAGGCGCGTCTGTTGCTTTTGCTATATCAGAGACTAGGGCTGAGTATTTCTTTTCCGAGCGCAGAAAAACGGCAGAGGCGCTCTCCGGCCAGAGATACAGGTCAACCTGTGTTTTGTTTGAGAGGGCGAGTTTTTTGTAAGTGTTGAAGTTTTCTTCCGTGAACTTTTCATCCCATTTTACGTCCTGCAAAATATTTCCCTGAAGGACGCAGACCGAGACCGAATCCTGTTTCACCCCTGGTTTGAGCGGGAGTTTGGCCTCCATGCCGTTGAGCTCAACCAACCCATAGGTGAAGACAGCAATGAGCGCGAGCGCGGCAAGAACCGGCCCGAGAAACGCTGCTTTGCCTTCCTTTATTTTTATCAAGAATGAAGCTATCCCCGCGTTCACAAGAACGACAACGAAAGAGACTCCGTAAACGCCGGTAAGGGAGGCCAGTTGTAGAAGCGGCGCGAGTTTGTACTGAGAGTAGCCGAGCAGGCCCCACGGAAAGCCTGTGAGCAAAATTCCGCGCAGGTATTCAAAAACAACCCAGAGGAACGGCGCCGCCAAAAGCGGAGCGAACCTGAGAAGCGAAGCGAAGAGCGCGACATAGAGCGCAAGATAGCAGGACAGGAACAGCCAGAGCGGCCAGGCAAGAAGGCCGAGTTCTTTGATATAAAGTACCCAGTAGAGGAGTCCCGCGAAGAAAATAAATCCTGTGATAAACCCCAAAAGCAGGGCCCTCGGAAAAGTCTGTTTGTTTATGGCGAAAAACAAGGGGATCAACGCGACCCAAGCAAGATAACCCGACCAGGCCGGAAAAACAGGGTCTAAAACATTTGGAAAACTAAGGAAAAGCAGGATACCGGAAAGAAGAGATAATATATAGGGCCGGGGATTCATACAGCAATTATATGGGTAAAAGGGGTTCTTTGCAATAAGAAAAGAAAATGCAGGTAGAGAGAACACAGGTAGATTTTAAGTTGTTGTCACCAGAAATTAAGGCTGCTTTGTATAAAGATGCTGGATTGTATATTGAAAAACAAATAAAACAAGAAGAAATGAAT
>CAIOVX010000070.1 GCA_903861835.1 Candidatus Firestoneibacteriota bacterium | reverse complement strand
ATGCTCGGAGGGTCAGAGGCTCGGATGCTCGGACGTTGGATGGAAGGACCGGAGAGCGGAGGACGGAAGACAGAGGACGGAGGGCAGAGGACAGTGGACTGAAGAATCCTGAGTCTTTAATTAGCAATTAGTAATCATCAATCAGTAATCCGCGGAGCGGTTCGGAACGGTCGGAGCGGTGCGGTCGCAGGCTGCCAAGGTTTTACCTGACAATTTCTCCTTGAAAATAACCGGCATGCGGCTGTATCATAGTCAAACGCAATTATTCTACTCTCTGGAGGAACATATGAGGAACGGAAAGTTTGGTTTTGGAATCATAGGAGCCGGAGTAATCGGGCCGACACACGCGAATTGCATAAAAAAATACCCTGACATGGCAGAGCTGATAGGCGTAGCCGACATAGAGGAAGCAAAAGCGGCCAAATTGGCGAAAGATTCAGGAGCCGAAAAAGTATACAAGGACTACAAGGAAATGCTCAAGAACAAGGATATTGATATTGTAAGCGTCTGCGTTCCGAGCGGGCTTCACGGCGAAGTCGCGAAGGACGCCGCGAGGGCCGGAAAGCACATCATCTGCGAAAAACCCATAGAGATTACCCTTCCTAAGATTGACGATATGTTGGCGGTCTGCGACAAGGCAAAGATAAAACTTGCCTGTATCTTCCAGAGAAGGCAGAATCCAGCGGCAATCGCGCTCAAGAAGAAGATTGAATCGGGCGATTTCGGCAAGATGGTAACAGCTTCCGCTTACCAGAAGTTTTACAGGTCGCACGATTACTACAAGAGCGCGGGCTGGAGAGCTACCTGGGAATTGGACGGCGGCGGAGCTCTTATGAACCAGTGCGTCCACGGAATAGACCTTATCAACTGGATGATGGGCGGCATAACCTCGGTGTATGCCATCTGTGAGACAAAGACGCGCGATATCAAGGTTGAAGACACTTCAATCGCGATGGTCCGCTATAAGAACGGAGCCGTCGGCGTTTTGGAAGGAACGACCTCTATTTACCCGGGATTTCCTTCAAGGTGGGAGGTAGGCGGAGACTACGGCTCGGTCTGCCTTACGGACAAGGGCTTTGTTTCCTGGGATTTCGAGGGTGAGAAGGAAAAACCCGCGCTGGTAGGCGAAAATGACAAGGAAGGCACTGCGTCCGACAACAAAGCGGTCAAAGTGGACGGGCACGCCATACAGATTCTTGATATGATGAACGCGATAAAGGAGAACAGAGAGCCGTCCTGTCCGGGTTCGGAAGCAAGGAAAGCCGTGGAGATAATCCTCGCTATCTACAAGTCTTCCAATGAAAAGCGGGAGATTAAACTTCCACTGTAATCCAAACCCAATAAAAAACCCCGGCTGAAACGCCGGGGTTTTTTTATGCCAAAAGAGCGTTGGCTACTTGAACTTGGGCAGATACTTTTTCTGCGATTCTATTAGCTCATTCAGCAGTTTGTCCGCGTTCTCGTATTCTTGAAGCAGCGGATCCAGCACCAGCGCTTTCATCACAAGCTTTTTGTCTCCGGTTACCGCCGCTTCCACCGTGTATTTATAGATGGAGCCCATCCTGCCGATGAGCGCCACTATGTTTTCCGGCAGCTTGCCGAGGCTTAGAGGCTTTATCCCGTACTGTCCAACCACAGCAGGCACTTCAACACAATGGTCGTCCGGAATATTGCTCATACAGCCGTTATTTAGGATGTTCACCGCGGGATTTACATGACAGGAGTTCCTTATTACGGAGGTGATTATGTGATGCGCTTCTTCGCCGGAGGGCTTGTCCATATCCCACGGGTCTTCCTTGCCGGCGATCCAGCTTTCCAGCCGCGCTTTGCTCTCTGCCCTGCCCTTGGCTCTCGCGGGGAAATCAATTTCCTTCATCCCGAAAAGCTTTCCGTTTCCTGTGCGTTTTCCAAAGTAATAAGGGAAGAACTCGGAGCTGTGCCTGTCTCCGCCGACCGGGAGGAGCCCGTAACGGTCAAAGAGGACGCGGCTGAGCTTCCAGGATTCGGAAAGCTTTTCCTGTTCAACCCAGTCCCTGCTTGTTCTTTTGCCTTTTCTCGGTTTGTCCACGAATTTATTGAAATCATCGTGAAAAGTCTTTGTCCTGTTCTGTCCGTTGGCCCAGACTTCCAGCACCCAGGTGAAATGGTTGACTCCGGCCGCTACGACGCTGACATTCTTCGGCTCGGCCGAATACATTCTCGCCGCGAGGTCTTCCACCTTGCCAATCTCGTGGCAGAGGCCGACGCATTTGATTTTAGAGTATTTATTCACCGCGAGCGTAAGCTGGCTCATCGGGTTCGTGAAGTTTATCATCCAGGCGTCCGGGCAGAAGCGTTCCATATCCTTTGCGATGGAGAGCAGCGCTTCAATATTTCTCATAGACCGGACTATGGCCGACGGGCCGATAGTATCGCCCGCAGGGTAGGTCACGCCGTACTTCCTGCAGACTTTCTGGACTTCCATATCCGCGCCCGCGCCGCCGACATTTATGCAGATCATTACAAAATCAGCGTCCTTCAAGGCCTCTTTCCTGCTGGTAGTCCCTACCACCTTGATGTTTGTTCCCGCGATTCGGTTCATTATTTTGCAGACCCCGGTAACAATTCTGATAGGCTCTTCGGCCAGGTCGTGGATCACCACGGTAGCGTCTCTTAATTCTTCAATCTTGGTTAAGTCCTTGAAGACCCTGTGGCAGAACAGGTAACTTGCGCCTACAAAACTTATTTTATAATTTTTCATATTTCCTCCAAAACTCCTTAGGGATATACCGGGTTAAAATAATATAAATAGTAGCAGATTAAGGGCTAATTTGCAATCAGGCTTCCCGAAAGAAAGGCTGGCTCCAGCTGATTTCTTCGCCCTTACCCAGGCATTCAATCCTGATATATTTGGTCGCGTCTGTTTTATCAAAATCAAAACTCGCGGCTTTGCCGTTTGTCTTCGAGAGCAGTACCCCGTAATTTCCGATAAATCTTATTGTTTCGGCGTTGGCCGTTTTTACATAAACGGTATTATTCTTCCTTCCGACAGAGGATATTTTTACCCCAAAGTAGCAGTAAAAGTTTCCGCTGGTGACCGCTTTGAAAACTTCCGCGGCTGTTTTCTTTTTCACGTTCACGACATTGCACGCGTCCCTGAAATCATCCGCCCTGTGAAAATCCTGGTTGGCGAAGCCGAGCAGCCTGAGGCCGTTTCCGAGCAGCCGGTCCCACTTTGCGGTGGAAAGGGGCGAGCCCTCAAGCCGTTCTATGACGCTGTTATAAATCTCTATGCCGTGGTAGTTCTTGAATGATTTAAGGCTGTCTATGGTGAAATGTTCTTCCGATCCCCAGTCCGGATGGTTAAGCACGACGAGGGTTTTATCCGTGTTTTTGTCAATAAGCTCCTGCTGGGGCGTCTCCCTTGAGAACTTGATATCCTCCGTCTTCACTGCAGTTATGCAGGTGTGCTTTCCGTGATCGAAATCCGCCTCAACTCCCGCTATCAACAGCATTTTTGACCGAAGGGTTTTAGGGTCAAAGAGTTTTCCGTGGTCGGTGACAGCAAGGAAACTGTACCCTTTGCTCAAATAGAGGGAGACGGTTTCCTCCGGAGTCAGCTTGCCGTCTGAATTTGTGGTATGCGTGTGCAGGTTCCCTTTTAGCCAAAATGTTCCCCCTGCCTTATAGGGGTTTGTCCAGTTTACAGAGGTTCTCATTTAATCTCCCTTTAGCCTGAAAGAGTTGACTGTCAATACTAACAAAAACGTCCTTTCAATTCAACTACACTCGGAAATTATATTCAGCAGCGTGGAAGAGCAGAGGGGCGCAGGAAGCATAAAACGAAGGAAAGAGGCCGGGGTATAGAATCTCAGATGTCTAAAAACTCTAATATTACAAATATAGCAACAACTACCACTATCAGAATAATGCAAAATATGTGGCAGTCGCTGAACATGGTAAATCCCCCTGCGGGATATTAAAGTGCATTCAAACCCTACTGCCATATTTTGCATAATTTTGAATATAAAAGCAAGGGGTCGGAGATTTGGTATTGTCTTTACTTGCCAATTAGGGTTTCCTTATAACTGAAACCTATCCGGCCGCCGTTTAGATATTGTCAAACACGCAGGAACGTGATTATAATAAGATATTGAACAGAAGAAAGTCCAGACACTTTTTCGTAAGGAGGCGGGTACTATGAACAGTAAAACATTTGGAGCAATGATAGGTATTCTCGCGGCAGCCTCACTTTCTTTTTCCGGATGTTCAAAGGCGAAACACTCGGCCGTGACCGGCGATAAAGAGAGCGCCGCAATGCAACAGCGTGCTCCCGCAGAGGGGCTTGAGCCGGTTGATTTTAGGACCGGGTTTCTTGAATACCGGAACATTAACAATAATGAACTGCTGTATCAGCCCGCGGTATTGCTGAAATTAAAGAATATCAGGAAGGAAGACTTTCCCGAAAATGTCAAGTTTATGGCGACTTTTATTTCCAACGGGGAAGAGTGGGCAACGGCAACCGCGAATTTCAGGAATCCCACCGACACGCCTCTTCAACCCGGTATCGTAAGGCAGCTGCGCCTGCAGTGCAGCGTGGGATACAAGTCTTATCTTTCGGTGCCAAAAGCGGATGTCCGGTGCGTAATTTACGCGGACGACAAGAAATTCAAAGAAGTAAAGATCGACAGCAGGATTCTTCCCTCAAACCGGTTTTAGAAATGGTTTAATGGTTATGGAGTGAATCGGCGCCGCGCTAAAACCGATTACTGATTGCTGATTAAAGACTCAAGGGTTCTGGGACTGCATACCTGTTGTTTTAGGATCACCGGGCCCAACAAGAATAATAAATAGGGTCCCTTTGTTCCAAATCAACTTTCCCATTCCAGGATTACACCCATGGCAGAGCCCCTATCTTTCAGAAGCATTGCATAAGCCTCGTGCGCGTTTTCCCAGTGGTACCTATGAGAAATCATTTCATTAACTCTCAGAGTTTTATCTCCTATGAGTTTCAGAATAAAGTTCTTTGTATTCCCAATTGTCCACCGGCTGTAAAACTCTTCCACTTTCGGAACACTTAAACCTGAGCCGACACCAATCACATTCAGGCTTCTTTTATGTATGTCGGTATAAAGATCCAATTCCGCGCTGCCGTGCGGTGAAGAGAGAAGAATGACTTTCCCGCCTGCCCTCGCCAGCGCGCATACAGAAGAAAACAGTTTGGGAACCCCTGTCAGCTCAATCACAACATCTGCGCCGCGACCGCCGGTAAGATTCTTTACTTCCTTAAGCATGTCGGTTTTTGCTGAATTAATAAGAGTTGTTGCGCCCATTTTCGCAGCCAAATTAAGCCGGTAGTCGGAAATATCAACGCCTAAAGCAGGTATTGCCCCGTTTAGACGCAGAAATTGAAGTGCAAACTGACCCAAAAGGCCGAGACCTACAACAACCGCATTGTCTCCTAATGATATTGTCGATTGCCTTATTGCCGGGAAAACTATATTTGCAATTATTGTAAAAAGCGCTTCTTCATCGGTTACATTATCCGGTATCTTTATCACTTGATCAACAGGAGCCTTTGCAATAGTTGTATTGCAGCAAATTGACAAAACTCTGTCGCCTTTTTGTATTTCTTTAACAGAACTTCCGGTCTCCATTACTTTTCCTGCATTAATGTACCCGGATTGGAAAGGGAATGTTCCCCAAGCGCCTTTCATTCCAAGAAGGGCATTTGTGTGACGACCGGCAAACACGGAAATCTCTGTACCGGTAGAAATAAGAGTACGCGCTGTTTTTATCAGAATTTCATTCTCTCTCAGTTCCGGCACCTCGCTTTCAATGTATCCAACTTTTTCCTTTTCAGTAAAAGTTACCGTTACAGTCTTCATTCTATTCCTCCTTATTCCTTTTAAAGGACTATTGATTAAACAAATGGGACAGAGCCTATTTTCCAGGTATTCTGTCCGTTCTGAACGGACTCGCCGGCAGGCCGGCCTTATTTACAAGGTTGCACTCCGGCATTGCCGCCCAGGCGTATCTTGCCGAGACGGGTGTTTTTATCTTCCTGCTCCATACCAATATTGTTGCTCCGGATGTTTTTGCCTCGGCCGGAACAAACACGCCGTCGCCGCCGGCAATGGTAAATCCCTTTAGCGCGCCCCCGTCCGATGCCTTCAAGCCTGCCTTATCAAAATAGAGCCGTATCCTGTCTCCTTCTATATTAAGTTTCTTATAAACCGGTCCGAGATATTCAACCTTCTTTCCGTAGGTTTTTGCGAGCGCGACGCGGGCGAGACGGTCGCCGACAATCTGCTTATTCTTAGGATGGATATCCTTTTCTCCGCCGTCAATGGTAACCGCCATTCCGGTATTCGGGATTTTCTCCGCCTTGAGCTGGACTTCACGCATAAGCGGCAGTTTTTCGCTGTTATTGCCCGCGGGATAATCCGGAAGCTGGACAAAATAGAACGGGAGCTTATTATTGCCCCAGAGCTTTCGCCAATCCGCTATCATTATCGGGAAGAGTTTTTCATAGGCCTTATAATCCGCAACATTTGATTCGGCCTGGTACCAGAGGAAGCCCTTTACAGGGAACTGTATGAAAGGGTGAACCATCGCGTTATATATGGAACCCGGGGCCTGCCCAACCGTGTTATCGGTCTTTGGTTTAAGCGCAAGCTCAACTTTGTAACGCCAATTCCCGTGAAGAGGGATTGACATATATTCCCTGTTTATGACATACAGTTTCATATCTTCTTTAGGGCCGGTGAAGCCGCCGTTGATGTTGCGTCCGAATATCCTGATTGCTATGGTGTTTTTGCCGGGTTTTACAAGAGCTGCCGGAATGAGGTATTTTCTGGGAGTTGCCCAGCCGCCGCTGATATCAAGGCCCATTCCGCCGACTTTTATTCCGTTAAAATAGGTTGTATCGGCGTCAACAATAGGGGAGAGGCTGAGATAAAGATCCCGGCCGTTCCAAGATTCCTGCAGTTTCACGGTTTTTCTAACCCAGACCGCTCCGACAATATTCAAACCCTGTCCTTTCCAGTAACCCGGCGCTTTGATGCTTTTCCACCCTTTTGTGCCGCAGTCTTCATCGGCATAGCCGAATTTCGCTCCGGCGTTCCCCGGGTCCTTGTGAAAGCTTTGAGTGTCATCGCAAAGCGCGTCCTTGTAGAGCTTTTGCATCGCAGCGAACCCGTCGTATGCTTTCAGCGCCTCAAGACGGGTCCAGGGTTCAATCTTTGTCCCGCCCCAGGAGGAGTTTATCAGCCCCACCGGTATCTTCAAGTCATTATGTATTTTCTTTCCGAAAAAATAGGCCGCGGCGGAAAATGATGAAACCGTCTCCGCCGTGCACTCAGTCCATCTTGCCGTTACATCGTCTTTGGGCTTTGAAGAGGTCTCGCAAGGGACGCCGAATAACCGTATCTTGGCGTAGTTCGCTTTTAAGAGTTCTTCTTCGGCGTTTTTGGCCCCGGTGACGGTCAGTTCCATGTTTGACTGCCCCGAGCAGAACCAGATGTCCCCGACAAGAACATTATCAATGCTCCGGTCGTTCAACTTGAGGTTATGCGGCCCGCCGTACTTCAAGGGAGGCAGGTAAAGTTTGAAGTTCCCGTTCCTGTCTGAACGCCCCCTTGCCGAGCGCCCCGCTAAGCTTGCCGTTACAGGTCCGCTGCCTTGGGTTTTCCCCCAAATGCAGAATTTTACACCCGCCTGAAGCATCATATTGTCGCTGATAACCGCAGGAAGCCAGGTGATTGGATTGCCCGATGTGTTTTTCATAGGGTTAATATTAACACCAAAGGGAATGCAATTCAAGGGAAGAAGGAATGAGAACCTTTAAAAAAGCGCCGCCGGCTTAGTTTTGAGGAAACCATTTTCGTAACAGAAAATATGGCAAACAGGCCGTTTCTCTGCTATTATCTAGCATGCTAAGATCGGACAAGAAGAGAGAGCCAATAAATATCGCCGCGCTGATAATTGCAGCCTTGTGCTGCTCGCGCGCCTATTCTTTAGATAACAATCCAGTACTTCCCGCTGAACCGGCGACAAACAGCAGACCGTCCGAAGAAATTACAAGAGACGCGGCAGTTGCCGGGAAGAGCCCTGTATTACAAAGCGCGAAATATAAGGTGGATAGAATTATCATAGACCCGGGACACGGCGGAAAAGATCCGGGAAGCATGGCAAAAGACGGGCTGCAGGAGAAATCCGTAACCCTGGATATAGCGCTGAAGGCCGCCGAAGTAATCAGGAAGAGGCTCAAGAAGGAAGTCATTCTTACGCGCGATAAAGATGTCTATGTGGGACTGCATGAAAGAATTGGGATAGCCAACAGGAATGGCGGGGATTTATTCCTGTCAATACATGTTAACGCGAATACCGACAATAATATTCACGGTCCAAAGATTTATACTTACAGTTCAATAAACACCGATAGAATATCCAGGATGCTGGCAATAAGAGAGAACATAGAATACATTAAGCCGGACAGAATGAAACGCATCCTTTCCGAACCCCGTTCAAAATTGATAGATCATTTAAGTGTCTTCCTTGCAGGAAACATTCTCGGCAATATATTGAGCAATGTTGATTCCGAAGCCGGCAATAAATATATTATTTCCAGCGCTCCTTTTTATGTCATTGAACACGTTAATATGCCGGCCGCTTTATTGGAGGTCGGTTTTATTACAAACACTGATGAGGAAAGAAAGCTAAGCGTAAACGATTTCAGGTATAAGCTTGCCGGCGCGATCTGCAATGGCGTTGAGAATTATATGCGCGCAACGACTATTGAGAAATAATATCCGTGGCTCCGAGCCTTAAATGAAAAATGCATGGAGGGAAGGTGAAAAAAAGTCTGATAGTCGTAACAGCCTTAGCATGTTTGTTTGCGGCGGAAATAAGCGCAGAGCAAACAAGCGTGCTGGTTTCCAACCTGAAAGCCGGCAAGAAACAGACGATTGTCGCATACGGCACAAGTTTAACCGAAAAAGGGGCCTGGGTCGGCGAATTGCAGAAAAAATTGAACGAACTTTTTCCAGGGCAGGCGACTGTCTTGAACAAAGGCGGCCAGGGAATGTACTCCAAATGGGGCGTCGACAATTTGGAGGAACGCGTAATTAAAAACAAGCCGGACGCCGTATTAATTGAATTTGCGATTAACGATGTAGTCGCAAGATTTAACTGCAGCGTACCGCAGGCAAAAGAGAATCTGGAATTCATGATAAAACGCATACTCGAACAAAACCCAAAATGCGATATTATTCTTATGACCACAACCCCTGGGGATTTTGGCCGGAAAAAGGTATCTGAGTATTACGATATGTACAGAGCAGCCGCAAAATCACATAAGTTTCAGCTTGTAGATATGTATCCGCAATGGGTTGAATTGCAAAAATCTGATCGGGCAGCATACAGCTCGTTTGTGCCGGATTTGGTTCATCCCAGCGAAGCGGGCTGCAAGTTTGTAGTTCTGCCGGCTATCCTTAAAACACTGGGAATCCCGGCAAATAACTGATAAAAGAACAATAAGGAGGCTGGATGTATCACGCTTCGGATATGGATGAAGATTACAAGATAGATATCGAGGTGATTGCCTGTATTATCGCTTTAGTACTTATTGTGTTTGGTTTGCTGCGGTGGTCCTGAACTTCCGTATTTTTGCTTCCCTTTAGCCAGAAAATATTCTTACCCTATATTTAAGGAAAATTACATGACACCGAGAGAACTATTCATCCACGCGCTTCTAAAGAAGGAACCCGTGCCGGGAACGCGCGTCCCCGCATTTGAACTTGTTTTCTTCCTCACAATGGAACTCCTGGGCAAGGTACACCCGGAGCACAGAAAATATTCTCAGTGGACCCAGATGAAACAGTCCGAGAGGGATCTTCACATAGCGGACATGGCGGAACTTTATATTAAGACGGCTGAAAGATTCGAACACAATGCCATTTTTGTTCACAGGGCGCCGGGCAGTTACGAAGGTTTCGCGCAAGTGGTAAACAAGATACGGGAGATCTCGGGGGATAAGTATTTCATACTGATGCACGGCGACTGCACCTTCGGGCTTCCTGACGGCGACTCCATGCTTGACTTTGTTTACCGCCTTGCGGATGAACCGGAAAAAGTAAAGGCCGAAGCGGAAGATAATCTCAATGAAATGCTTGAAGCAGGCGCCAAACTCAAAAAGCTCACCACTCTAGACGGATTCGGTCTTTGTTCAGATTACGCCTTGAATGCCGGGCCGTTCCTCTCTCCGGGCCAGTTTTCCGAATTTGTCGCGCCCTATCTCAAACGCCT
>CAIOVX010000069.1 GCA_903861835.1 Candidatus Firestoneibacteriota bacterium | reverse complement strand
TGGTCATATCTATGACCTTGTTAACATCAATCAGTTTGTTCAACTGTTTGTTCACCTGGTCAAGCACCGCGTCATCACCGCCGACCACAATGGTCATCCTGGAAACATCCGGATCTTCCGTCTCGCCGACCGTCAGACTCTTTATGTTGAAGCCCCTGCCGGAGAACATCCCCGCTATCCTCGCGAGCACGCCCGGCTTATTCTCCACCAAAACAGATATTGTATGCTTCATGTTTCTCCTTTTTTCTCTCCCCCTTTTATAGGGGGAGAGACTAAGAGAGGGGGTCAATCCAATTTATCTTTCCTGTTCTGCCCTCTCTGCTCACCACGTTTTACGTTACAAACGTTACGAACGTTATAAACGTTATAAACTTTTATGCTAATTCCACATCCGAGTAATCTATCACTTCCGTCATCGCCGCGCCCGCCGGAACCATCGGGAAAACGTTCTCTTCGCGTTCAATAACGAACTCGAGTATGACCGGTTTGTCCTTAATCTTCATCGCCTTCTCGAGCGCGCCCCTTACTTCCTCGTCCTTGGTGACGCGTATGCCTACGGCGCCGTAAGCTTCAGCAAGTTTAATAAAGTCCGGCTGGGCCGAGATCTCGACCGACGCGTAACGCCTGTTCCAGAAGAGCTGCTGCCACTGGCGCACCATTCCGAGATACCTGTTGTTAAGGATGATAATCTTGACCGGCAGTTTATGCTCCACCGCTATTGCCATCTCCTGAAGATTCATCTGAAACGAGCCGTCTCCCGAGATGTCAAAAACCGCCTTGCCGGGATTGCCAAACTGCGCGCCTATTGCCGCGGGGAAGCCGTAACCCATCGTTCCGAGTCCTCCCGAGGAAAGGAAAGTCCTCGGAGTCTCAATCTTTAGGAACTGGGCCGCCCACATCTGGTGCTGACCTACTTCCGTCGCGAAAATAGCGTCGCCTTTGGTTATCTCGTTTATCTGTTCAAGCACAAACTGCGGCTTAAGCTTGCCTTTCTTGATATAGCCGAGAGGGTATTTTTTCTGCCATTCGGAAATCTGTTTTCTCCATTCCGGGTGCTTCTTCGCTTCAACCGCCTTAACAAGGTCCGAGAGAATGTTCTTCGCGTCGCCGACTATAGGTATATCTACAGGCACGTTCTTGCTGATGGATGAAGGATCGACATCTATGTGAATGATGTTCGCGTTCGGTGCGAAATGCGTGAGTTTGCCCGTTACCCTGTCATCAAACCGTGAGCCCGCGGCAATGATAAGATCGGACTCGTTCATCGCCAGGTTTGAAGTCCTCGTGCCGTGCATTCCATACATCCCCATGAACTGCTGGTGGGAATACGGGAAAGCTCCGAGCCCGAGCAGCGTAACACCGACCGGCGCGTCTATTTTCTCAGCGAAGGCCCGAAGTTCCTTGGCCGCTCCGGAGGAAATTATTCCGCCGCCGGCGTAAATCACAGGCTTTTTTGCTGCCGCTATCGCTTCAGCCGCTTTCTTTATCTGGTTAGGATGGCCTTTCAGGGTAGGCTTGTAATTCCTAAGCTCCACCTTTTCCGGCCAGATAAACTCGGTTTCTCCGCGGGAAACATCAACCGGTATATCTATCAGCACCGGACCGGGACGCCCCGCCTTCGCGATATAGAATGCCTCGCGAATTACTCTCGCAAGATCCTTTATGTCTTTGACCAGGTAATTATGCTTCGTGACCGGTCTTGTTATGCCGGTGATATCGGCTTCCTGGAACGCGTCGTTTCCTATAAGGTGTGTTGCGACCTGTCCCGTGATGGCAACCATCGGTATTGAATCCATATATGCGGTCGCAAGCCCCGTTACCAGGTTTGTCGCTCCCGGACCGCTCGTGGCTATACAGACGCCGGTTTTTCCGGTAGACCTGGAATAGCCGTCGGCCATGTGGGCCGCGCCCTGCTCGTGGCGGGTGAGAATAGTTCTTATTTTTTTGCTGTCATAGAGCGCGTCAAAGAGCGGTATCGCCTGCCCACCCGGTATGCCGAACATTATTTCAACGCCCTCGCGCTCCAGACACTCAACCATTATTTGCGCGCCTTTTAGTTTCATCTGTTATCTCCTTTTTTCATCTCCAGACTCCGGTCTTCGGCCCTCAGTCTTCCGTCCACTGACTTCTGTCCTCTGTCTTCCGTCCACATGCCCTACTCGTCCCTAAGAAACACAGCGCCCAAATTTGACGCCGAGACCATCTTGGCGTACCTGGAAAGGTAGCCGCTGGTTATCTTTGCCGCGGGCTTCTTCCACGCTTTCTTTCTCTTCGCAATTTCCTTAGAAGAGAGCTTAACATTTAACTTCCTGTTCGGGATATCTATCTCGATGATATCCCCGTTTTTTACAATCCCGATCGTCCCGCCGTCAGCGGCTTCCGGGCAGATATGTCCGATAGACGCGCCCCTCGTTCCTCCCGAGAACCTGCCGTCGGTGATAAGCGCCACATCCTTTATGGCCATTCCGGCAACTGCCGCGGTGAGGGATAACATTTCCTGCATTCCCGGGCCGCCCTTCGGGCCTTCGTAGCGGACCACCACGATATCCCCGGCCTTAACTTTGCCGCCGAGAATTCCTTTGGTGGCTTCTCCTTCAGAGTTAAACACTTTTGCCGGGCCTGTGTGCTTCATCATTTCCGGAGCAACCGCGGACTGCTTAACAACAGAGCCGCCTGTCGCGAGGTTTCCGTAAAGCACCGCCATTCCGCCTTCGTTTCTGTACGCGTTGTCCCAGCTCCTGATTACCTCAGGGTTCTTCACGCGCGCGTTCTTGATGTTTTCGCCAAGAGATTTCCCGGTTACCGTAAGACAGTCAAGATTCAGTCTCTTGTTATCAGAGAGCACCTTAAGCAGCGCTGATATTCCGCCCGCGAAATAGAGGTCTTCCATAAAGTGTTTGCCGCCCGGCGACAGCGAGCAGATATACTTCGTCTTCTTGCTGACCTCATCAAATAGTTTCAGGTCAAGCTTAATGCCGGCCTCATACGCAACCGCGGGAAGATGCAGCGCGGTATTGGTGGAACCTCCGAAAGCCATATCTATTGTCAAAGCATTAAGAAAAGACTTCGGGGTCATTATATCCCTCGGCCTGATATTCTTCTTAACAAGTTCAAGTATCTGCATGCCGGCAGTCTTTGCCAGGCGGACTCTCTCGCCGTAGGCCGCGGGAACCGTCCCGTTGCCGGGAAGACCCATACCTATGGTCTCGGTGATACAGTTCATGGAATTCGCGGTAAACATTCCCGCGCAGCAGCCCGCGCCGGAACAGGCCCAGTCTTCCATATCATCCAGTTCGGCCATAGTCATCTTGCCGGCCTTGACCTTCCCCACCCCTTCAAACATCCCCTTCACAAGGTCGGTCTTCACACCGCAATCCTGGCCGGCCAGCATCGGCCCGCCGCTTATGAATATAGAAGGAACATTCAGCCTCGCGGAAGCCATAAGCATTCCCGGGACTATCTTGTCGCAGTTCGGCACAAAAACTATTCCGTCAAACGGATGGCCCATACACTGGCATTCTATGGCGTCGGCAATCACTTCCCTGCTGGGAAGCGAGTATTTCATGCCGTCGTGGTTCATCGCTATGCCGTCGCAGATGCCGATAACCCCGAATTCAAAGGGTGTTCCGCCGGCCATAAGGATGCCTTCCCTTACGGCTTTTACTATTTTGTTAAGCTCGATGTGCCCCGGAACTATATCATTTGCCGCATTCGCGATGCCGATCATCGGACGCCTAATTTGCTCGTTGGTGTAGCCCATTGCCTTAAAAAGCGACCGGTGCGGAGCCTTTTCAAGACCTTTTTTCATTGAGTCACTGCGCATCTGCTGCCTCCTTATGTTGAAACTATCATACAATTTTAACAGAAAAACCAGATAAAAACAAACGCTTTGAGCTTTTTGGGAACCTGAAACGGGTATGTAAATAAGGGGTTTAGTGGGTGTTAACCCACTACGGTAACTACTACGGAAATAACGGCAAGCGCGGGCGCTTTGAAGGCCGCGTTGAGGGTAAGACTATTTGCCGTATTCCTGAAGTCCATACTTAATCATACCAGATTCTAAAACATTTTGTCAAGGAAACAGAAGACCTTCAATTGATTTC
>CAIOVX010000068.1 GCA_903861835.1 Candidatus Firestoneibacteriota bacterium | reverse complement strand
TGGCAGTCCCCGGCTCCACAAGCGCTGAAACTATTTCGGCCATTATTGCGGATGAACTTGCGATAGGGGTTGTGAACAATAAAACGACCGGAGTCAGGATTATCCCGGTAGCCGGCAAGAAGAAGGGCGACTGGGTCAATTGGGGCGGCTTGCTCGGCGGGAGTTACATTCTCGGCGTCAACAAATTCAGTTCAGCTAAATTCATAAGAAGGAAAGGCAGGATTCCTGCCCCGATAAAAGGCCTGACAAATTAAAAAGGAGTCCTATGAGAAAACTGCTTGCTTGCGCCGCGATTATGATATTGGGGGCCTCTGCTTTCGCTTTAGATCTGAATATGTTCGAGGACACTCCGGGAGTCCACTGGTATTCGGTTGAAGCAAAGCTGAATACGGTCTTCAGGCAGGTGACCTATGACTGCGTCACTCCCGAGACAGCTATGAAACTCACATTTCTTGAGGCCAATGAACCCGACTGCGTTTACACGGATTCAGTAGTATCGCTTACAAAACTTAAAATGTCCGGTGTGGTATTTTGGGTAAAAGGTGACGGAAGCAACAATATGGGAGTTGCAGGCATAACCCCTCTTGAAGCCGACAAAAATTCCGACCTGAAAACCATCACAAAATCGGGGTGCACGGTTGAGTTTCCGCTCAAAGATAAATTCTGGAAGAGATGCGCTTTTAAGTTCAGCGATTTCAAGCTCGGCGAAGCAACGCTTACAGGCGACAGGGTAAAGCAGCTTTACTTCTCCGTAAAACCGGGGAGCAAAACGCCGGTCTCATATATTATCGATAAGGTAGGGTTTACAAAAAACCTTAAAGAAACCGAAGAAGACCTTGAGCTTGGCAAACAGGCAAACTCCCGGACTGATATAAAACCGGATCCAAAACCCGTCGTTCCCTCGGAGTTTGTTGAAAATCGGCCGGCGCTGGAAGGTTTCAGAAAGAAGCTTGCCTCCGGGCAGGAAGTTACCATAGTTGCTTTTGGCGATTCTCTGACGGCGGGAACAGCGGTATGGCGCGCGAAAGCTCCTCATCCGGAGAGATATGTTTTTCATTATGCGCTAAAGAACCTGCTCGCGGACGCCTACAAGAACGACAAGATCACGGTGGTTAACGCCGGCATCGGCGGGGAGCAGGCGAGCCACGGGTTCGCGAGGCTGGACCGTGATGTCCTGAGCAAAAAACCTGACCTGGTAATTTATGAATTTGGGAACAATGACGGGGACATCAAAGAATACACTTCGAACACCGAAAAGATTTGCGATAAGCTCGACGCGGCCAAGATCGCGGTGATAATCATGAGCTCAACTGTCTTCGCCGGCAGCGACGATAAAAGGGATGTATACATAAAGTGGCAGAAGGATTTCGCGAAGAAACGCGGCTACGGCTATACGGGATTACGCGATGTATTCTTAGCGAGGGGCGATGCTTTTATAGGAGACTACCTGTCGGATGATGTGCATCCGAGTTATATAGGACACAGGCTGTTCGCGGAGATGGTGTACGAATTACTAAGGCCATAACTCTAAAAGTTAATAAGGTTCATAAGGTTTGTAAAGTTTATAAGGTAAAATAGGATTAACCTGAATATGGTTTCATGCGGGTAGCGCCTATTTACGATGGTTGAGAAACTGTTCGACCTCTTTCCTGTAAGGGATTGAGGATTGCGCGCCTTTCTTTGTGACGCAAAGAGCGGCGGCGGCGCTGCCAAACCGGACACATTCGTAAAAATCACTTCCTGATGCAAAGGCTGCGGCGAATCCTCCGGTAAAAGTATCTCCCGCGGCGGTGGTGTCAACCGCCTTCACCTTGAATGCGGGAACCAGCATTTCAAATCCCCTGCCCGCGGCAAAAACACCTCTGCTTCCAAGCGTTATAATCACATTCTCCGGGCCCAAACCCAAAAGTTTCGTCGCTGCGGACTTTGCAGACCTCTCCCCCGTGATTTTTACCCCAGTAAGGAACTGCGCCTCGGTTTCATTGGGGTTAAGCAGGTAAACTTTTTTCAGAATGACCTTCTTGATCTTTCTCGCCGGCGCAGGATTCAAAATAACCGGAACTTTATGCGCGCAGGCCAGGTCTATTGCGCATTCCACAGTTTCCTCCGGTATTTCCTGCTGGAGTACAATGCAAGCGGCGTTCTTTATGGCGGCTTCGGCTCTTTTTATATCGGAGGGAGAGAGTTTCCAGTTCGCTCCCGGGGCCACAACAATAGAGTTTTGCGCTTTCTTATCCACCGCAATAAGCGCGGTTCCGGACGGCTCTTCTTTGTCAAAGGAAACATACGTTATATCAAGCCCGTCGCGCTTATAACCGGCAAGAGAGTTTTTTCCAAAATCATCCCTGCCGAGCCTGGTAACGAATACAACTTTTGCCCCTGATCTCGCGGCGGCCACGGCCTGATTTGCCCCTTTGCCTCCCGGGGCCATAAAAAAACCGCTTCCAAGCACTGTCTCGCCGGGCGCCGGCGCTTTATCGGTCGAAACGACCATGTCTGTGTTGGAACTTCCGATAACAATGACTTTTTTCAAGTTTATACTCCAAAAATTCTAGGTTCAAACATAGATTAAGCACCAAATCTCAAGCACCAAATAAGCACCAAAAGATGAAATTCGAAATTCGAAGCACGAAATTCGAAACAATACAGGAACAAGCATCAAATAAACAGCAAAAGATGAAATTCTAAGCACGAAATTCCTATGCCTTGCTCTTAGTTTCGAATTTCAGATTTCTTGCTTCGAATTTATTTCCTTGTGTCGCCTTTCAAATACCATTGCCTGGTATATTCACTGCTTTTGAAAAACTCCGCCAGCAGCTTTGCGACCTTCTGCGTTCCTGCCTGGCTTGGGTGAGTCCCGTCCGGGCCAAAGTCTTCTTTTTTCCAGACAAGCCCGTCGCTTTTCCTAGGCTCCTCGCCGTTTGCCCAAAGATAGGGCCCCCAGAGAAGAACAGGAGCTTTAACCGCTCCCAGGGCTGGATCCGCGTTTAACTCGGGGCTTTCTCCGGATTGTTCCCTGATAAGCCAGCGCACCGGAAACGCGCTTTCAAAAGCATAGGGTTCGGGATTAAGCCGGGTTGCCGCGTAGCCGCCGTAAATCCTTGAGGACAGAAATATCAATTGAAGGTTCGGGCATTTTACTTTCGCGTATCTTACCAGCGCGGAAAGAGAATCCAGAAGGAACTTCGCGTGGGCAGGGAATTCGCCCTTTGCCGCGGGTTCCGCAATCGCTTCCTTCAGCCAGACCGCCTGCACCTGCGGGAAAGAAACGCCGGCAGATTTCAGCCTTTCTTCCACATTGTTCCACACCTTTGCCTCAAGCGGCGAGCCGGGTATCCACCTGTCCGCGGTGATGCCGCCCTGGGCGCCGTTTACCAGTACAACTCTATTAGATTTTTCAGTATTATTTTTTTCAAGCCGTATGAAGGCATCCGACTCCTGGGAAGTATTTGACATTCCTATAGTAAGGAGCGCTATCTTTCCGTTCTCCGAAGGATTACCTTCCGCGTCAAGCAGCCGTATTTTCTCCGAGGCACTTTTCGCGAGTTCCTTCTGGACTTTGGCGGGTTCAGTCCTTCCCTTGCCGTAAAGCCCGCCATCCTCTCCCTTATAAGAACCTTCAAGTTCATTTAAAGGAGAAACTCCTTTAACCTTATCTTGCCCAGTATTCTCTCCCGTCACCTGCGCCTGCTGCCCTTGCGGTTGCGGGCCTTCTCCTTTCTGCCTTGCCTCAATTGCTCTCTGCAGGTATTGTCGTTCATCCGAAGTCAGGCTTTCGCCGCTCTGATTTTTTTTGTACATCTGCTGGGCCTTGGTCCAGTCTATAGGCCCGGATTGGTCGCCGAGGACGGGCAGGGCGAAACAGAGGCAGAGGAGAATTACAAAAACCGGCAGATTATTTCTCATTTACCGTTCCTATTGCTTCGCTTATGGCCTTGGTCAATATTTCCGGCTCGTCTGTCCCTATACGGTGTACTTTGTTGTTTTTCATGGTTATCTCAACAGCGTCAAGCCCGGAGACATTATAAATCCACCCGTTCCCCAGATAATGGATTCCAAACCCGTAGTACCAGGGATTCCTGACCGGCTTGCAGGAGACTATGTCCGCGAGGCGGAATTTGGCTCGTATTACGCCGTAGGAAAACCTGACCCTCAGGTACTCTTCGTCAATAATGACAATCATTTTTGAAAAGAGGCCCAGGATGATAAGGATAATAACCATGACCGGAGCAATATCAAGACAACCGCAATGCGGCGGTCTTTTTCCAAAGAATATGAACACAAGCAAGACTCCCAATGTTGCAAGGATTGCCCAGCCCGGCTGCTTATGCCTGTATTTTTCCATAACTCCTCCCGTTGTTTAACGCATTAATCTGCGTAATTTACTTTTCTAATCCGCGTAATCCAAGCAGAGTATTCAGTTTTGACTAAAGTTGCTATTTCTTCAAAATCTCTCCCGCCAGAGTTGCCGATTCACGCAGCCCGTCCAGCAAGGCTCTCGAAGTAACGGTCGCTCCCGTTACCGCGTCTATTTCCCCCGCCGGATCATCTTTTTTAAACCGGAGCTGCTCCTTGCCCTTGCCTTTGAACCTCTCTTTGAACTCCGGCTTTATTATCTCGGAAACATAGTGCGGGGTCTCGCGCTGGGACATCAGGTAATTAACTATATGCGCGTCAAGATCAAGCCCCACGATAATCTTTATCGGACCTTCGTAGCCCTTCTTTTCGGTATAGATAATCAGCCCGCACTGTTTCCCGGATTTGTCCATAACGGGATAATACCTGCCGTCTTTATAGTCTGCCTGCCCTACCGAACCGGCCTCCGGGAATATTTTCAGATATTGCTTTTCTATGTCAGTAAGTTCCAGAGCCCCTAGTGCCGGCGCGACTGAGAGCGTAAAACAAAGAACGCACAAGGCTCTTTTTAGTGTTTCCTTCATTTATTGAACTCCAGCTTTCCCTTTAGGTTATCCGAAACCGCTATCCTCAGGCCCTCAGGCGAATCAGACGCAATGACGCATTCCGCGCCCTTGATTTCATTGATGACCTTTATGGCCGCTTCAGGATGCATAACAAACCCTATCTTTGAAAGCGCGTCAGCCCAGGTGTTTGGCATGTCAAAGGTATTTGTTTTTAAAAGCACCGTGCAGCTGACCGCGTCGCTTGCAGGCTTTGAACTTTGCGGGTCAAAAATATGATGGTAAAGTTTATTCTTTTTTACAAAATAATGCTCGTAATCCCCGGAAGTCGCGATACAACGTTCCGTGTCTTCAACTGCGGTAAGCATACCATCGCCTCTCGGATGGCGTACTCCCACCTTCCAGCTTCCGCCTTTCGGGTTGTGTCCCATTATAAGTATCTGCCCACCGGCGGAAAACATTACGTTCTTAATGCCGTATTTTTTCAGGATAGACGCGGCGCGGTCAACCGCGTAGCCCTTCCCTATCCCGCCAAAATCCAGAACCATTCCTTTTTTAGCAAGCGTCGCTTCGCTCTTTTTTTCGTCAAAACTTATCATCTTGTAACCGACAAGCTCGTGAGCCGCTTTTATTTCGGCGCCTGACGGGATATACTCGTTTCCGCCGGCAAAGCCCCAGAGCTTGACGACAGGCCCTATCGAGATGTCAAAGCCGCCTTTTGTAAGTTCTGAGACCTTAAAGGCAACCTTCAGTATGTTAATAATATCCTGAGAGACTTTTACCGGACCGGTACCCGCTCTTGCGTTCAGCGCGGAAAGCTCGCTCTCTTTGTTGTGCAGTGAAAGCATTTTGTCAAGCCGCTTCACCTCGTCAAAGACCTCATCGGCGGCTTTATCCGCGTTCTTTTTGTCAGTTGAAATTATCTCTATTTCCCAGATAGTTCCCATAGCTGCGTCGGTGCGTTTGTAAATCGTCTCTTTCGCGCAGGACGAGAAGATAACTGAGGAAAGAATCAGTATTGGCAAGTATTTGAACACAGCTTTTATCATCACATTCCTTAATCTGTGCAATCTCTCTTTCTAATCAGCGTAATCATTAATATTATAGCAAAAAGATTCCAAAGGTTTACATTAATCATTTTGAAGGCAATTCCGGCGTAAATGTTGATATAATTAAGGCAATTCAAAGTAACTATCAAAAGGAGCCCTGATGAAATACTTTCTTTTGCTTCTGTCTCTTTCTCTCGCTTCAATCCTTCCCGCTCAATCCTGGGTTGACACGGCCGTCCAGAAAGAAATAGAAGGTCCGCTCAACAAGAACCAGGTCACCAGCGCCAAACTGATGGTGAGGGTCGGCAAAATGATGATAGTGAATAATGAGGAAAAGAACCCTGCTCCGGCGCCTTCCGCGGCTGACACGAAAACCGGGTTCATTCTGTTCAACAGAAGCTTTATGCTGCCCGTTTACTGGAATACAAACCCGCTTCAGTCGGAACTGAATCCCTCCTCGTTCGATTACTTCTCGGCTCCGGGTCATTCCGGAAATGCAGTAATAGGAGTTTGGCCGCTTGAAACCGGAGACCTGCAAGTAACCATTCCGGATTTATCGGACGGGCAGGGCAATGTTTTTAAGAGCGGGAACATTGAAGTCCGTTTCGTCCAGCACCTGCTGAAGCAGGTTCAGTATCAAATAGTCAAAATAAACCCGGAAATGATAGTAAGAGCAAACCCCGTAAAACTTTACCAGGGCGTCACAAGACAGGTCTGGCTGATGATAACTGTGCCCGAAGGCTCAGTAGCCGGCAAATATAGCGGGGACATCATTCTCACGCTCGGAACCAAAGAAAAAAGGAGCGTTAAGCTAAACGTTGAAGTGCTTCCCATAAAACTTCTTACTGATACGGAAAAGAGTTTCGGCTGGTACTGTTCCCCGACAGATGAAATGGCCCTGAATGACTATAAAAAACACGGCTATAACTCGGTCAGTTCCGGATTCGAGTGTCCAATAAAAGCTGTTTCGGCCGGCATAGCCGAACTGGACTATTCTAAAATGGATAAAACCATTTCTGTGCTTAAAAAGGTAGGGTTGGACAAATACAGGCATATCGGCAATGCCATTAATCTTTTTGTGGAACTAAACCAGCTCGGGCTGCAAGACTTCACTCCGGAATACAACGCCGCCTATAAGAGCGCCCTTCAGCAGATGCGGGACCACGCGGCAAAACAGGGGGTAAGGCTCTGCTTTTGGCTTGTGGACGAGCCCAGAGAGACAATGCTGAACACCTGGAACAGGAATTTGGCGGACACCTTGAAATTGGCGAAACTCGGGAAAGAAGCCGGAGTAGAGACCTACCAGGATGTAATGACCGACGAACAGTTCACTCCGGAACAGAGGACGAGCATTATTTCAGCCTTTGACATAATGAGCCCGCATGGCGTAAAAAAGTACTGTCCTTTGATAATAGAAGAGACGAAGAAACTAAAAAAACAGTTGTGGTTTTATAATACCAGCATAGACCGTTTCGGCTTTTCAACCTGGAAGCACAATGCGGTCGGCAGAACCGAATGGGCCTATAATTGCGGTTTAAATGAACTGACCGCGAAGAACATAGACACCTGGTCAAGCACGCGCATGGGAGACCCGGCTTGTTCAATCATTTACCCCGCGAAGAACGAGGTTATACCTTCACCTTCCTTCGAAAGATCTTCCCAGGGCATTATAGACTACCGTTATGTCTACACGCTTGAACAGGCAATAAAAGCTCTGAGAGAAACAGGCTCGGCAGAAGGAAAAAAAGCGGCAAACAGCGCGCAGGCAAAACTTGATATCATCAAAGAAGCGGCGCCCGCCTACGCGGATACTCCGGTTCCGGACCCGACGATACAGGATTCGTGGAGAAGGACGGTGGCGGAAGAAATAGTAAAGTTGCAGGCGATCGCGGGGAAATGAAACTCTGCGGCCTGAAGGCCGGAGTTTCTCTTTATAGGTGTGTTAATATTATTCATGCCGGATTCATCCTCACCCTAAAGGGTGAGGTTTTCTCCGGCATCTGAAAGATAAAAGCACTTAAAGGTTTATAACGTTACTAACGTTCTTAACGTTAATAACGTAATTCGAAACACAAAAAACCACGTTTACTAATGTTTACGTTAAGAACGAAATCAGCTCAATCCAAAGACTTTCCTGCCACATATCCCGATGAGAACGCGAACTGCATATTGTAGCCCCCGGAGATACCGTCGACATCGAGAAGTTCTCCCGCAATATATAGTCCGCGGATCTTTTTTGACTCCATCGTTAACGGATTAACCTCTGAGACTTCAACTCCGCCCGCGGTAACCATAGCGTCGTCAAAACTCTTCGGGCCGGTTACCTCTATTTTCCAGTTGTAAAGTTTTTTGCAGATACTTTTTATTTCTTCAGCGGAAACATCTTTTGAGGTCCCGTCCGGATTTATCTTGAGTTCAGAGAGCAGCGCTTTAACGCCTTTTTTGTTTATCAAGCCGGAAAGCGCCGAAGCAATGCTCATTTTTGGCCTTGTTTTCAGAAGTTTTACCAGGTCCGCCGCCGTGTCCTTCCTTCCCGGAAGGAAATTGATGAAACATTCTGAACCCGGCAGAGTGCCGAGAGAACTGGCGTCCATAGCGCACGGACCGGATATTCCGTAAGAAGTAAAGAGCAGGTCGCCGGGATAGGTTCTTTCAAAAGCCGGAGTCCTGACGGTAATTGCTGCTTCCTGTTTCACCCCCTGCATCCTGTGAAAAAAAGAACCTGAGAGCTTTAGGGGAACAAGCGCCGGCCTCTGCGGGACTATTTTATGCCCGAACCCCGCGGCGAGCGCGGCTCCCTTTTGGGAATTTCCGAGGAGTTTGTAACCTATCCCTCCGCCTGCGATTACAAGCGAAGAAGAAGAGTAAACAGCCTTGCCGGTCTTCACCGTAAAGGCTTCACCTTCTTTTTTCACCGATACCGCTTCTTCTGAACATTTAATTTCCACGCCAAGAGCGGCGCACTCAAGAAGCACGGCGTCAAGCACCGTGACCGCCTGTTCAGTTGCCGGGATTATACGGCCCAGGGCTTCTTCCTTGAAATAAACACCCAGCCCCTCAAAGAAAGACAGGAGTTCTTTTGAAGTAAATTCCGAGATGACTTTTACGGCGAATTCCGGATTTGAATTGAAACAGGCAGGAGAAACAGTTGAATTTGAGATATTGCATCTTCCGCCGCCGGAGGCCAGTATCTTGGCTCCGGCAATGCGGTTCTTTTCAAGGACAACCGCCTTTTTACCGCGTCTTGCAGCGGTTATTGCGGCAATAAGCCCGGAAGGTCCGGCCCCTATTATCAAACAATCTGCTCTCATTTTTCGAAAGAAAGACTCTTAGCTTTCATAAGACTCCGGGTATGCTCTCATTGCGCGGATTAGGACTATCTTTAATCTGCGCAATCTGCTTTTCTAATCCGTGTAAGCTTAATTTATTTAGCCCTTATCATAACCAGCAGCATCTTCCACTTCGTTATTGAATAAAGCGCGTGCGGTTTTCCTGCCGGAAGTATTATAAACTCTCCCTTCTTAACGATATGCGGCTGGCCGTCTATCTCCACCCGCACCTTTCCGTCGAGAATCTGCACCATGGCGTCAAAAGGCGCCACATGCTCGCTCAACCCTTCCCCTTTATCAAAGGAAAAAACAGTTACGGTACCTATTTTCTTGTTTATTATTTCCTTGCTTACAACATTACCTTTCTGATATTTAACCAGTCCGGCAAGCTCCAAAGCTTTTCCTTTTACTGCTTCTTTATTATTCTTCATAGGCACCTCGCTTTTAATTATTATACAAAAACCCCTCGTGGAGGTATATGACAAATGACCTTTAACCGCCAAAAAGCGGGGCCGTATCGCCGTATTTCGCCAGCAGGTCTCTTATTTCTTTCCCCGCAAGAGGCTTTGGGTTCACCCCTGCCGCCAACTGCATCCTGAACAATTCCTCGTGACTTGAGCTTAAGGCGGAAGTTACAGGAAGGTTCAGGGTAAACCTGACAGCGGCATCTATATCACTCTGTTCATCGAGCGGCAGGTACCAGCATTTTTCCCACTTTTTGGCCGCGCCTGCCGGCCTCGCGGCCTTGCAGATGGTCTTGAGCGCATTAATCCCCATCCCTTTTTTTACCGCAGCGGCAACAACTTTTTTGCCAAAGGAAACCTTATACCAGCAAAACACATTCAAGGGAAACATTATGCTCGCAAAATCAAACTCGCGGATAAGTTCCAGCGCAGTCTCTTCCTGGTGGGACGAAAAACCTATGTTCCTTATCAGACCTTGCTGCTTAGCTTTCACCAAAACTTCAAGCGGACCGCCTTTCGCGAAAACTTTTGCCTGCTCCTCTGCGGTATTCACCGCGTGGAGCTGATAGAGGTCAAGGCAGTCAGTCTTAAAACGCTTTAAAGATCTTTCCAGGTCCCTGCGCAAGCCGGAGCCGCCCCTTTCAACGGATTTGCAGGCAAGAAATATATTTTTCCTGAACGGCAGAAGCGCGGATGCGAGAGTTTCCTCCGCGTTACCGTAAGTCGGCGCCACATCAAAATAATTTATCCCTGAATCTATTGCTGATGCTACCAGGCGCTCGGCCGATTTTTTCGGCTCATCCATAACGAGCATGCCGCCGAAACCCATCACGGACAATTCCGCGCCGGTCTTTCCGAATTTCCTCTTTTGCATCTCTGTTATTCCTATGCTATGCCCGAACCTGTCATTCCGGAAAACAAACCCCCGGTCTCCCGGGGGATTGTTATTTGTTTAGGTTACGAACGTTAAGAACGTTAAGAACGTTACAAACCTGTATTATAGTTTCAACTGCATCGCCATCATCGTCGACCTGTTGTATGCGTCAAGCATCGGGTCATAAGTCTGCTTCACAATAAAGACCATCACAACTCCCGGAGCAAAATCCACTCCGACTTTAGCATAAGCCACAGCGCTCGGATCTTTCAGGGTGACTATGCCCGCATTGCTCTGCTCAAAACCGATCGCAGCAAGTGACACCTTAGGAATCAGATTGCCTTTGTAGACAACTTCCGCCCGCACATAAGGATTCAATCCATCAAACTTCTCATAAGCGCCGGTAAGAGAAAGCATAGTGCCGAAATGACAGGTAAGCTCGCCGTAAGCGCCTTTCTTTTTCTGGCCGTTCCCGTAAGTCGAGAAATTCGTAAAAATGGCAGGACGGGTGTCTTCATAGAGCTGGTCAAAAAGGTTGGGCAGGAAATCCGCATCCATTATCCTGTATTCAGCCCTGTAATCAAACACCGCCAGTTTTCCGGCAACGCCCGGTAGCGCCATACCTTCTCCGTGGTCCTTATACTTGGCCCAATCGCCGTAGACCAGCACGCTGAAGAAGTCTGTATTGATAAGCGAAATACCGGCATCCGCGCCGTAGACAGTAAGCGGCGCAGCTTGCGGATCAGTAGAATTATAGGGAATGCCGGGAGACTTGAGTTTGTCTTTCGCAGGATTAGCGTCGTAAACTCCGGTCACGCCTACTTGCAGGAACTTCGGGACAAGGTTCATATATACACGTCCCGCGCCAAATCTCTCCCAGGCTACGTCGTTTGTGATAGTTTCAAGCCCGAAGGAGCCAAAATTCAGGTCAAACTCGGTTCCGAACCTGCGGGTGTAAACGTCAATCCCCACATTTGAATACCTTCTCACCAGGAAGCCGTGCCCGAGCGAGGCCTCGTTAATAATACCAACCTTCATATAAATATCTTCGCCTTTATGACCATACCTGACATATTTAAACATGTTCTCAAGCGACTTGCTGAGATTATTCCAGTCGTCCTGCTTAATGCCGTCATCGTTCCAGAGCAGGCGGACATCAACCCCAAGCCCGAATTTGCCGAGCGCCAGGTCGTAGCCAAAAGACATCATATAGTAGGTCTTGCCGTCAACGCTAACCGCGCCGAACGTCGCGTCAAGCCCCCCTTCCGACGGAGCCTGCGTTTTCTGCTCGGGCGAGGTCGCCGGAGCTTCCGGAGCTTTCTGCTGGGGAGCCGGAGCTTCTTCTCCGTACGGCTTGTTATCCCAGCCTTCGGAGTCTTTTGTTCTCTGGTCAGAGGTTATCGGTGAAGACTGCCCCATTATCGAGGACATATAGGTAGCATAATCCCCCGCCCTTATGAAGAGCTCTTTCCCGCTAAGCGGGTCAGCCATCGAGACAATTCCTTCAAACACGGTTACTTTAGAATCTATTTCATTGGCTTCCGTAATAAAATCTGTTCCCTTTACGGCAGCGACAACATGCTTGGTCTGTATCTGTAGCGTTGAAAGATCCTTGGAGACAGTGAACTTTGTCCTTAACTTTCCGAGCCAGAGCTTAATGATGGTATCGCCTTTAAGTTCTGTGTCTTTAAGTTTTGTAAGATCTATTGAGGTGTTCTCTTTGAGCGTTATTCTTGATTTGTCTTCAAAAGTTATCTCTGCTTTTCCTTTCTTGGTCCTTATGGAATCACCCTGGCTCAATTTCTGAGACATTACAGATGCTTCCCATTTCTGCTTGCCGAAAGCCAGCACCTCGACTTCGCCGGTCATAAACGTTATCTGGCCTGTCGAAGGCGGCAAAACAGGTTTTGCAGGGAGTTTTTCTGCAGGGTTCTCGGTTGCTTTTTCGGCAGAAGTATCCGCCGGCTTGTCTGAGGTTACATTCGCGGCAGGCTCTGCCGGTTTGTCAGCTGATTTGTTGGCAGGAGTCGCTGCCGAAGGAACCTGAGCCTTTTCGTCGGCGGCAACTACCGGCAGGGAAAGCGCGGCAAAAACGGCAAGCAAGAATAAGAATTTTTTCATGGGGAAATCCTCCTTATATTGTTAGCGCCTGGGCAAAGACTACTTTGATGGGCGCCTTACTTCTTTCCTATTATATCATAAAATCAATATTGCCTGCTGTTAACTTTCTAACTCCGTCTCTTCTTTTAGCAGCTTAAAAGCCAGAAAGAAAGCCGAGAGTTCGAGCGCGCAGCCAAACATTCCAAGAACTATCATGACAGTGGAATATCTGATATTGTAATTCCTCCACAGGGTGCTTCCGATAAAGCACAATACCGCTACGGTCAGGGAAATAAGAAATAGCGGTAGGGCCGGCAGCGCGGCCAGCAGCCTGTTCTTGAAGAAAAAACCCGCGGAAACAGCAAGAGCAAGCAGGGCCGTCATTATATAGGCCATCAGAGCCTGTCCTGCGCCACTGTTCAATATTATTACGCTGGCCGCGATGAACAGGAAGGCCAATCCAATTAATGCATGGATGATACCGTAAGTTATTCTGAGCATTTAAACCGCCTCTGTTAAAACATTTAATCTTTGTGTTTTTTTTATCGGAACGCGCCTGGCTCTGCCAGAAGCCTTCGTCTTAATCTTTCCTCCGGGAAAGGACTGGCGCCGCTTTCATTTGTTCATACGCCCTAAGCCTCACGCTGCTAAAGCCTGAAGAACTCCGCGGCGTTGTCGTAGCAGAACATATGCACTTCTTTCATAGAGGGCAGGCGCTGCCTTGCCATCTGTATCATATCCTCAAACGGGTCGCCTTCAAAATCCCTGTACCAGGCAGTCCCGTCGGTGCCTGCCAGTATCTTTTTATGGCCGCCTTGCCTTCCGGCCAGTTCAAAGAAGAACGAGGAAAACCCGAGCCAAGAAGGATCAAGGTAACAGTTTTTGAAACACGCAGAGAGGAAGATGCTCTCCTCTATCGTGGACGAATGCCCCACAATGAACCTGAGCTCCGGCCTCTTTTTGAGAAGTTCATAATAGCAGATGGCATGCTGCCCTTCCGTGGGCTGAGTGTGCGTTATTACGAACAGGTCGCGTTCCATGGCAATGTCAAGATAGGGGCCGGCGATTTTTTCCGTTATCTGCCATTTATCGCCCGTTGGATGGAACTTAAGCCCTGTGATATCCCTGTGAGCATCCAGATATTTCACGGCCTCGGCAGGCCCGCCTTCCTTCAGCGGGTCTATCCAGAGGGCGAGCTGCACCTTTTTGCCGTATTTTTTCGCCAGCGCGAATGCCTTCGTGTTTAGTTTTTCATAGTTTTTCTCTGACGGGTGAGCCAGTATCAGGGTGAGCCAGTATCAGGTTCATCCCGTCTATCTGTTTTGAATCCATTATCTTCGCCGGAACGTCTTCGAACCCGCCAAACATATGGGTATGCGAATCAAAGAATTTTATACTGGCCATATTGACTCCTGAGTTCCTTTAATCTTATTACACGTCAAGCCGGATGAGGACAGACTCCGATAAACCTCTCCGGGCAAAACACCCATGTTAAAATTAACTTTTCCTTTTGCAAAGGCCACGACACTATCAAGCGGATCCTTTTCCTAATATTTTGGCAATTTGCTGCCAAACATTTTGCTGATAGTAGGAGTTATTGCAGTTGTAAATATTTTATTAGCACAAGTATTTTTGGCGTGAGAACCAAAGATCTTTACACCGGCCACTTATGGCTCCTGTTAATCTGATTCAAGCGCAATATCCCTATTGGACTTAACTCCTGTATCTGCTGGTTATGGGTATCCTTCTGTCCCTGCCGAAAGCCTTTGGGGTAATCTTTACGCCCGGTGGCGACTGGCGCCGCTTGTACTCGCTTCTGTCCACAAGTCCCAGAACGCGGTACACGGTTTTTTCCTCGAAACCCTTAGCGACTATCTCTTTAGCGTCACGGTCTTCTTCCACATAGAGCTTCAGTATAGGGTCTAGTATTTCGTAGGGAGGCAGAGAATCGCTGTCTTTCTGGTTGTGCCTCAATTCCGCCGTCGGCGCCTTCAAAATGATGCGGCGCGGTATCACGGCAGACACAGAATTTCTGTACTCAGAGACCGAGTAGACCAGCATCTTCGGGACATCCTTGATGACGGCAAAACCTCCGGCCATATCGCCGTAAAGCGTGGCATAGCCCGTGCTCATTTCGGATTTATTGCCGGTTGTGAGCACCAGCCAGCCGAATTTATTGGAAAGGGCCATCATATAATTTCCGCGTATCCTGGCCTGAAGATTTTCTTCCGTAATATCCGGCTGCTTTCCCTCAAAATAGGGGTCAAGGACCGCAAGATACTCTTTGAATATTTGCTGTATGGATATTTCCAGGAGCTTAATTCCCAAATTTCCCGCAAGAGCGCGCGCGTCTTCCAGTGAATCGTTCGAAGAAAATTCGGAGGGCATAAACACGCAGGTCACATTTTCTTTTCCCAGCGCCTCGACCGCAATGCAGGCGACGATGGCGGAATCAATCCCGCCGCTTAACCCGATGACCGCCTTCCCGAAACCGTTTTTTGCGAAATAATCTTTCAGACCCAGAACAAGAGCCTCATAAACCTCTCCTGCCGGCTCCGGGCGTTTCGCTTTCTTTCCGCCGCTAATCTTTCCGCCGGCGCCAACCTCAAAAACCAGCAGTTCTTCTTTGAAACCTTCCGCCCGCGCGGCCACCGTTCCTTTGCCGTCTACCACCATGCTGTAGCCGTCAAAGACCAGCTCATCCTGCCCGCCGACCAAATTCGCGTATATAACTGAAACGCCGTTCGCCTTCGCCTGCTTTTGAATGACCGCTTCTCTCTCTTTTACTTTTCCCGCATGATACGGGGAAGCGTTAAGAGTTATAATCGCCTTGGCCCCGGCTTTTGACTGCTGTTTCGCAGGGCCTTCTTCAAACCAGATATCTTCGCAGATGTTCAAACCAAGTTTTATCCCGGAAATCTCTATTACCAACGGCTTTTCGCCCGGGCTGAAATACCTTTTCTCGTCAAAGACCCCGTAATTCGGGAGGATTATCTTCCTGTAAACCTGCGCGACCCTGCCGTCCGAAATAACTGCGCAGGCGTTGTAAATTGACTTCCCGGATTGATCAACGAAACCGACACAGGCAGTAATGCCCTGAATTGAACCGGCGATATTTTTTAGGCAGGAAAGATTGTCTTTGATAAACTTGGGTTTAAGCAAAAGATCTTCGGGCGGATACCCGGTCACCGCAAGTTCCGGAAAAACAACAAGTTCCGCGCCTTCTTTTTTTGCCAATGAGACATATTCAAGAATCTTCGCGGCATTCCCCGCGAAATCCCCGACAGTAACATTTATTTGGGCAATAGCGGTTTTCATAAAGTCCTTGGATTGAACTGGTTTCGTTCTTAACGTTACTAACGTTCTTAACGTTTATAAGCCGCACTTCGTGCGTCTTGTTCTGTAAGGAAGAATATTTTTCATGCCAGACTCCGTCTGGCATTGCAGAATAACGTACTTAACAAAAACCTGGAGACCATTGTATTGTTTTTGCCTTACGTTATAAACTTTACAAACGTTACAAACCTTATAAACGTTATAAACTTTTTTATTATTAATTCATCATCACACACACGCCGTATACCACTTCAATCCCGTTCTCTTTGCAGTATTTAACCGCAGTGTCAGATTCGGCTCCGGGCTGCATCCAGACTCGGGTTATACCGAGCGTCTGGCATTCCTTGACCAGGTCTTCTGTCATCTTCGGCGGAATTACAACATCCACCACATCAACCTTTTCGGGTATCGAGGTTACCGAGGGGTAGACCTTGACGCCGTCTAACAAATCAAGGCGCGGGTTCACCGGATAGACCTTATAGCCCCGGCTGACCAGGTTTTTGAATATTATATTGCCGTATTTTTTCTCGTTGGAAGAAGCTCCTACCACGGCAAAAACCTTCTGAGCCAGAAAATCCTTAATCAGCTTTTCCATAAATGCTCCTTGAAACTTTTGTGATTCAACCCCATCCCGGCCTTCCCCTTATGAAAAGGGGAAGGAGGTCTTTGGTAATTAACCCCATCCCGTCCTTCCCCTTATGAAAAGGGGAAGGAGGTCTTTGGTAATTAACCCCATCCCGTCCTTCCCCTTATCAAGAAGGGGAAGGGGTTTTAATGTAATCCCTTTACCACTTTATTCACCAGTATCCCGACCTTCTCTACCTCGCAGGTCATAAGATCCCCCGGCTTCACCGGCGAAATACCGTCTACCGTGCCGGTCGAGATTACATCGCCGGGGAACAGCGTAAGGTATTTCGTAATATATTCAATGACTTCCGGGATTCTGAAGATGAAATCCTTCGTGGAGCCGCTCTGCATTACTTGCCCGTTCACTTTACAGGAGAGCTTTAGATTGTGGGGATTACTGACTTCGTCCTTTGTGACGATCCACGGGCCCATAGGACAGAAAGTATCTAACGATTTGCTCCGAAACCACGGCTGGTTGAGTTTAAAATCCTTTTCCTGAATACTGCGTGCCGTCACATCGTTAATTACCGTGTAACCGAAAATATAATCCATGGACGATTTAGCTTTAACGTTTTTTGCAGTCTTTCCGATCACAACACCCAGCTCCACTTCGTGGTCAACCCGGGCCGCTTTTCCGCATTCCTTTTTTATGAAACCGGCATAAACCACTTCGCCGAAATGCCCGATTACCGAAGAGGAAGCCTTTTCAAATATTATCGGCTCTTTAGGCGCGGGAGCATTCTGTTCTTTAGCGTGAGCTTTAAAATTCCGCCCCAGCGCTATTATTTTACCGGGCAACAGCGGGGCCTCGGGGCGGGGAATCTCTTTCTCCGCGAACTTTCTCGCCCTGCCGGCTTCTCCCAGCCATTTTGAAAGCCCCTTAAGGTTTTGGGAAGAGAGCAGGCCTTCCGCGATTAAAGCGGTCATATCGTTTTTCACCTTCGCGTCAACTCCGCGGGCCGTAAAGAAGTATTCCTTCAGGGCCGGGGCCAGTTTGATACACAGGTTATCAAGAAGCAGCCCGGCCTTTTTCCCGTCCTTTGTGCTGTAGGTTATTAACTTCATTCAAAACCCTCCTAAAAAAACAAATACTTGTTTGATTACGCTGATTCCTAAGTGCAATTACGCAGATTAAACCTTTTATTAATCTGTGTAATCTCTTTCCTAATCTGCGCAATCAAAATGCTCTTGCTTTTATTCTTCGATAACGCTCTCGGGATACAAGACCCGGAGAGCCTCTTCAGCCCGCTCTTTCAAGCTTGCCAAGCCGTCTCTTTTCTCAAGTATACCACCGACAGAGCCCATAGACAAACATTTTCCTGAAAGGGGTTCAACGCGGTTTTCCTCAAAGAAATTAACGGCGGTTGCAAGCTCCCTCCCGTTGCGAACCAGCTTAAACTGCAGAAATTTTTCAGCATAGCGTGAGACGGCAGCCGCATAGCCGTATTCACAGACCAGGCCTATCAGCGGAGCAGTTTTTCCGTTTAGGGAAGGGCACCAGATCGGCATATTCTTATAAGCCGCTCTGTTTCCTATCTTTCCCGCGGCGGCGCTTCCGGCAAGGGAATAATAAAAGTACCACAGGCCTCTGAGGTCTCCTATCTCCTTCAGCCAGCGACGGATATAGTTTCCTGACAATCCGGCAACGCAGGCGTGGCGCCTGACAGCTCCGGAAGCCTCCGCCTGCCCCAGTGTCAAAATAGGGGTAAGTTCAATATAAGTGTACGCGTATTTTCTGACAGCAGGGACCGCGTTGTACAGCCTTGCCGGGTAGGTCTTCAGATAATCCCACAGGTAGTGCCAGGCCAGCGCCGGACCGGGCAGCTCTCTTCCGATATTAAACTGACAACCGCTCTTTTTTTTCCTTGAAGGCTTCACGGCTACCGCATAACCCGGCTTTCTGTCAGTCGCCGCGAGAAAGAGCCTTCCATCAGGAATATTTTTCAGGTTTTCCGGAAGACTTCCCAAGCCGTTGTTGATTTGAATATCTCTCAGTAAGTTTCTGTCGTCTCCCGTCTGCGCGTTTATGGCCCTGAAAATATCCTTAAAGAATACCCTTCCCCCCGCCGAAAGAACCGCCCGCGGAGCTGTTTTAATAAGCGCGCGCGCGCCGGCCGGACTTTGCGCCCCGGAGAAGATCCCTTTGCGCCCGCTCAAATCTGAATAAACCACTGCTCTTCCCTTTGCGCCTAATTTGAAAACCGAGAAGGCTACCGGCATGCCGGACCGCACACCCGGGAAATGATCCTTCCCGTTGACTAAGAAGCCGCCGAGAAAACCGGCTTTGCGGAAAACATAGCGAAGGAGCCCTTCGTGTTCTTTTCTGCCTCCGGTCAGCCAGCTGGTAGGAGTAAAAACTCCAAGATACCCGCCTCCCTTCGCTTCAAGAATAGAGAGAGCCCTTACTATAAAGAAAGAACTCAGGTCCGAAGATCTTAGGCCTTCTTTTTCCAGCAGCTTTTTGAGTTCAGCACCGGCGGAATAGGCAGCGGAAACCCCCTGCTTAACGCCCGGCTTGCCGGATTTCCCTGTGCTTTTTCCTCTGTAAGGCGGATTCATAATAAAAAAGAGCGGCAGACCCGGAAGCAGCGAGAGAAGCCTCCCGCTGCCGGCCTTCAGGAAATCAACCGGGGAGAAGACGCAGGGGATGTTCCGCTTCTTCTGCGCGGCGATATTTTCCGGATTTATGTCGGCGCCTAAGATCCTTCCGGGAGCGGAGAGAGCCGAGAGCAGATTTCCCGCCCCGGCGGCGGGATCGAAGAAAAACAACTTTTCGTATTCAGCTGGGCCAAGCATATTCCGGAGATAATTTGCAGTGAAGCCCGCGAGGGAACTTCCCGTGAAGTATAGCCCGAGAGCCCTCCTTGCCGGTTCGTCGGACAGATGGACGCCGAAGGAATCAAATCCTGCCGGAGACCCTCCTTCAAACGAGGCTGTAAGACTGCGGAGTTTCTCAAAGTTGCCGACCGAGGAGAAAAGCAGCTTTTCTTTTTTTCCAGCCGCAAGACCCGAACGCCCTTCGCTGTAATAATGCGGCTCTAACCTCTTTCCTCCTTCATAAAACACCAAATAAACCCCTTTCCTGCGGCATTCAAGCGGCCCGGTTGAAACAAGCATTTCCCCGTAAAGTCTGCGCAAATACAGTACGCCGGCAGGCGAAAAGTTGGAGAAACAAGAAAGGAAAGCACGGAAAGCCTTTTCATAAACCATTCTTTATATTATCACTCCGCTTCTGCCTTGTATATATTTATCTTTCTATTGAACGTCCTCTAATATATACTAATATGAATGAAGAGCATTCCCGGTTTCCCGAAATTCATAAAAGTAGACTTTACACTGCTTAAAGAAGTTGAGAAAGCCCTCGAAGCCTTTCCACCGGCTGTTTCTTCCATCACATCCGGAAACATATTCTGCTACAGGGACGAAACAGCCCTTAAGGCAACCCGAGTCTTCGGAAATATCGTTCTCCTCGGATTTTACAAAGGTCTTCACTTCTTCACTCAGCCGATAGGAGAAAATAAAACCGAAGAGACCGCCTTCACCTGCCTTAAATACCTCAAAGAAACAACCGGAAGCGGCAGGCTTAACTATATCCCCAAGAAAATGGCGGAAAGGCTTAAAGCGGACAAGCGTTTTGTTGCTTTCCCGGACAGGAACGGCTTTGATTACGTGTATGACGTCAGTGAACTCGCCGGACTTCCCGGAGAAAAGTTCCATGACAAAAAGAACCTGGTCAATCAATTTAAGAAGAAGTACTCTCACGAATACAAACCGCTTAACAAACACCTTATCTCGCAATGCCTGGATATCGAGGAAGAATGGTGCCGGCTGAGAAACTGCATGGAAGATGTTTCTACCGCCGCGGAAAATACCTGCATTTATGAACTGCTTACTCACTTTGACGAGCTGCGGCTCTTTGGGGGAGTGCTGGTTGTGGACGGGAAAATACAGGCTTTTACCATACTCCAGCGGATGAACGCTGATACGGCAGTCACTCACATAGAAAAAGCCAATACCGAATTCAAAGGAATCTACCAGGCCATCAACAACTACGCCGCGAATAATGAGCTCAAACCGTTCTCTTTCGTAAACCGCGAAGAAGACCTCGGACACGCAGGCCTGCGCAAAGCCAAACTCTCCTACAACCCTGTCAGGCTGGAAGAAAAATACCACGTAGAACTTGCCTAAACCGGCGCGCTGCCTTTACAAAAGCGCTTTTATTGGCTATACTTTTATCGTGCCCTGCTTATTTCCTTTTTGTACGTTCTCCTGGAGGCTGCGGTGCCTGTTGAAAGATGCGGTTTCGGAAGCATAAAGGACGCTGTCTGGGCCAAACTCGAGGCCGGACTTTCCGCGAAACTCTCGGATAAAAACCTGCTTAAAGAAACACGCATTGAAGTCAATCTCAACAACTGGACTGTTTCTCTTGATGCCTACTCCGCCAACGGCAGGGAATTCACGCGAATAAGAGCTCCCTTCCGGAAAAAAAGCGATATTAAATTTAAGATCTTCCACAAGGACTTCTATTCAACCTTTATTAAGCTTTTCGGAATGGAGGATATAGTGCTGGGGACCCCGGTCTTTGACGAAACCTTTATTATCCAGGGGAACAACCCCGGTAAAATAGCCCTGCTTTTCTCTGACAAAAAGGTGCAGTCTCTTATGCTGAAAGAAAATTCCCTGCTTTTTCAACTCAAAGAAGATGAGGGCTGGTTTCAGAATACCTATAAAGACGGTGTTGAAGAGCTCTATTTGGAGACGGAAGGCAGCATAACCACCCTAACGCGCCTGCGCAGCTTTTACGAGATTTTCGCGACAGTTCTCTCTCTGCTCTGCGACCTCGACCCTGCCTGCAAGGAAATGCCCTAAAAAAAAGCGGGCCCCGATTAAAGGGCCCGCCACTGACATTTACTCCTATTGTTTTCTAAGATACTTCTTTAACCTCTTGAATGATTGCGGGTGGAGCAGAACTATTATTACCCCTCCAACAATATTCCCCAAGGTTACCGGAACAAGGTTCTTTATCATTTCGGGCCATCTTGCGACAAACTCGCCCTTAGAAAGCAACCCCGCCGGCAGGAAAAACATATTGGCCACGCAGTGCTCATAACCGCCGATAATGAAAGCGGTAATCGGGAACATGATTGCCAGTATTTTGCCTTCGGTAGAAACAGAGGAAAGGCTTAAAACTACCGCGAGGCATACAAGAATATTGCAGAGGATGCCGCGCAGGAAAGCCTGGTAAAAATCAAGCGCAAGCTTCTTGTCCGCCGCGTCGGCCAGGAAATTTCCGAGAGCCGAGAGCCCATTGGAAGCGGTAGCATCAGACAGATATCCGGAGCCGTAAAAAAGGTAAACCACAAAAGCCGCACCCACAAAATTGCCTATCCAGACAACCGCCCAATTCTTAATTATGTGGGCAAAGAAGAATTTTTTTTCTATGTAGCCGGCTGTCATGAGCATATTTCCCGTAAAAAGCTCTCCGCCCGCGACAACCACAAGAATAAGTCCGGTGGAAAAAACCACGCCGGCAAAAAACTTTGCCGCCCCATGATCGGCGCCGAGTGCAAGCACAATCGAGGCCGCAATGGCTCCAAGAGCTATATACATTCCGGCAAGAATGGCATACATAAAAACCTGACCCAGTTTCATTCCGGCCTTCTTTCGGCCTATATTTACAAGCGAATCATTCATTTCTTTCGGTGTAAGTATCAGTGAATCAGGCATCAGCCCCTCCTATTCAATGCTTACCAGTTTTATTTTAAAAGTAAGGTCTTTACCGGCAAGAAAATGATTCAGATCAAGCGTCGCTTCTTCCTCCGTTACCTCCGTTACCACTGCCCTGTGAGGATAGCCGCTCTGGTCCTGAAGCGAGAGTTCCTGCCCTTTGGAGGGGAGCTTCCCGCCAAAGAAATCTTTCTTGAACTTCATCATCATCTTCTCGTCCCGTTTTCCGTAGCCTTCCTCGCAAGAGAACGCAGCGGTCTTTTCTTCGTTCAGCTTCATGCCTTCCACCGCCTTGTCAAATCCTTTTATCATCTGGCCCGCGCCAAGAGTAAACTCAAGCGGGCTCTCAGGCCTTGATTTGTCAAAAACCTTCCCATCCGCGGTTGTGGAACCTTCGTACTGCACCTTAACTTTATCTCCCTTCTTCGCTATCATCTTCTTCTCTCCTTTTACCGCCTGCTCGGCGGTTGCTTCGTACTTCGACGCGCTAAGGTCTTTTGGCTGAGCTTTCTCGGCGCCCTTATCTTCGGCGCTACAACCCGCGGCGAAGAGGACTATAACTGAAAGACAAAGCAGCAGTTCTTTTTTCATTTTGACCTCCGGGTCACGGTTTGAGTTTAGCACAACGGCCGAATTGCTTTCAACAAAAGAAAGGGGAAGGGTTTTCACCCTTCCCCTTTCGAGCATTCTGACTGACTTTTTACTTCCTTACAGGCGCTTCCGCTTTCTTTACCGCAGCGGGTTTTGCAGCCGCTTTCGCCGGCGCCGCAACAGGCGCTTTTTCAGGTGTTACCACGCAGGCCGCTTTGGAAGCGCAGCACGCGCATTTGATTTCGACGCCGCAATGGCATTTGCTGGTGCCTTTTTTCAAATCCATTCCTTTGCACTCGCATGCCGCGCCGCATTTCGGGCACTTGCACACGCATTTCATTGCCGCCGGCGCTTTGCTCTCCGCCGAAGGGGTTCCCGTACAGCCGGCAAACATAAAGACCGCCGCAAGCAATACT
>CAIOVX010000067.1 GCA_903861835.1 Candidatus Firestoneibacteriota bacterium | reverse complement strand
TTGTAGCGGTTTATGCTGAGGTCAAAGTTGTTGTCTTTTATCTCTTTTATCGGTACATAGAAGTGTTTCTGTGTCCTGTCGGTGTTCTTGCTTTTGTCCCTGTTGTTCCATTCCTTCACTATATCTGGGATATCGGTCGTGTCAATCTTGTCCCTCTTGTCGTCAAGAGAATAGCCGTCAGCCTGCATGTCATAAAACCAGACTTTTTCTGTAGTGCCGCCTTTTACAAATACTATTACGGCCGTGCTAACTCCGGCGTAGGGCTTGAAGACGCCGCTTGGCATGGAAACGACACCCTGAAGCTCGCAGTTTTCAAGTAACATCTTCCGCAGGTCCTTATGCGCGTTGCTGGAGCCGAAAAGAACGCCGTCAGGCACGATGACCGCTGCACGACCTCCCATTTTTAGGGAGTTTATTATCCGATTTACGAAAAGAAGTTCGGTTTTTGTGGTCTTCAAAGAGAACCCTTCGTTTATATCTCCTTTGTCAATGCTCCCTTTGAACGGCGGGTTTGCGAGTATGCAGTCATATTTGCCGTCTTCGTTGAATTTCTTTGAAAGAGTATCAACCCTCTCGATATTGGGCTTCGAGATACCGTGCAGGATAAGATTCATAAGGCCGACCCTGACCATTGTGGAGTCAAAATCATAGCCAAAGAAGGTGTTTTCCCGTATCTGCTTCCAAAGTTTTGGATTTGATATCTTGTCGCCTATTGTTCCCCGCATAAGACCGTTTTCGTCCTTTTTTAGGTTTTCTTTGCCGGTGTTCTTGGTAATTATGTGCTGATACGCGCCGAGAAGGAATCCGCCCGTGCCGCAGGCAGGATCGCAGACCGTTTCCGGCAGTCTCGGATCTGCAAGCTCGCACATCATCTGGATTATGTGCCTTGGAGTCCTGAACTGGCCGTTCTTTCCCGAGGCGGCTATCTCGGAGAGCAGAAATTCATAGACATCGCCTTGCGTGTCCTGGAAAGTCTGCCCGCCCTGAACCTGTTTTTCTATCTCTTCATATATCTTGTCAATTATCGTGACGGCTTCCACAAGCAGGGAGGCCTTGGGGATGATAAAAACGGCGTCTGCCATGTGCCTGCTGAAGTTTGTATTATCGCCGTTCATCTGCTTTATAAACGGAAATACCCTCATCTGGACATGCGTCAGCATCTCGCCGCCCTCAAGCTGTTTAAAATGGCTCCAGCGGAGAGTCTTTTTATCTACAGTCTCGTTTGAGTTAGGAATAGTAAACTTTCCGGAGAACATTGAAGTGTATTTCTCCCCCGCAAAATCCGCGGTCTGTTTGAGATTTATATCTATCTCGTCAAGGCGGCGCATAAAGAGCAGATAGGTTATCTGCTCTATCGCCGTGAGCGGATTGGCTATGCCTCCGGACCAAAAATTATCCCAGAGCTTATTAACGAGCGACTTCATTTCTGAATTGAGCATCTTATTTCTCCTTGATCCTGATCCATTTTGCGCTTCTGCCCTTGCCGGTGGACTTTATAGTCCCCTCGTCTCTCATCTGTCGCAGCACAAGGCGGATCATATCCCGCCCGGC
>CAIOVX010000066.1 GCA_903861835.1 Candidatus Firestoneibacteriota bacterium | reverse complement strand
TCCAATATCGTTTCGTAGTTATGCAGATATACATTCTCGTATTTTACTGTTCTCCATAGCCGTTCCACGAAGATATTGTCCAGACAGCGGCCTCTTCCGTCCATGCTTATCGATATGTTCCTTTTCTTGAGCTCCTCGATGGGCAATGTTAAAGGGGACAGCGACTATATCATATCTGATATGAACTCATCAGGCTGTTTTACGAAATAAAAGTCGCTGTCCCCTTTTGCAGTCAAACTTCGCCCCAAGTTCCTTCAAGCGAGATCTCGACTACAGACAGAGGCAAATTCGAAATGATGAATCGTGAAACTATTCTTCATCCTGAGCGGCGAAGCCGCGAAGGAGCTATCACTCTGCAAACCCATGAGTCTTTAATTAGCAATTAGTAATCGTTTCAATAACAGATATTGCCGTTAGGAAGATTGTTGTTCGACCTCGTTGCTGCTATTTGTTCAAATATTTGCTTTGCTCCGGCCGAGGAATTTGCATACGCGCAAACCGCATCCTGATTTCTCGTAACCATGTAATGTAAGTGCACATATCCCTTATTGCCCACGAGCAAATCGCCTATCTCATCACCGGCCTTTACAAAATCACCATCCTTAACTTTGATTGCGCTAATTTGGTTATTTTCCACAAGTTTGCTGTCTGTCATAGGTTCAAATATCAGGCCAACTGTCCATTCGGAATTAATTTGTACGTTAACCGTCAGAAGCAAGAGATCGGGCGGCGTTGAATAAGGATTCCTTTTAATATCAACTTTTATTAACCCTGCGCAGGGAGCGATAATCTTAACGTTTGTAAGACTGTCATATACGACCAGGTCAATTCCATTATGAGGCTCAGTTCCGCTCCAGTTCGGGACGCCAAACGCAGTCATATGCTGTATATTGGCCGGTGTTTTAAACGGAAATTCCAGAGGAACAAATACTCCGCCTTTCAGCGAGCTTACATATGGGTTTTTCCCGCAGCCTATAACGGCTATCAACAGACCCAAGACTATCATCGTTAGTGATATTACTATTTTCTTCATTGGACCTCTTTAAATTTTAAAGACCAAAAGACAGTTTGCCGCCATAACCTATCATATGCTGCGAATTTACCCAAATAGCCGAATAGAGCAACGAGAGGTCTACACCTGAACAAACAGTTATTTTGAACCCGGCATAATATTCCAGCTGAGGACTGTCTGCAAAGAACAAGGTATCTTCACCTGCCACTAAATCCGCCATATTAAATAACGCACCTTTGTAATTAAGACAGGCTCCTGCATCAATAGAAGTGGAATTCGGGATGGTGCTTGAATTATTATAGCTTCCGCCCGCATAAGGAGAAATAAAGAGTTTATCAGAAAGCTGCATTTCCTTGCAGTAGAGTTGGACTCCAATACGGAAATTACCGTTAAACCCGGAAAACCCCGTACCGTCATAGACCTTATAGAAAACTTTGAGCCCGAGATTGTAAGGCAGTTTTTCGCAGGTAAATCCGGAATCCCTGTACGATTTCGCAATATTCACCGACGAATCAATGTATTGGCCTATCTG
Organism: Candidatus Firestoneibacteriota bacterium; assembly: GCA_903861835.1. Taxonomy (GTDB): domain Bacteria; phylum Oederibacteriota; class D2-FULL-39-29; order D2-FULL-39-29; family CAIOVX01; genus CAIOVX01. The sequence continues at coordinate 4,985 of CAIOVX010000066.1, read as the reverse complement.
AGTATATAGAGAAAACCCAGATAAGTTACTTTTTGAATCTGCCGTGTCCGATACCTTCTCTTCCGCCATTAACCCGGTTACAAGAACCAAGGAAATAACGGCAACAGTTAAAATATGTCTTACCATTTCTACCTCCAAATGGAGTGCAGCGACCGTCGTGCCGTATACCTAAGCGTAGCCTTTAGTCCAGAACCCGCATGTACAGAGTGGTTCGGGAGAATGGTATACGGGTCGATGCACCTTGGCACGCCGACACGGTCGGCGCACTCCATATCAATTTATTTTCAATCAGCAATTAGCAATCAGTAATCGGTTTTGGCGCGGAGCCGGCAGTGGTTCAGAGGCTATCCGGGTTGTCGCGCTAACTGCGCGTCAGTATAGAAAACCGGGCTCTGTTCCCATATTCCTACGAGATCCAGTCTTCCGACAATACTCCTCCACCCCTGATGCCTATGACTATGGATTTTACCGGAACTTTTCTTTTTGCTGCGTGTAGAGCTTTGGTTGTAAGATTGACCAACCCGGCACAACAGGGCACTTCCATTGTGAGTACCGTTATAGTATTTACCTTGGCGGCATCTATCAGCGAGGTAATCTTCTCCACATAGGTATCCTGATCCTCGTCCAGTTTCGGACAGGCTATGACCAGACTTTTCCCCTTCAAATAATCCTTGTGGAAATCTCCTGCAGCGTAGGCCACGCAATCAGCGGAGATAACAACATCCGCTTTCTGAAAATAAGGCGCTTCGGGTGAAACGAGATGGAGCTGTATCGGCCACTGTCTTAGTTGTGAAGACCTCGAACCGCTCTCATCCTTTGCTCCTTTCTGTTCCTCTGCAAAATCCTGCATCTTTGAACCGGGACACCCGCATGCTTCTTTCATAAATGCCTCCTCAGGCCTTGGATTTCTTATTCGGTAATTATCTGTTCTTCCATAAGTTCAATGCTCTTTCTGTACTTTTCCGCTACTCCTTTCTGTGTTACTGTGTCAACCTCGTTGAACTTCGTGAAGAGCTCCCCCACCTGACTTACCGAGAGTCCGCGATCCATCCAGGGATAGAGTATTTCGTCCTCCTTCCGGATATGTTCCGTGAGCAGCGCAGCATAACCCTCCAGGTGCAAGATGATGCTTTCTCTATCATTCTCGTTGAGCGCCTTGACTACAGACTTCACATGCTCCCTTCCGGAGGTATGGTCAGCAAGCATAGTTTTCAAAACATCCGAGTTTCCGTCAAAGTACTTAAAGAGAATATCCTCCTCTTTCGCGTGATGGAGTTTATCGGCGTACTTGCGGATAAAATCGACAATATTCAAAACAAGCTCTTTATCAAGCGCCGGATTTTTGCGTAGATATTTTGCTATTCCCGGAACGCTTTTGAGGAGCCTCTTTATCAAATCATGCTCATCAACAAGAGCCTTCAAAGGCGGAGAATACCGAAGGACCTCTTTCTTGCTGCCGGGTTGCTCAGCAACCGGAACAGGCTTTGCTATCTGCCTATCCGGATATATCGCTTTTTCTACGCGATACATCAGCTCCGCTTTCTTATTCTCGCTTATGTTGTGGATGGTAACCACATCCTTTAAGAGGCAGGTACCAACCGCGCAGGGAACGCACCCAATATCATAACTTGTAAGTATCCCGGCAACTTCCGGAAATTTTGTTATAACTTCTTTTATCGGCGCGTTAAGATATGCTTTCATATAATTCTCCGTTATACGCTCTGTTCCCCTAACTAATTTTCGAGATATTTACTATCCAGTCCTTGGGCCCGTTTTTTACGTTCTCCCATCCGTACCTGCCCTTATACTCTGCCTCGTACTGGTAATGCAGCGGTTTAGGGTCGTGGTCGTTGATAATCTGCAGAGTCTCACCGCATGCAAGATTATCCCAGACTTCGAATATCTTCTCATGCCTCTCGAAAGGCTGGAGACTCCTTAAATCCAGTACCACCGTTTTTTTCTCCATTTTTTTGTTCCTCCTGTCATATGATACACGAGTGGTATCATTATGATTATGACTTATATCACATTACTTATTTTTTCTTGATATGGCAGTAGTCGGCGGGAGTTTACCGAAGCAAGAGAATATAATTCCGCGCAATTCCACAGACAAAAGAGAACATGCGCAAACAGACGCTTTTATATGTAAATCAGGGGACAGAGCCTGGTTTTCGGGAAGAATTTCAAAAAGGAACCCAATTCGGAGAGGCAAATTCGAAATGACGAATCGTGAAACGTTTCGTCACCCTGAGCTGCGCTGCAGGCGCAGTCCTGAGCATAGCGATGCACAATGGCTTTGAGAAATTTGAGGAAGGGCATGGAGTGAATTGACAGTCTGCAGCCCTGAACCCGAATGGAATCTTCAGTCCCGCACCCTAAGGAACTGAGCGGTGCGGGGGAGTGGTTCAGGGGTCAATTCGCCAAGGTGCATCGCAATAACTTTTAGATTGCGACGAAAAAACGGCGCGCCATGTTGCATCGTCAATGACGATGCACTCCATAATCCTTAAGTTTTTAATCAGTAATCATCAATTAGTAATTGCTCCACCGCGGCAGCGGCTATTCACTTGATCTTCTGCAGGTCAATGATTCGCAAGGCAGCCCTGTATCTGAACTCATCGAGCTTGTCGGCCCTAAAACGTCCAAGAGTAGCGGAGTCAATGTTCACGGCCTCCGCTACGCCTTTATTGAAGACATAAGATCTTACTTCAGCAAGCAACGATCTTGCGGCGGCAGCTTCGGACGAATCTGGTTTGGCGCATTTTGAAACGGCTTCTTCAAGGGTTTTCAGGTATCTGAAAAATAATATTCCCTCCCGAATGCCTTCCCAGCTTATCGTTTCAACCGGCCCGTTCTTTGAGCTTACAGGATCTGATTCACTTGCGCCATGAACGGTAATATTCCCATACTCTGAGCCGCACCAGACGTAGCTGCCGAATCCGGCGGCTCCCTTCTGCCAGGCGGTTACCCCGAAATATCTGGTTTCCTTGTTGGAGGTAATCAGCAATGGTTTTTTCAGGGAATGTATCTTGTCTATAACCTTCGGAGAGAACGTGTTGGCAGAGTTATAAAACGAATACTGGAACAAGTCCCTATAGTCGCATACAAGGGCAGGATTATCTTTTCTTTTACCGTCTGCGATACCCGCGCCTGTCCAGGTAACGTTCATACACAAGCCTTCGCCGGTCATTATATTCAGCGCGTTGTAGGTATCATTCCAGCTTCTGATATTATCCAGTTCGTTGTCCTCGCGTGGCTCTTCTATCATAAAGATATGTTTCGGCCAATTCTGCTTCTTTATCATGTCAGCAACTATTTTGGAGTAATCTTTCAAGGCTTTTTTATGCGCGTCATTCCAGGGTGTGCCGCCGGCCGCGAGCATAATCTGGAACTGATCCTTATAGTAAGAGGACATCCAGCTGGTGAACCCGTGTTTCTCTAAAAGAGGTACTACCCTTTCAGCTGTAGAGAAATCCACTGAAACCTTCCCGTTGGAGTAACTGAACGGAAATGGGTTTCCCGAGCAGAAGCTGGTCATTCCGTGCTCCCTCATATCAAGCATAACTTTTTCGAGTTCCTGATTTTTCGGGTAGCCTCCGTAATACCACATCCATACAATATTGTCGTCGTGGGGTTTACAAAGCATAATAGGGGTTATTTCCAAGGTAACGGGAAGCTTTGTTTGTTTTTTACCTGCCGAGACCAGCACTGTTCCCCTGTAGATACCGGGTGCGGCTTCTGCAGGTATCTTTAGAGTCAACCAAAAAGGCCTTGGCGCGTTACGCATTCCCTTTGCAGGGCCTTTGAACAGGTAACGCGCTTTCAACACCCATTGAAGTCCGGCGCTGAAATATTCATATTTGGCATAGCGTGCGGATATGTTCTCTGCCGGGATTTTTCCGTTTGGGCCGGCAAGGTCAGAAACCTCAACGGAAATGTCATTTAAATCGTTGTGCGGCAAGACGCATATTGCCGCGGAAGTGTATTCTCCGTTTGTTCCGAAGAGAGTTATACTGTTCCCAAGGTCAGCAGGACCGGGAATAGTATTCGGATAAATATCCTCCGAAATGCTTCTCGTAAAAACCGTGTAGCCTTTTTCGAGATCCTCCGGTGACGCGGTATAACTCCCGCTCTCTTCGTGGTAAGCGGGAATTAACTTACCCATTCGAATCATAAGTTTCACGCCGGTAGCATAATCTTTTGCGTCCAGGTGATCCATAGCGTAGACGGCATTGTAAAATGGCTCAAGGTCGCTTTGTGCGGCGCAGAGAGTGCTCAGCCAAATACACATAAAAGAGTAGGCTTAAAGGGGACAGCGACTATATCATATCTGATATGAACTCATCAGGCTGTTTTACGAAATAAAAGTCGCTGTCCCCTTTTGCCTTTCTCTCGGGCCCGGGCAAGCAAAAGAATGCTTTTTTTATTCACAACTTTCCTGTTTAGCATAATTAAAGGGGATAGCGATCCTTCATTTGTAGTTCGCCTCGTTCTTCCAGATATTCATTATAAGCTCATATCTTTTCAGGTCCATTCCCGTGTAAACGCAGTTGCTGGTGGAGAAAATGTACCCGCCTCCCGGCATGCCGTGCTTTATTGCGTAGCGCGCGGACGCTATCACCTGCTCGTCTGTGCCCGTATCCATAAGCCCGCAATCAACATTCCCTATAAGGCACAACTTCTTACCGTACTCTTTCTTTACTTTCGCTATATCCATCCCGCCCTGGGGGTCAATGGAGTGCAGCGCGTCCGGTCCGGCCTGAACTATCTGGTCAAGTATCGGGTTTATATTCCCGTCGGTATGTTTTATTGTCAGATACCCCATTGACCTGTACCCGTCGCAAAGGCGTTTGAGATAGGGCGCGACAAATTCGGAAAACTGGCCCGGAGAGAGGAACGGCCCGGCATTCAAGGCGTAATCTGAACAAAGACCGAATCCGTCTAGAGTGGTGAGCTTTTTGAGTTTGGCGCCTGCTTCAAGCATT
>CAIOVX010000065.1 GCA_903861835.1 Candidatus Firestoneibacteriota bacterium | reverse complement strand
ACATTCGGCGGCCCAAGATGCTTTCCAATATAATAAACAGGCATAAGGTTACATTTATCAGCAGGGATTACCTGGACAAGCTGGGATTCCTGGAAATAGAGACGCCTTTGCTTATAAAGAGCACTCCGGAAGGCGCAAGGGATTTCCTGGTGCCAAGCAGGCTGTCTGCCGGCGAGTTTTACGCGCTTCCGCAGTCACCGCAGATGCTGAAACAGATAATGATGGTCTCAGGGATTGACAAGTACTTTCAGATCGCGAAGTGCTTCAGGGACGAGGATCTTCGCGCCGACAGGCAGCCTGAGTTCACTCAGATAGACATCGAAATGTCTTATATAACCGAAGAAGACATCTATGTCCTCGTCGAGGGCATGCTAAAACGGGTCTTTAAGGAAACCCTCGGATTGGATATTCCGGCGCCCTTCCCAAAGATGACTTATGACGAGGCAATGGACAAATACGGTTCAGACAAACCCGACCTTCGCTACGGACTCGAGTTGGTGAATGTGACCGAACTTATGAAACAAACACCCTTCAAGGTCTTTCTCGACGCCATAGCAAAAGGCGGTATCATTAAAGGACTTAAGGCAGAAGGTTGCGCTAAGTTCTCAAGAATGGAAATGGATACCCTGACCGAGTTTGTAAAGCAGTTCGGGGCTAAAGGCCTTGCCTGGTTCAAGGTGACGGCAGGCGGAATTGAATCTCCCATCGCGAAGTTCTTCGAGAAACCTGTTCAGGATGAACTTGTGAAACGCTTCGGGGCCAAAGACGGCGATCTTATTATGCTTATCGCCGATAAACCTTTCACCACAAACCAATGCCTGGACTTCCTGCGCCGCCACATGGCGGAGAAACTCGGGCTAATTGATCCTAATAAGTTTGTTTTCACCTGGATTGTTGATTTCCCGCTCTTTATGTGGAATGAGGAAGAGAAGAGGTTTGAACCGGCACATCACCCGTTTACAGCGCCTAAAACCGACGACCTTTCGGCCTTTGACAGGGACCTTGGCGCAATTAAGGCCAGGGCCTATGATATCGTTCTAAACGGCGTGGAACTCGGCGGAGGAAGTATAAGAATTCATAACCGCGAGATGCAGGCGAAGGTCTTTAAGACCATAGGCATAAGCGATGAGCAGGCGAACAGCAGGTTCGGGTTCCTGCTTGAAGCCTTTGAATACGGAGCTCCCCCGCACGGCGGCGTCGCTCTTGGCCTGGACAGAATGCTCATGCTGATGTTTAAAGAAAGTTCTATCAGGGACGTAATTGTCTTCCCGAAGACTCAAAAAGGGCAGTGCCTGCTTACCAACGCGCCATCAGATGTTGATGAAAAACAGCTAAGGGAACTTCATATAAAGGTCAATATAATAAAAAAAGAAGAAGTTGCCAAAAGTTTGTAAGGTTTGTAAGGTTTGTAAAGTTTATAACGTAAAGCAAAAACGGAACAAATAAACCAATATTTGAATTTTTACAGAATCAAGGAGGAAATATGAAAAGAATCCTAATAGCTATTGTAGCAATCCTATGCTTGTCGGCTCAGATTTCAGCAATCAATTTCGGCAGCTTCTCGACAAATATAGTCACGAGCAAGCTTAACGCCTTCGCGAAAGACCTCGGCCCGGTGCTTGGCGGCGGAACCTATTCCGGCTCCAACTGCGGTTTCCCGGGATTTGATCTGAGCGTGAAACTGGTTGTTGTAAACAGCCCTTCATCCGACGATGTGATACTCCCTGCAAATACTGCTTATGGCCTGGCTTTCGCCGAACTTGAGGTGGGGCTTCCGATGAACATCATCCCTATGTTCCGTATCTTTACAATCACCCCTGAGAACGGCGGAACACTAACGGTTATGGGCGGCGGCATAAAATACAAACTGCTTGACGACCAGATAGTGCTGCCTGCAGTTGCCGTCTCCGGCACTTATCATTTCTTCTCCGGCTATTCTGATTTTGACATCAACGCCCTAAGCTTCAACCTGATACTGACCAAAGGCCTTTCTCCGCTGCCCCTCGCGCTTTACGCCGGAGCCGGAGTAGATTTCACTAATATAACATCCAAAATCCCCTTTCTGGGCCTAATGGTTACAGGTTCCGGAACATCCTTTAGATATAACGCGGGTTTAAGGCTCACAGTGCTTCCGCTGGTATATGTTAACGGCGATGTCGGTTACGCAAACAGCAGCCTTGCCTACACTCTAGGCGCGGGAGCGGCGTTCTAAGAATGAGGGTCCCCGTAACAAAGCAAATAACCTTCGGCGACTCGAGGGAGACGATGAATGTTTTTGGAAATAATGACGATCATTTGAGATTAATCGAAGACAAAGTCAACATAGATGTTGCTTCAAGAGGGACGAAACTCACGCTTCACGGCCGCAAGCAGGAAGTTGAGCTCGTGGAGAAGATAATTACCGACCTGCGAACAATTCACGCAAGCGGCGAAATACTTCACGTTGATAATGTGCTCCGGCTGATTAACCTCCGCAAAGACGAAGAAAAACAGGGCACCGGTTACAGCGCGGCAAAAGATGTCATTCCTGTTCCCTCAAAGAAACTTCATATACGCCCAAAAACGCTCGCCCAAAAGAAATATGTTGATGCGGTTAAAAAGAGCGATATTACCTTCGCTATAGGCCCTGCCGGAACCGGAAAGACTTACATTGCCGTGGCGCTGGCTATTTCAATGCTGCAGTCTGAAGAGGTCAGCAGGATAATACTTACCAGGCCGGCTGTTGAAGCGGGAGAGAAGCTGGGATTTCTGCCAGGTTCACTGCAGGAGAAGGTCAATCCGTATCTCAGACCGCTCTATGACGCGATGTACGAAATGATGGACTTTGACCGGGTCCACGAACTGCTGACAAAGGACATCATAGAGGTCGCCCCGCTTGCCTATATGAGAGGCAGAACCTTAAACAGCGCTTTCATAATACTTGATGAAGCGCAGAACACTACTCCCGAGCAGCTCAAGATGTTCGTTACACGCCTGGGCTTCGGCTCCAAAGCCGTAATCACCGGAGATATAACACAAATAGACCTGCCCAAGGACAAGGACTCAGGACTAAAACAGGCCGAAGATATACTAAAAGGCGTGAGAGGAATAAGTTTTGTGAAACTATCTGGAAAAGATGCCGTGCGTCACGAAGTTGTTGCACGGATTATAGAGGCCTACTCGGATAATGGCAAAAAGAAGTAAACTTAACATTCTCTATAAGTCCGTGAAACCAAATCCCGCGCTGGATCTGCTCGCCTTAGGAACCCTAAGGAAACTTATCTCTCTTGAGAAAACACAGTTCAACGAACTCAATCTGCTCTTCTGCTCTGATACTTTTATTAAAGGTTTAAACGTAAGCTTCAGGGGTAAAAACAAACCCACGGACATTCTGACCTTTTACTATGAAACCGGCAGAAGAACTGGTCTCACGGGAGACATAGCTCTATCGCTTCAAACGGCGCGCCGGCAGGCAAAGGAACTTGGTAACACGCTAGAAACAGAACTCAAGGTTCTGCTGGTCCACGGGTTTTACCACCTTCTGGGCTTTGACCATATCGCTGACACGGAACACAAATTAATGAAAAGTAAAGAAACTCGCGCATTCAAACTCCTCAAGCTCACCTGAAACTGACATTCCGAAACTATACAAAACACTGCAAAAATATGATAAAATCTATACGTGAAATTTATAATTGAAGGCATATGTCTCTTGTCGCTTTTCTTCCTCGCCGCATTCTTTTCCGGCGTAGAGACAGCTCTTATAGCGCTTTCAAGATCTCGGACTAAGCTTCTTATCTCGGAAAATCCCCGAAAAGCCAAAGCGCTCCAATTATGGTTAGACAATCCGAACCAACTGTTGAGTACACTTCTGATTGGAATTAATGTTGTAGCTGTTGCTTCCTCCACGATAAGCGCATTCATAGCCGCGGAAATAGCCCATCACGCCGGTTTGAACCCTGCAGTTGCCGGAAGTCTGAGCGGTATTCTCGTAGCCGTCATTATTATAGTTTTTGGGGAGGTTACGCCTAAGATTTATGCAATGCATAATGCGGAATGGGTTGTATTGAAAACAATACGCACTCTGCAGGTCTTTGACAGCGTCATTACTCCGGTTACAGTAGTGGCAACAAAATTAGGCTCAGCCATAGTAAGACTGCTCGGGGGGAGCTCAAAGGATGATTCCCCGTCCGTCTCAAGAGATGAGATTCGGGCGCTTGTCAAGCTCGGGAATGAAGAAGGTGTGATTAAGGAAGAGGAAAGCCAGCTGCTCGCTAATGTGTTCAAGATTTCTGAGAAGACCGTAAAAGACATAATGCTTCCCATTGAAAAGGCCGTGATGATAGACCTGGATGCGGGACTAAACGAGATTTCCAGACTCGCTGCCGAGGAAGGTTATACCCGTATGCCGGCGTTCAAAGGAACCCGGGATAACATCAAGGGCATAATTTACTCCAAAGAGATCCTGACTGTCTGGCTCAACAATAAACTCTTTCTCATAACCGACCTGCTCCGTCCGGTCTATTCAGTATCAGAGGAACGGAAAGCAGCAGATGTCCTTACTAATCTAAAGAAAGATAAGGTTCACATGGCTCTTGTTGTGAATAAGGAGAATAAACTTACCGGTATTGTCACGCTGGAAGACATCCTTGAAGAGATAGTGGGAGAGATGAATGACAAGTTCTGGAAGAAATCCTGAAAAGAAGAGGGCAATTTACGGCGTTGTTGGGTTCCCGGTTAAGCATAGCCTTTCACCGGGTATGCACAACGCTGCATTTAAGTCTCTCGGTATAAAAGCAACTTACCTGGCTTTCGAGGTAAAACCAGAAGACTTGCCTGAGTTTCTTAAGTACGTGAATTCGTCCGGGATAGCAGGGTTGAATTTAACAGTGCCACACAAAGAGATAGCCTACAAATGCTTGCGTAATTTTTCAAGCGAGGCCAAGTCTACCGGAACGGTCAACACCATAACAAACCGCGGCGGGAAACTTCATGGAGACAGTACTGATGCGCACGGCCTCCTCGCAAGCCTAAAAGAAGAATTCAATATACGCACCTTCAAGAATAAAACTATATTATTACTGGGAGCAGGCGGCGCGGCATTCGCGGTAGCGGAAAAACTCGCCTTAAGCGGAATAAAAACGCTCTATGTGGCCAATAGAACTCTTGAAAAAGCTGACAAATTAACTCAAAAAACTGAAAGAGCTACAGGCGTTAAGTGTGTTGCTTTACCCTTAGATGCAAAAGCAGTGTCAGCAATCATCGCAGATGTTGATATTCTGATAAATGCTACCTCAGCAGGCTTAAAAAGAGGGGTCAAATCACCCATCCCGGCTGCCTCACTAAGGAAGGGACTCTTTGTATATGACATGATTTACAACCCGCCGCTTACCGCTTTGTTAAAAGAAGCTAAAAAGGCAGGGGCGAAAACCTCTAATGGTCTAGGGATGCTGCTTCACCAGGGAGCTAAGTCATTTAGTATCTGGACAGGCAAGAAAGCGCCCCTAAACGTAATGAGAAATGCCCTCAAGAAAGCCACACATCACCCTTGTAAGTAAAAGAGTTGCATCTTTCAAAGCAAACCAAAGAGGCAACAATGAAAACCGCTGTTTATTGGAAGAAACTTACCGCCGGAAAAGTAAGCTGCCTTTTGTGCCCACACGCCTGTGTCATAGCAGACGGCAAAACCGGACTATGCAGAGTAAGATACAACCTTAACGGAACGCTTTACTCCTCTATTTATGCTGAGACCACAAGCATAAACCTCGACCCTATAGAAAAAAAACCGCTCTATCATTTTTACCCCGGTTCCCGGATACTCTCAGTCGGGACAAATGGCTGCAACTTCGCCTGTTCATTCTGCCAAAACTGGGAAATCTCTCAAACAGAACAATCAGGAAGACAGAAAATGAGTTCTGCAGAGACTGTTGAACTGGCAGTCGCGGGGGGTTCCATAGGAATTGCCTACACTTATAATGAACCCTTCATTTGGTTTGAATTTGTCCTTGAAACGGCAAAGTTAGCGCGTAAGAAAAAGCTAAGGAATGTCCTGGTGACTAACGGTTATGTAAATGCAGAGCCACTTGGGGAACTACTGCCTTATATTGATGCAATGAATATAGACCTAAAATCCATAAATGCTGATTTTTACAAGAAAACTTGCAAAGGATCGCTTGAACCCGTAAAAAAAACTATTGAAAGCTCACTAAAACAATGCCACGTTGAGCTCACAAACCTCCTGGTAACAGGAAAGAACGATTCTGAAACTGACCTTGTTAAACTAATAGATTATGTATCAGGTCTCGGGAAGGACGTGCCGCTGCATTTTTCAAGGTATTTTCCTATATACAAGTCGACCGAACCTGCGACACCTGCGGCAGCTTTGCGCTTTGCCGAATTTACGGCTAAAAAGAAGCTTAACTATGTTTATGCCGGTAACCTTGATGCCGAGAAGAATTCTACCTGTTGCCCGAAGTGTAAAACTGAGCTCATACGAAGAAACGGTTTCTCCGTTGAGATAAACCTTCTTAAAGGTTCAAACTGCTTCAAGTGCGGACATAAAATACCCGGTTGTTTCAAATAGCAACATCCTGTCTGCCGGTTTCTAATTTTTCTTGAAAATACTCAGATTATATGCTATTTTCTACAAGGTTATGGCGGCATAGCCAAGTGGTAAGGCAGCGGTCTGCAAAACCGCGATTCCTCGGTTCAAATCCGAGTGCCGCCTCCAAAAACTCCGGAGGAATTAGATGAGCAGGCTTTTATCTCTACTGTTATGCGTTTTGGCAGCCGGTTCTGGCTTCTCCGGCCTGATAATCTCAAAAGGGGAACCGGCCCCGCAATTCTCAATATTTAATCTAAAAGGCAAGAGATTTAACCTTGCGGATTACAAGGGAAAGAAAGCCGTTTTTATAAATATCTTCTCCATTACCTGCGAACCCTGCAAAGAAGAACTTCCGTACATAATCAAACTCCACTCTAAATACAAGGAAAACGTTGAGTTTGTGGCTGTCGATATTACCGACCCGAAAAAAGTTGATGTTGAGAACTTCGTTAAGACCTCCGGTATTCCCTATGCTGTCTGCTGGGACACCATCAGCAAAACTTTTTATAGCAGGTATATAAAAGGCGGCTTCAATATGCCGACAAGCATCTTTATAGGTATCGATGGCAATATCTCTTTAATTATGGGTGTCTTGAAGGAAGAGGAGCTGGATAAAATACTCGGAGGATTGCTGGGCAATGACAAGAAAAGAGCGAATTAAACAATCCTTGGCTCATAAGAATTCTGATATTGTCCCTTACAATATTACTTTTACCGTCCCTGCGGCTGATAAACTTAAGACCCACTTCAATGACCTTGATTTCGAAGAAACACTCGGAAACCATCTTTTCAGCGTTGATGCGCTGTGCGGCGACAAGATTATAAAGCCGGGATACAGACAGGATGATTTTGGAGTAATCTGGAATCAGACTATTGACAAGGATATCGGAGTCGTGGAAGAACTTATACTCAAAGAACCTTCCTTGAAAGGATTAAAACTTCCCGACCCCAAAGCCTCCTGGAGGTATTCCGGCTTCGCAAAGGGCCTGGAGAAACATAAAGATCGTTTTCTTCTCAGCGACATAGGTTTTTCTCTTTTTGAACGCGCCTGGACCTTGCGCGGCATGGAAAATCTGCTTGTTGATATGTACGAGAATCCGGGCTTTGTCAGTGACCTGCTTGACGTGATAACCGAGTTCAATCTTGCCGTTATTGAAGAGTCCTCAAAATTCCCGATAGACGGGATGAGATTCGGCGATGACTGGGGGCAACAGTCGGGCTTAATAATGGGGCCTGATCTCTGGCGTCAGTTCATTAGGCCCCGGGTTAATAAAATGTACTCCAAAGTAAAAGAGAGCGGACTTAAAGTCTTCATTCATTCCTGCGGCGATGTTGAAGAACTCTTCCCGGACCTTATAGAATGCGGCCTGGATGTTTTCAACCCGTTCCAGCCGGAGGCGTATGATATCTACAAAATAAAGAACCTGCACGGCGCCAAGCTTTCTTTCTACGGCGGAATGAGCACACAGAAGATATTGCCTTTTGGAACTCCGGAAGATGTGCGGAAGGAGACAATAAAACTTCTTAAAGCAATCGGCAAGGACGGGGGATACATCTTTTCTCCCGCGCACGCGACGCCGGCAGATGTCCCGCTTGAAAACATGCTGGCTATGATAGAGGTCGTCACACATCAGGAGAAATACTTATAAATGGCTAAGAAAAAAGAGACCGGCAAAAGCACCAAGAAAAATGGCGGCAGCGGCCTTACGTGGATGCTGGTCTTCTCTGTTATTATTATTTTCATCCTTGTAGCCCAGCTGCAGGAGAAGAATAAACGCATTGCTTTGCTGGAAGGGAAGGACCTTCACCACGGCGCGCAAAACAGCGCGTCAGGAGTGCTGACTGCTTTAGACAAAGAAAATCTGAAGAAAACAGCTGAAAAAGCGCTTCCAACACTGATAAATAAGGCGCCTTCTGTCGGAGAAAAATGGCTGCTCGTTGATATCAAATTCCCTAAATCAGATTGTATTGCAATAGATTATGAAGATGGCCATATATTTGGCACGGTAACCTACAAAATTATTAATCCGTCAGACCCTGACACCTGGATAAAACAATGAAAAACTTAGAGAACAAAAGTGATAATCTGCGGGAAGCTCTTGAAGCAGCCCTGAATGATATTCAGGCTGAAAGCGTGACCTTAATGCTGCTCGATGAAAAGAAATGCGAGCTGTACATCAAGGTTTCGTGTTGCAGACCGGAGGCCGCGCAAATTTCAGAGCAAATAAGCAATGAGACCAGGGTAAAAGCAGACAAAACAACACCCTGCGGCATTGTATTAAAACTTCACAAACCTCTTCTAATCAACAACCTCGCTGAGCTTAAAAAAGTTTTCCCTGCATTAAAACTCGCTGCTACCCGGAACAAATACAAAACTTCAATGGTAATCCCCGTTGAGACCGGTTCAGGTCCGAAAGCAGTCCTAAACTTCAACAACAAGGTCGGCAAGGGGCTCTTCACGGAACAGGATTTAAGTTTAGCGGTAATGCTTGCGAGATATTTGGGAGCAGCCCTGAAGTACGAGAACAAAAACCTTGAGCTTAGCACCTTGAATCATATTATTCAGAAGATTAACGCAACGAATGATCTGCATAGTATCTTCAAAACAATTGTTGCCAGCGGCAAGGAACTGGTAAAATGTAAGAACGTTTCGGTCATGCTCATAGAAAACAAGAACCTAATAGTCAAAGGGAGCACCCGGAAAGGAATCATTGGGCAGAGTCGAAAAATCGGCGTCGGCGCTTCGGGCTGGGTTTGGAAAACAGGCGAACCGCTGCTTATTAAGAAAGTTGAAGGAAACGTAGAAAAACTTAAGTTCCACCCGCTCGGCAAGTCCGGTTCTTTTATTGTAGCGCCCTTGAGCATTAGCTATGAATCTCAGTTCGCCGTTAATATTTCACTTAAAAGCAACGCGACAATAGGTGTGATTAACTTCTCAAATAAGGATAACGGTAAACCCTTCGATGAAGAAGACCTTACGGTAATAGCAAATTTCGCCAACCTGGCTGCAGTGGCGATAGAAAAGGTAAAGTTTTTCCTTGAGACCAAAAGGGCCTACCTGAGCACTGTAGAGGCTCTGGCGGCCGCTATCGAAGCCAAAGATAAGAATTCCTACATTCATATTAAACGGGTTGTGCGGCTTTCGCTGGAACTGGCCGATAGAGTGGGGCTCTCTGAGAAGGAAAAAGAGGATCTGCATTTCGCAGCCCTGCTTCACGATGTAGGGAAGATCGGCGTGGAAGAAAAGATCCTGAATAAACCTGGGAAGCTTACGGATGATGAGACCAACCGCATGAGAAAACACGTGGAAGAAGGGGTACAGATTCTCTCAAATGCCAAGTTTCTTGAGGCCGCTACCCTGATAGTACGCCACCACCACGAGAAATACTCCGGGGATGGCTACCCGGACGGCTTAAAAGGCAATGAGATCCCGATCGGAGCCAGGATTCTTTCTCTCGCTGACTCCTACGACGCGATGATAACAAACAGAGTGTACCGCTCCGGGCGAAGCAAGGAATCCGCCAGGGTAGAGATTAAAAAATGCTCCGGAAATCATTTTGACCCGGCGCTGGTGCCTTTCTTCCTTGAAATAATAGACAAAAACGGGGATTCAAACTCAATAACCAAGCTTTAGACTTTTTCTCTTTACAAATACGGATTTGTTGTGCTATAATTCTTGCTCATTTATAAGCGTTTTCTTGAGGAGGGTTTTGCTATCAATAAGTCATATAGGATAAACAACCAGATCAGAGTTCCGGAAGTCAGGGTTTTGGGTGTTAACGGAGAACAGCTCGGAGTTATGGCTACTCCGCAGGCTCTTGTAGCAGCCAAGGCGCTTGCGCTGGACCTAGTTGAGATATCCTCTAGTACGGTACCTCCTGTTTGCAAAATAGTTAATTTCGGTAAATTCAGGTACGAGCAGGAAAAGAAAGAGAAGGCTGCCAAGAAAAACCAGAAGATAGTGGTGCTGAAAGAAATTAAGATCAGGCCTAAAATTGATATTCATGATTTGCAGACTAAAAAGAATCATATAAAAGAGTTTATTGAGAAAGGTAACAAGGTCAGGGTTACAATAATGTTTAGGGGCAGGGAAATGGCCCACAAGGAAATGGGAAGGGATATTCTGGACAAGATTCTCATAGAATTTCAGGATTTTGTGGAAGTTGAACAGGCAAGCAAACTAGAGGGCTACAACATGGCTATGGTGTTGGCTCCGAAGAAGGGGAAATAATATGCCAAAACTGAAGACGAAAAGCGGGGCGAAAAAAAGATTCAGAATTACCAGGACCGGAAAGGTAATGAAAAAGAAAGCATTTATGCGCCACAATCAGGAACATAAAGCCAACAGCCTGAGAAATCACCTAGGCAAGATGGGCCAGTTGAACAAAACTGACGGAAAATCAATAAAGTCTTTGATGCCGTACAATTAAGGAGATAAGTTAAATGCGTATTAAACCGGGAAAGACAACAAGAGCCAGAAAGAAAAGAATCTTCAAACTCACAAAAGGATTCTGGGGCAAGAAAAAGAATTGCTTCAGGTTCGCGAATGAAGCCGTCGACAGGGCGGGACGATTTGCGTACAGAGACAGGAGAGACAAGAAAGGCACCTTTAGGCGCCTTTGGATCACCCGCATCTCCGCTATCACTAAAGAGAACGGGCTGTCCTATAGCAAATTTATTGCCGGTCTGAAGAAAGCCAAGATTGAGATAGACAGGAAAATGCTTGCAGAACTTGCGCTTTGCGACGTAAACGCGTTCGGCAAGATTATAGAGCTGGCGAAACAGTAATTTCTTCCGCAGCTTACCAGATCAAAAACAGAAAAATACCGGTCTAAACAACCGGTATTTTTACATCCCAAGGGCGTGATATGCACGAGACAGCTTCTATAAAATCCTCGGACAACCCTGTCATAAAAGGGCTTCTTGAAACAAAGAAGGATACTTCTTTTTATTTTGCGGAAGGGATAAAAATAACCGAGGAATTCCTGAAATCAGAAAGGAGCGCCGAAACAGCGATAGTCTCCGGAGAGCTCCTGGAAGAGCCCAAGATCTCCGGCCTTTTCACAAGATTGAAATCCCGCTCAAATAATTCCTATGTGATGGCTTCTAAAATTTTTCGAAAGTTCTCCGATGTCGAAGAACCCCAGGGGATAGCTTTCTTCGGAAAGCGTGAATTATCCGGCGACATATCCGCGATAGATTTTTTCGATAAGAAAGCGGTCTATGTCCTTCTTGACGGCATCAGCGACCCGGGAAATATTGGAACCATAATCCGCACCTGCAAAGCAGCCGGCGTTAAGGCGCTTATTACTTCCAAGGGAAGCGTTTCCGTATATAACCCTAAAGTGCTCCGCTCAACAATGGGAGCGGTCTTCTCAACAACTATACTTGAAAGCAGAGAGCCCGAAGAGGTCATCTCTGCGTTTAAAATGAGAGGGGTTAAGACGGTAGGCGCGTCTTTGGATGCCGACAAAGCTATCTGGGATGCCGAAATAGCTCTGCCAGTACTGCTAATTTTCGGAAACGAAGCGAGAGGGATATCAAAAAAAGCTTTGGAACTAACGGACTTAAACGTAAAACTTCCTATCACCGGGGATATAGATTCATTAAATGTAGCGGTATCAACAGGAATAACTCTGTATGAAATAATGCGTCGTTTCAGATTATATTAGTGAATGCGTTAGCCCTTCTTCTTTAAGCCTTTTCGGACGTCGGAAACCGCCTCGCTCGTTGACAAAACGCCTTATTATTGCTATACTATTGCAAATATCTGAGGGGTGTAGCTTGAAGAAGGTAGCGTACAATGAATATGACTTATTATGGTCTGTTTTTAAGAAGACCGGTAAAATTGGCGTATTTTTGATGTATTCAGAACATAAAAAAGGAGCAGAGAAAGCCGTGCTTGAAATCCCGGCCGGCCGGACAAAAAATGGAAAAAGAACTGGAAGGCTTGTCGGGTGAAATAGAAGCCGCGGTAAAAGCGGCCAAAACCCGTGAAGAGCTTGAAGCTGCCAGGGTAAAATACCTCGGTAAGAAAGGCGCGTTGACCGCCTTTTTTGATAAATTGGGCTCGCTGCCCAAAGAAGAAAAGCCGAAAGCCGGCGCGCTGCTTAACACCCTTAGAAAAAAATCGGAACTCCTTTTTTCTGATAAGCTTGAAACACTTTCTTCCGTAGGAGAATCCTCGGCACTTGATACGACGCTGCCTGGCAGAAACATCACTACCGGCAGGTACCATCCGCTTACCATTATTTCAAATGAAGCCAAAGAAATTTTCAAAAGCTTGAACTTCCAGGTAATTGAAGGGCCTGAGATAGAATCCGATTACTACAATTTTGAAGCCCTCAATTTTCCTCCTCATCATCCTGCGAGGGATATGCAGAACTCCTTTCACCTTGGAAGCGGAATGTTGCTGCGTACGCATACCTCGCCCGTACAGGTTAGGACGATGGAGAAACAGCAACCGCCGTTGCGCATGATAACAATCGGCAAATGTTACAGAAGCGACGCGTCCGACCAGACTCATACGCCTATGTTTCATCAAATTGAGGGCCTTATGGTGGACGAGAATATCAATTTTGGAGACCTAAAAGGCATACTAAAGATATTCTTCAGCCGGCTTTTAGAGAGAGAAGTCAATATCCGTTTTAATCCAAGCTATTTCCCCTTTACCGAACCTTCTGTTGAAGTTTCTTTTTCCTGCCATGTCTGCGGCGGTTCAGGCTGCAGCGTCTGCAAGAAGACCGGATGGATAGAGATTGGCGGAGCCGGAATGGTTGATCCGAATGTTTTCAAATCAATCGGCTATGATTCGGAACAATGGACGGGCTTTGCTTTTGGCTGGGGAATAGAACGCATGGCCATGATTAAATACGGCATCAATGATATCAGATTATTTCCGGAAAACGATCTTAGATTCCTGGGGCAATTCGAATGAAACTAACCTACAACTGGCTTAAAGAATTCGTTGATTTTGACCTGGCTCCCGAAGCCCTGGCAGCCAAATTTATTTCACTTGGGATAGAGGTTGAAAGCCTTACCCGGCTTGGAGATATTAGCGGCGTTGTCGTTGGCCTTATTGAGAAGATAGAAGAACACCCAAATGCCGACAAGCTTGTGTACTGTTCGGTGGACGCCGGGAAAGAGAAGAAACTAAATATCGTCTGCGGCGCCAAGAATATGAAGGCGGGAGATAAAGTTCCCGTCGCGGTAGACGGCTCCGAACTTCCCGGAGGCTTCAAGATTAAACCTACAAAACTACGCGGCCTGCTCTCTGAAGGCATGCTCTGTTCCTCAAAAGAACTGGGAATCAGTGAAGAGGCTGAAGGGCTCTTGATACTTCCGTCGGACGCTCCGATAGGCAAGGACATCACAGAATACTTAAACTTGAAGGATTGGCTCTTCTCTTTAGAGATACTGCCAAACAGGCCTGACTATCTCGGAATTATCGGCGTCGCAAGAATGCTTTCCGCAGCGCTCAAGATTCCTCTAAAAACTCCGGAAATAAGCATAAAGAAAACGTCCGGTAAAGCCGCCGCTGAAGTTAAAGTAACAATAACCGCTAAAGAAATTTGCCCAAGATATACCGCAAGGGTCATAAAAGGAGTTAAACTCGGGGCATCGCCGTTTAAGATGCAGCTTCGGCTAAAGTCCGCCGGAGTCAGACCAATCAACAACATAGTGGATATAACTAATTATGTGTTGCTTGAACTCGGACATCCGCTTCACGCTTTTGATAAAAAACTTATCTCCGGCAACCACATAATTGTCAGGCGCGCCGAAAAAGGCGAAAAGATAACCACCCTTGACGGACTGACCAGGGAACTTAGCGCGGATATGCTGGTCATCGCCGATGAAGAAAAAGCAGTCGCGCTGGCCGGAATTATGGGCGGCAATAACTCGGAAATAAATGCTTCTACCACGGAAGTCCTTCTTGAAAGCGCCTTCTTTAACGCCGTAAATATACGCAAGACTTCAAAAGAAATAAACCTTTCAACCGAGGCTTCCTTCAGGTTTGAGAGGGGCATGGACCACGAGGGGATGCTTAAGGCGCTGGACAGAGCGGCCTACCTCCTGCAGGAACACTGCTGCGGGGAAGTCTCAGACGGCATAATTGATATTTACCCTGAAAAAATTAAAACAAGAGAAATAACTACCCGTTATGAACGGGTAAGAAAACTTCTCGGAACTGATATTCCAGACAGCGAAATGCTCGGCATCTCCGAGCGGCTCGGCTTCAATATTCTGGCTAAAGACGAGACCGGTTTCACCGCTGAAGTTCCGTCTTTCAGGGTGGAGTTAGATCGCGAGATAGACATGATAGAAGAAATAGCTCAAATATATGGTTATGAAAAAATAATCGAACGCACTCCTAAGGTTGTTTTGGCTTCAAGCATTCCTCAAACGGCCTTTGAAGATGAAGTTAAGAGGAACCTGGTTGGGCGCGGTCTGTATGAAGCCGTAAATTGGAGCTTCATTTCAAAAACCTGGTTTGATAAAGGCGGGTTCCCGGCGGAAAGCGCGTTGAGGAACTGTCCTGAGATACTTAATCCTTTAACTGACGATTGGAATGTTATGAGAAGCACGCTGTTGCCGGGGCTTCTTGCCAACACAACGCATAATGTCACCAGGTACGGCATCAAGAACATCAGGCTCTTTGAGGTAGGGAAAGTCTTCTCTAAGAAAGAAAAAGGTAATTTTGAGGAACATAAGAACCTCGGCATAATAGCCACCGGCTTGCTAGCGGAACCAGGCTGGGCCGAAGCTCCCGCCGAAACAGATCTTTACTACATAAAGGGGCTTGTTGAAAGCCTGCTTCTTTCCCTTAGAGTGCCTTACGAGCTTGTTGAAGGCTACCAGGGAGACGCCTACGAGAAGAATGCTGCCGTAGGGGTTAGAATAAACGGTAAAATGGCCGGCTGTTTCGGCGAACTAAGAAAAAACCTTCTTAGGGCATTTGATATCAAGCAAAAAGTATTTTACTCCAAATTAGAATTGCCAACCATGGAAGAGGCCCGGAAAGGCACCACAAAGTTTGTCCAGCTGCCAAAGTTTCCTGCAATAAAAAGAGATATATCGTTTATAGTTAGAAACAACATTACATCCTTGGCAATTAGCGCCTATATTTGCAAACTTAAACAAAACTTAATAGAAAAAACCTCTGTGACAGCAGTATATGAAGGCGACAATGTAGGAAAAGACTTGAAGAGTGTAACTTTTACGATAATTTATAGATCCCCGGATAGAACTTTGACTGACAAAGAAGTAGATGACATTAACAATACCATTATATCCGGCGCCGAAAGAGAATTAGGCGCGGTTATCCGGAAATAGGCAGTGCGGAGACGAAGCATGGAAAAGATGGAAATCATAGAAGAAAAGGTCAAAAAGGCTATAGAAACAATCAAATCTCTTCGGACCGAGAACGAGGACCTGAAGGTAAAAGTGGTTGAATTGGAGCAACTTAAGACCGAACTCATTAGATTCAAGCAAAAACGGGATAAAGCCAAGCTCCAGGTCGAAGAAATATTGGATACTATTGATAAGATTCAACTTGACCTAAAGTTCTAACGGGGGAATAATGGAAGAGCCCAAGAAAAACGTTGTTGTGGATATCTTTGGAACCGAGTATGTGGTCCGCGGCGAAGGCGACGGGTCCTATATCAAAGAAGTAGCGGCCTATGTGGACTCAAAAATGAGAGCTATTTCCGCAACCACCTCAAATGTATCTTCCTTAAAAGTTACGATCCTTACTGCGCTTAACCTCGCGGATGAAGTCTTTAAACTTAAGTCGGATTCTGTAAAGAAGCATAAAGACGATGAAAAAGCCGAAGAACTCATAAAACTTATGGAAAACGAGAACCTTTAAGAGTAAAATATCACTTCCTTTAAGGAGGAATATTATGAAGAGATTCCTGGCAGTTTTAGCGGTTGGGTTTGTGCTTGCCGGCTGTACCGGCAAACCTACTCTTTTGCCTGAAGAAGAAGCTTCCTACAACGAGATCGCCTTACTTATAGACGCCGCTAAAATAGACCTTGATTCGGCGGCCAGAGCCGGCGCTAATGATTACGCTGCCGATTCTATGAGACAAGCGATGGCAGACTTCCAGACAGCCTCAAATACACTCGATATAAAAGACTTCGCGCGCGCCAAAGAGTATGCCGTCAAGACCGGTAAAGAAGCCAGAGATATACTTACGCTTCCCGTAAACACCCAGAGCACTATCACTGACGCAGAAAGCCTGTTAAACTCGGCTAAAGTGGCAGGCGTAGATGTTGCTTCACCGATTGACTACAAAGATGCTTACGATAACCTTAACGCGGCAAAAATAGCCTATGATAAGAATGTGTTTGACGTAGCCAGGGCAAAAGCGTTAGCTTCACTTGAAGCTTCAAGAAAAGCAATGTATGAACCGTCTACGGCAAGAAAAAGCATAGCCGCACTTGCAAACTCATTAAAGCTTGCGAAAGACCTTCAGATGGACACCTTGAAAGCTGATGTTTACAATACAGGGTCCGAAGCACTGGCTTCTTCCAGCGCGGATTTTGCAGCAGGACTACTGCCTAACGCCGGAGATAAAGCCGACAAAGCAAAAACAGCGCTGGACAGAGAGATGTGGGCAGGCGTTGACCTTGCGATTCAGCAGGCAGGCGGAGATGTAAACAACGCGAAGGAAGCAGGAGCCACTGAATTCGCTTCCGATCAGCTTGCGGCAGCCGAAAAAGCTATAGCAGCGGCCACTAACGCACAAAAGAGCGGTGAATTCCTCAGCGCAAAGAAGTATGCCGAGAAGGCGTCAGCCTCGGCTAAAGCAGCTGCGGAGAAAGCGCGTACCGGCAAGGAAGCGGCGGCTGTAGTTAAGGCGCCTGTGATAGCTGAACAACCGCCGGTTGTTGATGCCTCGGTTGACATGGATATGGATACGGAAACGGTCTCTCAGACTCCGGCAAAAACTCTTCCTCCAATGGTTACTAGAGAAGAACCCAAAAAGGAAGCTCCGAAAATTGAACCGACAAAAGAAACTAAGATAGACGAACAAGTTGCTCGGCCCCGTAAGACCGGCCTTCAACCAACTCCGGCTGCCACTACCAATACTGTGGCGGGAGCTCCGGTTGACGGAAATATGGCTGTGCCAATTGGCGTTGGCGTAGTTATTGTGATAGCTTGTCTATTCTTGATTAGGACCCTCAGGATGAAAATAACCGCGGCCAAGAGAGAAACAGAGATCCAAAACCAGGACCACGAAGTGAATCAACACCTAAAATAGAGCAACACACGTCTAAAAGACTAAGAGCGCCGGCACATGCCGGCGCTCTTTTATTACTAAGTCATTAAACTTCCTGACAGACTAATATTTCTAACACGAGGAAGAGGGGAGTACTATAACAAGTAAGGAGATTTACTATGAATACAACAAAAATGCCTTTGGTAATAAGACAAAACGCCTTGTGCTAAGAAAACCAAGGCTTTCAGACGCGCCTGTGATATTTAGGAACTATGCCGGCGAGCTAATAGGCAACTTTGCCGTCCGCATTGACAGATTCAAGGCCGAAATAGGCTATTTGCTGGCAGTTAAATACTGGGGCAAAGGGTACGCAACGGAAGCTGCCGCGGCTGTTATCAGGCAATTATTCAAGAACAGCGGCATATTTAGGATCTGGCCGTCTGTGACACCGAAAATAGGGCTTCAGCAAGGATCTTAATCAAGGCAGGCATACGTTTTGAGGGTACCTTGAAACGCCGGATAATCCATCCCAATAGATCATAATCCCCGAGAGACTGTTCCTGCTGCTCTGTCACCCTAATACCGCCAAAATATCGCATACCGGCTTTTTTCCTGCCTTAATGCCTCGTTTGAATCTATTACTTGGAAACCTAAAGAAACACTATCTGGGGTTTCAACCATTTAGAAGAGAACATCCCGCTTATTTCATAACTGATTTACTGCGTTAGAATCCCTTTTACAGGCATAACGGGAATAACGACCACTCATATTTCGCTCCAGATTCGCGTTGAACGAGCCCATATATCAATACATGTAAGTTCACCTTGCGCAATATTTTGACGCGTTTAAAGCCATTCTGAGCAGGAATTTGAGCCTATCAAGGCATGGAAAAAGTGATTTTGACTGATTTTTACTTACTCTTTTTCTTCGTTTTTTGCCTTTTTTTATGGAAGCAGTTCCACAACGGTCATTATTTTATGGTAAACCAATACCTAATAGAGACAAACCTGGGAATATTCACATAAAAGCTGGCAATGACAGGGATATCTCCGCCGGAAGGAAGTAAATAGAAAGAAAGTCAAGTTTACCGCTTGTCTTAATGATATTGCGTGAGTTTAGAGGCAGGGAGAAGCTTAAGGAACCGATTCGGAACCTGCACAACTTTTGAATAGAAAACCTATTATTCCTATAAGATATATTATGTTAACTACTACTTACCCACAGACAGTTCATTGCTTAGATCAGGTTTTTAGGACACACCTTCCGGCAGCCTCAAGCGATAAGACAGGCATCTCCGTAACTATAGAAACCGTACTTCAGCCTCACCGCCTCATTATAAGCGCCAACAACATTCTTCCTGCCCGCAAAAGCGCAGATTAATATCAGATTTGTTGATTCCGGTAAGTGGAAATTTGTTATGATTCCGTCAATAACCCCGAATTTATACCCTTCCGTTATGTATAGACCGGACCAACCGGCGGCTTTAACAACTCTATTATGCTCTTTATATACGGTTTCAAGGGTTCTTATGGCCGTTGTTCCTACGGCAATTACCCTGCGCCCATCGCTTTTTGCCCTGTTTATGGCCTCTGCAGAGCTCTCAGGGACCTCATAATACTCCAGGCCCATGACATGATCCTCTATATTCTCTGCTTTTATTGGCATAAAAGTACCCCGGCCGACATGCAAAGTGACTTCTGTGAACTCAACGCCCATTGTTCTTAGTTCTGACAGCAGTGCATCTGTAAAGTGCAGTCCGGCGGTAGGAGCTGCTATTGAGCCATCATACTTTGCAAATATAGTCTGGTATTTTATCTTATCTTCTTTATCTTCAAGCATATTGTCATGCTCGCGCTTTATATACGGGGGCAACGGAGCATATCCGTGTTTCTCCATAAAACCTTTAATATCAAGGCTTTTGTCAAGAACAAATTCCAGCAAAAAGCAGTCGTTCTTAACCTCTTTTATTAGGGCATACGATGGAGTGTCTTTGAATATTATCTTTTGCCCGGCTGCCAGGTTCTTGCGCCTATTAATAAGGCAATTCCAAAACTCGCCGTTAGCGGGTTCTTTACTGAGCATAAGCATTTCAAGCCTTCCCATAGAAGGGTCTTTGTAGCCGATAAGCCTGGCGGGTATTACTTTTGTATTGTTTAGGACTAGCAGATCGCCTTTCCTGAGGAGTTTCGAGATATCCTTGAATATCTTATGCTCAATTTGACCTGAATGCCTGTTAAGCGACAAAAGCCTGCATTCATCGCGCTTTTCTGAAGGATGTTGTGCAATAAGTTCTTTCGGCAGGTTGTAGTGATACTCGGAAAGCTTCATCTGGAGGATATTTCCGTTCCGGGGTAGTACCTTCGGAGGATTTCCTTGTAACTATGGCCCTGTTTTGCCATTCCGTTGGCTCCATCCTGGCACATTCCTACTCCGTGCCCCCAGCCTTTGCCCGTAAAATAGAACGTCCCTGACCGCGGGCGGCATGTAAGCGACCTTGCGCTCCTTAACACGTTATACCCAACAATAGAGCGAAACTCGTTTAACGACAGGGTTATTTTTCCTTTATCGGCAGCTATCCTAACAGTCTTGGTCCTGCCGCTTTTGCTTATCTCATAATTTGGGTCTATTTCAGAAATGTCTCCGGCAGGATATCCGGCGGCGTTTAGCGTTGCAAGTATATGTGCCTTGGCTATTTCGGTCTGCCACGCATAATGTTCGCCTGGCTTGCAAAAAAAACACGGAACAGGCGACAAATACGGCTCTTTTGAGGCCGTTCCCCAGACCTCAGTCACGTCTTCGGTATACCCGCCGCAGTTTGAAAAGTAAGGAGTAAAGGCTGTTTCGCCTCCGTATCTTAGCGTTATGCCTCTGGTTGCTTCTACCGCCTCATTTCCAGGAACGTGTTCTGTAACCGTGCCAAAATATATTTTTCCCGGTCCTTCAAGGTTTTTTAGATCATAAACCTTGAATTTAGAATGAATTTTCTCATGCAGGACAAAAGTCCTTGCCGCTATTGCCTGCGCCTTTAGCGCCTCCGGCTTGAATCCTGAAGACACTTCTCGCCCTACCTGGGACATTACAAGTTCCTCTATCCCGAGTTCATTTATCACATTCATAGCGTTCTTTTCATATCTTATCTCGGCAATTCCCCTGAAAACAATCTCCCCTATCTTGATTTTACCGCCGTCAGGAACAACCCTTATTATAGCTGCCGAAACAGAATCACCGTTAACGCTTAAACCCTTGTCAGAACAGGTTATTTCCAGATCTCCAGCCTTAAGGGCCATTATCTGAAACTTGTTTTCTCCGCTTACTATTTTGCAAGGCCCCAAAGCACTTATTGCGACGCTCTTAACGCCGCAGACAGTCAAAAGCCTAATTGGAGCCGACATAACCGACTCTTCATGCGAACGGCCGCTGTTCATTGCAAAAGATCCCGCTGCACCGCAGCCGGATGCCAATAAAAAGACAAAAATGCCCAAAAAGAGCATAAATATTAAGTATTTTGCGAGAAATATTGTTTTCATTGCCAGTATTATACTTATTATTCAGAAGGTTGTAAACAGAGAAACAAGCTTTGGTGTATGTGGGTTTTAGCGTTGCCTTTAATACTTATGTCTTAATTTTTGCTTTTGATAAAATTGCTCGTTTCTCCAGCTTTCTATCCATCTTGCTGTAAATACAACCGCAATATTTCTGGAGATATGCTCCGGCTGACCTTAGATCGCGCTTGCTTTCATGGTATTCCTTTACCCATTTCTCATGAAACGAGACAAATTCAAGGCCATTCTTTGCTGCCAATTCAGTTCCAAGTTTAAGGATTAACTTGAAATCCTGGTAAGGGCTGCCAAGCAAAGTAGTAGAAAAACACTTAATACCATTAGCTTTAGCATGAAAAGCCGTATAT
Organism: Candidatus Firestoneibacteriota bacterium; assembly: GCA_903861835.1. Lineage (GTDB taxonomy): Bacteria > Oederibacteriota > D2-FULL-39-29 > D2-FULL-39-29 > CAIOVX01 > CAIOVX01. The sequence continues at coordinate 5,369 of CAIOVX010000065.1, read as the reverse complement.
TTCAGCCTCATGCTATAGCACTTTCTGCATTGTTCAGAACGAGATTCAGGTATTTCCGAGAAGAACCCAGGCTCGGCAATCTCAGCATTATAATCTGGTACAACAATATTTAGATTGTTTTGCTTCATTACACTCTTAGCTGTCTCTAGTCTGTTTAGGTATTCGCCATAAGGATGGATATTTGGATTGAAATAGAAGCCTTCGGGAACAAAACCTTTGCTAAGCAAATCTTTAAGAGGGTACTTTAAACAGATCCCGCAGCACACATGCAGCGCAATTTTCATAGCAATTTGGCCTGATCCGCCTGGCCACGGTACTCCTTTCCAAAATGCTTGTAGGCAGCCATAGTAGCTTTCCGGCCCTGCGGCGTGCGAATCATGAAACCAAGCTGAATGAGAAACGGCTCGCATACATCTTCTACGGTATCTGACTCTTCGCCGACGGCAACTGCAATGCTTTCAATACCGACAGGACCGCCGCCATATTGATCTATTACTACCTGCATAACTTTACGGTCTAACACATCCAAACCTTTATAATCTATCTCAAGCATTGACAGGGAATAATCCACAACATCCTTAGATATGACTTTAACCTTCTTTACCTGGGCATAATCCCTTACTCTCTTGAGCAGGCGATTTGCCACCCTCGGAGTACCCCTGCTTCGGCCGGCAATTTCCCACACCCCTCCCTCATCAATCTGAATATGGAGTATTTTAGCTGATCTTTTGATGATTAGCGCAAGCTCTTCGGGGGGATAGTAATCCATCCTAAAGGTTATGCCAAACCTGTCTCTGAGAGGGCCTGTAAGCAGGCCGGCGCGCGTTGTAGCGCCAACAAGAGTAAATTTTGGAAGGTTTATCGTTATTGTCCTTGCTGAAGGCCCTTTCCCTATAACAATATCAAGCCTGCAGTCTTCCATGGCTGGATACAAAACCTCTTCGACTATCCTGGGGAGCCTGTGAATTTCGTCAATAAAGAGAACCGATCTCTCTTCCAGATTGGTTAAAATAGCCGCCAGATCACCGGCCCTCTCTATTAAAGGACCGGATGAGGTCCTTATAGGGACGCCCATTTCACAGGCAATAATATTCGCCATGGTGGTCTTTCCGAGACCGGGCGGTCCGTAAAAAAGCAGGTGCTCCAGAGGTTCCTTACGCTGCTTGGCTGCTTCGATGAATATCTTAAGGTTTTCCTTTAACCTTTTTTGCCCTATATATTCATCCAAGGCCTTAGGACGGAGGTTTGTGTCAAATTCAAAATCTTCTCCTCCGAGAATTGGGTTTAATATTCCGTCTTTATTCTTTTTCACCATATCACTTTGGGCTCAATTCCTTAAGAGCTTCCTTTAGCAGTTCATCTATACCGGGTTTTCTCTCTATATACTTAACTCTTAATTTATCAATAACATTCCGCGCCAGTGTCGCATTGTACCCAAGCCCTATCAGAGCTGACACCAAATCAGACTCTGTTTCACCATCAAGAGCCGTCTTGTAAACAGGAATGTTAGCATTTGACTTTAACTTCTCCCTCAGATCGACTATGATTCTTTCCGCAAGCTTTCGGCCAACCCGCGGCACCGTCTGTAACGTTGGAGAATCCCCGCTGACAATCGCAGACCGAACCTTGTCAATGCCGAGAGAAGCTATTATAGCAACAGCCACTTTAGGCCCAATATCCGGAACGCTCATCAGGGTCCTAAAGAATGCTTTCTCTTCCTGGGTTAAAAACCCATAAAGAAATTCATTATCATCCGTCTTATGGTAGTGCGTGTAAACCTTTATTTCAGAACCTAATTCAGGAAGACGGTTGATGTTTGGAGTAAACACCTCATACCCAACTCCATTGGCCTCAAGAATAATTCTATCGCTCTCTTTGACTATAAGTATTCCCTTTAGAAAAGCTATCATTTCGGCTCTCTCCGCCTTGAATGCGCGTGACATATTGCTATTGCCAAAGCATCAGCCGTGTCATCCGGCTTAGGTATTTCCTTGAGTGAAAGTATTACTTTAACCATCTGCTGTATTTGACTCTTATCAGCCCTTCCATAACCTACAAGAGCCATTTTTACTTCCATAGGCGTGTATTCGCTTATATCCAGATGGCCTTTCCTGGCTGCGGCAAGCATAATAACGCCCCTTGCCTGGCTTACCATCATAGCTGTTTTAACATTTTTCGCAAAAAAGAGCTCTTCAACGGCAATTTCATCAGGTTTGAACTTGCGGATAATCTTTGAAATGGCGTCAAATATCTCATTTAGACGCTTGACCATTGGCTGGTGCGGCGCGGTTCTAATTGAACCATAGTCTACCGCAAAACTTTTGTTTCCGGAATGTTCAATAAGACCGTAACCAACCGTCGCTACCCCGGGATCTATGCCCAGTATCCGCATGGCTTTGCTTCCTTGGTCAGGCCGAGGTATATTATTCAGCTAATTCCGACTCCGGAATATCGGCATTGGTATAGACATTGCCGACATCGTCATTGTCTTCAAGCGAATCAACGAGATTAAGGATAGATTTCGCCGTGTGTCCGCTTACTTCAATGTAATTCTGCGGAACATTGGTAACTTCAGCGGATATGATGGTAAACTTCTTCGCCTCAAGCGCCGCTTTGACTTTTTCAAAGTGTTCGGGAAGCGTTACGATATCAAATGTTTCAGCCTCAACGCTCATGTCTTCCGCGCCGTTATCAAGCGCCGCGCCCATAACATCATCCTCGGTGGCGCCTTCCTTGGAAACAGAGATCAAGCCTTTCTTCCCAAACATATAAGACACACAACCTGCCTCACCCATATTGCCGCCGTGTTTGGAGAAAATGGTCCTTATCTCGGCAGAGGTTCTGTTCTTATTATCGGTTGAACCTTCAATAAATACCGCTACCCCGCCCGGCCCGTAGCCCTCGTAGGTTATCTCTTCGTAGGTTGCCCCTTCAAGCTCGCCTGTACCCTTCTGGATGGCCCTCTTTATGTTCTCCTGCGGCATATTAACGGCTTTAGCCTTAGCAACAACCGTTCTAAGGTAGGCATTCGTATCAACGCTTCCCCCGCTCTTCTTAGCGGCAATGGTGATCTCGCGCAGTATCTTCGAGAACATCTTTCCTCTTTTAGCGTCGTTGGCGCCTTTTTTCCTCTTAATTGTTGCCCATTTTGAGTGTCCTGACATGAAAACATCTCCTTTAAAGAATATTTGAGCCGTGATTACCTTCAGAAGTATATCAAAATAATGGCGGGTTTTCTATATCTTTTTGCCGAATTTACCGCTCAACTCGTAGTCTTTAATCAGTCCGCAATCCGCAAAACTGAAGTAGCGGTTATCTCCTACAACGATATGATCCAGCACTTTTATCTCCATCAGCTGGCCGGCATGAACAAGGTTCTCCGTCACTGCTTTATCCGAATCGCTCGGAGAAGGAATCCCGGAAGGATGGTTATGGGCGAAAATCAGCGCCGCGGAATGCTTTGACATGGCGCTTTTCATTATCTCTCTCGGATAAACTGAGCTGGAATTAAGACTACCTTCAAATATATCCTCGACATCAACAATACGATTCTGACTGTTGAGATAGAGCACTTTAAAAACTTCCTTTTTAAGATCTCTCATTGAGACATACAGATAATCAAAGACTTCTTTTGACGAACGGCAGGCATACTCCTCTTTTGCTTTCTGTTCCAGGTAAACCTTTGCGAGTTCTCTGGCGAGCTTGAAGCCGAAGACATTATTTCTGCCTACTCCCCTAACAACTGTCAATTCTTCCGTGCCGGCCTCAAGTATTTTCCTGAGCGTTCCGAACTTCCTGTTCAAGTTCAGCACCTCTTGGAGAAAGTGCTAGTTTAGCAGGCATTGGGATTTAAGGTTGTGCTCCGTAGGAAGCAGTGAAAATTGAGACCAAAGGAGCATGACAATGACAGACTCAGTATTGGAAAGAAATGTGGAAGATCAGGCAACCCCCGGAAGCGGCGACAAACTCATCAGGAAAATCAGGAAAGTAACCAACCGCAAGTACACCGCAGAAGACAAAATCAGAATCGTCCTTGAAGGTTTCAGGCATGAAATATCAGTTGCAGACCTTTGCCGTAGAGAAAACCTACATGCCGCGATATACTACAAGTGGCTGAAGGACTTCATGGAAGCGGGAAAGAACCGCTTAAAAGGAGATTTTGTGCGCGAAGCAAACAGCAGTGAGGTGAAGGAGCTTCGAAAGGAAAATGAGAAGCTGAAAGCTGTTGTGGGAGATCAGGCCCTGCAGAATTATCTCCTAAAAAAAAGTGTGATGGATTAGCCGATAACTGGCACATACACATGAACCCACAAGATATCGCAGAGCTTATTGAGAAAGTGGAGATATCCGGAACAAACCGCTCCAAACTTTTGGGAAACATGAAAATCCCGGAGTCGACATATTATAACTGGAGAGATATATTTTGGACAAAAGGGCTAAACGGGTTAATTAAAATGTCAACGCGTCCCGGAAGGATATGGAACAAAATACTGCCTGATGAAGAGGCCATCATCCTGCAGGAAGCAAAAGAACACACTGAGTTAACGCCGAGGCTGATAGCGATTAAAATCACTGATACTAAAGGGTTTTACGTGGGTGAGAAGACCGTGTTCCGTCTGTTGAAGACACATGGTCTTGTTTCAGCCCGGCCGCTTGAAGAAATGCCGGCAAAGAAAGAGTACCGCGTAAAGACTACAAGAGTGGACCAGATGTGGCAATGCGACGGGACGAATATGTTTGTGAGCGGCTGGGGCTTCTACAAGTATATTCCGGTGCTGGATGATTATTCCAGGTACGCGTTGACGGACGAGCTGAGACTCGATGAGACTGGGTTTTCAATAAGTGACGCGGTGGAGGCAGCCATAGAGACGGCGAAAAGGCTGGGGCACAAACTTGATCCAAAGCCGCTGTTGTTGTCGGACAACGGTTCTGCTTTCGTAGGGGATGTTCTTTCTGACTTTCTTGATGTGCACGGAATCAGGCACATATTTGGAAGGCCGTTCCATCCGCAAACGCAGGGCAAGGTAGAGCGCTTCAACAGGACAACCAAGAGCAAGACAGTGAACTTAATAGTGTTCTGTTCCCCAGACGAATTGCAGGCGGCACTGAGCGAAGCGATCAGGGTTTACAACAACACCCCTCACTCGTCCCTGCACAACGTCAGCCCTGCAGATGTGTATGCCGGGAAAATGCAAGAAATCCTAAAACGAAGGGCAGAGTTGAAAAAGTTGACTTTGGAAAGGAGGAAGAAGTATAATTTGAGAGATAAGGAGGTGCCTGGAAATGACTAAGCACACCTTAATCCCGAGACCTGCTTATGAGCCAAAATCTCCAAAAAGTCCTGAACCGTTACAGCTGGAGTGGTCATT
>CAIOVX010000064.1 GCA_903861835.1 Candidatus Firestoneibacteriota bacterium | reverse complement strand
ATGCACTTTAACAGCCCCTACATACTCTACGCGCTGCTTCTTGTGCCGCTTGCGGTAATATTTATAGTTTGGAGCGAGCGCAACAGAGCGGTTGATGCGGCCAAATTGGCCTCATCGTCCGCTTTCGCGCGCCTTGCGGCGAACATTAACCCGCGCCGCAGAGTCTTCAGCTTCATTCTGCTCATAGCTTCGCTCTTCTTTTTTGTGATCGCGGCCGCCGGCCCGGAGATTGGCGGCAGGCTGGTGGAGATAAAACGCAGCGGCATAGATGTGATGATAGCCGTGGATTGCTCCGGGAGCATGGAGACTCAGGATATTAAACCGAGCCGAATGGCTAAGGCGAAAGAAAGCCTCTCCGGCTTGATGAATAAACTCCAGGGGGACCGTATCGGAATTGTCGCGTTTGCGGGAGTTGCTTTTGTTCAGTGCCCGTTAACCCTGGATTACACGGCGGCAAAAATGCTCCTTTCAATGCTTGACACGCGCCTTATCCCGAAGCCGGGAACGGCACTGGGAGAAGCCATTAAGGTTGCGGTAAAGAGTTTTCCCGAGAAAGAAAGGAAGCACAAGGTCCTTATTCTTCTGACTGACGGAGAGGATCACGAGAGTGACCCCTTGGGCGCCGCAAAGGAAGCGAGAAAGGAAGGCGTGAGGGTTTACACCATAGGTATCGGCAGGCCGGAGGGAGAACCCATCCCCGCGGTGGATGAGAACGGCAATCTGTCGGGCTATAAAAAGGACAGCAGCGGGCAGACCATAATGTCAAAGCTTGACGAAATGCTTCTGCAAAAGATCGCCCTCGAGACGGACGGCAAATACTTCAGGGCTTCCGGTTCGGATATTGAGCTTGACCGGATCTATGATGATATTTCGGGAATGGAAAAGAAAGAGTTGAAAAGCACAACTTACGTGAAGTACGAGAACCGCTACCAATATTTTACCCTGCTCGCGTTTTTGCTTCTGCTGGCGGAGATGTTCATTTCCGGCAGGAAAGGATTCTGGATCCCGTGGAAAAAATAAAAATATTTATCATAGCGGTTCTTCTCGCCCTGGCGGCAGCGCCTCTTCACGCCGGCTTAAAGGGCAAGATTGATTCCGGCAACGGCATGTTCCGCAAGGGCAACTTTGAGGGCGCCCTTTCCAAGTATCAGGACGCTCAGATAGACGACCCGGAAAACCCGGTGCTGCATTTTAACTGCGGCGACGCCCTTTATAAATCCGAAAAGTACGAGGAAGCGGCCAAAGAGTTTGAAAAAGCAAGCTATTCCAAAGACATTGAAATGCAGGCGAAAAGCTATTATAATATCGGCAATTCTCTTTTTAAGGCGGAGAAACTGCCCGAGGCTATTCAGTACTACCTGAAATGCCTGGAGCTCAACCCTAAAGATAATGACGCAAAATATAATCTGGAATTTACCAGGAAAAAGATAAAAGAAAATATAGATAAGAACAAGCAGCAAGGGCAGGATAATAAACAGGATAAACAGAAGCAGCAGCAGGATAAACAGAATAAAGACGGCAAGAACGGGAAAGACAAGAAAGAGCAGAAAGCACAGCAGGCGCAGAAAGCGAAGGAAGAGAAGGGGAAGGAAGGCCAAAAAGATAAAGGTCAGGAAGAGAAGAAGCCCAAGATGTCCAAAGAAGACGCGGAAAGAATACTAAAAGCCGTGAACGAAGACGAGAAGAAGGCCCTGGACAAGAAAAAACAGCAGCAGATGAAGGGTTACAACTGGGGCGGCGTAAAGGAAGACTGGTAAAGAATGAAGAAGCTCATACTGGCTCTCATATTATTCGCCGGCGCGGCCGCATCCGATGATATTTCGGTCACCTCAGCGGTTGACAAGAACTCCATAGATTCAGGAGACAGGATCGCCCTGCAGGTAACCGTGTCCGGGAGTTCTTCGCCTGCCCTGAAAGCCCCTCAGATGAATGATTTCAATGTCTACGCGGGCGGCCAGAGGACCCAGTCAAGTTTTTCTTTTGTAAACGGAAAAATGACCTCTTCAACCTCCGTTATCTACGACTATACTTTGAATCCCAAAGGGCCGGGAAAATTCACCATCCCGCCGTTTACGGTTGAAGCGGGCGGCAAGACCTATAAGTCGGCTCCGATAGCGGTTGAAGTCGCGAAGGGTGTTCCGCCCCAGACTCAGCAGGCAGCGCGGCAGGACGGCGGTGTTCAGAATGCCGGAGGAAATGACCTTTTTGTCAGGGTGGATTTGAATAAAAACAAGGTTTACGTCAACGAGCCCGTTACGATGACCTTCGGGTTTTACAACCGCGTTAACCTCGCGGGCCAGCCGCAGTATACGCCTCCCGATACCACCGGTTTCTGGAAAGAAGATCTTCCTCCGCAGATAAATTCAAGCAGGAACGGATACAATGTCGTGGAATTAAAAACCGCGCTCTTTCCGGCTTCTCCCGGGCAGTACACGGTCGGAATTGCTTCTCTGGTCTGCGCTGTTCCCGTAAGGGGGCAGGGGGACGACTTCTTCGGAGGCTTTTTTGGAAGCACGAAGAATGTCCGCCTGGACAGCAAGCCGGTACAGGTGACGGTTTTGCCGCTGCCGGACGAAGGGAAACCGGCGGATTTTTCCGGAACGGTCGGAAGATTCGGCATCTCGGCGACGGTGGATAAGCGGGATGTAAAGACAAATGACGCCGTTACCCTGACGGTCGGTATTTCCGGCACCGGAAATGTTAAGAGCATAGCGGAACCGAAACTCCTGCTCTCAGACGAGTTCAAAAAATACGAGACGGTATCCGACTTAAACATCAACAAGGATAATTATGAAGTAAAAGGTTCCAAAGTTTTTAAGACCGTGCTTGTTCCGCGGAAAGCGGGGAAGCTGACCATTTCTCCGGTAAAGTACACCTACTTTGATCCCGCCGATAAAAAGTACCGTACTATTTCCTCCGATCCTATCACTATTAACGTGGCGCAGGGGCCGAAGGAAGATGCCGGCTACGCCAATCTGCCCTCAATGCCGCAGGCTGAAGGCATAAGGGTTTTTGACAGCGACATAAGATTCATAAAACCGGCGGGCAGGTATACTTACGGGCGCGCCCTGCTTTACAGGTCTCCTGTGTATCTCATAATTACGCTGTTTCCGTTCTTTGCCTGGCTATCCATACTGGGCTCGCGGAAACTCAAGAGCAGCAGGGAAGAGAATGCGGCTTCCTTCAAGGCCTCCAGGGCGTATTCAAGAGCTCTCAAAAGCTTGAAGCCGCTCCAAACGGCGGCGCAGAAAATCAAGAGGGAAGAGTTTCTCGGGAGACTTGAAGCGGTCTATTCCGAATACATCGGCAACAAGATAAACCGGCCGGCGGCGGGGCTTTCCCTGGGCGAGATAAAAGAGATACTTTCCGGAAAGCTGAAAGAGGCCGGGCTCGCGGAGAGCGCTGTCGGTGTTTTTGAAGAACTGCATTTTCAGCGGTACGCGCCCGCCGGGAGCGAAAACAAAGATATAAACGCGCTCCTTTGCTCGGTAAAAGAACTTATAACTAAGCTTGAGAAGGCGGGACTATGAAACATTCGGCGAAAATAATTGTATTTCTTCTGCTTTCTTCGCTCGCTGCCTTCGCGGATACGGGTTTTGACGCGGCCAATAAACTCTATGAAGCCGGAAAGTATCCGGAAGCGGCAGCCGCTTACGGAGAGGCAATAAGTTCCGGCAACCCCGGCGCGGAAGCCTACTTTAACCTGGGAAATTCCTGTTTTAAAGACAAGAAGATAGGCCTCGCGATACTCAATTACGAAAAAGCGCTGAGGATTGCGCCAAGGGACGCCGATATTAAATACAACCTTGAATTCGCGAGAAGTTTTATCAAGGACAACGCCGTCGAGGACGCCGAGGCAAGATTACTTAACGCGTCCTACAGGTTCCTCACGCTGAACGAGCTTTGCGTATTATTTTCCGCGGCGTTTTTCCTGCTTATGGGAACGCTAATCATTCGGCTTTACAGAAAAGACGAGCTGTCCTACTGGCTGGCTTTCGGAGCTTCTATCCTCTTCGCCCTCATTATGCTTCTGGCAGGCGCGCGTGTTCTTGATAACGAAAACAACAACCCCGCGATAGTCGTCGCTCTTTCCGTCGAAGCCAAATCAGCGCCTATTGATTCAAATCCGGCGGCCTTCACTCTGCCGGAAGGAAAGAAGGTCTACATTCTGAACACGCGCCAGGGTTGGGCCGAGGTCCTGCTTAAAGGCGAGAATATAAAGGGCT
>CAIOVX010000063.1 GCA_903861835.1 Candidatus Firestoneibacteriota bacterium | reverse complement strand
TCGGTTGTTTTGGACATATAGACATCGGTACCGTCATTCAGGTACTCAATGAAGCCGGTATGGTCAGGGTGGGAATGTGAGATAAGGACCGATGCCGGGATTTTCACAGGATCGTCCTTAAACAGACCTTTTACTTTAGGGAGAAATTCCTTTACTGCTTCAAGGCTTCCGTCACCCAGGTCAGCATCAAGGGGTGAACCGACATCAAGAATGAGCCGTGTGGCTCCGGCTTGAAGCTCTATGCAGGTACCCCCGATTTCGTGGGTACCGCGGTGGATTGTTAGGTGCATTACTAAGTCCTCCTATAGAGTATACGGAGGGGTAAGGGAAATAGTTGCATTAATGATGATTAGCGATTTGCCTCGCAGATAACACCGGAGGTGACGAGAAACAGAAAGACAGTGAGGGTAATATTATTTGTTCCATTCTTTAAGTGAATTGATCATTTCCTCTATCAGTGATGTTTTGTTTTTGTAATTCTCTAGCGATTTGATCAAATCCGTAAAACTTAGCGAATAAAAATTGAATATTTTTCTCGTATCCCATTGATTTAAATCTGGTGTTACATATATAACATTCTCAACATTCAAGGCCTTCAACTCTTCTTTATCACAAATACTTAATAAATAAGAATATTTTCCTTTTTCATTTGTTCTAGATTGAATTAACTTTATGTCCTCAACAAGTTCACGAAAAGGTGCCCCAACAACCTTTTCATACTTCGCAATCTGATCTTCATTAATCCCATTTTTCTCAGTTTTTAATTCTAACAGAAATAGACTACTGCCATTTGAAACCAAATAATCAGCGTTGGTTGATAGCGCCGGCTTTCTCTCATCTACAATCTTGGTTCGATTTTCGTCCCAGCCAGGCAAATATCTTTGGAGCAAAGGAAATTCTGGTGCCACTAAACACCATGTTCCACCATATTTATCACTTAAAGCTTCTGTCAAAAACATTGAAATAAATATATCCGCCCTTCTCTCTAACTGATACTTGGGTAACTTTTTCCATTCTCTAAGCCTATTAAACAAGAAGCGTATTTGCTCATCTATAGACATATCATTTCTCATTGCACCGCTCCCGGTTCTGTTTATCTAACATAGCAAGACACATCTCTAAAGTAAGGATGTATTTACTGTGGTACCCTACGCTTCGATTATTTCAACGAACTAATTAATCATGAAACACTTCTAGCCCTGATTTACTCTTTCCATAGCCACATGACAGGGTTACCATCAATTTTTATTATATGTTGACCATACACAGCGTCATACCCCAGCATTCCGCCTATTTGCTGAGCCGGAGCATTATGATTACTTTTAATAAATACTCGTCCCATTTTGTCATACAAATTATTATCTGTTTCCTTCAATTTTGCGTATATTTCTTCTGAGGACAAAGGTCTGTCAGCTGCTCTTAGTATTCTATAGATCTGTTCGCGGTATTCGTATCTCTTCATATTCCCCTCCCATACCTTTAGTTTTGTAAAAGGGACAACGCCATTTATTTGTCCTTTTTAGGCCAGGGTCTTCCCCTCGGCAACAGTCTAAGTTTCAACTTCAATTTCGTCTCAAGCCAAGCAATAAATTTCTCGCTCCCATACGGCTTCTTGTTCATTAACTGTCCCTATTACCCTGTACCACCGCTACCTTAAAAGCCTTATCAAACCTACGTTTTACCTGGTTCACTTCCATTGGGCACCTCCGTCCCGGAGATGGTTCTATACTAACACCACCTCTCCATTGTGTCCACTATTTCGGGGGAGCTCCACCCTATTACCGTAACAACTCAGAACAATCCTGGGCTTCAAGGACCGCATTCAAGCTCAAACAAACTTCAAAAAAGGAGGCGGCGTAAACCATGATCTTTTCCATGAATTTTTACACCCTTTTTATTGACATTATCGCGGATGCCTTTCCATACAACCTCCTGACAACAGTATCGACAACACCTTTATTACTGTGGATATGCAACACTAACTGTTCTTACAGATTCGATAGTCCTTAGTCCGATTCAGCCTGTTTAATCTCTTCTATTATCTCATCTGCTTCCTCTTCAGACATTTCATCTCCACCAAATTTCACAAGTCCCATCAAATGTTTCTTTAGGTGCCAAGCTGAGCATGCATCTATTTCATCGTGATTTGGACATCTCCATATACCCATTATCCCTCCCAGCATCGTCGCGGACGATGCATTCCACCGGCTCTGCCGGACTACTAATTGTAAATCAATGGTTCATAGATACTGACATACATCGAAACACCTGGGCGAATCGACATTGTCGATTCACTCCATAGGCGTAAGCAAATTTATCAAAACTGTTGTGTTTTGATGCAACATAGACAGCGATGCTTCAGTAATCCTTGAGCTTCTTATTAGCAATTAGAAATCAGTAATTAGCAATCCGGCGGAGCCGCTCAAAACAAACCTTGATGGGTCCTTCGCTTCGCTCAGGACTGAGCCTTCGGCTCAAGATGACAGCTTCCTATGACGCTTTGCGTTACACTCCTATGTACTGAAACCCTGCCCAGAAATACGGGTGCGGGAACTTTTTGCGGACCAATTCCTGAGCTATACGAAGCGATCTCGCCGGGCTGTAACCGCAAGAAAGATTTAGGTGGAAATTGTTCATTAATATATGGGTTGCCTCGTCGTCGACATTGCCAAATGTTACAAGCACGCCGCGAGCGCCGGCTTGAAGAAAAGCGCGCGGGATAGAAATCATTTCATCAGTAAGGTTCATCACATGGCCTACGCCGCTTTCACAACAGCTTAGCACCACTATCTTAAGATTCTTAAGCTTCTGCTCTACTACTCGTTCCACATTGAGCTCGTATCTGCCGTCGTTGCCGTCTGATAAGTAAACACATGAATTCTTTGGATTGCTCCTGTTATATTCAGCATGACCTGCGATATGTAAAACATCAAACCTGTTGCAATACGGGGAAAGCTTGTCAGGTTTTGCCGCGTGCTTGAGATACACTTCAGATTTTTTGTAATGCCCTGCCACTCTTGCGGCTTCAATTTCCGACCATTCAAGATCTCCATCGGGATTGGCCAGGACAATACACGAATCAAACTTATCATCACGGTCTTTCATGTGCTTTAGGCAGGCAAGACTTGGCAAATAGCACAGATCCCAGTGCGTCGTGAAGTCCGCGAAGGAAAGTTCATGAAAATATTGATGAGGAACAATTATAAGAACCTTCTTCTTGATTGCCTTTTCCAGAATGTTCTTGAACACCCTGTCATAAAGTTCATCAATTACAGCTTTATAGAGGCGCGAGTGCAATTTCAGCCTGACCAGTTCTATTACAACATCAATTATCTCTTTCACATCATCACTGCTAATTTTCACAAGTTCGTAGTGGTATTCTTTGTCAGTTATAAGAAAGAGCGCAATTTTGTCGGACATCATGTACATATCAAGGCAGGCTGTCTTATTGTCCAGAAGAGATTGAATACTTTCTATCTTGCTCTTCGGGTACTCCGGTCTTAACAGGTTTTGAGGATCGGACTGATGGTCAGTTCTCCAGGGTAAATGCTCTACAAGGTATCTGGCTTTAGTTTTTTGTATTACAGAAAAGAGAGTCTCTATCTCTTCCGCCTTTATAAAGTACTCTATTGCTTCACCATAAATACCCTTTGCCTTGGATTCAAGGTAGGCCATTCTGAATTCTTCTTTATCTATGCCCTGTAAATTAGTCTCACAAAGTGAGATTGCCTTCATGCAATCCTTGCCGGAACGCTTGCATACTCCGTTAATCTTTGCGCGCAGCATATAGAGCGAAGGCCTTTCGGGAGCCATATATATCAGGTCTTCCAGAAGGCAGAGCGCTTCTCTGTCCCTGCCCGTCTCAGAATAAACAACTGAAAGATATTCCCCGACTACTATTGCATGCCACTTTACAAGCTTTCTCGATTTAAGTTCCAGTAATTTTATTTCGGCAGCGCCATATTCCTTTAACTTAATAAGTGAGATACATTTGCCAATCTCCAGCATTTCCTTTTGCTCGGCTTCCTTGCCGGCAACTATCTTAGGGAAATAAGACAGAGCCTTCTCGTTGAAATCAAACGCTTCCTTGTGTTTGTCAAGATGAGAACAGATTATTGAATAGGATTGATAGATTTTGGCGAGTTCTTCTTCCAGACCGTGTTCCAGAGCTTTCTCAAGGGCCTTTTTTATGAATACTTCCGCGCCGGCATGATCACTGAGCTTGCTTCTGCAAAATGCAACCATCTTGAGAGCTATTATATACTCGCGTTTTTTGCCTTCTTTCTTTAACCCGTTCAGGCTTTCTTCAAATAGCTCGGCCGCTACATCATACTTTTTAATGCCGACACATCTCAACGCCTTATTATAAGAGTGGGCACCCCCCGGCATTACTGCTCCTTCAGGTCAAAGTTTATTAGAATCGTCTAGAATCTTCATTATCTTGGCGGTTTCTTCTTGTAACTCTGCGGACCTCTGCCTGGCTTTGCCTGTGTTAATTTTCTCCGGAGCTACTTCACACGCTTCATAAACAACTCCTCTTTGTTTTACAAGGTTTCCCTCAATTCCATTCATAAAAGTTTTGTTATTCTTATCACTTTTTAGAATGTTCTTTGCAAGCTGCGCAACACTTCCCATACCCAATTTCTTTGCCATTTCCTTATCTGACGTGCCGCCATTTTTCATTGCGTTTTCATATACTTCAAGCAGGCTTTTTTCCTTTACTGACTTCGGTGGTTCATTGAAAATAGAAAATAGAAAACTTCCAAAATCTTCATACTTTTGAGCTTCAGATGGCTCTTTAGTTCCCCGTATTTTTCTTTTCTTCTTTTTCTTTCCACCGGCCGCTTCTTCAAAACCCTTTTCAATTGACTCAATCTTCTTATCATCAGGAAGCCCGGTAGGCGGTTTGTCATCGCCATTCTTTCCGGGCAACATTTCATCCAAGCCTTTATGTACCATGTCAATCACCTCTTTCTCGTCAAATTTATTGGCGGAGCACAGCTCCCCGATGCTTTCATAATCTTGGATAACATAAAACAATTTCTTGGTTTTTGCGGTTTTTATGCAATCAAACATGGACTTGCGGTCAAGGAGCTTGCCATCAGTTCCATCCAGTACTTCACCGACTATTTCAAGAAAGTCAAACTCGAAATATCCCCTTATGCCTTCAAGGACTTGCTCGCCGGCGCGAAAATAATTTGATTTAAAAGTACTCTCCGGAACCCCAAGGAGATCGCCAAGGTAGGCATTCTTGTTGCCATACAGCAGTTTCAACAGGAAACTTCTGCGATATGAATTGTTAGATACAAGTGATAAGGCATGTGTGATTTGGCTGACGAGAATATGGGCTGAAAGCGCTATACCGACCTGCATGTCAGGATCTTCCTTGCGTGGCACATTGAAAGCGTTGGTTGGGTCAAATGAATAAGTCACATCTCTTTCAATAGGAACTTTTCCTTCTGCGGCCCTTTTCTTGTCTGCTTTTGCGTGCGTCTTTTCTTCATGAAGTTCGCAAAGCCTATTTTTGACCTTTGTCCAGTAGAACCCGTGAAACGATCCTTTTTCAGAATCAAATTTCTTAAAGTACTTCTCTTTCATCTCGAGGAATATGTCGTGCGTAAAATCAGCGGCTTCATCGAACGGAATAACATTACCCCATGAACCTTGAACATGCTGCTCCGTTTTATTCCTATATCTTATAATGATTTGAGTAAATGCAAACTTATCATCATTATCATTGATTAGCTTAACCAGTTCTTCATCTGACATCTTCAGGTAATCCAGCATATTCACCTCCCCCATTTTTCGTATTTTAATATAATTATATTCATCCGTCAATGTATATACTGGAGAAGAGCCAGAAAAGACGCAATTAATTAACGAATGAAACGCCTCATTATTAAAGGGCTATGCCTGCGCTTATTGGACAGAACCCCGGGAATCAGCATTATTACTCCTGAAGTATATTGTAGTCTTCGGACGGAGCGGTGTAGACCCAGCCTATTGCCTCAAGGCAGCTGTCGCAAGCATCCGGCACGCGGATGACGTTATAGACCTTGGTCGGAGGATAGTTCACCTTCAGCAACCGAAGAGGCTTTTCTCCTGTAACCCACGCTACAGATACCAACTCGCAATCCGCGTCACGATCAAGCGTAGTGAAATGCCTGTATCGGCTCAGGAAAAGCCCATACCCCATAAGGCGTAAGTAGGCTTCTCTTCTTGCGACATACGGGTCGTCTATTATTGCATCAACCGTGATATTCTCAGGATGTTCGTACAGTTCAGCCGGCACCAGAAGTCCTCCAAAGAAGTATCCCCGTGAGCCCTTCTTGCCCCGGATATTGTAAAACTGCCGTCTTCCCTCAAGATATCCATTTACAAGCTTCTGCTTGACGCAAACCTTCCCGTTTTTGTTGAAGTATTTCATTATAACGACAGACTTCTTCTTTCCGGCCGCAGGATTCCTGACATCCGACATATCAACCCTGCTCATCAATTCCGGAGCCGATATTTCGCAAACAAGCCTCTCAAGCTTCCCGTCTCCGTCCCTTTCAATTTCAATGTATGTTTTTCCGGCTATCATTCTTACAAGCAGCCGGCCCTTTTCATCATACCTGTGAAACACGACGCAAATTCCTTCCAAGTAAATCCAACGCTCGAAGACCTTGCCGTTGGCATACTTGCTTTCAATCAAGCCTGATCTCCCGGAATTTACTGTCTCCTTTAAATTTCCCCCAAGGTCCATTTTTTCCATATCGCCAAACGGGTTTCCGTCCGCGCTCCCCCGGACTCCGGGTACTACCGGGGCAGCGGAATGAAGCTCGCCGTTTGAGTAATAGGTTCTGAATTTTAACTTCGTCTTTAACAGTTTCAGCCGGCCATTCTCGTGGAAAATATAGAGACGTTTGGGGCTGGATAATATATGCAAGCCGCCGCTGAGGTAATAGATCTTTTCTATGAATCCGCTGCCATAAAACTTCTTTTCGGAGTAATACATCAACTTTACTGTAGTGCCTTCGCGCTTGTAGGCATCCCGCGTGTCAACCGTGAAGACCTCTATCAACTTGTTTTCTGCGTTACGGACACGCCTAACCCAGAGACAATTCTTCGGGAGAATGTATGTCTTCCTGTTTTTCCGGCTGCCAAGGACATACTCCTTCCGGATGTTGTCGGTAGTCTTGTTTGAAATACAGTTATCAACGACAGACACATTTGTGCGGTCATCTTTCAAATGCCTGCGGCCGCGGGCTATGAACTCGCGTTCGAGTTGGTCAGTATGTTTCTTCAAGTTCTGCTCCTCCGTCGTAGGACCGAATGTCCGGGATAACGCCGTAGCGTATTAAGCAGGATATTAAACCCTGATAGATCCTTCGGCACTTCGTGCCTCAGGACTCTTCTTCAAGGGTATACTCCTCAGGCTTCAATCCGAAAGTCCAGGATACGGCATCCCTGCATTTTTTCATTTGCGGAGGGACGCGCAAAGTATAAAATACTCCCGTTGAGGCGCACTTTACCTTAAGCAGGTACAGTGAGCGTTCGCTATTGTGCCAGTGCACGCGTACCAACGACATATCGCCATCCGTATCAATAACCTCATGCTCAACTCTTGACAGAAAGACCCCGTACCCGCACATTTCAAGCAGTAAACGGCGTTTTGCTACATTGCTTTCCTGAAGGATTGCCTCAACAGGTATAGTCTCCGGGGCATAAATGTACTTTATCGGTATGGTAATCCCCATATATCTTATTGTTTGGAACTCAAAGTTCATAACAGCGTTGGCTACCCTGATATTTTCCTTTAAAATGCTAACGATTTCCGGCATGGGCATTCGAAGTGAAAACGAGCGGTTAATTGTCAGCAGCTTGTTTCTGAGGTCAACAGAAAAGCCGGTATCGCGCGACTCGCTAATGCACTTGTCGCTGTTTTCAGGCAAATAGCTGAAAGTAGCTGTGACGTTCACCAGCACTTTTCCGGCCGTAGAATTCAACGTGTTTCCCAGATTTGACCTTACAACATCCATACCCTTTTTGGGCGGGACTATCTGATCGTAGACAAGGATGCCCTCGTTATCCCACGCGCGAATCCTCGAAAAGCCTTTTGGCTGGCAGGGCTCAACCGTGATCCTTGTCGTTCCATTCTTGTAATACCATTTCTCTTCGCCGGTAGGAACGCCGTTAGTGAAGAATACCTCGTGATAAAGTTCACCTGAGGTGTAATAGAATCTCTGAGGGCCGTCAAGCCGGCCGTTCTTCCAGAACGCGGAGCTCATAAGGCGCTTTTGTTGGTCGAAGGTCTTCTCTTCGCCTTCTTTGCGCCCCTCTATGTCCGGAACCCTAGTGACGATACCGTTTCCGAGAGATTCTTTGATCAAGACAAGACCTCCAAGATAATTATGGAGTGCATTGCCATTGACGATGCACCATATTGCAACAACACGGTCGTTGCACTCCACACCTTACTCAAACTTAACAGGATAGAACCTTGATGGGTCCTTCGCTGCGCTCAGGACTGGCTGGTCTGTAAAGGATTGATGCTCAATCCTTTACATCCCGCCAGCCTTCCGGGTCGTATTCGCGCTGCTTTATGACCCTGTAGAGGCCCTTCGGCAGGGTGATTGCCCTGTGCTCTTCGTGCTTGATGGTGGCGAGTTCCGAGGTCACGGTGATAAACATATTGTTCTGTTTATCCGTGAGCAATGAACCGTAAACGAGCAGGTGCTTGTGGCCTGTCTGCTCTCCGAGAGCGATGACGCCGTCATCCTTCGCTGCCAGGCTTTCCGGCAGCAAGTCAATCTTGACGAACAGTATGTCTCCTTGTCTCTTCATCATGGTTTTCTCCTATGGTTCTGTTTATGATTTATCCAAAGCCGTCATTCTGAGCAGTGCAGCCGGGATAGGTCCTTCGCTTCGCTCAGGACGTCCTACTGACTATTCACCGCGTCGTTAAAGTGTTCCACCGCCGGGATTTTGACTATGCGCTCCTTTTGCTGCGCCTCAGCCGGTATTGGCGTCGGTCCTTCTGCGACAGCTTCTACCCTCCCCGTCAGGTCACTTGCAATTATCAGCCCGACTTCCTTCTGAACAGTCCCAAACATGTTGTACATATGGTCATTCAAGACGCCTTCCATAATCTTCTTTAGGCCGCGCGCCCCCAGGCCTTTTTCAATTGACCTTCTGGCAACGGCCACGAGAGCCTCGTCATCAAACCTGAGCGCGATCTTGTTGACCTCAAATTGAGCCGAGTACTGCGTAAGCAGGCCGCGGTTCGGGTTTTTCATTATCTGCACCAGCTCGTCTTCCTTAAGTTCATCTAAAACCGCCAGCACAGGCAATCTCCCGAGAAATTCAGGTATCATCCCGTACTCTATCAGAGCTTCCGTGGTAATCTCCGGTTTGCCATCCGGCTGCTTCTGAGCCGCTTCTGCAGAATTCATAAACCCGAGTTTGGGTTTGACGCTCTTTGCGCAAATCTCATCCAACCCGGCGAATGCTCCACCCACAATGAACAAAATGTTTTTGGTATCCATCGGCGGAAAATCGTTTCTCCTGTCCATAGGGTGTTTTGACAGAGGAGCAATAATATTCGGCTCCAATACCCTCAATAACTCCTCCTGTACAGACTTTCCGGAAACATCCCTGTTGGTGTTATGCCCTTGCACCTGGCAAGTTGCTATTTTATCTATCTCATCAATATAAATTATCCCTTTCTGAGCAAGAGCAAGGTCGCCCTTTGCCGCGCGGAACAAGTCTGCAAGGCAGTCGGTGATGTCTCCGCCCACATAGCCGGTCTCGGTCATCGTCGTCGCGTTCGTAATTGCCACGGGAAGTTTCAAGATTTCAGCCAGCGTTTTGCAGAGCAGAGTCTTTCCTGAGCCGGTCGGCCCTATCATAAGGATGTTGCTTTTCTCGGTGTTTGCGAGCTTGCCGGTTGTATCGTTTACGCGCAAAAAGTGGTTGTACACTGCGACGGCTATCTTTTCTCTTGCCTTAACCTGGCCGATAACAGTCTTGCCGAGTTTGTCAAAGATATGTTTAGGCGTCAGTACCGGAGCTTCGGTATCAGCTGCAGGCGCCTTAGGCGACTTTTTAGACTTCACCTCAAAGAGCTTCGTCTTCACACCCAATAGCTTTTCAACGGTTCCTAACGGAATCTCAAACCGAAGAGAAAACATGTCGTGTTCAGACAAGTTAGTCGGGCAAAGAATACTTTTGGCAGAAAGATGTGAATCATAGGATATTTTCGGAGCAGCCGACATAAACTCTTCCGGAGTATCAGTAATGAGTTTAAGGAGAAATCTGCCCGTAGGATTAGCGCGCGAGTCATTGTCAAGGAAACTGACCAGAAGCGCAAGCGTAATCACAAGCTCCGAATCATCCAAAGCTGCCTTGCTCGCAAACCTGAAAAAAGGCGTAACTTCGCCTCTGTCACGGATAAGTGTGAAATACTTAAACAGTTCCTTCCGTATATCCTTTTTGCCGGGAGTTTTGCTTTCGTCCGGGGACGAAAGGCGGTAATGCCTGTCCTCAGTCGCATCCATCAAACTCCTCGTTATCTTGAGGCAGTTTGCAAGATCCGAATCGCTATGTATTCTTTTGTTCAAGTCTTTCTTTTTCATATAATCACCTCACTTAAGTTATACTGATCTTGGAGTGGAAAAGTTGCAGGATTACTTCCAATCTTTGCTTCTATACCTGACAAGTCCTTTTTGAGGGCTTTTCTCATAAGTGTATCCATTAGCGCCGCCCGCTCTCTCTCCGACATTTTGCACGAAGACAATTACATTCTTTTCCGGAACGACGCAGAGCTCATCCGTGCCCGCGCCAAAGCTGTTGCCTGTGATGACATCCTTGGGTATGAAATAGTAGCTGTTCGCGTGCTTGTTTATTAGAAAGCCCTTTGTTTCGTAGGCTCCGTCCACATACTCAATGGATTCTTCGCTCTCGGTCGATATCGGGGTGCAGGTAATCAGGCGACCTGACAATCCGGGATTCAACGCAAACATTGCCACAGGCGCTCCGCAGCGTATCATTGACTTTTCCATTGAAATGCTTGAGTAAAAGTGAGAGACCACCCAAAATAGCATCATTATTACAAGGAACGCATACACTACATTCTTAAGTTCCTTTACAACCCTGGCCCAATAGTACCCGAAATACGCCAGGACTAAGAAACAAGTAACTCTTGCTGCCATATAGTAAAAACTTGGCGGTTGAACGCGAATAGAGAACGGCAACATCATCTGCAAGGCAATCAGAGATGGCGGTATTAACCCAAACATGACATATAGTTGCCAACCTTTGAATTCAATCTTTGCAAACGCCTTTCCGAGCAGAAAAGCTAAAGCAGGCAGGAGCAGATTAATGAAGAGCCAGGCAAATCCGGAGAAGTAGATGTAACTGAGCCCGTAAACCTCATTGGGTATGAGGTAAATACCGAGTCCCGAGAGCAACAGCTTCAGGCGCGCATATCCAACCACAAATGGCAGGATAAACGCAAATATGGTAAGTGTCACGTAAATCGGCTTGTAATCTTTGGGTTTCTTTGACTTTGTTTTCATGTGGTCTCCTATAGACAAAAAGGCGATATGGGTCTATAGGATATACGGGTGGTTTGCGGGAAAGTTGCAGTAAATAATGAGGACGGAGGGCGGTGGACAGTGGACCGATGCATCAAGGTAAATTATGTATGGGTCCTTCGCGGCCTGGCCGCTCAGGACTATGACTTCGCCTCAGGATAATAAGTCTACATAAGACGCTGCAATGGAATCTGAAGGGTTGATGCCAAGCAGCTTAATAACTTCATTAAACTCTTTGATGCCTTTCTTGACGGCCTTGCCCTGGACAACAGTTTCGAGCTCCAGGAAATCACCCAATCCGTTAACTCTATCAAGGTGAATCCGAGTATTTTTGTAGGTCCAGAGCTTTCTAGTTTTCTTCACACAGCAAATGAC
>CAIOVX010000062.1 GCA_903861835.1 Candidatus Firestoneibacteriota bacterium | reverse complement strand
GTCCTCCCTTTCTGTCTTTTGTCATTTTAGAATTTAGTATTGATCGCTTGCCCTTGCTTTTGTTTTTGTTCTTGAGCCTCTGACCCTCTGTCTTCTTCCCTCAAGCGTCCAACCCTCCAACCCTCCAACCTTCCAATCTTCCGCCCCTCCTACCTTCCCATGGCTTTCTTCAAATCATCTTTGGAAACCGCGTAATCATAAAGCGCCTGAAGATAATTCGTTTCCGCCGCCAAGAGGCTTACCTCTGAATCCATAACATCAAGGTTTGTCGAGAGCCCGTTATTATACCTTTCCTTCGCTACTCGCAGGCTTTCCTTTGCCATCTCAACATTTGCCTGCTGGGAAACTATTACGCTTGCCGAGGAATTCAGAGTAAGAATGTCCGCGCGAACTTCCATTACCACTCCGTCACGGAGCGTTTCTTTGCCTATTTTGGCTTGGTTCAGATTTCCCGTTGCCTCGTCATACCTTCCGCTGGTGGCAAAACCGTCAAACAACGGTATGGAGATTGTAGCGCCCGCGTCCCAGGAACCGTACCAGGTGCCGTCGTTCGGGGGCATCTGTTGCCCGCGGTTGTAATTGTAATTTGCCGTAAGGAAGATATTAGGACGGTAACCTGAGACAGCCATAGTCACGCCGGCTTCGGCCGCCTTTTCTCTGTATTCCATTTGTTTAAGCTCGGCGCGGTTGGCCAGCGCTTCCGCAATAGACGCCGTTTCTTCAAATACTTCCCTGCTAAAACCGAGTTCTCCCTTCGGCTCAAAATCAGCAGCTTCTTTTGAACCCAGGCTCAGATTAAAGGCCATCACGGAAAGTTTCAGAGCATTCTGCGCGCGCGCTAGCTGGGGCTCTATGTTCGCGAGCTGAACATTACTCCGCAGGAGGTCAAATTTAGAAGAGAGTCCCTGGTCATACCGGTCCTGCACCGTCTTAACGTGCGCGCCCATCGAACGCTTGGTCTCGGTCATTACTTTAACAAGCTCCTTTGAGAGCAGAGCTGAATTAAAGTTCTTTTTGACTTCGAGCAGCGCATCGCCCGTGGTCTTCTTTTGATCTTCTAGAGCGGAGCGGTAATTGTTTTCTGAAATCTCCACTCCTGCCTGCACCCTGCCCCAGGAAAAGAGCGTATAGGACATGCCTAACTTTCCCATATAAATATCGCCCACCCTGTCAGTTGAGATGCTGAGAGAAAAGGGAAGGTAGTCTCCGGTCAAAACGCCGCCGCTGTTAAAAACCGGAATATTTGTCGGAGTCCCGCCGGTGGAAAAATTAGAAAGCCCGGAGGTCCTGCTATATATTCCGGTTGCCGAGAGCGAAGGCCAAAGCTGGGAAGCCGCTGCGGTCAAGGCACCCTGCGCAGCTCTGACTTTTTCTTTTACCGCAAGTATCTTCCGGTTGTGCTCTGCCGCATACTTCAGCGCGTCGTCAAGCGTAATATCGGAAGCAGAAAGCCCCGTCACAAAAAGCCCCGCAACCAGTATAAGCATAAGCACTTTTTTTATCATCTTCTTCTCCATTTTATTTGAGACATCCTCCAGCACGGAGGTAAAAGTCTCCATTGCCGAGAGAAGTTTCTTCTTGTCGGTGTCATCAAGCATCAAAAGCATCCCGCTGATTTTAGCTTTGTGCTCTTCCATGCATTTTTTAAGCAGGCCGTTTCCTTTCTCTGTAAGCTCGGCGAGGACAACCCTTCTGTCTTTTTCGTCAAAACTCCGCTTCAGCAAACCTTCTTTTACAAAACGGTCTACAATATGTGTCGCTGTCGGCAAAGGAATGGCAAGCTCGTGCGCGAGCTCTGACATTTTGAAAGAAACCCTTCCGTCGAAGAGGTAAAGCATCTTTGTTTCGTTGATAGACAAATCCATCTCGCAAGACGCAGGAGCGTCTGTTCCGAAAGCCCGCTGGTACTTCAACATGGACTTCATCATTGAGCCCCTTACGCGTTCTATTCTTTCAAATATGTCCGGCATTATGACCCCCAACTTATTGCTTTCGCTTGAAATAGTTTCATATGGAATTATACCATAAGAAAATAGATTGTCAATGGCATATTCTACCGGTGAGAATCCGGTGATATTACTATTTAAAGTCCTATTTAATTCAGTATAATAGAGTATTGTTTCAAATTAATGGAATCGTAGGAGACATATATGAAAGAAGGCGCTTACGACAGACCGTTGAAGATAGGCATCATTGGCTCGGGGCACCGCGGGAGAACGTATATAAATGAACTGACAAAGATCCCGGAAGAAGCCGTTATTACAGCCGTCTGCGATACAAGCATAGAAAGAATGAACCTGCTCACCGACCGCTACAAGCTCACGGAAGCAAAGAAACTCACCTCCCTGGATGAAATGCTCTCGGGAGATCTTGTTGACGCGGTAATTATCACCGTTCCTGATTCTTTTCACCGCTGGGCCGCGGAGAAATCTTTTGCCGCGGGAAAAGATGTTCTGATGGAAAAACCGCTGGCGCCTACGGCCTCGGACTGCCGCGCAATCCTTAAAGCGCACCGCAAATCAGGGAAATTAATGCAGGTGGGCTTTGTCCTCAGAAACACAAACTTTTATCTTAAGGTCAAAGAGATTCTTGACGGAGGTTCGCTTGGACAAATTATGTTCATGCACGCAGCCGAATACCTCGGCGTGCAGCACGGGACAAGCTTTATGACCCGCTGGCACCGCAAGAAAAAGAACGCGGGCACCTTCCTGCTCGCAAAGTGCTCTCACGATTTGGATATACTTAACTGGCTCACGGGTTCAAAACCCGAAGCGGTCTCAAGTTTCGGAGGCACAGACTTTTTTGTTCCGGGCCGCGGCGGCGCGAAATACTGCAGTGATTGCTCCCGGGCAGGCACCTGTCCCTACAAGGTTTCCACAGAGTACTATTTTATTGAAGACGAAAAAATCGCGCCGCGCAACGACCTGTGCGCGTTCAACGATGACAAAGATGTGATAGACAACCAGGTGGTTATTCTTCAATACGCGAACAAGATCCGCGCCACTTTTGAACTCCAGCTTTTCCACCAGAAAGGCACGCGCCGCATCACTGTCGGCGGGCAGAACGGCTACCTTGACGGCGATTTTGAAGAGAACAGGATTACGGTGAAATACAATAACGGGCGCAAGGATGAGATAGTCGAAATTAAGTCGGCGGATGAGTCCGGGCACGGCGGCGGCGACCTGGCTTTCACAAGATCTTTCCTTGAAGCGATCCGCACACGCAAAACTTCCGGCGCGGGAGCCGAAGCGGGACTTGCGGCGAATGTTATAGCGGATGCGATAGAACAATCAAGATTAAAAATGAAGACAATCAAAATCAACTCGAAAGAATACAAGATATAAAAGTTATAAGCCGCACTTCGTGCGTCTTGTTCTGTAAGGTAGGATATTAGTCATGCCAGACTTCGTCTGGCATAGCAAAATAAGCCGCACTTCGTGCGTCTTGTTCTGTAAGGTAGGATATTAGTCATGCCAGACTTCGTCTGGCATAGCAGAATAAAGTTTGTAACGTTTATAACGTAATTCGCCGGGAGGACTACGGTAGCGGTTTCGGTTTACGTTACAAACGTTAAGAACGTTAGTAACGTTATGAACGCTTTTGACTTCCCTATACATCCCCTTAAACACCGCCAAACTTGCCGCGCACACCACCGCTGCCGTAATTATTGCCGCGTCATAGCTTCCGGTCAGGTCCTTGGACAGCCCTGCTATTATCGGGCCTGATAATCCGGCCGCGCCGTTGGTCAAAAACATATACCCGTAAATGGTTGTCAGATGCTTTACGCCGTATACCCTTGAAACATTAGAGGCAAAAGCGACCAAAGTGCAGGCATACATTAGGCCGACGAGCCCTGCAAAAACAAAGAAAGTCATCAACCCGCTTACCCAATATATGGAAGTAAAAAGGACCAGCGCCTGGGCAGCGAAAGAGATTGTTATTGAGAGTTCCTCGCCGATCTTCTGAATGATCCAGCCCCAGAGCAATCTCCCCGCCCCGTTGAAGGCGGAGATGAACATTACAGCAAACCCTGCGAGCTCAATATTCCTGCTCACTCCAATATTTTTCAGGCTGCTTATCACCATTAGGCCTGCGAAGAGCCCTGCAAACATAGTGACGGTCATGGCAATAATATTCCTGTCCTTAATAATTGCGGCAAGCGGCATCGGTTCATCGTGGCTTTTGTAACCGGCAGGGTTTTTCAGGAAGAGCGCGCAAAGAATAATTACCACGAAGTAGACAATTCCCAATATGCGAAAGATAGCCGGGAGCGCCAGCCCCTGCGAGAGCAAGCGCTCAGCCGTAAAAGATATCAAAACAGCGCCAAAAGCGAAGAAGGCAACTGTGGCGCCCGTGGCAACCGCCCTTTTGTCCTCAAACCACTTCTGCGCGGTTGCGATGGGGGTGATATAGCAAAAGCCGGACCCGGTGCCGCCCAGCACTCCGAGGCAGAGCGCAAGGCTGTAAACAGACAGCGGAAAAACTCCGGCAAGAAAATAACCCAGTCCAAATATTGCTCCGCCGGCAAGAACCGTGAAGCGGGGTCCGAATTTCTCAAGCACCCTGCCGCCAAAGAGAAACGCCAGGGCAAAACAAATATGATAGACAGAATATGCTACCTGCGAGAGTGCTGCGGTGAACCCGTGCTTTGCTATGAGCTCCCCTGAAAATATGCTCCACGCGTAATGACCGCCTATCATCATCTGAATGACGAGCAGGAGCGACAGGATCAGATATCTGTTCGGTTTTCTCATTTGCAATATTCAAGGAAAGCTTCGTACATCCAGTTGTCCCATTCTTCGGTTACCCCTATGCC
The DNA here is from genome assembly GCA_903861835.1 of Candidatus Firestoneibacteriota bacterium. Classification (GTDB taxonomy): domain Bacteria; phylum Oederibacteriota; class D2-FULL-39-29; order D2-FULL-39-29; family CAIOVX01; genus CAIOVX01. Next base: position 2,649 of record CAIOVX010000062.1, on the reverse strand, counting down.
GTTAAGGTCGGGATAATTCTTAGCGATGAGACCGCCGTTCTTGCCAAAGAAGAGTTTCGCCATCTTCCGCGCTTCATCCTGAATAAGTATTTTATTGCCCGTCGGGAGTATTTTCTGAACATCTACCGGCGAATACAGACAAATCTTGTGGCGCTGCAGGCGTTCCGCAAGTTTCTCGTCGCCGTAAAGCGTCGGCTGGTCAAACTGGAACGCGTTGATGCCTACCTCTGCGAGATCGTCTATGATGGCCCAGTTGTAGCCGCACGAATGCATCAGCACATCCAGGTTCACTGAATGCGCCGCGTCGCAAAGCCTTTTATAAAGCGGCTTAAAGATCTCTCTCCACATGTCAGGAGAGATAAGCAGCCTATCCTGTATGCCCCAGTCCTCAAAGAAAATAACCCCGTCTGCCCCTGTCTCGGGGATTTTCCTTATGAGCTGTTCAAGATTAGAAGTTACCATATCGTGAAGTCTATCAACATTTTCTCTTTCCAGCACCAGGTCCTGCAAATACATCTCCATCTTCCTCAAATATCTGCTGATGGAAAAAGGAAACCCCGGCAGATTAACCATTCTGTAATGTTTATTGGCGTCGTCTTCAAATATTTTTTTTATTCTGCCAAAATCATCGGAGCCCAAATAATCCGGCAGCTTAAGATCTTTTAGCGCCGCCCAATCCTCAAGCACGGGTTTTTGTATTTCACCTTTCTTGCTGCCGCCTATTATCCGGTACCAGATATTGCCCCATTCATCATCGTAGTATTCAAACTGGCCCTCAACCCACTTTTTTTCCTCGTAGCGTTTTGGGAATATCTTTACCTCTTTCACGAAATCATCCATTCTTCCGCGGTCAAATTGTATTCCTATCCTGTCCGGATTTTCAAACCTGATGTTCCTGCGGATTACTTCTCTTGCCGTCATCTTTCCCATACTTTCTCCTTTTACAGAAAATGCTTGTTTGATTTCACAGATTAGGAAAACAGATTACACAGATTATACCGTTTTTAATCCGCGTAATCTAACTTTCTAATCAGCGCAATCAACAATTGATCTTTGCTTTTTTATTGACCCAAAGCTTCTGTAGCGGCCTCCGCCCATTTTTTCAGCAGCAGCCGGTCAGAGTTAACCGAATGTATGTCGCTTAAGTTAATATCAAAATGCAAACCTTTCGCGGGGCCGGTTACAGCCTTAATTTCGTTTTTCATGTCTTCTTTGCTGAACCCGAAGAAGACTTTGCCGGGGTGCGAATGTATCTCCAAAACCGCTTTATTTTTAAAGACTTCGGCCGCGGCAGCGGTATTTGACCAGGGCGAGACATGGACGCGCCTCAGGTTGGGCAGGGTCTTTAATATGCCGTATTTTTGGTCGAGCATCTCGCATCCGTGATAATAGGCGGTCTTGTCCGTCATTAGCTCCGCGAGCCTGCAGTTATACGGGTGGACGAACTCCGCGTACATGTCCGGGCCAAGACCCGACGAGGTCTGGGCGGAAACATAGAACCATTCGTTTTTAAGTTTCGGCTTCGCAGCGTCAAAATCCGGCGGAAGATAGAACGAATGCACGCGCCAGCCGAACGCCGCGTATTTTCCGTCAAGGGTCGCCACATTCAAATGGCCTTTCGCTTCCCTCGCTTTGTGATGAGAGATAAGCGAAACCGTAAGGAATTCCATAAGCCCCTTCACCTTTTCGGGATTGTCAATACAGTCAAAAAGAATCTCCTCCATACCCCTAAGCTCGGTTGCCTTGTCAAACGGGGAAGCGCCGAGGGTAGCGTATTTCACAAAAACAGGCAGTTTCCCCAGGCAAAGCTCGCTCACCTCTTCAACGAACAAAGCGGTCGCGGCTTCATCCATCTGCATGTCGGAAAATTTAAGTTTGTTAAGGTCAATGCCGTCCTTAAAGGGCGATTCTGCTTTTCTGGCGCCAAGCCCGCCCGCTCCCGCGCTTTCGTGCCAGGTCACCTGAACTCCCCAGTCGACGGCTTTCGAGACAACGGCAAGCACGGTAACAAACGGCCAGACAATATTGTCATCCGGGACATTTTCCGCCATCCAGAGCCTTTTCTTAAAATCTTTCTCAAGCGAAAGTCCCGCCGGTGTTTTGCAGGAGAACGGCCCCGTTATGCGGTCCCATTCCGGATCGGGCATGCCTTCGTAATAGACGCAGACGGGAGGCCTCTCCACGGGTTTTAAAGCCTGGTGATCGGCCCAGAGTTTTTTCTTCCTTGCTTCCGACGGCCTTGCCGCAATTTCAAGGAGGCGCTCTATTAGCGGCTTCAGTATTTCTTTATCTTTATTCCTGTCCATTGCCGGCCCTCTCTTTTACTGCCTTACATTACAAACGTTATTAACGTTATGAACGCTTACAGCATTATTTCTTCCCCGGTATTATACGCCCTTTCCGCCGCGTCCAGCAAAACCATAACTTCCATTGTCTCTTCAAGCGGAACCGGAGAAACCCCCGTCTTCAGAAATTCCGCTATTTTATTGCACAGATTGGTATAGAGCCTTCCGGAATCAACTACAAAGGGCTCCGCCTTATCGGCTAATCTCAGTTCGCCGCCGTAAACCCACGCGCCTTCGTTTAGCTCAACTACCCCGCGCCTCTTGCCGGAATATTGTACCGTAATAACTGCCCCAGAATCGGTCT
>CAIOVX010000061.1 GCA_903861835.1 Candidatus Firestoneibacteriota bacterium | reverse complement strand
TCCCTCGTGGTTTCCGAGTACAAGGAAGAGCGGAACAGAATGGCAAATAGCGTCAAAATAACTCCGGAAGAGCAGGGCACGGTCTTCAATCTTCGCGTAAGAGGGTTCCTGCAGTTTATCCGACATAAAGGTGTCGCCGAGATCCAGAAGGAAATCCGGCTTGTCCGCGCCGATACTCTTTAAGACATTCCTGTACATCTGCGGCTCGCTGTTCTCGTCAAGGTGCGGGTCTGCCTCAACGGCGAAGGCAAATGCGCTTCCCGGCCTTCTCTGCGTGTGAAAAGAATGTTCATTTCCTTCAAGGAAAATAGTCCTTCCGGTTCGGTAGTTCATCCGGTAATAATACTGCGTGTCCGGTTTTAGCCCTTCAAGCACTGTAACATACCTCAACCCCGGGTCCATTGCGCGGGGCGACGCAGTCTTTTCGGCGTACTTGCCAGGTTCCGTTCCGTACTCATAATATATTTCCGCGCTTTGCGAAAGAGCTACATTTATACTCACGGAATTCGCAGTCGGCAGGCCGAGGAATTCCCGGCCCAAAAAAAGCTGCTCTTTCATAACGCTGTCGCGCTCCATCAGCACGGCAGGCCTTCTCATTTGCCCGTCCTGCGCGGAAATAGCGGCCGACAGAAGCGCAATTACTATGGCAGAATATCTATTTGTCATCATTGCTCACTTTTTTGCGGTCAGCTCATAACTGAACGCAATTTCGCCGTCAGGATGCCCGGGCGTTGCGTCCTTCTCAAGATGCGATCTTACATACTCAACCTTTACTCTTTCCGGATTGACGCTAACGCGAACGCGGCCGGAACCGTTAAATTTATCACCGGTTGTATAGTCCGCCATGCTTATCGGGTTATAATCCGGCGCGGCCGGAACCGGCACTTCTTGATAGGTAATTCCGTCAAGTTCCTGCCTGCAGAAGATATGGTCGTGCCCCTGGAAGAATATTGTTACGCCGTTCTTAACCATAAGTTGATGAACCGGCAATTCCCATCCCGGCCGCTTCTGCGCGAACTCATCCCCGCCGCTTTTGTTCTTCCCGCCCCACTCGAACTGGCCGGCCATTTCAATTCCGCCCCGGCCGGTTCCGAGAACGTGGTGAGCGAAAACAAACTTATATTTCGCTTTACTCTCTTCAAGGGTCTTCTTGAGCCACTTATACTGCTCGTCGCCGAGCGTCACCTGCCACAGGTCTCTGCGCTTTGGCCCGCCGCCCATTACATTGTCCACGGCGACTTTGGAATGCCAGTAAGGATCCAAGGCCACAAATAACGCGTCGCCCCAGGTCCAGGAGTAATAATCATGGAGCAGCCCGACATATTTAACCTCTTCCCTGTCACCGGAGTAGAACTGGCCGGGTTCAGGCAGAGGAAAATAGGCGTTTCTGTTTTTTCCGGCAAGTACGGCGGCATTTGTGTCTGTGCCGTCAAGCAAATATCCCGCTGCCTGTTCGTGATTGCCGTTAATAAGGAAAACCGGCGTCGAGTGTCCAAGCAAACTCAGGTAATAGCGCTGCCGGAGATAGATTTTTTTTACAGAAGCCGCGTCAACGGCAGAAAGCGTGTCCACCGAGAAATCATCGCCCATAGTCATGTAAAAATCAGGTAAATCAGCCGCGGCTGCCCGCAGGGTTTTGGAATAAAGTTCCGGCAGAAACATTTGCGGCCGTTCCGGATGGGAATCTCCCTGTATTTCGAAAGTAAACGCGCTTCCCGCGGCGCGGCATGTATGAAAACATCCCGGCTCCCCCGTTTTAAAAGTACCGCCCGCAGGATTTCTTGACTCAAGACGGAAGAAGTATTTGGTATCTTTCTCCAGTTTGTCCAGCAAAAATTCCGCCGGAGAGTCTGCCTTCAGCAGAACGTTCTCTGTCTTAAAAGCATATTTGCCTGCTTCCTTACCATATTCAATAAAGGCTTCCAGAGCGCTTCCCGAAAGAACGCTTACGGTGACGCTATTTTCCGCCGGGCGCCCGAGAATCACGGACAACTCTTTGAAAGCCGCCACTTCAGAAGGGAGCGCGGCTTCCGTTCTTGGCCCACGCCCGGGACGGCGGCCTTCCTGAGCGGCCCGGGCGTCACTTATGATGCAAAGGGAGGCTATTAAATAACTTATTACTGCCGCTGCAAAACCTTTTTTCATTTTGTTCCTTTGCCAGACCCTGCAGTTTGGCACATTTTCCCATCTTTATTCAAACATAAAGTCTGTAGTTCCGACTTGCGGGTTCTGTACGGGGTCGGAGTAAAGGAACGGTCCCCTCGGTTCCGACGGGTTAATAGTCCGCATGGCTTTCAGTTTTGCCAGTTGTTCGGACGACAGGCTTTTAAAAACCTCGCCGAAAGCGGAAGCGTAAAAGTACGCCAGCTCGCCGTCCAGCTCGCCATATCTCTTTGAAAGTGAGAGCACTTTCGCCTTGTCGGCTGTTTCCCCTTTCTGGAACTTCCTGAGTTCGGTTGAAATCGTCTTTCTGACCGTGACAATCTCCGCCAGGTCGCTTCTCTGAAGGTCAATTATACCCGTGATTTTTTTCCGCTGCGTCTCCTCCAGCGTGTTGAGCAAGGCCTCGCCGCTGTCGCCCGTCAGCGAGGTGCTGATGGAATAGTTTTGCTTGCCCATTGCCGGAGCGGTCTTCATGCCAAACCCGCCGAAATACATCCCGTGACGCTCGGGGCAAAAATAGGTGTCCGCCTCGAGCGACCCCGCGTACCACGCGAACATCTCGCTGGCATAGGTCATTACCGCGACATTCTGGGAATGCGACATGCTCCTCTTGTCCAGCTGCTCCGGGATATCAGGCCAGGTGCGTGAATCACCGAATTTGAGCTTTGCCAGGGCGGCTTTCTGTTCAGAGGAAAGGCTTGAAATGACCTTTCCCATTACTTCGGCGCGTTTATAGGCAATCACTCCGTCAAGTTCGTAAAGCGAGGCGGAATACTTCAGCACGGCATCATGACTTAGAGCCTTCTTCCCAGAAGGATAATCCCCCTCAAGATTCCTGCGGAACGCTTTTATCAGGGGAAAACGCATCTCCGCGAACTTCTTTATGTCATTTTCCTGTTCTTTCGCCGCGGAAAGAAGTAGGGCTTTCTGCCCGTCGGTTAGGATGGCAAGCATATTGCTCGCGATAGTAGTCAAAAACGAGGTGTTGTGCCCTCCGGTCTTCGCGTCAATGTCGCGCATATATTGAAAGCCGAAATAATCCGAGACCTTGCCCGGGGGAAGGAAGGTATCAAAACCAAAATCCCCGGTAATATAAGCAAGGCCGTCAAAAGCGATGGTCTTAAGCTGGGCATTATCGGAGCAGGCCTGCTCCAGGGTATATTTGCTGCCGCTTCCGGCTCCTTTGGAAGCGCCGCGGTCTGCTCCCTGCTTATTCCCTGAAGTTCCCTTCGCGTCTCCGGGGCCTTTGTTGCCGCCGGTTTCCTTTCCGGGAGGCGGGTCCAGCTGTTTAAGCTTTTCAGGATCAAACCCCGCATCAGTGATTGCCTGATCTTCCGACGGTCCGCCCATTACTCCGGCTTCCCTCATTGCTCCGTGGATGGCTTTAGCGTCAGCCGCGGTAAGTGTTTCAATATTGTATTTCGAGATTATTTCCTTTACCGAGGCCTTTTGCGCGTCGGTCAACGCCTGCGCTTCACCGCGACCCTCCCGCTCCTGCGCGCCCATAAGCGCCGGCAGGCAAAGGCAGATAACCGCGAGCAAGAGAAAAAATAGTTTTTTCATAAAACCTCCATGAGAAATTCGAAATTCGAAATCTGAAATTCGAAACAACATTGGAGCAAAAAGCAAATTCTAAGCACTAAATACTAAACAAAATACAAGAATGCAAACGAGTAGTAGCAAAACACAGGTACCCTGTTTAAGCGGAGTCGGCGCCTCAACCTTGCAAGTCTTTAAGCATCCTAACATCTGAGCCTCTGAGCATCCAGCTTGCTAAACATCCAATCATCCAAGCATCTAACCATCCAGTTAACTATTTTGCGTCCGCGGGTCTTGCATAAACCACGTCAAGCTCCGCGCTGTCCAGTATGCTGCCTTTGATAGCGTCAAGCAAAACCTGCCTGCTGACCTTCTCGGGCGCGATGTTAAATGCTGCTGGAGAAGAAAGCGCGTACACCGTAACAATGTACCTCTTCGGAGTCCCGCCTTTTGAGTGCGGCGGCGCAAACTCAGCGCGTCCGTTGACACTGTTATTCCCGAGAATGCCGACGCCTTTCACATTCTTGGGAAGATTGGTCGTATTCAAAGGAATGTTATAAATCACCCAGTACCACTTAGTCATACCTTCCGGGTCAATGTGGTGCATAACCAGCGCATAGCACTTGGTGCCGGAGGGCGCGCCTTTCCATT
>CAIOVX010000060.1 GCA_903861835.1 Candidatus Firestoneibacteriota bacterium | reverse complement strand
GCTGCCTGCGGGAGTTGAAATGGTAATGCCGGGCGACAACGTAATGATGGAGATAGAGTTGATTGCGCCGGTAGCCATGGAGAAAGAATTAAGGTTTGCAATACGCGAAGGCGGGCACACCGTCGGCGCGGGCGTTGTTACTGAAATCTTAGAATAGGGTCGAAGGGATAAAATGGACAACAAGCAGAAGATCAGAATAAAGATGAAATCGTACGACCACAGGCTTCTCGACAAGTCGGTTGTCGAAGTTGTGAATGTGGCCAAGAGGACCGGTGCTCGGGTCGTAGGACCCATACCCCTGCCTACTAAAATAAGCAGGTTCACCGTGCTCAGGTCGCCTCACGTCGACAAAAAATCCAGGGAGCAGTTTGAAATAAGAATCCATAAACGCCTCCTGGATATAATGGAACCGTCACCGAAAACTGTGGATATGTTGTCAAAGCTCGACCTTCCGGCCGGCATTGACGTTGAGATTAAACTGTAAGAAAAAGTCATCCCGAGGGAAGGCTTGTTCCGGCTTGTTTTTGCCGGCAAGATCCATTTACCCGGGAGAAAAAAAGAGGTTTTTATGGCAGGCATTTTAGGAAAGAAAGTAGGCATGACACAGATTTTCCAGGACGGAAATGTAGTACCCGTTACAGTTTTGCAAGCGGGTCCCTGCGTTGTCGTTCAGAAAAAGACTGTTGAGACCGACGGCTATACGGCCGTTCAGGTCGGTTTCGTTGACAAAAAATTGAAGCAGGTCACGAAACCTGAAGCGGGCCATTTCAAGAAGGCTAATTCAGCCCCCAAGTCGCATCTGGCTGAGTTCCGCGCTGAAGATATGTTTAAGTTAGATGTTGGCCAAGCGATTACGGTTGAAGTATTCAAGGAAGGCGATTACGTCAGCGTAACCGGTCTTTCAAAGGGCAAGGGTTTCCAGGGCGGCGTAAAGAGACACGGCTTCAAAGGCGGTCCCGGGTCCCACGGTTCAATGTTTCATCGGGCGGTCGGCGGTATCGGCGGACGCGTCAGAGTAAGAGGTCACATATGGAAAGGCAGAAGAATGCCGGGCCACGACGGTCAGGAAACAATTACAGCGCCCAACCTCAAAGTTGTGCTTGTTGACAAGGATGAGAACGTTATCCTGGTACGCGGTGCGGTTCCGGGCAGCAACGGAACCATAGTCAGGATTAACATCGCGAAAAAGAACGAAAAGCTTGTACTGCGAGACACGAGGTACAAGAAAGAGCAGGATAAGCTCCTCGCTGCGCTTCAGGCAAAAGAGAAGGCCGAGAAAGAGAAAAAGAAAGCTCCGGCCAAAACCGGAGGTAAGAAATAATGGCAAAGTTAAGCGTACTTGACATGGCAGGAAAAGAGACCGGCAGTATAGAACTAAAAGACAGCGTTTTCGCGATAGAGCCCAATAAGGCGGTTATGGCGGAAGCGATTCTTAATGAACTTTCCAATGTAAGGCGCGGAACCGCGAAAGCAAAGACGCGCGGCGAAGTTTCCGGCGGCGGAAGAAAGCCCTGGAAGCAGAAAGGAACCGGAAGGGCAAGGCAGGGTTCCATAAGGGCGGTTCAGTGGAGAAAGGGTGGTATCGCGCACGGCCCGAAGGTCAGGGATTATTCTTATAAACTCCCCGACAAAGTAAAGAAGCTCGCATACAGGTCCATACTCTCAGACAAGCTGAACGGCAAAGCGATAATAGTGGTTTCTGAAATCAGCATCGAGAAGCCCAGGACCAAGACGATGATAGAGATGCTCAAGAACCTGAAGGCGGAAGGAAAAGCTCTTATCATCATCGGTTCTCCGAACGAAAAGGTAAAGAAGTCCGTCAGCAATATAGAGAACGCAAAGCTGATACATTTAAACAACATTAATTGCCACGATCTGATGAATCATCAGAAGCTGGTATTCACCAAGGACGCTATAAGCGCTCTGGACGCGAGGTTATAGGAAAATGCTGCTAACCGATATAATAAAGAAACCGCTTGTGACGGAAAAGGGCACCCGCTTGAAAGAGCAGGGCAACTTTTACGTGTTCGCGGTGGCCGAAGAGGCTAATAAGATAGAGATTAAAGCCGCCGTAGAGAAACTTTTCAACGTGAAAGTCATCTCGGTGAACACAGCCATCATGCACGGCAAAACAAGAAGGCTTGGCCGGCGCATAGGCGTAAAATCAGACTGGAAAAAGGCGTACGTGCTTCTGGAAAAAGGTCAGAAGATAACGGCGCTTGAAGTGTAACGAGGAGAAGCTATGCCGATCAAAAAATTCAGACCAATAACACCGGGCCGCAGGAGTATGACGGTTGATACCTACGAGGATATCACCAAAACTACGCCTGAAAAATCGCTGCTTGTAAAGAGAAAACATTTTGCCGGCAGGAACAGCTACGGCAGAATCACGATGAGGCACAAAGGCGGAGGCAACAGGACCTTCATCCGCATAGTTGATTTCCGCAGGGACAAACTGAATGTGCCGGCTAAGGTAGCGGCGATAGAGTACGATCCCAACAGGACTACAAGGCTCTGCCTGCTGTTTTACGTAGACGGCGAGAAAAGATATATTGTGGCTCCGGATGGCATCAAAGTCGGCGACATGATAGTTTCCAGCGAGAATGCAGATATCAAGATTGGAAACGCGCTGCCAATCAAGTCGATACCTGTAGGAACAGTGATACATTGCGTCGAACTGAAGAAAGGTTCAGGCGCTAAGCTTGGCCGCACGGCCGGAAGCTCGGTCATCATTATGGCGAAAGAAGGCGAGTACGCGCACCTCAAGCTTCCCTCGGGCGAAATAAGGCTCGTTGACATCAACTGTATCGGAGTTATCGGTCAGGTCGGCAATCTTGACCACGAAAATATAAGTATCGGTAAAGCCGGCAGGAATAGGTGGAAAGGAATCAGGCCGACGGTCCGCGGAATAGCGATGAATCCCTGCGACCATCCTCACGGTTCTCAGGTTAACCACGCAAAAGGCGGCAACCACCCTGTCTCGTTCTCGAATGTCCCGACCAAGGGCTACAAGACGAGAAGCAATAAAGCGACCGACAGGTTCATAGTAAAGAGGAGAAGGTAAATGAGCAGATCTTCGAAGAAAGGCCCTTTCATAGACGAAAAGCTCCTGAAGAAAGTTCAGGTCCTTGACGAAAAGAAAGAAAAGAAAGCCATTAAGACCTGGGCCAGAAGGTCGTCAGTAAGCCCGGAGATGGTAGGGCATACTTTTCTGGTGCACAACGGCAAAAAGTTTATCTCGGTATACGTTACCGACCAGATGGTAGGTCACAAACTTGGAGAGTTCTCGCCGACCAGGACCTTCAAAGCACACAGGGTCCCGACGGAAAAAGCTACTTCATTAACATAAAAACAGGAGCATAAAATGCAAGCGAGAGCAGAATTTAAATATCTCAGGTTACCCGACAGAAAACTAAGGGTTATTATGGAGCTTGTCAAGGGCAAGAAGGTAGACACGGCTTTGAATATCCTTAAGTTCACGAATAAGAGGGGCTCGGACATAATCCACAAGCTCCTCCGTTCAGCCGTTGACAACATTTCTAAGAAGAGCGGTGTTAATCTGGACAATCTATACATATTCAGCATTTACGCGAACCAGGGCCCGAGGTTTAAAAAGATGCACGCGAGGGCGATGGGAAGAGGCGGCATGATCACCAGAAAATTCTGCCACGCCTGCATAATAGTCTCCGATGAATATGTAGAAAAGAATAAGAAGGCAATAAACAATATTAAGAAAGCTGCGGCGGCAAAGGCAAAAGCAACGGAAGCCAAACCGGCGGAGAAGAAAGAAGCTAAACTGAAGAAGTAAAAGTCTTTAAGGAGGCGTTTTAATGGGGCAGAAAGTTCATCCAAATTCACTAAGGCTTGGCGTTATTCGCGGCTGGGAATCGAGATGGTTCGTTGCCAGAAGCTACGCGGATTGCATCCTTGAAGATTTCAATATCAGAAAATTCATAACCAAGAAATGGTCCCATGCAGGCATAGCCAAGATCGAGATAGAGCGCACCGTGGGCAAGGTTCATGTTATGGTTCACACGGCGAAGCCGGGGATAATAATCGGAAAGAAGGGCACCGAGGTCGACGAACTTAAGAAAGAAATACAGAAGATGACGAAGAAAGACGTTTTTATCAGCATCCAGGAAGTAAGAAATCCGGCTATCAACGCGCAACTTGTGGCGCAGGGAATTGCTACTCAGCTTGAAAAAAGAATTTCACACAAAAGGGCAATGAAGAAATCGGTAATTGCTTCTCTTGCGGCAGGCGCGCAGGGAATAAAGATAATGTGCAGCGGCCGTCTAGGTGGCAATGATATAGCGAGGCGTGAATGGTATCGTGAAGGCAGAGTGCCTCTTCACACCTTCAGAGCAGATATAGATTTCGGCTTTGCGGAAGCGCTTTGCACCTACGGCAAGGTTGGTATCAAGGTCTGGGTCTTCAAGGGCGAGATACTTGACGTTAAGGCGGCGACAGAAGGCAAGGATGCCGTGAAGCAGGGCAAGGATGGGAAAGAACCGGCGCCTGAGATGGTGAATTTAGCCAAGGGCGGGGAAGAGAAGAAGGTAAAATAAAAAGTTAATAAGTTTTATAAGGTTATAACGTAAACAAGAAAATAAGGGAGTAGAAAATGCTGTTTCCTAAGAGAATAAAGTACAGAAGGTCGATGCGCGGCAGGATGCGCGGTATGGCCCACAACGGTTCCACATTCGTGTTCGGTGAGTACGGCATAAAAGCAACCGAGTGCGGCTGGGTTACCGACAGGCAGATAGAAGCCAGCAGGGTTGCCATAGTCCGTTCATTGAAGAAGGGCGGCAAGCTCTGGACTAAGATATTCCCGGCAAAACCGGTTTCCAAGAAACCCGCTGAAGTCAGGATGGGTGGCGGTAAAGGCGGACCGGAATTCTGGGTTTGCGTGGTAAAGCCTGGCAGGATACTTTTTGAGATAGCAGGCGTAACAGAGGAAGTCGCGAGGCATGCTATGACTCTTGCGTCGCACAAACTTCCCGTAAAGACAAAATTCGTAAAGAGGATCGGTTAAAATGAAAGCGAAAGAGATCAGAGACCTGTCAGCCGAAGAAATAAAGAACAAGGTCGGCGAGAAAAAGAAAGAGCTTAATAACCTTAAGATAAAACTCGAAATGAAAACCCTTGAAAATCCGAGCGTAATTCCGGCTCTGAGAAAGGACATAGCAAGACTACTTACAGTCCTCAAGGAAAAAGGAGCAAAATAGGTGAAAGTCGGGAAAAAAACCAGAATAGGCGAAGTCTTAAGGACTTCGCACCAGATGGACATCGTCAAGGTGGAAGGGGTCAGAAAGGACCCTATAATGGGAAAAATACTTAAGACTTTTAAAAAGTACAAAGCCCATGACCCCAAAAACGAGGCGAAAGTCGGCGACAGGATAGAAATAGAAGAATGCCGTCCCGTCAGCAAGACGAAGCGCTGGAAGTTCCTTCGTGTCGTTATAAAATCGACTGGAGCAAAGATCGAACTCAAGGACGAACTTGCGGAGCTTGCTCCGAAAAAAGAAGAAAAGCCGGCAGAACCGGTAGAAAAAAAGGCGGGAGAGTAATATGATCCAGGTACAAACTTATCTCGATGTAGCCGACAATACGGGCGCGCAGCGCCTGCAGTGTATCAAGGTCCTCGGCGGGACACGGCGCAGGTACGCCTATATAGGCGATGTCATAGTAGGCACCGTGAAAGAAGCTCTTCCGGGCAAGATCGTGAAGAAAAGCGAAATAGTCAGGGCTGTCATAGTAAGGTGCAAGAAGGAGACCAGAAGGCCGGACGGCTCCTACGTGAAGTTTGATGATAATGCGGTTGTTATCATAAACGATCAGCTCGCGCCCAGGGGCACGCGCGTTTTCGGACCCGTGGCCAGGGAACTCCGCGACAGGAACTTTATGAAAATAATATCGCTCGCGTCCGAGGTGGTCTAATGAACACAAATCTTAAAAAAGGCGACACAGTTCAGGTTATTACCGGTGATGAAAAGGGCAAGAAAGGCAAAATATTAAAACTATTCCCTCTCACTGAAAAAGAAACTTTCAAGATTATAATCGAAGGCGTCAACTTTGTCAAAAAGCATACACGGCCCAATAAGCAGGCGCAGCAGGGCGGCATAATACAGAGAGAAGCGCCTATCGCTGTTTCAAAGGTAATGATTCTTTGTCCGCGTTGCAACAGGCCGACAAAGATAGGTATGAAAATGTTGAAGGACGGCAAGAAGTCCAGAATGTGCAAGAAGTGCAGCGAGGTGTTCTAATGGCCGGCAAATATGTTTCAAGACTGAGGGAAAAATTCAATAAAGACGTAGTACCTGCAATGATGAAGAAGTTCAGTTACAAGAGCACCATGCAGGTGCCCAGGGTAGAGAAGATTGTGCTGAACGTCGGCATGGGCGAGGCTACCGAAAATATCAAGCTGCTTGACAGCGTGGTGGCTGAACTTACGGCTATCACCGGTCAAAAAGCGGTCCTTACCAGATCCAAGAAAGACATCTCCAACTTCAAGATCAGGAAAGGCATGCCGATAGGCGTGAGGGTAACTCTTCGCGGCGACCGTATGCTTGATTTTCTTGACAAATTTATAAACGTTGCGCTCCCGAGGGCCAGAGATTTTAAAGGCATCCAGGGCAAGCTCTTTGACGGCAGGGGGAATTGCAGTATCGGTCTGAAGGAACAGGTTATTTTCCCCGAAGTAGACGTTGAAAAGACTGACCAGATACACGGAATGGACATAACGATAGTAACCACCGCTGAGAAGGATGAGGACGCGAAAGCGATGCTCGAGCTCTACGGTATGCCGTTCAAGAAGTGATAGGGAGGAAATGTGGCTAAGAAGTCGCTGGTTTTAAAGCAGAAGAAAACCCCAAAATTTAAGACACGCAAGTACAACAGGTGCTCGATCTGCGGCAGGCCTAGGGCTTATTACAGGAAGTTCGGAGTCTGCAGGATCTGTTTCAGGCGCCTTGCGCATGAGGGTAAAATACCCGGCGTTAAAAAAGCAAGCTGGTAAGACAGGAGAGAAAATATGGCATCTGTAGATACAATCAGCAATATGTTAACAAAAATAAGGAACGCTAACACAGCGTTCAAGGAATCGGTTGACGTGCCCTATTCCTGGTTCAGTTTTGAGATCCTGAAAATATTCCAGGATGAGGGTTACATTAAGAACTTTAAGAGGATAGAGGACAAGAAACAGGGCATTATAAGAATCTATCTGAAATACTTTAACAAGGAAAGAGTTATCACCGGAATAAAGTCCGTTAGCACTCCGGGGCTTCGTATCTATAAGGGTTCGAAAGAACTTCCCAAAGTCCTTGACGGCTACGGCGTTGCCGTGATTTCAACCTCAAAGGGAATTATGGGCGATAAGGCTGCTAGGGCGGTAAAAGCCGGCGGCGAAGTTATTTGTTACATCTGGTAATCGGAGGAATAAATGTCAAGAGTAGGCAACAGTCCAATAATTGTCCCTGCCGGCGTGAAGGTTGTTGTAAGCGGCGGCATGGTAATGGTAGAAGGGCCCAAAGGAAAGCTTTCGGCCAAGATTAATAATCCGCTCCTAGTAATAGATGTAAAGGATGGGCAAGTCCTGATTTCAAGAAAATCAGAAGACAAACTGACCAAGTCTGCGCACGGCACGATGCGCGCGCACATAATGAATATGGTTCAGGGCGCAGTCGCGGAATATGTAAAGATACTTGAAGTTCAAGGCGTCGGTTATAAGGCCGCGGTTGTCGGCAACAAGCTCACCTTGAATGTTGGTTTTACTCACCCCGTTGAGATAGAGCTACCTCAGGGTATAACGGCTACCGTTGAAAAGGCAACCATCATTACCGTGAAAGGCGCAAATAAAGACGCGCTCGGCAATATCTGTGCGAAGATCAGGGAAGTAAAGGACCCGGACCCCTACAAGGGGAAAGGCGTCAGGTTCCAGAATGAATACATCAGAAGGAAGGCAGGAAAGACCGCGACCGGCACGACCGGCGGAGGCAAATAATAATGGCGAAACTTAGAAAAATTAAAAATACCAGAGTCTTAAGGCACCTGAAAATAAGGAAGAAGATTTCAGGTTCTCAGGAAAGGCCCAGGCTCTATGTGTTCAGAAGCTTGAAGCACATTTATGCAAGCGTAATAGATGATTCTATCGGCAAGACACTTATGACAGTTTCCACGCTCTCAAAAGATCTTAAGACAACGGAGAAATCCAGCGATACCATGGCAGCCTGCCAGCTCATCGGCGCCGCCGTTGCTAAGAAATGCATAGAGAAAGGAATTAAAAAAGTAGTATTTGACAGGTCGGGATATCTTTATCACGGCAGGATCAAAGCTCTGGCTGACGCCGCAAGAAAAGCAGGGCTGGAATTTTAAGGAGGCAGTAGGTGGCTAGAATAGACGCTTCAAAATTTGAATTAAAAGAAAAGGTCATAAGCATTAAGAGGGTGTCCAAAGTAGTTAAGGGCGGTAAGAGGATGAGTTTCTCATCCATTGTTATCGTCGGAGACGAAAAAGGCAAGGTAGGCATTGGAGTAGGCAAAGCGAACGAAGTTCCTGATGCCATCAAGAAAGGCGTGGAAGACGCCAAGAAAAACCTTGTATCGATATCCATGAGCGGGGTAACTATTCCGCACGCAATGACCTTTACATATGGTGCTACCACTATCTGGATGAAACCCGCTTTCCCGGGAACCGGCGTTGTTGCCGCGGGTCCCGTCAGAGCGATTGTGGAACTTGCCGGTATTAAAGATATTTTGACCAAAGCGATAGGCTCTACGAACCCTTACAACCTCACAAAGGCTACGCTTGGCGCACTAAAGTCACTGAAGAAAATAGAACACCTCGCGGAACTGCGCGATAAAAAAATAGAACAGTTACTGATATAGGAGATACAAGTGAATCTTAATGAGATAAAACCCAATACGGGCAGCAGAAAGAAAAGGAAAAGAATAGGTTGCGGGCCGGGCTCAGGCCACGGCAAGATGTCGACCTTCGGAATGAAAGGCCAGGGCGCCAGGAACAGGGGTGTTAGGCTTGGTTTTGAAGGCGGTCAGATGCCGCTTGTAAGGCGTACCCCGAAACGCGGTTTCAAGAACACCGCTTTCGCTGTTCAGTATGCCGAAGTAACGCTGCGCGACCTCGACAATAAATTTAATGACGGTGAGCAGGTTACAATAGAGACGCTGCAGAAGAAGGGCCTGGTTTCGATGAAATACAACAAGTTTAAGGTTCTGGCTTCCGGCGCGTTGACAAAAAAGCTCACTGTTGTTACAAAGTTTTGCACCAAGAGGGCTGCAGAAATGATTAAGGCGAAATCCGGCGAGGTCAAGGTAAATGTTTAAGAACCTCTTTGAGGGTCTGGCAAATATTTTCAAAATCCCGGAGCTCAAAAAGAAGGTCCTTTTTACGCTGGGCATCATTCTCGTGTACCGTATCGGCTGTCACGTTCCAACCCCGGGTATAAACGGCGAACTGCTGGCTGCAAAAATGGCCCAGAGCGCAGGCGGGATTCTTGGATTTTTGGATCTTTTCACGGGCGGCGCTTTCAACAAGTTCTCGGTATTCGCGCTCGGAATTATGCCTTACATCAGCACTTCTATTATTATGCAGTTGCTGCAGGCAGTTATACCTTCTTTAGAAAAACTGGCTAAAGAAGGCGAATCGGGACGCAAGAAAATAACCCAGTACACGCGTTACGGCACTGTCGTTCTTTGCGTTATTCAGTCCAGCGCGATGACCATCATGATGGAACAGTACGGCCTGGTAATAAATCCCGGCTTAGGTTTCAAATTGATGACGGTCCTGACACTTACAGCAGGCACTATCTTTATTATGTGGCTTGGTGAAAAGCTCACGGAGAACGGAATAGGAAACGGTATGTCGATGCTGATTTTTGCCGGTATCGTTGCAAGAATACCTGCGGAAATATTGATGATAGGGAAAATGGTAAGCGCGGGGGCTCAAAATGCTATTGTAGTTTTAGTCATTTTCGCCTTCGTTGTGTTTCTTGTAGGGGTTGTGGTTTATTTTTCAACTGCGGCAAGAAGAATCCCTGTGCAATACGCGCAGAGGGTTGTAGGGCGCAGGGTCATGGGCGGTCAGAGCACCTATCTTCCTCTTAAGGTTGACTTCGCGGGCGTCATAGCGATTATCTTCGCTTCATCGATACTTTCGTTGCCCGGCATTCTGTCCCAGACGCTCGGGACAAAGATACCCTTCCTGCTGATGCTTGCGGGCTGGTTTACTCCGGGTGCGGTTGTTTATATGTCGCTTTATGCTATTCTCATAATATTTTTCTGCTATTTTTATACGGCAGTCGTATTTAATCCGCCGGACATAGCGGAGAACATAAAAAAATACGGCGGGTTCATTCCCGGAGTAAGACCCGGCCAGCCGACTGCGGATTTCATCCAGTATTCTTTGGATCGAGTGGTTTTGGTGGGCGCGGTTTTCATAGTTTTCATAGCGGTTGTTCCCGACATCATAATGAAACAGGCAAATATACCTTTCTACTTCGGCGGAACTTCGCTTTTGATCGCTGTAGGTGTTGCGCTTGATACTATGAAGCAGATTGAGTCGCACCTGCTGATGCGCCACTATGAAGGTTTTATGAAGGATTCAAAATTGAAGAGCAGGGCGGGTTTCTAAATGATACTGATAATTCTCGGCGCTCCGGGTGCAGGCAAAGGCACGACAGGCGACGTGATGACAAAGGAGTTCAATCTGCCAAAGATATCCACCGGGGATATGCTCCGCAAGGAAGTTAAAGAAGGAACTGAGATAGGTAAAAAGGCCGAGTCGATTATGAAAAGCGGCGGTCTGGTTTCCGATGATATCATCAATAACATACTGAAAAACAGGGTCAAGCAGGCAGACTGCAAAAAAGGTTTCATGCTGGACGGCTACCCCAGGACTTTAAATCAGGCAGTAGAGCTCGATAAAACAATGAAAGAGCTTTCTTTAAATATAGATTTGGTCGTAAATCTTCAGGTTTCCGACGCTCTTGTTTTGAAGAGGCTTACCAGCAGGCGGGTATGCAAGTCCTGCGGCGCAATCTTTAACATATTCTCACAGCCTTCGGCGAAGGGCGAGAAGATTTGCGATAAGTGCGGCGGAGAGCTTTACCAGCGCGCGGATGACAATGAAGCGACCATTAAGAACCGTCTGACCGTATATATGAGAGACACGCAGCCGCTGATAGAGTTCTATCAGCAGAAAGGGCTGCTTAGCGATGTAGCAGCGGAAAAAGGCATCGCCGAGATAATAGATTCTCTTAAAAAGCTTCTGAAAGACAAAAAACTGGTTTAATGCTTATTTTAAAGAGCGCTTCAGAGATAGAGTGTTTAAGAGCGGCGGGCAGGATTGCCGCTGAAGTATTGAAAAAGGTCAGCGAAGCAGTAAAGCCGGGGGTCAAGACCTCCGAACTTGACAGGTTCGCGGTTTCGCTGATGGAGAAGGCAGGGGCTGTATCGGCTTTCAAAGGCTACAGGGGCTACCCCGCAAATATCTGCATCTCTCTTAACGAAGAGGTGGTGCACGGTATACCTTCAGCGAGAAAGATAAAGAAAGGTGACATCGTGAGTCTTGATGTCGGAGTGATTAAAGACGGTTTCTTCGGCGATGTGGCGGGATCTTTCCCCGCGGGCGCCGTGAGCAGGGAAGCGGAAATGCTGCTTCGAGTCGCGAGAGAGTGTTTGGCTGATTCGATTGCGCAGGTGAAACCGGACGCGCGGATGGGTGATGTTGCTTACGCGGTCCAGTCCAAAGCCGAGGCGAACGGTTATTCGGTGGTCAGGGATTTTACCGGCCACGGGATAGGCAGGAGCCTTCACGAAGATCTTCAAGTCCCGAACTACGGTAAACCGGGGACGGGAGTAAGGCTTGTAGAAGGGATGACCTTCTGTATTGAGCCGATGATAAATGCCGGTGTTTCCAATGTGGTTGTCGGAGACGACGGCTGGACTGTAACCACCAAAGACAAAAAGCTGTCGGCGCATGTTGAAGCGGCCGTGGCAGTGGTAAAGGGCGGCGTGGATGTCCTTACCGCGCTGTGAGGTAAAGGTAAAAAATGGCAAGGGAAGGAAGCATTGAAGTAGAGGGCAAGATACTTGAGTCTCTCCCCAACGCGATGTTTAGGGTTGAACTTGATAACGGGCATAAGGTGCTTGCCCATATTTCCGGGAAAATGAGAATGCATTACATCAGACTGCTCCCGGGCGACAAGATAAAACTAGAACTGTCACCGTATGATCTTACGCGGGGCAGGATAACTTATAGGATAGGGTGATTATGAAAGTAAGAGCTTCGGTAAAAAAAATATGCGACAAATGTAAGGTAATAAAGCGCAAGGGTGTGATTCGGGTAATATGCACCAACCCGAAACACAAACAGCGCCAGGGATAAGCGGCAAGCGGCGCCGGAACGCTCTGCGTGCCGAGCTGCTAATGTGAAGGAATAAATTCAAGGAGAACAAGTATGGCTAGAATTGCGGGTGTTGATCTGCCCAAGAACAAAAGGATAGACGCGGCCCTTCCGTATATTTACGGTATTGGTTGGTCCCTGGGCAAAAAAATACTGAAAGAGATAGGCGTTGACCCGTCACTCAGGGTTTCCGCGCTAACTGAGCAGGACATTAAGAAGATAAGGGAAGCGCTCCAGGAATACCGCGTCGAAGGCGATCTCCGCAGAGAGATTTCCATGAACATTAAGCGTCTCATCGACATCGGATCATATAGAGGGCTCCGTCACAAGAGGAACCTGCCGGTGCGCGGCCAGAGGACAAAAACCAACGCCAGGACCAGGAAAGGAAAGAGAAAGACGGTCGGCGTAATGAGAAAAGAAGTTAAAGCTACAATGGAAAAGAAGGACTAAGGAGAAATATTAAATGAGCGAGATAAAAAAGGAAACACCTAAAGACGTAAAGCCGGCGGCAGCTGCACCAGCGGCGCCCACGGCAGCAGCGCCTGCCGCAGTGCCTGTGGCTCCGGTAAGGGAAGTCAGAAACCGGCCGATGAAGAGAGGCGTGGTTCATATACATTCGACTTTCAACAATACGATTGTATCCATAACCGACATGTCGGGAGCCGTAGTTGCCTGGAGCAGCGCGGGTTCCTGCGGTCTTGGATTCAAAGGTTCAAAGAAGGGAACCCCGTTCGCGGCGCAGATAGCAGCCGAACAGGCAACCAGGAAAGCCATGGATAAGGGAATAACTCACGCGGAAGTCCACGTAAAAGGTCCCGGAGCGGGAAGGGAATCCGCCATCAGGGCAGTTCAAACCATCGGGTTAAAGATAGCGGTAATCAAAGACGTTACCCCGATACCGCACAACGGCTGCAGGCCCAGAAAGAAGAGAAGAGTCTAAAACCGGCCGTCATAATCGGCTGATAACTTTCAGGATTAAGGCTACGGCTGTAAACTGAAAGAGAAAAACAGGAGGAAATACAATTGTCAAGGAATACCGGTTCTAAATGCAGGTTGTGCCGCAGAGAAAAGACAAAACTTTTCCTGAAAGGCGACAGATGTTTCACCCCGAAGTGCGCTCTCGAAAAACGCGATTACGCCCCGGGACAGCACGGCAAGATGACCAGGAAGCCTTCCGAATATGGGATAAGGCTTCGCGAAAAACAGAAAGCGAAAAGAATCTATGGCTTAAATGAAGCCCAGTTCAAACGGTTTTTCTCAATCGCTGCGAGCAAACCCGGCGTAACGGGACTTTACCTGCTCAAGTTGCTTGAGAGCCGTCTTGACAATATCGTTTACCGCGCAGGTTTCGGCGGTTCCAGGGACCAGGCAAGACAGCTGGTGCTTCACGGGCATATACTGGTGAACGGGAAACGCGTAAATATTCCTTCCTACATAATGAAGCCCAATGACGTGGTCTCGCTCAAGGACAAGTCAAAAGAACTTGTCGGAGTCAAGGCTGCGGTTGTGAGAATCAAGGAACGCGGTATGCTTCCGCAGGGCGGCTGGCTTGAAGTAAATCATGAACTGCTTACTGCGACTTTCAAGAAGATGCCGGAAAAAGACGAAATCGGCGCCGTAATAAACGATCAGCTCATCGTCGAGTTCTACAGAAGGTAAAAATTCCTCAAGGGGGAAACAAAATATGAAGTGGAAAAGAATGGAGATGCCGAGCAAGCTTGAACCCGAAAAGGAAACACTTACCGGCACTTACGGGAAGTTCGTTGCGGAACCTTTTGAGAGAGGCTACGGCCAGACCATAGGTACGGCTTTAAGGCGCGTGCTTCTTTCTTCGATACAGGCTGCCGCTGTAACCAGCGTAAAGATAGACGGCGTAAGCCACGAGTTCGGCACGCTTGCCGGCGTGTCCGAGGACGTGACAGATATAATCCTTAACATCAAGCAGCTTAAAATCAGGCTGAATGGCTCTAACCAGAAAAAAATAGAGCTGAATGTCAAGGGACAGAAAGTGGTCAAGGCTTCTGATATTAAGGAAGACGCCGAAGTCGAGATCATAAACCCGGAACTTGTAATCTGCACGCTGTCAAACCCCAGTTCGAAGATACACATTGAGCTGACTGTGGATTCCGGCAGGGGCTATGTTCCGGCCGAACAGAACAAGAAAGATGAAGCACCCATAGGCACCATTGCCGTTGATTCAATCTACACCCCGGTGAGCAAGGTGAATTTCAAAGTAGAGAACACCAGGGTCGGACAGATAACCGACTACGAAAAACTCGTGCTCGAGATCTGGACGGACGGCAGGATTAAACCGGAAGACGCGCTTTCCTTCTCTGCTAAAATCATGAGAGACCATCTTCCGATATTTATCAATATCGAAGAGGATATGGAAGTTGAGGAAGAAACCCCGGTTGACAAAGACAAAGAAAAACTCAAAGAAATTCTTAAGAAGAGCGTGGACGAACTTGAGCTATCCGTCAGGTCAGCGAACTGCCTTAAGGTTGCAGGCATCAAGAGCATAGGCGAGCTGGTTTCAAAGAGCGAGTCAGATATGTTGAAATACAGGAATTTCGGCAAAAAGTCTCTCAAGGAAATCAGCGACATACTCGGCACGATGGGACTTTCCTTCGGCATGAACCTGTCGCCGGAGATCCTTGAAGAGTTTAAGACCGAAACACCGGAATAAAGAAAAAGATAAAGGGAGCTGATTATGAGGCATAGAGTTGCGGATAAAAAATTAGGCAGAACATACGAGCATAAGAAAGCGCTGCTCAGCAATATGGCGATTTCTCTCTTCCGTCACGAAAGGATTGAAACAACCCTTGCAAAGGCGAAGCTTCTCCGTGTAAAAGCAGAACGGATGATCACTTGGGCGAAGAGGGGCGGGCTGGCGAATATCAGGCTGCTTGAAGGCGCGCTCCTTCATAATAAGGACACTGTCGGGAAACTGGTAAAAGTCATTGCCCCGAGGTACAAGGACAGGCAAGGCGGCTATACCAGGATAATGAAGCTTAGAAACAGGAAAGGCGACAATGCTTTAATCGCGATAATTGAACTCGTTGACCGTGTAAAGAAGGAAAAAAAGGTCAAAAAAGAGGGCAAAGAAGCGGTGGCTGAAGTTAAAGACGCCAAGAAGACAGAAGTTACAAAGAAATAAAAGAGAACAAAAGGGCTTCCGCGAGAGCGGGAGCCCTTTTTTGTTAGGCGGCCTTTTGCTACAATGGACTGGAAGTCGGAGGGCTCATGAAGAAAAAGAATGATTTTGCCGGTTATACCGGACTTATAGACCTGATGTCCGCAGGAAACAAATATCCGCTTTCATTTCTAAACGCAGGGAGGCAGACTGTTTCTGCCTGGAGCAGGAAGGCCCGCAAAAAAATGCATGACCTTTTGGCGTTTGCCCCTAAAGAGGTCCCGTTTTCTCAAAGAATAAAAGCGAAAGTAAGGAAAGACGGCATCATAATAGAGAAATTGGAATACTCTTTGTCTTACGGTCCAAAAACAGAAGCCTTTTTCCTATATCCCGAGGGAGTTAAGGGCAAGCTTCCGGGAATACTTGCCCTGCATGATCACGGGGGTTTTAAGTATTTCGGAAAGGAAAAGATTACGGAAATTCCCGATGAGCACAGAATGCTCAAGGGATACAGGGATGATTACTACGGTGGGCGCGCCTACGCCAACGAGCTGGCAAAGCAGGGTTTTGCAGTGCTGGTCCACGACTGTTTTATGTGGGGCAGCCGCAGGTTCCATGAAAGCGAGCTCTCAGATGTTTTTCTTGAGCCGCTTAAAGGGAAAAAACCCGGTTCCGAGGGCTACATAAAGTCGTACAATTTAATCCAGCGGGACTACGAAAATGTAATTGCCAAATATCTGATTACCCTCGGGACTACTATCCAGGGGGTCTTCTCTTACGAAGACAGGCGGGCAGTTGATTTCCTCCTTACCAGAAAGGAAGTAGATCCGAAAAGAGTAGGCTGCCTTGGGTTATCCGGCGGAGGATTAAGGACCGCCTATCTTGCCGGTCTGGACGAAAGAATAAAATGCGCGGTTTGCATTGGTTTCATGGATACTTTCGAAGGATTTCTGGATAACCGCATCAAGAACCACACCTGGATGCTGAACCTCCCCTACCAGTCGCGCTATATGGATTATACCGATATGGCTGCTATCAGAATTCCCGCGCCGCTCATGGTTCAGTATGATATTCACGACGGACTCTATACGCTGAAAGGGCAGCAGGACGCAGATAGAAGGCTTGCCGCCATATATAAAAAGGCTAACGCCGCCGGAAATTACAGAGGCATGTTTTATCCCGGCGGTCACAAGTTCGATGTTTCAATGCAGGAAGACGCTTTTAGGTGGTTTGAAGAGAAATTGCGCTAACTTGGCCGCTTCTTGCGGTTATTGACATAAGACAGGATTTATTTATATAATGGCTTGGTTCTGAATAATTGCAAAAGTATCATTCAGTCTTTTTACGGGAGTTGTTTTGAGCATAAGGGAACTGGCCGCGCTTAATATCGCGGGAGTGACTCCCCTTATGTACAGGGAGCTCAAGGAAAAGCTGCGCGACGATGCGCTTGTTCTCCGGGAAGCCCTGAAGCATAAGGGGAAGGAAGAGAAAGAGGCGCTTATTGCCGCCGACAAAGAGATAGTTTTTTCCGGCAAATCACATGTGAAGATACTCGGGATTGAAGATCCCGGATACCCCGCTCCACTAAGATACATTCCGGACCCGCCCTACATCCTTTATATAAAGGGCGAACTCAAGCAGGAAGATCTCATTGCCATAGGCGTAGTAGGAAGCCGGAAGCCCTCGGTTTACGGCAGAAGCCAGGCCGAAAAGCTTTCGGCTGAAGTGTCGGCTCTGGGGTTTTGTGTTGTCAGCGGTCTTGCACGAGGGATAGATTCCGCGGCGCACGGGGCTGTGCTAAAGAGAGGCGGCAGGACATTGGCTGTGCTCGGGACCGGACTCTTGAAAATATATCCGGAAGAGAATCGCGGGCTTGCCGAAAAGATTTGCGAAAACGGGGCGCTTATTTCTGAGTTTCCGCTGTTGCTGGGCCCAGAAAAGTGGAATTTTCCGCGCAGGAATCGTGTTATCAGCGGGCTCTCACTCGGCTCGCTGGTTATTGAAGCGGGTGAAAAAAGCGGGGCTCTTATCACTGCTAAATACGCGCTTGAACAGGGGCGCGAGGTTTTTGCGCTCCCCGGAAATGTAACGAGCGCAATGAGCAAAGGTACTAACGGGCTGATTAAAGCCGGCGCAAAGCTGGTAGAAAGCGCCGAGGATATTGTAAGCGAACTGTCAGGAGTGCTCCCCGAAGGATTTTTTAACAGGAGCGGACAGATAGAACTACCGATAATCAGCCTTTCCGAGGAAGAAAGTCGTGTATTTTCTGCCGTAGAAGGAGAGATTCACGTGGACGATATAGCCAAGACCTGCGGAATGCAAGTAAGTAAAGTGCTTTCTGTGCTTGTCGGTCTGGAATTAAAGGGTTATCTGAAGCAGTATCAGGGGAAAATATTCGTAAAGGCCCGCAAATAACGGCAAAAGGAGCGGTCAAGAATGGCAAATAAAGTAAGCAAGAAACTTATACTGGTGGAGTCTCCTACAAAGGTGCACACTATCACCCAGTTCCTGGACAAAACCTATACGGTCCGGGCGACGATGGGGCATATTATTGACCTGCCCAAGAGTAAGCTCGGGCTTGACGAAGAGAATAATTTTGAGCCGTCGTACATAGTAATGCGCACAAAGAGCAAGATGCTGAAAGAAATTACGGCTGCCGCCTCCAAAGCGGATATCATATACTTCGCGACCGATCCGGACAGGGAAGGCGAAGCCATCAGTTATCACCTAAAGAACAAACTAAAACTTGAAAAGAAAGAAACGCACAGGATAGAGTTCAATGAAATTACAAAAAAAGCCGTGCTCGCGGCCCTTGCTTCGCCGCGCGAGATTAACGCCAACCTTGTCTACGCCCAGCAGGCGAGGCGCATCCTTGACAGGCTGGTCGGTTATAAGATCAGCCCGCTGCTCTGGAAGAGTATACAGCGCGGACTCTCTGCCGGTCGCGTGCAGTCCGTAGCGCTTCGCATGATCTGCGAGCGGGAACGGGAAATTGAAGCCTTCAAACCCGTGGAATACTGGAGCGTGATTGCGAGGCTAAAGGGTGAGGAGACTGCGGAGTTTAACGCGAAACTTATCCAGGTGAAAGGCGCCAAAGCAGTCATCAAGACAAAAGAAGAGGGAGATAAGATAGTCTCTGAATGTATCTCGGCGGAATATATTGTAAGGAAGATAGACAGCCGGGAGAAGAACAGGTACACTGCTCCGCCATTCATCACTTCGACGCTTCAGCAGGAAGCGTCCAAGAAGCTCGGTTTTACGGCGAGAAAGACGATGATGATAGCGCAGAGCCTGTATGAAGGCGTCAATGTCGGAGAGGAAGGCGAGACAGGACTCATAACCTATATGAGAACCGACTCGGTAAGGGTTTCCGAAGACGCGTTGGCAGAGGTAAGGGGCCTAATTAAAGACAAATACGGAGCGGAGAATCTTCCTGAAGTCCCGAATACTTTCAAGAATAAGAAAAATTCACAGGATGCCCACGAAGCAATACGGCCGTCCTCCGTACTCCGTGAGCCTGCTGCCATCAAGCAGTTCCTTAACACGGACCAGTTTAAGCTTTATGACCTTATCTGGAAGCGCTTCGTCGCTTCACAGATGAAGGGAGCTCTGCTCGAGGTAACTTCCATAGATATAGCGGCCGGCGAGTATCTTTTCAGAGCTACGGGTAATGTCATAAAGTTCAAAGGCTTCTTAAGCGTTTATGACATAACCGAAGATAAGGACGAGAAGAAAGAGGGCGAAGAAGACGAGACGGACTCCGACAAGAATCCGGTGCTGCCGAAGCTTTCAGAGGGGCAAAAGCTCATACTGGTAAAGCTGATACCGGATCAGCATTTTACGCAGCCGCCCCCGAGATTCAACGATGCCTCGCTGGTTAAGGCGCTTGAAGAGAACAATATCGGACGGCCGAGTACCTACGCGGCCATTATAAGCACAATTTTGGATCGGAACTATATCGAGAGGTTGGACAAGAGGTTTAAACCGACCGAGCTCGGTTTTCTCGTATGCGATATTCTGGTTAAAAATTTCCCGAATATTCTAAACGTGGAATTCACCGCCGGGATGGAAGAAGAGCTGGATACTGTTGAAGAAGGCACCAGCACCTGGCAGAAAGTTGTCATGGATTTCTATAAACCCTTTTCCGAATCACTTTCCAAGGCAGCCTTGACTCTCGGAGAAATGAAGAAGGAAGCCGATCCCAATGCGGAAAAATGCGAGAAATGCGGCAAGCCGATGGCGGTTAAGTTTGGCTTCCGCGGGAAGTTCCTTGCCTGCACGGGCTACCCGGAATGCAAGAGCACAAAGTCCATCGGCGGCGAGGCTGAAGAAACGGCTCCGACCGGGGTGGTCTGCGAGAAATGCGGGGCGAATATGATTCTTAAATTTGGCAGGTTCGGAAAATTCCTTGCCTGCGAGAAGTACCCGGAATGCAAGAGCACAAAATCCATCGGAATCGGCATCAAATGCCCGAAATGCGGCGGAGATGTGGTCTCGCGGCGCGGCAAGAAAGGGTCTTTTTACGGCTGCGGCAATTACCCGAAGTGCGACTTTATTACCAACGCCAAGCCGGTCGCTAAGGCCTGTACGAAATGCGGGTATCCGGTTACCTCGTTGGTTAAGGGCAAAATAAAGTGCCTCAACGCGGAATGTAAGCACGAGGAAGAAGCCAAGGAAGATGCGCCAGCTAAAGAATAAATTCTTGAGTTACATTACCAACGAGAGAAACTACTCGGCCAATACGGCCGCGGCCTATTCGGGTGATCTTGACGAATTCAT
The DNA here is from genome assembly GCA_903861835.1 of Candidatus Firestoneibacteriota bacterium. Taxonomy (GTDB): domain Bacteria; phylum Oederibacteriota; class D2-FULL-39-29; order D2-FULL-39-29; family CAIOVX01; genus CAIOVX01. The sequence goes on along the minus strand of CAIOVX010000060.1, from coordinate 149,909 downwards.
AAGATTCCTCGAGAAGAAAAAGGCGAAGGAAGTTGATCCCGTAACTATCAGAGAATTTGTTGTAGGTATGAGCGGAAGGAACTTCAGCAAGGCCACGATGGAACGCAAGATTGCGACCCTGAAGAGTTTTTTCAAGTTCCTCAAGCGGGAAGGCCTGTATAAAACAAACCCAGCCTCCGGGATTTCTTTCCCGAGGAAAGAGAAGAAACTGCCGAGGTTCCTGGAAGAGAACGAAGTAAGGCACCTGCTTGACTCGGTTAACATAAAGGAAAAGAACGGCGCGCGGGACCTGGCTGTGCTGGAGCTGCTTTATTCCACGGGAATGCGCGTTGGAGAACTCTCCGGCTTGAAAGTCAAAGATCTGGACCTTGCAAACGCGATTGTCAGAGTTTTCGGTAAAGGTTCTAAGGAAAGAATTGTGCCTGTTGGGTCAAAGGCAGTTGATGCGGCCGGCGCCTATTTGGCGGTCAGAACACAGGACTCGGAATGGCTGTTTACCAACGACAAAGGCGGGCAGCTTGACCAGCGGATGGTGCGCTTCCTCGTTGATAAGCAGGTGAAAGCGGCGTGTTTGAGCAAGAATATCAGTCCCCATTCTCTCCGGCATAGTTTTGCCACGCACCTTCTAAATCACGGGGCTGATCTAAGGAGCGTCCAGGAACTGCTGGGACACTCCAATCTCACTACCACCCAGATATATACACACGTGACAACTGAAAGATTAAAAGAGATTTACAAGAAAGCGCATCCAAGAGCATAGAACAAACGGAGGCGGTATGGAAGAAATAATAAAGAAAGCAGGTGTTCTCATAGAGGCCCTGCCCTATATGCGGGAATTCTCAGGCAAAACCTTTGTGATTAAGTACGGCGGAAAAGCGATGATAGATAAGGCGCTGAAGAACTCCGTTGTTCAAGATATTGTGTTGATGAAGTATATCGGCATAAATCCGGTGGTTGTGCATGGCGGCGGGCCGGAGATTACTGCCGCGATGGAAAAGGCCGGGCTAAAGGCAAAGTTTGTGAACGGGAGGCGCGTGACCGATAAAGCGACAATGGAGATAGTAGAAGCGGTCCTGGCGGGAAAGACTAACAAAGAGATAGTGCGCATGTTCAATATTCACGGCGGTAAGGCTAAGGGGCTTTCCGGAAAGGACGGAAGGCTGCTTGTGACTGAAATGCTCGACGCGGCTCTCGGGTTTGTGGGAAAAATAGTAAAGGTTAATGCGGGAGAGCTTGAAAAACACCGCGATTCTATCCCTGTCATTGCGCCGATCGGGATCGGGAGGGACGGTAATTCCTACAACATAAACGCGGATGACGCTGCGGCCTCTCTCGCGGTTGCCGTCAATGCTGAAAAGCTTATTCTCATCACTGATGTCTCCGGAGTAATTCATAAGAAGGCTTTGGTTCATTCCATCAGCATGAAAAAAACAAAACAGATGATAAAAGATGAAGTTATTACCGGGGGCATGATTCCCAAGGTGCATTCCTGCATGACCGCAATAGCAGGCGGCGTGAAGAAAGCGCATATTATTAACGGAACGGTAAAACACTCGTTGCTTCTTGAAATATTTACCAAAACCGGTATTGGCACGGAGATCATAAAATGAAAAAAATAGAACTGCCCCTTCAATTCACAAACAAAGGCGAAAAACTATTTGGCGTGCTTCACCTGCCTTCCGCGTCCACGAAATATCCCTGCGTGGTAATGTGCCACGGGTTCACGGGGCATAAGGCGGAAGACCATTTTCTCTTTACTAAGACCGCAAGAAAACTGGCAGAGAAAGGCATAGCGGCTTTCCGTTTTGATTGCCGCGGTTCAGGGGATTCCGAAGGCGCGTTTGAACGCATGACTGTCGGAACTGAGATAAGCGACGCGAAAGAGGCGGTTAAGTTCATAAGAAAACAGAAGAATATTGAGGCGAAAAAAGTGGGGCTCATAGGGTTGTCTATGGGCGGCTTCGTAGCGGCTTATCTGTCCGGCAATGTACCGGGGATAAAGGCGGTTGCTTTGTGGAGCGCAGTCGGGCAGTACAAAAAAGTATTCGGCAAAAACCTGAAGGTAAACTTCAGGGCAAAGAATATAAAAGTAAAAGATGTCGGCGGTGTGTCCGTCGGCAAAGGATTCTTTAAGGCGGGGATCTGGTACGACGGGTTAAATCTCATTTCAATTAACGAATTCAGGGAACCACTCCTGATTGTTCATAGCGATAATGATAAAGCTGTGCCTTTCTCCGACGCTGAACTTTACTACAAGACCTCAGGGTCAGAAATAAGGGAATTGAGAAAAATTAAAGGCGGCGGGCATACCTACGGAGAAAGTGGAACCGAGCCGGAGGTTATAGATTACACCGCCAAGTGGATGAAGAAACATCTGGCGGCAAGGCTCTAAGCCGTAAAAAAGAAAACCAAAAAAATGCTAAGCACTAAATTCTAAACAAAAGCGACAAAACAATCTTTCTTGCTGTTGCCGGCGTTTTTCACTTTGCCTTGTTTAGTATTTAGAATTTAGTATTTAGTGCTTTGTTCTGCCAGGAGACCTCCATGAGAAACACAGACATTTTCCTTGATGAGCAGAAATACATCTTCCAGACCTATGCCAGGTTTCCGGTCCTTATTACAAAAGGCAAGGGGATGTATGTAACGGATAATGAAGGGAAGCAGTACCTTGATTTCCTTTCAGGTATCGCGGTTAATGCTCTTGGGCACTGCCATCCTGCCGTGGTGAACGCTATCAAGAATCAGGCGAAAAAGCTCTCCCACACTTCAAACCTGTATTACACCATCCCACAGGTGAAGCTCGCAAAAAAACTCGCGCAGTTATCCGGACTGAACAAGAGTTTTTTCTGCAACAGCGGCGCAGAAGCGAACGAAGCGGCTATTAAACTTGCAAGAAAATATGCCAAGGAGAACCTCGGTCCTGAAAAGTTTGAGATAATTACCATGCGCGGCGCTTTTCACGGTAGAACTCTGGCGACGCTTACGGCAACCCCGCACGAAAAATTTCATAAGGGCTATGAACCCCTGCCTGCGGGTTTTAAATATGTTAATTACAACGAGATAAAAGCCGTAAGGGACGCGATAGACGAAAAAACCTGCGCTGTTATGGTGGAGCCGGTGCAGGGCGAAGGCGGCGTGCTGGTTCCCGCGGCCGGGTATCTGAAAGAGCTGCGGGCTCTTTGCGATGAGAAAAAGCTGCTGCTTATTCTCGACGAAGTGCAGGTCGGCATGGGAAGAACAGGGAAGATGTTCGCCTTTCAGCAGGAAAACATTCTTCCCGACATACTGACGCTGGCAAAGACTATAGGCGCAGGACTTCCTCTGGGTGTTATGGCTGCCTCTGAGAAAGTTGCAGCGGCTTTTGTCCCCGGCAGTCACGGGAGCACATTCGGCGGAGGCCCTATTGTCTGCGAAGCCGGGCTTGCGGTACTTGAAACCATTGAGAGGAAGAATCTTTTAAAAAACGTTTCGGAGATGGGTTCTTATCTGCTATCCGAATTGAAGAAGCTAAAGGAAAAACATCCTATTATAAAGGAAGCCCGCGGTCTCGGTCTTATTTGCGGGATAGAACTTGAAATGCCGGGCAAAGAGGCAGTGAGTAAAATGCTCCGCAAAGGTTTCCTGATAAACTGCACGAACGATAAGGTCCTCCGTTTCCTCCCGCCTTTCATAGTAGCAAAGAAGCATATTGATTCTATGATTCGCGCTCTTGACGAAACACTTTCAGAATAATAGAGCTAAGAACCCCTCTTTTGCTTGAAAAACGGCTCTTTGCCGCCTATTAAGAATGAAATAATCCCGCCTTTTGTGGTAAAATAATAACTCATTATGCCTTACGGCGCAAAGCCTGACAGGCAATTTATCTTTTTTGGGAGAAGTTAATGAAACTTAAATCTAAGGATCTATTGGGAATAGCCGGGCTCACAAAGGAAGAGGTTGAAGCGATCTTCCGTGTGACTGCGGACTTCAAAGAGAAGAAACGGACTGACAAGCCGCTTTCAGGCAAGACGCTTGCCATGATATTTGAGAAGCCTTCCACCCGCACCAGGGTCTCTTTTGAATGCGCCATTTATCAGCTTGGCGGTATGCCGGTGGTCTTGAATTCCACGGAGATACAGCTTTCCAGGGGAGAGACCATCGCTGATACCGCGAGGGTACTTTCCGGTTATGTTGACGCTATAACTATCCGGACTTTTGAACACCGGAAGGTTGTTGAGCTGGCGTCAAACGCGTCGGTTCCCGTGATAAATGCGCTCTCAGATTTCGAGCACCCTTGCCAGGCGCTCGCGGACCTTTATACTATTTACGAGAAAAAAGGCTTTTCCGGGATAAAGGTCGCGTATGTCGGCGACGGAGACAATAATGTGACCAACTCGCTGGTCTTTATCTGCGCGCTGATGGGCATTCCCCTAAGCGTAGCCTCGCCGGAAGGGTACCGGCCCAAGAAAGAAGTTATTGAGACCGCGAAAAAATTAAACGCGAACACGCAGCTGGAAGTTACTTCGGATCCGAAAGAGGCAGTGCGGAACGCGGATGTTATCTATACCGATGTCTGGGTCAGCATGGGAGCCGAAGCAGAGGCCGCAAAAAGGAAGAAAGATTTGAAAGCTTACCAGCTCAACACAGAGTTGCTTGCCGCCTCCGGAAAGAAAGATTATCTGATAATGCATTGCCTGCCTGCGCACCGCGGCGATGAGATAACGGACGAGGTTATGGAAAGCAAGAACTCGGTGGTTTTCGAGCAGGCAGAGAACCGCATGCACGTGCAGAAAGCGGTACTCTATTTCCTTCTGGGAGGAAAAGATGCAATTTAAGGCGAAGAAAGTTGTCCTTGCTTATTCAGGAGGACTCGATACTTCAATAATAATACCCTGGCTGAAAGAGAATTACGGCTGCGAAGTGATTGCGTGCGCGGTTGATGTCGGGCAAGGCGAGGAACTTGCGCCTCTCCGCAAAAAAGCCATAAGGACCGGGGCAAGCAAGATTTATATTATTGACGCAAAAAAAGAGTTTGTGGAGGATTTCATTTTCCCGGTGCTCAAGGCCGGCGCCGTATATGAAGGGCGCTATTTACTCGGCACCTCCTTCGCGCGTCCGGTAATCGCGAAAAAGATAGTGGATATAGCCAAGAAAGAGAAAGCCGATGCGGTTTGCCACGGAGCCACCGGCAAGGGCAATGATCAGGTGCGGTTTGAGCTAACCTTCAAAGCGCTTATGCCGGAAGTCAAGATTATCGCCCCCTGGCGCGAGTGGGACATAGCTTCCCGCGAAGATGCCATGGATTATGCGGCTGCGAGAGGGATACCCGTTCCGGTAACCAAGAAAAAGCCTTATAGCATGGACCGGAACCTCTGGCACATAAGTTATGAGGGCGGGATATTGGAAGATCCGTGGTTCACTCTTCCGGAAGAGATGTATCTGCTGACAAAGAGCCCTGAAAAGGCGCCAAACAAGCCAGAGTATGTGGAAATTGATTTTCTGAAGGGAAAGCCGGTGAAAATAAACGGCAAAAGTTACGGGTCGGTGCAGCTTATAGAAAAGCTCAACATAATCGCGGGGCGAAACGGCGTCGGACGTGTTGACATCGTTGAGAACCGCCTGGTCGGGATGAAGTCGCGCGGCGTTTATGAAACTCCGGCAGGAACCGTGCTTATGGCAGCGCATAAAGACCTTGAACTGTTAACGATGGAGCGCGACGCGTATCATTACAAAGAAACAATCGCGCCAAAATATGCCGAGCTGGTCTACAACGGCCAGTGGTACACGGATATTCGTCAGGCGCTTGATGAGTTTGTCAATTTCACCCAGCGTACGGTGACCGGAACCGTAAGAATGAAACTTTACAAAGGCTCCTGCATGGCGGTGGGGAGAAAGTCGCCCTACTCTCTTTATGACCGGAATGTGGCGAATTTTAAGAAGGATTCGCATTACGACCACAAGGATGCCGAGGGCTTCATTAACCTCTTTGGCCTCCCGATTAAAATAAAAGCAATGCTGGATAAGGGAAGAAAATAGCACTGCTCTTTAGTTGTGCGGACGAAACAATCAAAATCCGCGTAATTTTATTTTAAAATCAGCATGACCACGTTAAGAATGAGGAGCGCAAATGAAACTCTGGGGCGGGCGTTTTGAGAAAGAGCCGTCGAAGGCGGCGGAGAAGTTTACAAGCTCCATCTTCTTTGATTACCGGCTTGCCGAGTATGATGTGCTCGGCAGTATTGCCCATGTCAAAATGCTCGGTAAACAAAAAATAATTCCTAAGGCTGATGCCTCGAAGATAATTAAAGCCTTGTGGAAGGTGCTGGCTTCCGTAAAGTCTGGGAAATTCGTTTCTGATGTTTCCTGCGAGGACATTCATACGGACATTGAGAAGCGCGTAATAAAGTTGGCGGGCGAAGCGGGTAAGAAGATGCACACTGCCCGGAGCCGTAACGACCAGATCGCGCTTGACGAGCGGATGTACCTGCGCGCCGAGATTAACAGCATAACGGCAGAGATAGAAGAGCTCATTTCTGTTTTTGCTAAAATCGCGAAAGAAAATAAGGGTCTGGCGCTGCCAGGTTTTACCCATATGCAGCACGCCCAGCCGGTGAGCCTCTCCGCTTGGACAGGCGCCTATATTGCGATGCTTTCGCGGGACGCGGAGCGCTTCAAAGATTGCTTTAAGCGCGTGAATATTATGCCGCTCGGGGCTTGCGCCCTTGCCGGAACCTCGCTTCCGATAGACCGTGTTTTTGTCGCGAAACAACTCGGTTTTCCTTCTGTTGTAAAGAACACCATAGACGCTGTCTCTGACCGCGACCATGTGGTGGAGTTCATTGCTGCTTCGGCGATTGTGTTCATGCATCTGAGCCGGCTGGCGGAAGAGATGGTTATCTGGTCAACCAAGGAATTTAAGTACGTAGAGATACCCGATGAATACTCAACAGGGTCCAGCATTATGCCGCAGAAGAAAAACCCTGATATCTTCGAACTTCTCCGCGGGAAGACCGGCCGGGTTTACGGGAATCTTGCAGGGATACTGACTATACTGAAAGGCTTGCCGCTCGCCTATAACAGCGATATGCAGGAGGACAAGATACACCTCTTCAGCGCGGCGGATTCCGTAAAAGAAGCTCTGGACATTACCGCGCTCGTGATGGCAGGTGTAAAATTCAATAAAGAAAATATCACCTACGCCATGCAGAATGATTTCTCGGATGCCGTCGAGGCCGCGAACTACCTTGTCAAGAAAGGCTTAAGTTTCAAGGCCGCGCATAATGTCATCGGCAAGATTGTGCTGCATTGTGTTAAAGAAGAGATCGGTTTTAAAGAGCTGTCCCTGACCGAGTTGAAGGTATTTTCGGACAAGATAGGGCAGGATTTTTACGCTGTTCTTAACAAATAGATATTCATAATGGAGTATTAAGGGGCTGTCATGGAAAAGTACGGCAAAGAGATAATAGTCATTCTTGATTTTGGTTCACAGTACAACCAGCTGATCGCGCGGCGCATCAGAGAGCACAGCGTTTACTGCGAAATCCTCCCGCCCACCGTAACGGCGAAAGAGCTAAGTGAGTTCAAGGGCTTGAGGGGTGTGATACTTTCAGGAGGTCCCGCGAGCGTTTATCAGGAAAATGCCCCGACTATGGACAAGGCTATCCTGGAACTCGGAGTGCCGGTGCTCGGCATCTGCTACGGCATGCAGCTCTTCTCTTACCTGCTGGGGGGAAAAGTCTCTAAGGCAGAGAAGAGGGAGTACGGCCTGGCTAAACTAATGGTCAAGGATTTCGGAGACCTTATGTGGAATATGAGGTCGACGCTAAATGTCTGGATGAGCCACGGAGACCAGGTGGCAAAGACGCCCGAAGGATTTGAAGCCATCGGCTACACGCTTACCTGCCCCAATGCGGTGATCCGCCATAAACTCAAAAATATCTGGGGCGTCCAGTTTCATCCGGAAGTCGCTCACACGCAGTCCGGCAAGGAACTCATCAAAAACTTTCTCTTCAAAATCTGCGGCTGCAAGGCCGACTGGACCATGAAATCTTTTGTTGAAGAATCTATAAACGCCATCCGGGCTCAGGTAGGGGATAAGAAAGTAATTTGCGCGCTTTCAGGCGGCGTTGATTCCTCCGTAGCGGCGGTTCTCATTCACAGGGCCATAGGAGAGAACCTGCACTGCGTTTTTGTCAATAACGGTGTGCTGAGAAAGAACGAACCGGAAAAAGTTGTTAATACATTCCGCGACACTTATAAACTGAATCTGCATTATGTTGACGCCGAAGACAGGTTCATCGACAAACTGAAGGGTATAACGAACCCGGAAGAAAAAAGAAAGATAATAGGTGCTGAGTTTATACGCGTCTTCGAAGAAGAAGCGAAGAAACTTTCCGGCATTGAATTTCTTGCCCAGGGCACGCTCTATCCGGATGTGATTGAAAGCATTTCTGTTAAAGGGCCTTCCGCGACCATTAAATCGCATCACAATGTCGGCGGGCTCCCGAAGGACATCAAATTCAAGCTGATAGAGCCGCTCCGCGAGCTCTTTAAGGATGAAGTCCGGTTGGTAGGCAAGGAACTCGGAATACCAGAGGATATCCTATGGCGCCAACCCTTCCCTGGTCCGGGGCTTGCGGTTAGAATTCTCGGGGAAGTTAACAAAGTGCACACGGGAATACTTAAAGAGGCCGACGCCATCGTTACCGAGGAAATTAAAAAGGCCGGTCTTTACAGGAGCATCTGGCAATCTTTCGCGGTACTGCTTCCGATCAAGACGGTTGGGGTAATGGGAGACGAAAGAACTTATGAGAATGTAGTGGCCCTGCGCGCTGTAGAAAGCGTGGACGGCATGACCGCAGACTGGGTAAAACTACCGTACGAAGTTATGAACTCCATCTCTAACAGGATTATCAATGAAGTTCGCGGCGTAAATCGTGTTGTCTATGACATAAGCAGTAAACCGCCCGCGACGATAGAGTGGGAATAACCTCTTTCACTCCCCCTTCAACATAAGGGGGAGCCGGAGGGGGATAAAACAGGAATAGCTGGAATGTTTTTCCCGGGGGGATTTCAACCCCACCCCGGTCCTCCCCTTATCATGAAGGGGAGGGGGAGAATAGGAATGCCTGAAGTTAAGAACCCCCGTGAAATAAAAAAACGCATACGGAGCGTCGGCGACACCGAGCAGCTCACCAAAGCCATGAAGATGGTTGCTTCCGTTCGCTTTAAACGGGCCTTTCAGATGGTTTCGGCCGGAAGGCCTTATTCCAAGAGCATCAGGGATATGGTGGCGGATGTCGGGGGCAGTTTAGGCGACTCCTATGAAAACAGCTTCTTTGAGGCGGACAAGAACGCAAAGAAAGAACTCTTGCTGGTGGTGGGTTCCGATAAGGGCCTCTGCGGGAGTTACAACAGCAATGTCCTGCGGGCGGCGGTAAAGTATCTTAATGAGAAGGGAAGAGATAATGTTGATGTAATCGCCGTGGGCAAAAAGATAAAGGATTATCTGTCTCGAAGAGATTGGAATGTCGTGGATTCATTCCTGAATCTCTATCAGAATTTCAATTATGAATCGGCGGTTCAGGTTTCCGAGCGGCTTACCTATTCTTTTACAAGCGGGGCATACAATGAAGTAACTCTTATGTATAGCGAGTTTAAAAACGTCGCCCAGGCAACCATAAAGACCGAACAGCTTTTTCCGCTAAAACTAAAAGACGGGAAGAGACAGGCGGCAGACTATATCTATGAGCCGAAACTGGAAAAAATCATGGAAGTGCTGCTGCCAAAATACATCAAGGTCAGCGTTTATGAGATGCTAGTAGAGGCTAACGCTTCAGAACAGGGTTTGCGCATGACAAGTATGGAACAGGCGAACAGGAATGCAAGGGATATGATACGCGACCTTACCCTGGTTTACAATAAGGCAAGGCAGGGAAGCATTACGCGTGAGCTGGCCGATCTTGTCGGCGGAGCAGCAGCAGTAAGTTAAAAGCACCAAATAAACATAAAAAAGTAAAAACAAAGTGTTTCAAAAGTATTTTGCGATTTTATTTTTATTATTTTATATGGGATTTGGTGCTTGGACTTTGTGATTTAGGCTTAGGTGATTTAGTTTGATTGTTATTTGATGCTTGTGATTTGGTGCTTATATTTGTTTAGGTTCTGATTGTTTCTTTGGAGGCATTTTATGGCAGATTTATCAACCGGTAAAGTTGTTCAGATAATAGGAGTGGTTGTGGATGTGGAGTTTCCCGACGGGAACCTTCCTCCGATATATACCGCGCTGAAGATTATCAGGGATATTCCGGGCGACTACGGAAAAATGGAAATAATAGCCGAAGTCCAGCAGCATCTAGGGGACAACACTGTCAGAAGCGTGGCGATGGCTTCCACAGACGGCCTAAAAAAAGGCTCAGGGGTGATAAATACCGGCAAGCCAATCTCGGTTCCTGTGGGTCGAAACTGTCTGGGCAGGATGTTCAATATCCTTGGCGAGCCGATAGACGGCGGTCCGGAAGTAAAAACAGAAAAGACTTATCCCATCCACAGGGATCCTCCTTCTTTTGAAGACCAGGACACTAAGGTGGCTATGCTTGAGACGGGCATTAAGGTTATTGATCTCCTTGCTCCGTTCCCGAAAGGAGGCAAGGTGGGGCTTTTTGGCGGCGCGGGTGTCGGAAAGACCGTTACTATTATGGAGCTCATAAGGAATATCGCTACCGAGCACGGCGGTTTCTCGGTTTTTGCCGGGGTAGGTGAGAGGACCAGGGAAGGAAACGATCTTTACCTCGAAATGAAAGAATCAGGGGTGCTCGAGAAAATGATTATGGTCTTCGGTCAGATGAACGAACCGCCCGGCGCGAGGCTGCGCGTGGGTCTTACCGGTCTCACGCAGGCTGAGTATTTTAGAGATGAAGAAGGACAGGATCTCCTCCTTTTTATAGATAATATATTCAGGTTCATACAGGCGGGCTCGGAAGTTTCGGCTCTGCTGGGGCGTATGCCCTCCGCGGTCGGCTACCAACCCACGCTTGCTACGGAAATGGGAGCACTGCAGGAAAGAATAACATCTACCAAAAAAGGTTCCATCACTTCCGTGCAGGCCATCTATGTTCCCGCGGACGATCTCACGGATCCGGCGCCGGCGACGGCCTTCTCGCATCTCGACGCGCAGACGGTCCTTTCAAGACAGCTCACCGGGCTCGGAATTTATCCGGCGGTTGACCCGCTTGATTCAAACTCAAAGATACTTGACCCGAGAATAGTCGGGCAGGAGCATTACGATGTAGCCCGCGGAGTCCAGAAGATACTCCAGCGGTATAAGGAACTTCAGGACATCATCGCCATCCTGGGAATAGAGGAACTTTCCGAAGATGATAAGCTGACAGTAGCAAGAGCCAGAAAAGTCCAGAGGTTTCTCTCCCAGCCGATGTTCGTGGCAGAGGCCTTTACCGGCAGAGCAGGACGCTACGTACCCATTGAACAGACAGTCAAGAGTTTCAAGGGATTAATCAGCGGCGAGTATGACGAGATACCGGAAAGCGCTTTCTATATGCAAGGTTCCATAGAAGATGTGCTGGAAACGGCGGAGAAAGCGAAAGCATGAGCGCAACCGGAAAAAGGATAGAGCTTGAGGTGGTAACTCCCGGTCGTATCATTTTTACCGGGCAAGTTGACAGTATGTCTGTTGATGCCGCGAAAGGCAATATGGGCATATTCCCCATGCATACGCCTATGCTGGCATTGCTTAAACCGGGCTATGTGAAATATTCCTCGGAAGGAACCTCCGGGGCCTTCAAAACCTCCGATGGTTTTCTTGAAATATCAAAGAACAAGGTTAGGGTTATAGTGGAGAGCGCGGAGGCAACAGACTAATGTCAGACCTTAAATACGAATACGCGGCGCTGGAAAAGAGAGTTCTTGAGTTACGGGGGCATCTTTGACATCGACGGTAAACAGGAAGAGATAAAAAAGATAGATGAAGAGTCTGCAGGTAATAATTTCTGGGGAGACAACGAGAAGGCAAGAAAGCTTCTTAAGAAAAGAGAACAGTTTCTCCGGGACATAAACGGCTGGAATAAACTTAACGCCGACCGGGAAGACCTAAAGGCGGGGCTTGAACTGCTGGCTCTCGAACAGGACGATTCCTTCCTCAAAGAACTTGAAGCTAAAGCCGTTAAACTCCAAAAAGACATAGAAGCTCAGGAGCTTTACGTCTATTTTACCGACGAGTATGACGCCAATAACGCCTTCTTATCCATTCACCCCGGCGCCGGCGGCACGGAATCCCAGGACTGGGCCTCCATGCTTCTGCGCATGTATTCAAGATGGATAGAACGCAGGGGCTTCGCAGTTGAGACCATAGACCTGCTGCCCGGCGAAGAAGCCGGTGTTAAAGATGCCACGCTTCTTGTCTCCGGTCCGAACGCGTACGGATATTTGAAATCCGAGAAAGGCGTTCACCGGCTGGTGCGTATTTCCCCGTTTGACGCCAATAAGAGAAGGCATACCTCCTTTGCTTCTGTTGACATCTCTCCTGAAGTGGATGACGTGCAGATTGAAGTGAAGGAAGAAGATTACAGGCTTGACACCTTTCGGGCCTCAGGGGCCGGAGGGCAGCATATCAACAGAACAGACTCGGCAGTGAGGATGACACACTACGCGACTAACATCGTGGTAACCTGCCAGAGCGAGAGGTCTCAGTTAAAGAACAAAATTATAGCAATGAAAGTCCTAAAATCCCGCCTCTATGAATATTACAAGGCGCAGCAGGATGAGAAGATGAGCAAGGTCGGAGGCGAGAAAAAAGACATAGAGTGGGGCAGCCAGATCAGATCCTATGTACTCCAGCCCTACCAGATGATAAAAGACGTGCGTACCGGATTCGAGACGAGCAACTCCCAGGGCGTGCTGGACGGAGAAATTGACGGATTTATTGAGGCATATTTGAAAATGAAGGCGGGGGGCAAGAAAAGTTTATAAAGTGTATAAGGTTTGTAAGGTGCGCGAGGTGGGTTACGGGAACGCGGAGGGATTATGATGATAATCGGTCAATTGATGATTGAACACCGCCTAATAGAGAGGATGGTGAAGGTTGTTGATAAAGCGCTTGAGAATGCCGGCAGGGAAGGCTCTCTGAATCCGTTAGATATAGAAGCTTTCGTTGACTTCATGCGCTTTTATGCAGACAAGTGCCATCACGGGAAGGAAGAAGGACTGCTTTTTAAAGAGCTCGCGAAGAAGGACATTTCACGCGAGCATAAAAAGATAATGGGAGACCTTATCTCGGACCATTTCTACGGGCGAAGCCTGGTTGACAGGCTCGTTTCTCTGAACTCTGAGTACAAAGCCGGAGAGAAAGGCAAGCTGACAGAATTAATCTCCGTTTTCTCAAAGCTTGCCGTCTTCTATTCCGCCCATATACAAAAAGAGGACAAAACCTTCTTTATCCCCACAATGAACTATTTTGAGCATAAGGAACATTCGGCAATGCTCGAAGCCTGTAAGGTTTTTGATCTGACAAGTGATTTCTCAAAATACCAGAAAATGGTCCTTTCCCTGGAAGCAGCCCTGAAAACCCGCTAATACAACAGGTAGTGCCTAATTCAATGTTTTGCACAAGAAAACATCCGCAAAAGCAACTTTCCATTGACAAAACATGCAAAATAGCTATACTATATGTAGTATAGTAAGCCTTAAGCTCATACTATAGGATATTTCTTTATTTTACGGCCGGCGCGATATCCGGAGCTTTAACAGAGTTGTATTCTTGGGGGACCGGACAGACTTGAAGTTAAAAAAGCTTGAAATATACGGGTTCAAATCCTTCGCAGACAAAACCGTCATTAATTTTGAACCCGGTATCACCTGCATAGTCGGTCCCAACGGCGCCGGCAAATCTAATGTTGTTGACTCCATCCGTTGGGTGCTCGGAGAGCAGAGCGCCAAATCCTTAAGATCCAACCAGATGGATAACGTTATTTTTAACGGCACCGACACCAGGCGGCAGCTTGGCATGGCGGAGGTCGGGCTTACCTTCTCCGAAACAAAAGGGCAGCTCTCTCTTGATTTTGAAGAAGCCACCATCATGCGCCAGATCTTCCGCGGCGCTGATTGCGAATATTTCATCAATAAATCACCCTGCCGCCTGAAAGACATAAACGAACTCTTCCTGGATACCGGCGTCGGTACCGATACTTATTACATCATGGAGCAGGGCAAGATGGACGCGATTCTCTCTGCGCGCCCGATGGAAAGAAGATTCATTTTCGAAGAAGCCGCCGGAATATCAAAATACAAGCTCCGCCGGGATGAGGCGTTAAAGAAACTTGAAGCGACGGAGCAGAACCTGCTCCGCATTAAGGACATAATAGGCGAGGTTAAAAGACAGGTAGGAAGCCTCGAGCGCTACGCGAAGAAAGCCGAGAAGAGCAAAAAGTTAAACGAAGAGTTGCGTGAGGTAGAAGTCTCGCTTCGGCATTTCGAGTACAGCTCTCTCATGGCCGAACTTGACAAGCTCACAAAAGGCGAAGCCGCGCTTAAAGCCGAGGTAGAGGCGCTTGAAACAGGTATTACCGGCGAAGAAACCAGGCTTGTTGAAGGGCGCAAGAAGCTTTTTGAAGAAGAAAAGAACCTCTCCGGCAAGCAGGATGAATATTACAGGCTCGCCGCGGAGTTGAATAATGTTTTCAACAAGATTAATATGCTCGGCGAGACCAAGGAACGCATAGCCCGCGAGACCGAAGAACTTAATTCAAGGATTGCGGATTTGGACAAGAAGGCCGAGAATGCGAAATCCCTTGCCGACAGATCAACCGCCGAATATAACGAAACCGTAACCTCTCTCGCTTCGGAAAAAGAAAAGATTGCGAAACAGATGGATGCCATCCGGCAGGCAAAAGACAAGTATAAACAGGATGTTAAGAATCTGGAAGAGTTCAAGGTCCAGCTCTTTGACATTATGAACGAGGCAGTCCATTTAAGAAATGATCTCAAGAACTGCGAGAACCGCTCTGCCGAACTCGCGGCCGCGAAAGGAAAGAAGTCGGCCCAGAAACAGGAATATGTAAACCAGCGCGAGGTTATAGACGGCAAGTTGAAAGAAATCAGGAAGGCGCTCTCTGCTCTCGGAGACAGCGGCAAATTCTCTTCGTCGGAAAAAATATACGAATATACCGCCGACGAAGTTGTGAAAGCAGGAGAGGCGGAGGTTTCCATTGAGGCTGATTTTAGGGAAGCCGCTAAAGCTGGCGACTTCGGAGAGCTAAAGGCGGCAGTAGCGGGCCTGCGCGAAAAGTGGAATTTATACCTGAAGAAAGTAAAGCCGCTCTTTCTTATTCTGCAGGATGTGGACGGAACGGTTGCTAAAAAACACGAAGAACAATCCCTGGTCGCGGATCTGGAGCGCTCCGGCAAATTTGAGCGCGTAATTGATGCCGAAATAGCCCAGCTTGATTCTGAGCTTGAGGGCTTGACCAAATCAGCCGCTACGGTAAAAGAAAAAATGACCTGGGTTGAAGGAAAGCATGCGGGGCATGGCGCGAAAATAAAGGAACTGGAAAGTTCAATAGCGGACGCCAGAAAGAACGAAGAGGCCGACAATATTGCCTTCACCGACCTTAAGGTCAGGCTTACTTTCCTTGAGCAAAAAGAGATAAACCTTAAAAATGATATAGACCGGCTGGCCTTAAACCTTGAAGAAATCCAGGTCAGCAAGAAGATGTATGTTAAGGAAATAGAAGCAAAGACCTCCTCTGTTGTAAAGAACGGGGAAGAGGCGGCGGAACTGCAGAAATTTCTGGGAGAGAACAAAGCCAGGAAAGAAGAGCTTGAGAACTCAGTCTCTGCTGAAAGAAAGAATAATGAAGCCATTAGGGAAGCTTTTTACAAGGACGAGGAAAAACTCAGGGTTCTCCGCAAGGATCATGAAGTTAAACAGAAGTTGTCCTTTGAGAATATGATGGGAATAAGCCGGATGCAGTCAAAGGCGGGCGGCATCAGAGAGCAGGTCAAGAAGGATTACCGCCTGGAGCTTGAAGGTCTTACGCTTGAGAGCGATTATTTAACGCTTAACTCTCTCGCGCCTGAAGCAGCCGCAGAAAAAATTGCCGAGCTTAAGAAAGGCATAGAAGAAATCGGCCCGGTCAATATGATGGCGATGGATGAGTATGCGGAGTTAACTGAACGCTACAACACCCTTTCAACACAAGAAAAAGACCTTTCAGAAGCCAAGAGCTCCCTGGTAAAGACCATTAACCAGCTTAACACGACCACAAAGCAGCTCTTCCTCGAGACCTTCGTGAAAATCAAGAACAACTTCAATGAGGTTTTTAGGAAACTCTTTAACGGCGGACATGCGGACCTGATACTCCTTGACGAAGAGAATTTGCTCGAGACCGGCATTGAAGTTATCGCCAGGCCCCCGGGCAAGCGCCCGCAGAGTGTTGCTATGCTTTCAGGCGGAGAACGCGCTATGACAGCCATCGGACTGCTCTTTGCGGTTTTCATGGTCAAACCTTCGCCGTTCTGTATCCTGGACGAAATAGACGCGCCGCTTGACGATTCAAATGTCATCCGGTTCAGAGATATGCTTACAGGCTCATTCCCGAATGTGCAGTTCATAATGATAACCCATAACAAGATAACAATGGAAACCGCTGACGTACTCTACGGGGTTACCCAGACTGAACCAGGCGTCTCCAGAATAATCTCCGTCAAACTGAAAGATATAGACGAATCAGGCCTCGCAAAAGCTCCCGAAGTTACCAAAGAGAACGCCGGTTAAGCTGCCGGTCCAGTCTCAACGAATTAATCCGGTATGGGCAATTCCCAATATCCTTCGTTTTTGATGCCAACAACCAAAGCATTAAGCGCTAGCCAAACGGCAAAAAGCCAGATTACCCTTTCTCCATTTCCTGCTTGTTTTTTTGTTTAGTATTTAGAGTTTAGAATTTGTTCTTTGGTTTTCCTTATTCCTTGAAAATTCCAGACGCCTTCTGTTATACTAATTATCAAGAGTTTATTCGCAATGCTTCTATCGTTATGCAATAAGGGGTGGTTATGATAAAGCCTTTGGTTGCAATCTTTCTCGGTTCTGATTCGGATCTTCCGGTTATGGCCGACACGGCTGTTATCCTTGAAAAAGCAGGAGTCCCTTTCGAATTTGTTATAGCTTCGGCCCACAGAAGCATCAGCTTCGTTCAGCAGCGGGTAAAGGAACTTGAAGCCGAAGGCGTGAAGATTTTCATAGCGGCCGCGGGCATGGCTGCCGCGCTCCCCGGAGTTATTTCGGCGGAAACCACCCTCCCGGTAATCGGAGTGCCGCTTGATGGCTCCTCTCTTAAGGGAATAGACGCTCTTTACGCGATAGTTCAGATGCCCGGCGGCATTCCGGTCGGGACCATGTCCATAGGAAAAGCAGGAGCCGTTAACGCCGGAGTTTTTGCGGTGCAGATACTCGCGCTTTCTGACGGAAAATATAAGAATTGGATGGCGGAACACAAGAAAAAACTTGCCGAAGTTATTATGACAAAATCCAAAACTCTTAAGCGAAAAGGTTACAGGAAATATATAGAGGAAATGGGGAAGAAATGACGGCGCCGGCGCACCAAAATAAGATAGTGGATAAATCTAAGATTAAATTCTTGGTTGAGAAACTGAAAGAGGGAGCGGTTATCGGTATCCCGACGGACACCGTGTATGGCATAGCGGCGCGTATGAAAGATCTTAAGGCTGTTGACCGGATTTACAGGATAAAGAACAGACCGAGAACAAAACCGCTTATTATTTTCGTAAGCGATCCGCACCAGGTTGATGATTTTATAGAGGAAATGCCCCCATTCGCGATTGACCTTATGGAAACATTTTGGCCAGGACCTCTCACTCTGATTTTCCCGGCGGCGGAATCTCTATCAAGGGAAATAACCGCCGGTCTGAAGACCATCGGCGTCAGGATCCCTGATTGTAAACCGGTCATAGATATCTTGAAGGCGATTAAAGAGCCGCTGGTCGTAACAAGCGCGAATATCTCCGGAAAGAAGGATCCCGTTACCGCTGGCGAGGTGCTTGCCGAGCTCGGGGACAGTCTTGATTATATACTTGATACAGGAACCACGCTTCATCAGGTGGTTTCAACTATAGTAGATGTAACCGGGGAGCATCCCAAGATTGTAAGGCAAGGCGCGCTCAAGAAGGCCAAACTGGAAGACGTGGTAATAGATATAAGATGAATATACTTTTTGTTTGTACCGGCAATTCCTGCCGGAGCGTTATGGCGGAATACATTTTAAAGAAAAGGCTGCATGAACTAAAAGCCGGCGGCATAAAGGTCTCTTCGGCGGGAACGTATGCTATACCAGGAGACACGGTTTCTGCTAACGCTGCAGCCTTGCTTAATGATTATGGTATTAATGCCGCAGGGCACAGATCGAGACTTCTAAGCAAAGAGATTGCGGCGCAGGCAGAACTTATATTCGCTCTTACACGCGGTCATCTTGACCAAATAGTGGCGGGGTTTCCCGAAAGTAAGTTCAAGGCGCAGATGCTGGACGATAAGGATATTCCTGATCCGATAGGAGCAGGTCTTGAGGCCTATAAAAAGGTTTTTGAGGAAATACGGCAGGCAATAGAGAAGAATGTCCTTCCCAGGGTGTTGTGAGGCGGATGCTTGGATGGTCAGAGGTTCGGTAAGCGCGGTAGGAACAAGGAGAATTATGAGGCTCGTGATAGCATCGGATCATGCGGGTTTTGAAGGCAAGGAAATAATTAAGAAGGTCCTTGATGAAAACAAGGTTCCCTATAAGGATTTCGGCCCGGAAACTAATGAAAGGGTGGATTACCCCGAGTATGGGGCCTCTGTCGCGGGCGCCGTGAGCAAGGGCGAGGCGGAAAGAGGAATTCTCGTTTGCGGATCCGGAATAGGTATGTCTATAGTGGCTAATAAATTTCCGAGAGTAAGGGCAGCCTTGGTTTACGATAAATATACGGCTGAGATGAGCCGCCAGCACAATGATTCAAATATCTTGGTTGTAGGCGGAAGAACCACAAAACCTGAGACCATAAAAGAGATAGTAAATGTCTGGCTTAAGACTGATTTTGACGGCGGCAGACATGCTGACCGTATTTTACAGATAGACGCGCTTGAAAAGAAACTGATGAAGTAGGTTGGAGGGTCAGATGCGCGGATGCTTAAGTGCAGCGTCCAACCCTCCGGGCATCCGAACTTCCGAGCATCTGTTTAGAGGAGCTTATATGTACAGAGGGTATTTTGAGAACTTCCTTCAGAAGGAAGACAAAAAGATAGCTAAGCTGGTGAACGAGGAGTTTAAGAGACAAGACACCAAACTCCAAATGATTGCCTCAGAAAACTATACGAGTAAAGCCGTAATGGCTTTGCAAGGTTCCGTCCTTACTAACAAATACGCTGAAGGTTACCCGGAGAAAAGGTTTTACCAGGGCTGCGAATATCTTGACAAAGTGGAAGCGGAGGCCATCAGCAGGCTAAAGAAAATGTTTGGTGCAGAGCACGCCAATGTTCAGCCTCACGCCGGTTCACAGGCTAATATGGCAATATATCTTTCCTGCCTGAATCCCGGCGATACCATTATGGGCATGGATCTTGCCTCCGGAGGACATCTGACTCACGGAGCTTCGGTGAGTTTCTCAGGGAAGTTCTTCAAGGCAGTTTCTTACGGAGTAAGCGAGTATACTAATCTGCTGGATTATGAAGCCATTAGGAACCTTGCAAAAAAGCATAAACCGAAACTGCTGATAGCAGGGGCAAGCGCTTACCCCAGGCAAATAGATTTCAAAAAATTCCACGACATAGCAAAAGAAGTCGGAGCTCTCTTTATGGCCGACATAGCTCACATTGCGGGGCTAATAGTAGGGAAGGTTCACCCTGACCCGGTGCCTTATTGCGATTTCATAGGCGGCACGACTCATAAGACCTTAAGGGGCCCGAGGGGCGGCTTTATTCTCTGCAAGAGCGAATGGATGAAGAAAGTAGACTCGGCTGTCTTCCCCGGCATACAGGGCGGTCCGCTGATGCATGTTGTCGCCGCAAAGGCCGTTGCGTTCAAAGAAGCTCTACAGCCTGAGTTCAGGGAATACCAGAAGCAGATAGTAAAAAACGCCAAAGTGATAGCAGATTACCTGTCAAAGAACGGGTTCAATCTGGTAACAGGCGGGACTGACAATCACCTGATGCTGGTGGATCTTCGGAATAAGCAGCTTACCGGAAGGGAAGCCGCGCTGGCCATGGATAAGGCAGGCATCACTGCGAATAAGAACAGGATACCTTTTGATCCGCTGAAAGCTTTTGAAACGAGCGGGGTCAGACTGGGAACTCCGGCTCTTACGACGCGCGGTATGAAGGAAGATCAGTGCCTCGCGATTGCCGAAATGATAGCAGACATACTCAATCACCCGACGAGCGCCAAGGTAGCGGCCGGAGTCAGGAAGAAGGTCAAGGTACTCTGCAATAAGTTTCCCGTGGAGATATAAATGCCGAATAAAAACATAGAAAACAAAAGGCCTGGCTGGAACGAGTATTTCATGAATATGGCTCAGCTGGTTTCAACCAGGACCACTTGCATCCGGCGGGGAGTGGGGGCGATAATAGTAAAAGAGAAGCGGGTGCTGGCTACCGGCTATAACGGCGTGCCAAAAGGAATAGAGCATTGTCTGGTTCGCGGTTGCCTCAGGGAAAAACTCGGCATACCCTCCGGCCAGAGGCAGGAAATCTGCCGCGGTCTGCACGCCGAACAGAATGCGATAATCCAGGCTGCCAGATTCGGGATTTCCATAAAGGATTCTGTTATTTATTGCACTCATCAGCCCTGCGTCACCTGCGCGAAAATGATAATAAACGCAGGCATAGTAGAGGTAATATTCGGCGGGGAATATCCCGATAAACTTGCCATAGAAATGCTCAAAGAAGCGAAAATAAAACTCACGAAATACGGCGTCCGCACCTGACGGCCAGGCCGGAGCAGCATGCTTAAGTACGCCATCCTTTTCATGATTTCCCTTCTGCTTTGCGTCCTCATAGTTCCGCGTGTAATTAAGAAAGCTGTGAAACTGGATGTCGTTGACAAGCCAACCACCCGCAAGGTTCACAGAAAGATAATACCGCTTTGGGGCGGTGTTGCCATTTTTCTGTCCTTTGTCCTCGCGCTCTTTTTGTTCTACTTGCTGAGCTCAGACCTATTTCCTTTCAGTCTTTTCAGCGCCACAGACTTCTCCAGGTTCAGCATGGATTTCAGGGGCCGTCTCGGCATGAGTTCCGGGGCCTTGCGGCTGAAACTTGCCGGACTCCTCCTCGGAGGGCTGACTGTGCTCATAACGGGGATGATAGACGACAGGTACGGTCTTTCTCCAAAAAGAAAACTTCTCGGACAGCTTGTTGCGGCGCTGATAGTTGTTGCTTTTGGCGTGCGCGTGCTGGGATTTAATATTCCCTTTATGAATCATTATGTAAGCCTTACTTCAGGTCAGGGTTTTGCCGGAGCCGCGCTTTTTCTTTTTTCCGCGACAGTTTCGATAGTGTGGATACTGGCAGTGATTAATTCCATGAACTTCATAGACGGCTTGGACGGGCTAGCCGGCGGTATCTCCTTTATTTCCGCAGCTACTTTCTTTGCTCTCGCTTTCCTTAAACCCTCAATGTCGCTCGCAGGTGAAAATATTTCGGCTTTTATCGCCGTTGTCGCCGTAACTCTTTGCGGGAGCATCCTGGGTTTTCTTTTCTTTAACTTCAGGCCGGCAAGGATCTTTATGGGCGACCCGGGCTCGATGTTCCTCGGGTTTATGCTTGCCTCGCTTTCGCTCCTTGGTTCTTTCAAAGGGGTTACCGCCATTACGCTTTTCACGCCGGCACTTATACTCAGCGTGCCGATATTTGACATAATCTTCGCGGTCGCGCGCAGGCTAAGCCGGGGGCTTCCTGTCTCGGTCTCAGACAAATCCCACGTGCATCACAGGCTGCTTGCCCTCGGGCTTTCTCCCCTGCAGGCGGTCGTCATAATCTGGCTCGTGGCCGCTCTTTTCAATTTAATCGCTTTTTTGCTTGCCTGATAAGGCGCTTGAACCCAGCTTAAAAACGAGGGAAAAATCCGTTTCTTGAAAACAGGCGTTATACATGTTATTATTAACACATATGACAGAAATACAAAAAGCTCTTACAGTTACGGAGCTTAATCGCGGGATAAAAGACGTCCTTACGGACGAATTTGACGATATTAAGGTCGGGGGCGAGCTCTCAAACTTTCTATTGCACTCTTCCGGGCATTTGTACGCCTCTTTAAAGGACGAGAACTCGGTAATCAAGCTGGTAATGTTTAAGGGCGCGAACTTAAAACTTAAATTCAAGCCCGCCAACGGAATGAATGTTGTTGTGCACGGCCGCGTAGATGTGTATGAAAAGAGCGGCCAGTATCAGATAATAGCCGACTATATGGAAGAGGCAGACGGGCGCGGTATTCTGCAAAAGAAGTTTGAAGAGCTAAGGGATAAGCTGGTCGCAGAAGGGTTGATAGCGAAGCAAAGCAACGGAACGCACAGGAAAGCAAACCCGCGGCCTATTCCGTCTTACCCGGAAAAGATAGGTATCATCACTTCTCCGACAGGCGCCGCTATACAGGATATGCTTAACATTATCAGCCGCAGGTTCTCGAACGTGACCGTGGTGCTGGATCCGGTGAAAGTTCAAGGAGAGGGAGCGGCAGAAGAGATCGCGGATGCGGTAGCCCGCCTGAATTCTTTCGGCGGCTTCGATGTTTTAATAGTTGGCAGGGGAGGGGGTTCGATAGAAGACCTCTGGGCTTTCAATGAAGAACCGGTTGCCAGGGCAATTTACGCCTCAAAAGTCCCGGTAATATCGGCAGTTGGTCACGAAATAGATTTCACGATTGCTGATTTTGTGGCCGATCTTAGGGCTCCGACGCCTTCTGCCGCGGCCGAACTTGTAGTTAAGGACAAGAACGATATAGCGGCAGTTCTCGAAGGCAATTGGGCCAGATTGAACCAGGCGCTTTCCGGGATGACGGAAAAGTACCGGGAAAGACTTTCCTGGCTCGGTAAAACAGGGTTGGCGGCGGCTCTTAAAAAAACGGTTGAGGTCTACAAGGAAAGAATCAGCAGTTTACGGAAGAACCGGGTTCTCTCAAGGCCCGCGGAATTGATAGATGAACTCAGGCAGGAGCTTGACGACCTGGAACAGAGAGAAGAAAAGGCCTACAGGCATTTTATGGAGCTAAAAAGGCGCGAGCTGATACTTGCTGCAAGCAGGCTTGAGGGACTGAATCCTCTAAAGATACTTGAAAGGGGGTACAGCGTCACGCTGAATAAATTGAGTGGTGTAATAATTAAAAATGCTGAGGATTTGAAAAAAGGTGATACGGTGGAACTCAGGTTCGCAAAGGGAATTGCAGTCGCTGAAATAACAGAAACAAAATAACCTAAGAAATAGGCAAACTTGTCGCTTGGTATTTAAGGTTTTGATTTTGTCTTACAGGAGGCTTTATGCCGGAAGAAATCAAGTTTGAAGACGCTTTGAAGAAGCTTGAGAAGATTGTGGAAACGCTGGAGAGCGGGGATGTCGGACTGGACGAATCCCTTAAACGCTACGAAGAAGGCGTTAAACTCCTGAGGTTATGCACTGTCAAGCTTGAAGAGGCGGAGAAAAAGATAGAGGTCTTAACGAAAGACAAGAACGGCAAGGCAACCGGAACAAAAGAATTCAACAAGCCTGACAGCAAGTAGACCGAAAGCGCTGTAAAAGAGGGTCCATGGATATTAAGGCATATTTGGAATCGCGTTGTAAAATTGTTGACGCGGCGTTGCACAAATACCTGCCGGGAGGCAAGGCCTATCCGCGGGTTATTCACGAGGCGATGCGCTATTCGGTTTTTGCCGGCGGGAAAAGAGTGAGGCCAATTCTTGCGATAATGACCGCTGAAACGCTTGGTTATAAAGCAGAAAGGGTGCTGCCGGCCGCTTGCTCACTTGAACTTATTCATACCTATTCCCTCATACACGACGACCTTCCTTGTATGGATGATGACGATTTTAGGCGAGGAAAACCTACAAATCATAAAGTCTTCGGAGAGGCTGTGGCGGTGTTAACCGGGGACGCTCTGCTGACCTTCGCTTTTGAACTTATCACAAGGAACGCTGCTGCAAAAGGAGTAAAGCCCGCCGGCGTAATAGAAGCGCTGCGCCTGATTGCCGCCGCTTCAGGCACAGGAGGCATGGTGGGCGGGCAGGTTGTTGATATGATCTCCGAGAAGAAAGAGCCTTCCCTGCCGGTTCTTCAATATATACACACGCACAAAACAGGCGCGCTGATTCTTGCCCCCATAATGGCTGCGGCGGAACTTTGCGCCGCCGGCGCAAAAGAGAAAAAGGCGCTCAGAATCTACGGCGAGAATCTCGGGCTGATATTCCAGATAGTGGATGATATACTGAATGTAACGGGCGTCGAGAAGAAGTTGGGAAAGAGCGTGGGCAGCGACGCTGCAAGGAAGAAGGTCACCTACCCGGCGCTTTACGGCATCGAAGAGAGCCGACGGAAAGTAAGAGAACTTAGGGAGCGAGCAGGAAAAGCAGCCGGGCATTTTGGCCGTAAGGCCGCGTTACTCAACGCGCTTGCAGATTACGTGATAGAGAGGGAATCCTAAATGACTATGATGGATCACATAAAATCTCCTTCTGATCTCAGAAAGCTGAAGCAGGAAGAGCTGGTAGGCCTCTCGGCGGAACTGCGAGAGAGGCTGGTTGAGGTTGTTTCAAAGACCGGGGGGCACCTAGCCTCTAATCTCGGGGTTACGGAACTCACCGTAGCGCTGCATTATGTGTTTAATACTCCGGAAGATAAAATAGTCTGGGATGTCGGGCACCAGGCCTATGTTCATAAAATGCTTACCTGCCGGGCTGACAAATTCCATACCATTAGGCAGTACGGCGGGTTGAGCGGTTTTCCGAAAAGGTGTGAGAGCGAGTATGACACCTTTGACACCGGGCATTCAGGTACCTCTATTTCTGCGGCGCTCGGAATGGCCTGCGCGAGGGACCTCGACAGGAAGAACTACAAGGTCATCGCGGTCACAGGTGACGCCAGCCTATCAAACGGAATGTCTTTTGAGGCGATTAACAACGCAGGGCACCTTCAAAAAGATCTGATAGTCATTCTTAATGACAATGAAATGTCTATCTCGGCCAATGTGGGGGCTCTTGCGAATTATCTTGATAAGATCGGCACCGATGACCGCTATCTTAAAGTAAAAGAAAATATAAAACGGATTATTAAAAAGTCAAAGTTCCTTGGGGTTCCTCTCGTGCGCGTAGGACGCGTAATTGAGGAGAGCATCAAGGGCGTAATCTCCAGCGGGATGCTCTTTGAAGAACTCGGTTTTAGATATTTCGGGCCTATAGACGGGCACAATATAAAGATTCTGGTAGACACGCTCAGAAGCATAAAGAGATTTAAAGAACCGGTCCTGCTCCATGTGGTTACCACTAAGGGCAAGGGTTATAGACCCGCGGAAAATGATCCAACTTCCTTTCACGGGACGCCTGCGTTTGAGATAGAGAGCGGCGAGGCAAATACCGGAGCGAAAAGGACCTATACCGGGGTTTTCGGCGAGTGCCTGGTAGAGCTGGCCAAAACAAACAAGAAAATTGTCGCCATTACGGCGGCGATGTCTTCAGGAACAGGTCTTGAAGCTTTCAAGGATAAATATCCTGAAAGATTCTTTGATGTGGGTATTGCCGAAGAGCACGCTGTGACTTTCGCGGCCGGACTTGCCGTTGACGGCTATCTGCCAGTGGTGGCGATGTATTCATCGTTTCTGCAGAGGGCCTACGACCAGGTGCTCCACGATGTGGCGACCCAGAACCTGCATGTTATCTTTGCCATAGACCGCGCGGGCATTGTGGGAGACGATGGTGAGACACATCAGGGTGTTTTTGATGTCTCCTACCTGCGCCATATACCGAATATGACCTTGATGGCTCCTGCGGATGAGCCGGAGTTTAGGGAAATGCTGGCTCTCGCGGCAGAGCTTGAAGGCGGAGTAGCCATACGCTACCCGAGGGGTGAAATCGTAACTGACAAAATAGGCGGAAAGGCCAAGGTGGCCGTTGGGAAAGCGGCTACGGTAAGAACGGGTTCGGATGCCTGCATAATCTCCCTGGGTTCCAAGCTGCGCGAGGCGCTGAAGGCGGCCGAAATACTGAAAGCGAAAGGCATAAAAGTCGGTGTCATTAATGCGCGTTTCGTCAAGCCTTTTGATAAAGCAACCCTTAAGAGCGCTGCGAAACGTTATAAAGCACTTGTTATAGTTGAAGAGAATATGCTCGCCGGAGGTTTCGGCAGCGCTGTTCTTGAATATTTCAATGAAAATGCGGTACAAGCAAACGTGAAACTGCTCGGGCTTCCCGACAAATTCATAGAACACGGGCATAGAAGCCTGCTCCTTAAGAAGTATGGACTTAACGGTGAGGGTATTGCGGCAGGTGTTGAGGAAGCGCTCGGAAGATGATAAAGAAGGTATTCATAGAGGCGAATCCAGGAAAAAAACAGGTAAAAGAGACGCTTGCGGCTCTTTCGAAACTCCTGAAGAAGAAAGGTGTTGAGGCCTTCTTTGGGCCCGGAGCCGGTTTGATCTCGGGGAAGAAACCCTCTAACCCGCTAAAATGTGAAGCCCAACTATTTATAGCCCTGGGAGGCGACGGCACTTTTCTTAAGCTGGCGCGCTCTATCTTCCCGTCATCCGCTCCTATGCTAGGCATCAACCTCGGCTCCCTTGGGTTTCTTTCCGAGATTAAACTTCCTGAAATGAAGAAAGCAGTCGAGAAGGTTTTGGACGGAGATTATCATATAGACGAGCGGATGGCGCTTGAGGCTTGCCTCGGTCCGGGGAAAAGGCTTACCGCTTTGAACGAGTTTGTAATCGCCGGGACGACAGGCAGGGTAATAAGCCTTTCCGTTAGCGTGGACGGTGAGTTCGTCAACACTTACAGCGCCGACGGCATAATTATTTCGACGCCCACCGGCTCTACTGCTTATTCTCTCTCGGCCGGAGGCCCGATAGTAGCGCCCAATGTGAAGGGCATAATTATAACGCCGATTTGCCCCCACTCGCTTACGAACAGGCCGCTGCTGGTGCCGGAAGAAAGCCTCATTGAGTTGAAGCTGGAGCTGCGCGGCGGAACGACAGTAATTGCGACAGACGGGCAGGAAAGATACGAACTAAAAAAGAATGCGCTCCTGACAATAAAGAAAGCAAAAGGCGCGGTAAATATGATAATACCTTCAAGGAACAGTTATTTCAGAATCTTGCGTGAAAAATTAAGATGGGGCTGAGGGAACAAAAGGTCTATGCCGCTTAAGGAACTTCACATAAAGAACTTCGCGCTGATCGATGACATGACCGTCAATTTTGAGGATGGGTTCAATGTTATGACGGGAGAGACAGGCGCCGGGAAGTCCATAATAATAGACGCCGTCAATTGCGTTCTCGGAGAGAGGGCAGATTCTGAACTCATTCGTACAGGTCAGGAAAACGCGATCGTTCAAGGACTTTTCGAAGGTATCGGAAAAGAAACCGTTGAAAAACTCAATGCAGCCGGTGTTGATGCCGGAGATTCTCTCATTATAAAGAGGGAGATTTCAAGGTCCGGAAAAAACAAATGCTATGTAAACAGCAGCTTAGTTACGCTTTCGGCGCTTAAGGCCATCGGCGAGTTCCTTGCGGATGTTCACGGTCAGCACGAGCACCAGACGCTCCTGAATCCTGAAAACCAGCTCGACCTGCTTGACGCATTCGCAAAGGCAGGCAAGGAGAAAACGGCATTCGCGGAGCGTTTTGCTAAGCTCTCCGCGCTGGCCGCGGAGCGCGATTCTTTGATAATGAGTGAATCAGAGAAGCAGAGAAAGACAGATATGCTGGGTTTTCAGGTTAAAGAGATAGAAGAAGCCGGGCTTGTTGCCGGAGAAGATGAAGAGATAGAGAACCGCAGGAATATGATGATAAACTCCGAGAAAGCCGCGGTTTCAGTTAATGAGGCGCACGGGCTTCTTCACGGCGATGAAAATACTTCGGGGGCGCTTGCGGGAATTGAAGAAGCGATAAAGAGGGTGCTGTATCTTTCCGGCTTGGACAGCGGATTAAAAACCGCGCTGGAAGAACTGACCGATGCCGCGGCGAAGGTCAAGGACGCCTCGGATTCGGTCTCAGATTTGAAGGAAAAGCTTGATTTTGATCCTAAAGAGCTGGAAACCCTTGAAGACAGAAGGGATTTGCTGCTGAAACTCAAGAAGAAGTATGGCGGAAGCCTCGCAGAAGTCCTCGAGTTCCTCTCCAAAATAAAGGGCGAATTGAGGAATATAACCAAGAACGAGGAAGCCATAGAAGCCCTCAATAAGGAACTTGAAGGGGTAAGGAAAGAAACGGGAAGAATGGCGGTTGCGCTGTCCGGGAAAAGGGCGGCAGCCGCGAAAGAGTTTGAGAAAAAGGTCGTGAAGGAACTGCAGGACCTGGGGATGGCAAAGGTAAAATTCAAGGCGGACATTACGCGCGCCGAAAGTGATACCGGTCATATTGAGCTTGACGGGAAAAAGTATATGCTCACTAAAGAAGGCGTTGACCTCGTGCGTTTCCTTATCTCTCCGAACCTCGGGGAAGAGCTCAAACCGCTTGACAAGATAGCGTCAGGCGGGGAACTTTCAAGGATAATGCTCGCGCTTAAGGTAATACTTGGCGAGAGCGATAAGGTTGCGACCCTGATATTTGACGAGATAGACACGGGGCTTGGCGGGAATATGGGCTCCGTCATAGGGGAGAAAATTGAAAGCGTTGCGGCGAGCCACCAGGTAATCTGCATTACCCACCTGCCGCAGATTGCGGCGAAGGCTTCTACGCATTTGAATGTCCGGAAAGAAGCGCTTAAAGGCAAGACTCAGGTATTTATGGATAAACTCGCGGGTGAAGAGAGGGTCAAAGAAGTGGCAAGAATGCTCGGGGATTCGAATAAGGAAATAGCGATAAGGCATGCGAGGGAATTACTTAAATGACGGTTTATAACGTTCGTAACGTTCTTAACGTTTGTAACGTAAAGCCAGAGAGAAGAAAACAAGACCAGAGTGTAATCACAAAGCGATAAATCCTAAGCAAAAAGTAAAGAAGCAGGTAATTTCTTAGAGTTTAGAATTTTGTGTTTATCAGTTTTACGTTAAGAACGTTATAAACCTTATAAACGTTACAAACTTTCTAAGCATTTTATGAAGGAGCCCTATGAAACGCATTTATCTAGACCACGCAGCCACTACCCCTGTGCATCCGGAGGTTTTGGCGGCTATGACGCCTTACTTTACGGAGAAGTTCGGCAACCCTTCGACCATTTACTATTTTGGGCGGGAAGCGAAAGAAGGCATTGAAATTGCCAGGGAGAAGTTCGCCAAAGCTATAAACGCCGATGTTTCAGAGATAGTTTTCACCAGCGGCGGAACGGAATCGGACAATAACGCCATCATAGGGGTTGTAAGAGCTTCAAGCAAAAAGGCCGCGCATATAATAACTTCCAAAATAGAACACCACGCCGTTCTTGAGACCTGTCATTTCCTTGAAAAGGAAGGCTGCAAGGTTACCTGCCTGCCCGTTGACCGCGACGGGCTCGTTGATCCGGCTGAAGTGAAGAGGGCCCTGACAAAAGAAACGGTTCTTGTTTCTGTAATGTTTGCAAATAATGAAATAGGGACAGTGCAACCCGTTAAAGAGATTGGCGCCATATGCCGCGAGAACGGCGTAATATTTCACACCGACGCGGTGCAGGCGCTCGGCAGCCTGCCGATAGATGTGGAAGCGCTGAACATAGATTTACTATCTGTTTCCGCCCATAAACTCTACGGCCCCAAAGGCGTCGGCGCTCTTTACATCAGGAAAGGCGTGAAGTGTTCAAAGTTGATGCACGGCGGCGAGCAGGAAAGAAGAAGAAGGGCAGGAACAGAAAATACCGCCGGGATAATAGGTTTCGGAAAAGCGGTTGAGCTGGCAGTTGCTGCGTTGCCGGCGGAAAGCAAGCGGCTTTCGGCTCTTCGGGACAGCATGATAGCGAAACTAACGAAGAAGATAGCGGAAATCAAATTGAACGGTCATGCGGTAAAGAGGCTGCCGGGAAACATTAATATCGCGGTAAAATACATAGAAGGCGAATCCATGCTTTTGAACCTGGATATGGACGGCATCTGCGCTTCGACGGGCTCCGCTTGCACATCGGGTTCCCTTGAACCGTCGCACGTGCTGTCCGCCATAGGCATTCCCCCGGAACAGGCACACGGTTCCATCAGGTTCTCTCTCGGGAAGTCCACTTCCAAAGAGGAGTTGGATTTTGTCGTGGATAGGTTCACGGAAATAGTTGACCGGCTCAGAAAGCTCTCCCCCCTATACAAGGGGAACGGCTGCAAAATTAAATAGGATGAAAATACTTTTTGGAGGAAAAAATGGAAATAATAATACTCAATTCGGCTGAGGAAATGTCAAAGAAAGGGGCGGAGATTGTCGCGGCGGCGGTAAAGAGGAATCCTAAAGCCGTGCTCGGACTTGCCACCGGCGGCACGCCTGTAAAAATGTACGCGGAGCTTATAAAACTTTACAAAAACGGCGTTCTGGATTTTAAAAAGGCAAGGACTTTTAACCTTGACGAATACGTGGGGTTGCCGGGAACGCATGACCAGAGCTACAGGTATTTTATGAACGAAAATCTTTTTAACCATATAAATATAAATAAGAAGAATACCAATGTTCCCGACGGGCTCGCGAAAGACATAGAAAAGTCCTGCGCGGCATACGAGGCGAAGATAAATGCCTGGGGAGGCATTGACCTTCAGGTGCTCGGCATAGGAAGCAACGGGCATATCGCGTTTAACGAGCCGCTTTCAGGCATAATGACCAGGACCAGAAAAGTGGCAATATCTCAGAGAACGATAACCGATAACGCAAGATTCTTTAAGTCTATGAATGAAGTGCCTAAAACCGCTGTTACCATGGGCATAGGTACTATTCTTAAGGCAAAGAAGATTATACTGCTTGCCAGCGGCAGCAACAAAGCAGATGTTATTGCGGCTGCAGTGGAAGGCCCTATAACACACCTGATTCCTGCAAGCTTCCTTCAGTTCCACCCCGACACGGTATTTGTTCTTGAAAAAGAAGCGGCCTCAAAACTGAAAGGAAAGTATTGATTAGACGGTTTTGGAATTAGATTGCGCAGGTTGAATCAGAAAGACCTTGTAGGGAAAGAGATTATACGGCTTAGCTGCTTTAATCCGCGTAATCTCTTTTTCTAATCTGCGCAATCAGTCTGCTTTAGATGTTCATCAACGCTTTAACTATCTTCCTGTAATCCGCCACCAGTTTCTTCGATTTTGCCTCTGATTTTGATTCCGCGAAAATCCTGATGATGGGTTCCGTATTGGACGGCCTTATGTTTACCTTGACCTCGTGAGCAGAAAGAGAAATGCCGTCTATGGTTTCCAGTTTAAACTTGCCCGCCTCGCCTTTGAGTCTCTCCATTATTTTGAACCCATTGTTCTTGGTCAGGTTAATCTTATCTTTCACTATGAAATATTTTGGTATCTCCGCCGAGAGAGCCCTTATGGACTTGCCGGATTCCGCCATATACTGAAGAATCAGCCCTATGCCTATTAGCGAATCTCTTCCCGGATGAACGAGGGGGTACATTACTCCGCCGTTGCCTTCGCCGCCGATAATACCATTCTCTTTAAGCATCGCTTCGGCCACATGAACCTCTCCGACCTTTGTCCTTATGAGCTTAGACTTGTACTTTCTGCAGATGTCTTCCATCGCAATGGTGGTTGACATGTTCACAACCGCGGTCTTTCCGGGATTCTTCCTGAGGATGTAATCAGAAGTCAGGCAGACGGAGTATTCTTCGCCGATGTAATGTCCCGTGTGGTCTATCAGGGCCAGCCTGTCAGCGTCCGGATCCTGGGCAAAGCCGATGTCGGAATTTGTGGATTTGACCTTGGCGCAGAGTTCCTTGAGGTTGACGATGGTCGGTTCGGGATTATGCGCGAAGTTCCCGTTCGGCTCGCAGTTTATACATTCAACATCGCAGCCTAGCTCTGAAAGAAGGGAAGGAGTAATGACCGCCCCGGCCCCGTTGCAGGAATCCAGCACAACCTTGAAACGCTTGCTTCTTATCAGCTCGACATCCACTATATCCAGAACTTTCTTGATATGAAATTCTATTCCGTTATAGTCGTTGTTGACAAGTCCGAGCCCGTCCCAGGCAGCCGTTCTGAAAGCGTTCTGGTAATAGACATTGAGCATTTGCTTGCCTTCCTCGTCATTCAGGAAGACGCCGTTGCTTTTTAGGAACTTGAGGGCGTTCCACTGGACGGGGTTATGACTGCCTGTTATTATTACACCGCCGGCGGCCTTAAGTTCTTCCACCATCAGCGCGCAGGTAGGCGTTGTGGCAACATCCAGGTCCATTACTTCACAGCCGGCTGAGAGCAATGCCCCAATCACCGAGTGTTTTATCATCAAGCCGGAAGTCCTTGTATCCCGCCCGAGAACCACGCGCCCTCCGTTCAAATATGTGCCGAAGGCCATGCAGAGGCGTGTGACCACCTCGGGGGTAAGAGTTTCTCCGATTACCCCTCTGACGCCTGAAACACCTATCATCAGAGTGCTTTTTGCTGTACTCATTTTAACCTTCCTTTAAACGAATAGCCGCATTACGGCTTTTGCGAGTTTTTCAGGATCGTGTCTGACGAGTCCGTCAGATAGGAGCATAAGGTTATCTCCAACCGTCTTAATGCCAAGTTCGTGTATTGCTTTGTAGTCTATCCGGACCGGTTCCGAGCCTTTTTTGCGGTAATTCTTTATTACGTTCTCCGGTATTTCGCCGGTGTTGATGATGACATAATCAATAAAGTTCTCTCCGGTATGCTTGATTATCGCATTTATGTGTCCTGAAACGGAGAGAGACTTGGTCTCTCCGGGCTGTGTCATTATGTTGCAGACATAGACAACCTTGGCTTTGGTGTTCCGGATCTCTTCCCAGACGCCTTTCACAAGCAGGTTAGGAATTATGCTGGTATAAAGACTTCCCGGCCCCATTATAACGAGGTTCGCCTTTTTTATTGCCTGCAGAGCTTCGGGGGAGGGTATGGGAGCTTCCGGAACGATATTGACCCTGCTAATTGGTTTGCCGATTTTAGTTATGGTGCTCTGCCCCTTTATTAATTTTCCGTTCTTGAGTCGGGCTGTGAGCGTGACTTTCTCCAGTGTGACCGGAAGCACGCGCCCGCGGATGGAGAGGATGTTGCCTGATTCCTTGACTGCCTTCTCAAAACTTCCCGACAAGGTTGTGAGCGCGCCTATGAAAAGATTGCCGAAACTGTGGCCGTTGAGTTCATCGTTTTTTCCTTTGAACCTGTGCTGAAAGATTTTGCCCATAAGGTCTGAAGAGTCCGCAAGCGCAACCATACAATTTCTTATGTCTCCCGGAGGGGGAATCTTAAGATCTTTGCGCAGCCGTCCGGAACTTCCTCCGTCATCCGCGACGGTAACGACGGCCGTTATGTTGCTGGTGTACATTTTTAGGCCGCGCAGCAGAGTGGAGAGTCCCGTGCCGCCTCCGATGGCCACAAGCTTGGGCCCGCGGCTTAAGCGTATCTCATCTGTTCCCGCTTTTACATGATCTATCTTTCCCGGATAGAGGGCTTTAAGATATCGGGAGAAGCTTTTTATGACATAGTAAAGGCCAAGTCCGCCGAGAACGACCACTATTATGTCAATGGTGACGAGCTTTGTGGATTTCAGGAAGAAATCCCTCAGGGGATTCAAATATTTATCTAACTTAAAGTAAGGCAGGTCGATACCGATCAGACCTTTGCTGAGCGCGCCGGTTATTCCTATTGAAAAGAGGATGAAACTAAGGATAAAAAGAAATATCCAGCGTTTCAGCCTGACACCGGGATAAAAGAAACGAGTTAATCTGTTCATCGTAAAAATATTATCACCGATACCCTTACAATACAAGTATTATGTTGAAAATAAGCTTTTCCAAATGCCATAATTGCCTGATGGCAGCGATAATCATACTGATACTGTTCCTTGCGCCTCTGCTCTATTTTCCCGCAGCCAAAGACGCTTTTAGCGCGCCCAAGAACCTGTTTGTATATGCAGCTTGCGCTCTGCTCGGGGCTCTGCTTGCAAAGCGCGGAGTTTTAAAGAAGGTTAGGCTGTCGGTCCCCGTGGCCGCGCTTTTTTCAGCGTTCTTTCTGCTTTCCCTGCTCTCCTGTATTTATTCTGCCAACAAACTAGTTTCGCTTAAATACGCTTTGGATATTATGCTTTACGGAGTGCTTGTTCTGGGCGCGGCTCATTGCGCAGCCTCGGATAAGAAGAACCTTGCGGGTTTCGGGAACGCTGTTTGCGCCGCCACTATTGTCGCTTCTTTGCTCGGCCTCTTGCAGGTTTTTCACATAGATTTCTTTGAACTGACTATGAACCTCCTCTTTACGGAACGTTCGCTCGAGTTCCTAAAGTTTAAAGACAGAATTTCTTCGACGATGGGAAACGCAAATTTCTTCGGAGGTTATCTTGTCCTCTCTGTGCCGGTAGCCTTTGCGCTTTTCATAGGGTCTGACGGGCTCAAAAAGGCCGTCTACTACGGAAGCGCTACCCTGCTGGGTCTGCTCTGCCTTGTCAAGACGGAGACCGCTAATGCCTGGGCCTCGGCGGCGCTGGGATTTCTGTTCTTTATCGTCCTTACCTTGTCTTATGCTCGGGAAAAGAGAAAGAAACTCATCCTTTCCCTGCTGGTACTTTC
The DNA here is from genome assembly GCA_903861835.1 of Candidatus Firestoneibacteriota bacterium. Classification (GTDB taxonomy): domain Bacteria; phylum Oederibacteriota; class D2-FULL-39-29; order D2-FULL-39-29; family CAIOVX01; genus CAIOVX01. The sequence goes on along the minus strand of CAIOVX010000060.1, from coordinate 115,067 downwards.
CTTGCTTGGTATCTCGGCGGTTGCCGTGATGCACCCGCAAGAAGCTTTTTCCAAGCTAAAGAGCGCCGGGAGTTTCAAAACACTCTCGGAGCGCGGGCGCCTCGTTATGTGGAAGGCCGGGCTTGAGATGATAAAGGAAAGACCGCTCACCGGTTTCGGCGCGGCTTCCTATAAAGTATACGTTTCCAAATATGAAGGGCGCGTGCTCAACTCTCCCGGTTACACGGATTATCCCTACCAGATGACGAAGGACGCGCACAACGATTATATACAAATCTGGGCTGAGCTCGGGATCTTCGGCGTATTTATCTTCCTCCTGATAATAGGTTTTTCCCTGGCGTTCGGGTTCTCCGCGGCAAAAGAAAAAAGCGGCACGGAAAGAATATTGTATTTTGGCCTGCTCGCCGCCGTCGCGGGTTACGCCGTACATGCTTTCTTTAATTTTCCCATGAAGTTGGCCCCGCTTTTCGGAACCTTCTGCGTTTACTGCGGAGTGTTGTTATCAGGGCAGGGCGTTGTTTCCGGAATAAAGAACAGGTTTTACGGGATAGTATTTCTTACCGGCTCCGTTTTCGTTCTTCTGCTGACGGTTGCCGTCGCGGCGCTATATTTTGTCTCTAACCTGGAAACCGGTTACGGCATACTCTTGTATGACCGGAGCAGGTACCCTGAGGCGCTCGCGTATTTTGACAGGTCTTTGCGGCTTAGCGACGGTCTTGATTACACGAGGGATCTGCGCACCCATTTTTATAAAGGTAATATTTACTATACCCGCGGAGAATATGAAGAGGCCAGGCTTGAATTTGAAAAAGAGATAGCGTTGAATTCTTATTACGCTGATGCGCGCTACAATATGGGTTTAATACTGGACAAGCTCGGCCGAAAGGATGAGGCGGTTGCATCTTATTTAAAGGCGCTGGAGTTTGAGAAAACCTTTGGACCTGCGGCAGAGAAGCTTGCGGAGCACGGTGTCAAGCGGCCGTAAGCCGGGAGTATTCTCCGGCCGCCTTTCTTTTGCATAAAAACATATTTTTCCGGAGGAATAGCCTCTCGGGAGCCGGAAACAGGCCTTTTTTCCGAAAAGAGCGCTTGACAAGCGGTTGGCGCTGATATATAATTTTGAAACAGTGATGTGGCAGACAATGATGTCCGCCGCGGTTAAAAGCCGCGGCGGACATTTTTTTTGGGAAGACAGGAGAACAAGATGTTAAGACCTTTAGATGACAGGCTTCATAAGATACCTTCTGGCTGCGGCGTAACCGGTATTATGGATAGAAGCGGCGCGGTGTTTTCCGGCGGGGATATCGTTGCTTCTATCTGCAATATGATGGAGAGGGGTAACGGTCTCGGTTCCGGCTACGCGGCTTACGGTATCTATCCCGAGCATGCGGACTACTATTGTTTCCATATGATGTTCGGCAGAGAAGCGGCTGTTGAAGAATCGGAAGCTTTCCTGAAGAAGAACTTTGATATCCGGCTCGCGGAACCTATACCGACCAAGTTTGTAAAGACCCTTAAAACTCCTCCGATACTGAAGAGGTATTTCCTTAAGCCTAAAGAAGAGAAACTCATCTTCCTTGAAGATTTCTCAAAGAAAGAAATTGAAGACGAATACACCGCTGAAAAAGCTTTTGAGCTCAACCGCACGGTAAAAGAAGCTTTTATCTTCTCCTCCGGCAAGAATATGGGCGCGTTTAAGGGCGTCGGCAACCCCGATGAAATAGCGGAATTTTTCAAGATACCGGATTACAAGGCCAATATCTGGACTGCGCATAACAGGTTTCCTACCAACTCCGTGGCGTGGTGGGGCGGGGCGCATCCCTTCGGTCTGCTAAACTGGACCGTGGTGCACAACGGAGAGATTTCCTCCTACGGTATAAACAGAAGGTATCTTGAGAACTTCGGATATTATTGCACGCTCTTTACCGACACGGAAGTTATTGCTTATCTTTTTGACTTGCTGGTCAGGAAGCACAGGCTCTCCTATGAGTACGCCTGCAAGGCCATAGCTGCTCCCTTCTGGTCTCAGATAGACCGGATGAGCCCGGAAGAAAAGGAGCTGCACACCAGAATGCGTATGATCTATGCGCCGGCGCTCTTGAACGGGCCGTTCGCGATAATAGTTTCAGACGGCAATATGATGCTTGGCTTAAACGACAGGACCAAACTTAGGCCTCTGGTCTGCGGGGAGAAGGGGTCGAAATTATTTATTGCTTCGGAAGAAGCCTCCATCCGCACGGTCAGCCCCGTGCTTGACCGCATCTGGATGCCTGACGCGGGGAAGCCGGTGATAGGGGTGTTTACAAAAACAAAAAGTTTATAAAGTTCATAAGGTTTATAAAGTAAAAGACGCTAATTGCGGAAAAGAGGATTAAAATGGCAAAGTCTAAATTCAGGGGAAATTTCAAAATAAACAGGGACCCGGATAAGTGCATAAAGTGCCAGGCCTGTGTCCGCATGTGCAGCAACGACGCGCATCTTTATGACGAGGAGAGCAATACCCTCTCTTCCTGCGACGGGAATTGCGTCGGCTGCCATTTCTGCGAGGATATCTGCCCGACCTCGGCTATTACCATAGTGCAGAGCGCTCCGGAGATAAAGGAGAATGCCCACTGGAAGGCGGGGGATGTTTACGGCATTATAAAACAGGCCGAAACCGGCGGAATACTCCTTACCGGTATGGGAAGCGATAAGGAATACAAAGAATATTTCGATCATATATTGCTTAACGCTTCACAGGTCACAAATCCTTCCATTGACCCGCTCCGCGAGCCGATGGAACTCACAACCTTCATAGGCAGCAAACCCGATAAGTTCGAACCCAAGCAGAAGATTTCCACCCAGTTAAAACTTACAACCCCGATAATGTTTTCCGCGATGAGCTACGGGTCGATATCCTTGAATGCCCAGAAATCGCTCGCGAAAGCGGCGACGGAATACGGCACCTACTGGAATACCGGCGAGGGCGGTTTGCACCGTGACCTAAAACCCTACGCCAAGAATGTGATCGTTCAGGTAGCTTCAGGCAGGTTCGGAGTAGACACCGAATACCTGAATTCTGCGGCGGCCATTGAGATAAAGGTCGGGCAGGGCGCGAAACCCGGCATCGGCGGGCATCTTCCGGGAGAAAAAGTTGATGAGGAAGTTTCCAGAACCAGATTGATTCCTGTCGGGTCGGACGCCATTTCACCTGCGCCCCACCATGATATTTACTCAATCGAAGATTTGAAACAGCTGATCTTTGCGCTTAAAGAAGCAACCAGATATTCAAAACCGGTGGGCGTGAAAATTGCCGCCGTTCATAATATTGCCCCTATAGCTTCAGGTCTTGTAAGGGCAGGAGCGGATTTTGTTGTGATAGACGGTATCAGAGGCGGCACCGGAGCCGCTCCGACTGTGATTAGGGATAATGTAGGTATTCCGATAGAGCTCGCGCTTGCTTCGGTTGACACGAGGCTTCGGGAAGAAGGAATACGCCAGAGGGCTTCAGTCATCGCCGCCGGCGGTTTCAGAAATTCCGGAGACATTATTAAGGCGATAGCGCTGGGAGCTGACGCGTGCTACATTGGAAGCTCGGCGCTTATTTCCCTCGGCTGTCATCTCTGCCAGAAATGCTACACGGGAAAATGTAACTGGGGTATCGCGACCCAGGATCCAAACCTGAAGAAGAGGTTGAATCCGGATGTGGGCGCTACGAGGGCTTTTAATCTTCTTCGGGCGTGGTCTCTTGAAATAAAAGAAATGCTCGGCGGAATGGGTATAAACGCGCTTGAATCTCTCCGCGGCAACCGCGCGCAGCTTCGCGGTGTGGACCTTACCGAGCTTGAGCTCAGGCTTTTGGATATTAAGCACGCAGGCGAAGCCTGGTAGTTGTTGGATGGTTGGAAGGTTAGAGGGTTGGATGCTTAAAAGCAAGGTCAAAACCTCTACCTCAAAAGGATCCGGATGGAAAGATGTTTTATTCCAACGTCTAATCATCTAAACATCCAACCGTCCAAGCATCAAAGAAGAGAGTTTTTAGCGGGAAGGCACTGAAAACCAGGGGGAAAGAGGCGAATATGAAAAGAATAGTGATAAATGAAGAATACTGTCTAGGGTGCAGGCTCTGTGAAGTGCACTGCGTTACCGCGCACTCGAAATCCAAGGACATAATCAAGACCTTCAAGTCCGAAGGTTTCAAGCCGCTTACGGATTCCTGCATTGCTTTCGAAAAATGCGGTTATACCACCTTCGCCCTGCAGTGCAGGCACTGTCACGACGCGCCTTGCATCGAGGCCTGTCTTACCTCGGCTATGTACAAGGACAAGGAAGCAACGGTCCTTCACGACAAGGATAAATGCGTCGGCTGCTGGATGTGTATAATGGTTTGTCCTTTTGGAGTCATTAAGCCGGACTTGAAGAATAAGAGAGTGGCTTCAAAATGCGACCTTTGCGGAGACCGCGAAACACCGGCCTGCGTGGAGCACTGCCCCAACGAAGCAATAAAAATGAAAAAGTAAGAACTGTTAACGGGAGAAGCTTATGAAATATGTGATAGTGGGTTATTCCGTGGCTGCTGTAAACGCCATAACCGCCATAAGGGAATCGGACAAAACAGGAGAGATTACGGTCATTAGCAACGAGGACCGGCTCTACTCGCGCCCCCTGATCTCGTACTACCTTGCGGGCAAGCTTAGCAAGGATAAGATCGGTTTTACCTCGACGGATTTCGAGAAAGATATGGGCGTGAAAGTGCTTTATAACACCGAAGCGGTGAAGATAGAGACGAAAAGCCGCCATGTCGAAATCAATAACAAAAAGAAACTGCCCTATGACCGGCTGCTTATCTGCTCGGGCGGAACACCGATAAAGATTCCTGTAGACGGTCTGAAAGATAATCTTTCGGGAGTGTTCACATTTACAAAATTAGCCGATGCGAAAGAGATAGAAAAATACATAGAGAAGAACAAGGTAAAAGAAGCCGTGATTCTCGGCGGCGGGCTTATCGGTATGAAGGCCGCCGAAGCCCTGCTCGGCAAGAAGATGAAGTTCAAGATTCTTGATATCGCCGACCGTCTGCTTGCCAATACGTTCGACAGAGAAGCTTCAGCCATCATTGAAGAAAAATTGAAAGAGAACGGCTGCGAGTTTCTTAAAGAGACCACCATAAAGAAGGTAGTTTCAAAGGCCGGCAAAATAGAAGAGCTGGTCCTAAGCAACGGAAAGAAGCTGAAAGCGAAACTGCTGATTATGGCTGTGGGCGTGCGCCCGGAGGTTTCTCTCGCCAAAGGCACGCCGATAGCGGTAAACCGAGGCATTGTCGTTGACGCCAGGATGGAAACGAATGTGCCGGGTGTTTTTTCCGCGGGAGACTGCGCCGAAGGGCTGGAATTCCTCTCCGGAAAGGGCGCGGTTATCGCGATCTGGCCGACCGCCGCTAAGCAGGGAAAAGTGGCCGGGCATAATATGTCCGGAGCGAAGGATGTGTTTGGCGGAAGCTTCGCGATGAACTCTGTGGAAATACTCGGAGTGCCTTCAATCTCGTTCGGGATAACCAACCCCAAAGAGGACGGCTATGAGGTTGTTAAAAAGAGCGGTGAAGGAAAGTACAAGAAAATAGTCGTAAAGGATAACAGGCTGGTGGGCGTGATACTCGTCAACTGTATAGAGCGCGCAGGCATCTACGGCCTTTTGATAAAGGAAAAACTGGATGTATTGGCGCTGAAGAAAGAATTGCTGACTGATGATTTCGGTTTCCTGCTGCTTCCTACGGATTTCAGGAAACACTTTGTGACCGGAGAGGGTACTGAAGTATGAAGAAGATAACAATAGACGCCGACAAACTGCATTATAGGGATTTAAATGAGAAGATTCACGCGGTTCTCGCGGACGCTGACGAGATTGTTATAAACAACGCCATGGGGCAAAGGTACATCGGCGACGCGGTCAGCAAGAAGGTCAAGTTTGTCATAAACGGCGTGCCGGGGAACGATATGGCAGCTTTTATGAACGGGCCCGAGATAATCGTTCACGGGAACGCGCAGGACGCCATCGGCAATACTATGAACAGCGGGCTCATTGTCGTCCACGGAAACGCGGGCGATATCGTCGGCTATTCGATGAGAGGCGGGAAGATCTATATCCGCGGAAACGCGGGCTACCGCGTGGGCATACATATGAAGGCCTTCGAAGAAAACTTTCCGGTCGTAATAATAGGAGAGGAAGTAAAGGATTTCTTCGGAGAATATATGGCCGGAGGGCTGGCGATAGTCCTGGGCCTTGGCACAGATAAGCTGCCTGTGGGGGATTTCGTAGGAACCGGAATGCACGGAGGCACAATCTTTATCAGGACGAAAACTATAGACCCGAGGCTGCTTGGCAAGGAAGTAAAGGCGGTCGAACTGGACGAAAAAGACAGGGTTTTGCTTGAGAAATACGTGAGGGATTACTGTTCATATTTTCCGAAACTTAAAGCAGAAGAGATATTGAAGGCGCATTTTATAAAACTATATCCATTTTCGCATAGACCTTACGGGCGGCTTTACGCGTATTAAATGAGAGGTGCGAAGGCGCAGCAGTTCGGAAGACGGAAGGCAGAGGACAGTTGACTGACAAAATAGCAAGAAAACGAAGGGCGGCGAAAGCCGCCCTTTTTCATTGTCGGGGGTGATTAACTAAGCCATTCTGGATTTGATTGCTTTTGCGATTACTTTTTCAGGGATGTTGTTGACGACTTTGCAGGAGCCTATTTTGACCGGGAGTATGAAGCGGTTCACTCCTGATTTGAACTTCTTGTCATGCTTCATAGCATTTAGTACAGAACTCACTTTGCAGCCGGAGAGTTTTACCGGCAGGCCCAGGTTTTCGGTGAGATTTTCAAGGCGGAAGAGGTCAGCTTCTTTAAATAGACCGAGTTCTTTTGCTATCTGCCCCGCGATGAGCATACCGAGAGCTATTGCTTCGCCATGGGTGTATTTTTTGTAATTTGTCGCCGCTTCTATCGCGTGCCCGGCGGTATGCCCGAAGTTAAGCATTATGCGGATATCTTTCTCATCCCGCTCGTCAGCAGAAGTAACATCCGCCTTTATTTTAACGCAGGCCGGAATAATCTTTTCATAAACCGCCATATCGAGAGCAAGTAATCTGTCGGAATTGAACTCAAGGTAATCAAAGAGCCGCGGGTCGCTTATCACGCCGTACTTTAAGGTTTCAGCCAGTCCCGATTTTAGTTCACGGAGCGGCAGGGTCTTTAGAGCCTCTAAATCCATATACACCATTTTCGGCTGCCAAAAGATGCCTATGGAATTCTTTGCTTCCCTGAAGTTTACCGCGGTCTTTCCGCCAAGCCCGCAGTCCACGAATCCAAGCAAGGTGGTAGGTATCTGAATGAAGCTCACACCGCGCTTGTAGGTGCCGGCGACAAAGCCGCCGAGGTCTCCGGGAACACCGCCGCCGAGCGTCGCTATTGTTATCTGCCGGTCACCGCTCCTGTCAAACCCATACAGAGCATTTTGAATTTTAGCGAAAGAGGCAAGGGATTTGCTCGGTTCCCCTGCTTTGATGACAGACTTGCCGGTGCCTTTAAAGCCGGCCCGCTTGAAACTGCTAAGCACCGCTCTTCCGTACAACCGGTTGACATTGGAATCGGTAATCAGGAAAAGATCCTTGCCAACTCCGAGTTTTTTTAGGGCTTTGCCCGCGGCTCCCAGTATGCCGCGCCCTATTATTATTGAATAGGAACGGTTGGAAGAAGTGTTTAATTTAACTCGTATGGTTTTTAACATTTGCCGTCCTTGGTCCTTAATCGTTTCCGAAAACATTGCTGAAGAGCGCTCCGAGGAACCCGCCGAGAGCCATCCCCACAATGAGTTTCAAAAATGCGCCTGATTTTACCAGGGTCTCGACATTCTGCGGTTTCTCGGTGCCGAGGTTGTTCCAGAATGCCCCGAGAGTTTCGAGTTCAGAACCGCTCAGGACGAAGAACTTGCAGACAAGAAAGGCGGCTATAGCGCCGCCGATGAAGAAAAAGAGTACTCTCATTACTTTGTCCTCTGGTTCTTTTCGTAGCTCTCTCCAAGTTTAACCCTTTCCAGTATAGGCGGGTGGGAGGCGTACCAGAAGGTGACCAGCGGGTGCGGGAAAAGGAAGGACCTGTTGTCCTTTGCCAGCTGTACCATGCTCTTTATGTAGATTTCAGGATGGCCGCCCATACCAATCTCATAGGTGTCGGCTGTTACCTCAAACTTTCTGCTGACAATATTTTCTATCGGGGCCAGCCAGAAGGAGAATATTGTCAGTATTGCGGAAATTAAAGGCAAGCCGCCAATATCTGAAATACTCATAGTCAATGCGCTGCCGTCTAACAGGCTGAAATGTGGGTAGTCAGAGCCAGTATAACAACAGATCGCGCTATAAGTAAAATAAACTATCCAGGTCATAAGCACTGAGCCGGCAAAGGAAAGAAATATATTCTTCAGGACGTGGTTGTTTTTCCAGTGTCCTATCTCGTGTGCCACGACGGAGGCAACCTGCTCCGGCGTGTTTGTCTTTATGAGCGTGTCGAAAATATAGATGGATTTTTCAGGGCCAAACCCCGTGAAAAACGCGTTTGTGTGTTTTGAATACTTGCTCTCGTTTATCTGGAATATTTTGTTTACCTTTACGCCGGCTTTCTCGGCTACCTCGCGCATCGGTCTCGCGTAATTTTCATCTTTAAACCTGGACTTTTTGTAAAAGAGAGGCAGTATCAGGTAAGGATACAGGAAAGTAATGATAAATTCAAAGGCCAGCAGGACTACCGGTATGAGCCAGAGGTAAATTGTGGGTCTTCTGAATATATAGTAGGCGGCGCAAACAATAATCGCGGTTATCACGGTCCCGACGGCGAATTGTTTGAAAGAATAAAGGAACCATTCTTTTTTTGTCATATTGGAGAAGCCGAACTTGTGTTCAAGGGTGTAGCCGAAGTGAAAGCGGAAGGGGAGCATAATAATGAAAGAGCAGAGGAAGTAGACCGCCAGGAATATCAGGACTTGCAGGGTTACAATATGTATCCCCATCCCCTTAAGAACTTCATGAAGCGTCCATGACAGCGGTTTAGCCGCCAGGAAAAAGAAAACAAACGGGAAGAGGAAGTCAACCGCCCTCTGCAAAACGCTGAGGCCGAAGCTTTTTCTCGCGTACTCTTCGCCATTTTTAATCTCTTCAGGCGTGAAGTATTTAAGCGCCAGGGTTTCATTGGAGGCTGTTTTTCGGCCCTTATGAGAGAGATAAATCATAAAAGAGCGAAAGATGATATAGCCGGCGAGCAGCGCAAGGAATAGTGTTTTCATAGTGCTTTGATTATATAAGCGGGCGTGAAAACAGTCAAGCAAAAATGGGTGGCCGGGCTTTCAGTCCTGCAGGCTTATTAAAAACGTCTTGGCGCTATCTTTACGCCTGGCCCGGATCTTCCGGCCCTGTATTCCTGTTCAAAAACCAGTCCGAGAGAGACCCTGTGCGTGTCACCCAGATTTCCGGAAGGCGCGTACGCGTAATCAACCGTAAAAGCAAATATTCCGGGAAGCGTTCCCTTGTAGCCAAGTCCTGCCGTAAGGCTTCCCGCGTCGTAACCAAACTTGTAGCCTGCCCTAAGGACGAATTCTTTCTCAACTGAGAATTCCGCGCCCAAATTTTCGCAGAGTGTCCCTGAGTCGAAGGGGTAGTAGGCCGTTGCCGCCACCAGCAGGTCATTTTCAGACTGCACGCTAAATTTTGCCGAGAAGCCCCCTCGCAGGGTAAGCGGCAGGTTGTCGCCGTTTACCGCCCCTCCGAGGTTGCTTATTGCGGCTCCCAGGACAAAGTCATGGCCGCCGAGGCTCTCAAGGAAAAAAGGCATTTCATAAAGCAGCCCGCCGTCAAAGGCCAGGGCTGAAACAGAATCAGTATCTATAGTCTGCATTGCCAGTTTGATGTTTACGCCTGCCTGAAGCGCGCTGCTCAGTTTGTACGCCACAGTTCCGGCAAGCACCAGATCAAAAGGGCTGAAACTTCCCACGACTGTGCTGTCGCCCGCCAGTGTTTTATCCATAGAGCCGTAATTAAGGTAGGCAAGGTGAGCTCCGAGTTTTATTCTGTCGGTGAGAGGAGCGGTAAAAGCAAGATACTCGTAAGAACTTGAATCCCAGTAGAACATGTGCATAAAAGAAAGCTGCATGGTGTCAAGGTTCGCGATGCCGGCGGGATTCCAGTAGGAGGCGTTAACATCGTCCGCGACGGCTGTGAAGGTTTCTCCCATGCCTGCCGCCCGAGCCGAGGGCGCTATGCGGAGAAAGGTGAGGGCTGAGGTACCGGAACCGGCCGTGCAGGCTGAAGAAATCATCAGTAGCAGTAGAGCGGTAAGGAACAACTTGCGGCTCTTCATTTTGCTCCTAGCTCAATGAGGACTGAAAAAAATTTACATTAGTGGAGTATACTATATTAAAAGAGCGCCTGTCAATGCGGGAAGGTTTGAGATCTGAGCGCCGGTTTCTTTATCCTTTGATTTTTACCTCCAGAAGGTTATAATGTTGTCACGTCAAGCATTCCGGAGGAGAACCATGAAAAAAACAGCAAAAATTCTCGCCCTGACCGCTGGAATACTGGTACTGCTTCTCCTTCTTCTCGGCGCGGCGCTCGCTTTTTTTGTTCCCTGGGATAAAGTCAAAGATGCTGCCGCGGCCGAAGCTTCAAAGCAGTTGAACCGGGAGGTCCGCATAGAGAAGCTGGATTTTAATATTTTCAAAGGCATCGGAATCAAAGGTTTCTATATAGGCAACAGAAACGGAGAGGGTTTTACTTCAGGGGCTTTCATCGCGGCGGAACAGGCTTCGGCGGGGTACGAGTTCCTGCCATTGCTGCTCGGAAAAGTCAACCTCACCACCGTTGAACTTGACTCTCCGAAGATATTAATAGAGAAGAACAAAAAAGGCGAGTACAATTTTGCCGACCTGGCGAATGGGACGAAGGTTGCTCACCTCGCGGCTGAACCCGGTCAAAACGCCTCCGGGAAACTCCCGGTCAAGCTTTCCATGTCAAAGTTCGTGATAAACTCAGGTGAGATAGGCTACAGCGATTACTCCGCTGTTCCTGCCGTCAAAGCGGGAATCAAAGAACTAAATGTGTCGGTAACCGGCCTGTCGCTTGAAGGGGACAAGCCTTTCAAAATTAAAGCGTCCGCCGTAATGGAATACAACAAGGCGCCTGTTAATCTGTCGGCCGAAGGAAGCATGCAGGTGAAGTTTGACGAGCAGGAAGTGTACTTGCGGGATTTCACGGCAAGACTTCCGGGTCTTGCCTTTACCGCCACAGGCGAGGTGAAAAAGTTCCTGGAATCCCCTGCGTTTTCTCTGCAGGCAAAGGTTGCCGCGGATTGCGGTGAGCTTAAAAATACAGTTTCCCCTATGCTCCCTGCGGTTATGGCAGCCTATATGAAAGATGTCCTTCTCTCCGGCACTGCTTCTTTTGATCTTTCGGTAAAAGGGGAAGCGCGCCAATCCGGAAAAGCCTATGATATTTACGCGTCCGGTTCGGGGAACGCGGATCTTTCCCAGGTTGAAGCGAAGTACTCCGATTTGTTCACAAAACCCAAAGGTCTTAAGACGAAGATCTCTTTTGATTTTGATGTTAAGAGGGACGCGGTCCGCGCGGTCTCGAACATAGAGACGGGCGCGTCAGTTTTTAAGGCAGATAAGTCCATTACTGAAATATTCGGAGCGCCGAAGGTCAATGTGGCGGTCTCCGGAAACCTGTCAGTGCAGGAACTGGTCTCAATGCTCCCGCAAATGAGCGATATGAAAACCGAAGGCTCTGCTTCCGTGGATATCAAAATGTTCATTCCCATAACAAAAGATTATTCGGTTAATTATAAGGGAATAAAAATCAATGGTTCGGGAATGCTCGCGGGCCTCGGCTTTATGTACGGCGGGGTAAAGTACGGTGTCTCAAAACTAAACTCTTCCCTGTTGCTTACGGAAAAGCAGCTGCGGCTGCCGGATATCAGCTTTCTTGCAGGGACCTCCGCGTTCTCCGGATATGTAACCGCTTCTAATTTTAACCTGGAGACGATGTCCGACTGGAAGACAAAGTTCGAGGGGGATATCAAGGCGGGGCTTTCGTGCCAAAAGTTCCTGGTGGACGAAGTCTGGGACGCGCTTCCCGCGAAGACAAAGACGGCTGCCGCGCCCGGAACGGCCGTTCCCGCGGACTCAGGTTTTACCGACGAGGAGATAAAGGCGTATACGGGATATGTTTACGGAAAACTTTCGGCTGAAGCCGACCTGAACATCAAGGAAATAGCATTTAAGAAGATAAAATTCACAGACATTGTTTCCAATGTAAAACTCGCGAAGAGAGCGGCGGATATAAAGGCTTCCATGAACGGATACGGAGGAACGGTGAAGACGGCTGCGAAGATTGACCTGAATATCCCCGGTATCGGGTATTCTATTGCCGGCACGCTCTCTGGGGTGCAGACAGGCGATTTTGTCAATGACGCGGCTGATTCTTTTCTCGAAGGCTGGATGTCAGGTGTGGTGAAGAACAAGGTGGCGGGAGCAGCCGTTTCCGATTTCAACTTTTCCGGCAGGGGCGCCAACAAAAAGGAAGTTAAGCAGAATCTCGTAGGCTCTTTGAACTTTAAACTTGTTGACGGCAAACTTAAGAATTGGCAGGCGCTCAGCGACGGGTTCAAGGCTCTCGGAGTCAATCCTTCCGGAGAGATACCCTTCAGGCAGCTGACCGGCAGGACCAGGATAGGCGGGCAGAAGGTTAATATTGACGAAATGAAGGTCGTCTGCGATGACGCGAGGTATAATTTCGGGTCAGGCGGCTGGGTGGGTTTTGACCGGGACCTGGATTCAGAACTGCAGCTTCCCGTCAGGAATGATTTTTCTCCTTCAATTTCTTCAAAACTGGGGGACGCGGGAAAATATTCCGCCGGGCCGGACGGCTGGGTACCTGTTGATTTTGATGTTTTCGGGCGGCTTGCGGCACCTTCTTTCAGCCCAAACATGGACAGATCCCTTGCCAACGCCGGTAAAAACGCTGAGAACGCGGCAAAGAAGAAACTGCAGGAAGAAGGGGAAGGGTTGAAGAAGAAGGGCGTTGATTTGCTGAAGGGACTGTTCGGTAAGTGAAGTTGGATGCTTAGAGGGTTGGAAGGTTGGACGCTCAAAAGCAAGGTCAAAACCTCTGCCTCACAATAGGTTCAGGATAGGAAGATGTTTTGTGCCAGCGTCTAATCATCCAAACATCCAAGCATCTAAACTGGAGGGCGATTGGTTAAATTTATGGAGTTTCTTACGGGAATAGACCGCGCAATTTTCTATTTTGTGAACAATCGTTTGCACAATCCCGTGCTCGATGTGATAATGCAGACGCTGACAAATCAGTGGATCTGGCTGCCTCCGCTCGCGCTTCTTGCCCTCTACCTCCTGGTAAAAGGCGGAAAAAAAACTAAAATAACGGTGACGCTCTGTATTGTTGCGGTAGCACTGACCGACGCGTTCTGTTACAGGATACTGAAACCCTTCTTCGAAAGGATACGTCCGTTCGAATCCATTCCGCACGTTCTGCAGTTGGCGGGGGCGGCCGGATATTCTTTTCCTTCAAACCACGCGGCAAACACTTTCGCCGCGGCAACTGTGGTTACATTCTTTAACAGAAAAGCCGGGGTCTGGTTTCTTGGGCTCGCGTTTCTTATATCCTTTTCAAGAGTTTACTGCGGAGTCCATTATCCGCTGGATGTGTTCGGCGGCGCGGCAATAGGCGCGGCCATCGGGTTCCTCACTGTCTTTTTCTATAGGAATTTTGAATGGAAAAAAGAACCGAAAAAGCGCTTCTGATAACCGGTTTGGTCTGCCTGGCTGCCGCGCTCATTTGGGCTATTATTGTTTCAGCAGGCCGGGTCAGGGTGGAGCGGGAACTGACGACCTTTGACCTGGCAGCCGCCTATTTAGAGATTAGAGAACTCTCCGGCGCCCTAGGGAAAAATACGGACGCTGAGCTTGCCGCGCTAAGGAATGCCGGACTCACTTCCGTGATAGTCGATTCTTCGGACAGGTCTGACGGGGAAACTGCCGCTAAGAAGAACGGACTGGGGATAATTTATAAAGCCGATTATGAAAAAGGCGGAAAGCTCTCCGGGCTGCCTCCGGGCGCGCGCGTGCTTTTTGTGAATAATCAAATTTTTAATAAAGAGAGCGTCCTGTCCAAGGGTTTCAAACCGTGTCTGCTTGAACTGTACAAACCTGCCGGCTACGAAGGGGTTCCGCGTGAAAGTATCCTTACGGCGCATACCGTCAAGGATCAGGAACTTAACAAACTTTCTTTTTTTAAGCTCCGCGACAGGTTCCTGCGGGCAAGATTCGAGAGAAGGACAGGGATTCTCTACCTGAAATTTAAGTGTTCAGGCCCGGGCCTTGCGGAAAACGAAAAACTTGTGGCCGAACTTTCCGCATTGCTGAGAAACGCCGGGGAAAAGCCAGGTATTTTTAATTCAAACCCCTATCTCCTGGGCGCGGGGCAGCATATTCAGGCGCTAAAATACACGGCCTTTTCGTTGGCGCTATTCTTTCCGCTGCTGGCCTTCTTTGCCGGAATGAGATATTTCTCCGGCCCTTCCGCGCGCTTCCTTGCAATGTTTTTGATCTCTCTTGCCGGCGGGATAATTATTTCGGCTCTTTTATCTGATACGGTTTTCATGATAAAGCTGGAACAGTTCGGCGGGGTAAAGTACGCGTTGAGCCTCCCGGTTGCTCTTGTTTTGATATATCTGGGCTTTATTAATCGCGCGGACTTTACCCGGAGGGGCCTGGCGGTTACCGGAGGCCTGACACTGCTTTTCGCGGTCATCTTCGCCGTCGCCTCCGTACGCTCCGGAAATTTCAATATGCCGCTCTTTCCCTTTGAGGAGTCGCTGCGTGGCTTTTTGGAGAATATTTTTCGCGCCAGGCCCAGGGCTAAAGAATTCCTGATCGGCTATCCCTGTCTTCTGCTTGGGCTGCATATGCTTTACGAAGAGCGCTTCAAAGAGTTCCGGCTGCCGGCCGTCATCCTGGTCTCAGTTGGAGTATTCGGGCTCACCTCGGTGGTGAACACTTTCTGTCATGCGCACATACCTTTCCTGCTCTCTCTGCTCCGTTCCGTTTATGGAGCGGTTCTTGGAGTCCTCGGAGGCGCAATATTAATTTGGCTGTCAAGACTGCTCCGAAGGTCTTAATCTTCGGCTACATAGGCGAAAAAAACGCCGGTGATGACTTGATACTGCTTGCAACTCTGAACAGTTTGCGGGCTGAGGGCGCGCGTGTGACGGTGCTTTCCTCAAATCCTCCGCTGACAGAAAAGGTTTTCAAAGTTAAAGCCGTTCCGTCGCGAAAACTTCTCCCGGTGCTCCGCGAGCTCTTAAATTGCGACATTCTGGTCTGCGGGGGCGGCGGGATATTTCAGGACAAGACCAGCGTCAGCTCAGTTCTTTATTACTCACTGCTTGTGCTGGCCGCGCGGAGTCTCTCAAAAGAGATCCGGCTGCTGCATCAGGGGATAGGGCCGCTTACAACCGGCATCGGAAGATTTCTCACCCGCGCTGTTTTTAATTCCGCCGGTAACATTTCGGTCAGGGATATTGAATCAAAAAATACGCTGAGGGCTATTGGCGTTAAAGCGCGCAAGCTGCCGGTTGCGGGCGATGCCGTGCAAACTCTCAGGGCCTTCTCCAAGAGGAAAAGAGGAAAGGCAAAGACTGTTGTCTTCGCGCTGAGGGCGGCTCCTGAGTCCGGAAACTATCTTGACGCTGTCGCAGCGGTCAGCGACAATTTGAGACGCGCCGGCGTAAGCTGTAAGTTTGTTCCGTTCCAGCTTCCGCAGGACAGGCTGCCAGGCCTTGAACGGGGTTTATACAGTGATTTTAAAATGGTAGTCAAAGCGATTGCCTCCGCGGATGTTGTCGCGGGTGCCAGGTACCACAGTCTCATACTCGCCGATATGCACGGCATACCTTTCATAGGGTTAAATTATGATGCAAAGATAAAGAATTTCTGCGGGCAAAAAAAGGCTCCCCTTCTGGAGCCCGCCAAAAAGGATTTCAAAGAAAGGCTTGAAAGTTGTATAATGAAAGCGTTGAAAAAACAAAGAAGAAAATGAGTCCGGTCTCTGTCGAAGGGGTGGGAAGGTGAGAACCAGGGTAATTACCGCAGGCGGTTCCGGAACAAGGCTGCTGCTTGGGGTCATAATTGTAATAGGCGTGTGTCTTTTGCTGGCCATTCTGGTCTTTGCAGCTTTTGCGTCTTTGCTGCTTGCGGTGCCTGTCGGAGTGATTATTCTCCTTTCGGCGCTGTTTCGTAAGCCAAACGCAGGCGTAAAGGAAAGAGATGACGGCATAATAGATATTGATTATTCGGAGACTATTGAAGAGGAAAAAAAATTACTAAAGTGAGAGGAGAAAACCATGCAGTGGGAAAAACTAAACTATGTTGATTTTTTGAAGGCGATCAAGACAACCAAAGGGGTATGCGTCCTGCCGGTAGGTATTTTGGAAAAACACGGCGAGCATATGCCGCTTGGTATAGATTTTATCAAGGTGCACGAGGTTTGCAAACTTGCCGCGGAAAAAGAGTCAGCAGTAGTTTTCCCGCCCTTCTTCTTTAGCCAGATAGCCGAGGTAAGGCATACGGCAGGTTCCGTTTGTATCAGGCCGCAGCTGGCCTATGACCTGCTTGAAAATGTCTGCGATGAGATAGCCCGCAATGGTTTTAAGAAGATACTGATCGTGAACGGGCACGGCGGAAACTTCGCCTTCCTTCCGTATTTCGTTATTTCCAGCCTTTACAAGAAAAAGGATTATACACTTTATCTTGTTAAGGGAACTTATGGGCCTATGAAAAAAGAATGGGAAAAGTTCATAGATACCGATGAGAACCACGCCGGAGAGTGGGAGACCAGTGCTATGATGGCGATAGACGAAGATTCTGTGAATATGAAGTACTTGCCGAAGAAACCAGGACTGCCGCTGAACCGCATTAAACATCTCAAGGATCTGACCACGAGCATGTTCTGGTATGCCGACTTCCCTGAGCACTATGCAGGAGACGCGAGAACGGCGACGAAAGAAAAGGGAGAGAAAGTGTTGAGAATTGTCGCCGATTACGTGGCTGAGAGAATAAAACTGGTAAAGAAGGATGCTGTAGTTCCACGCCTGCAGAAGGAATATTTCAGGAGAGCGGAGAAGCCGTACCTGAAATAAAGATGTTTGGAGGGTTGGCAAGATCGGAGGACAGAAGACAGAGGACGGAGGCCTGAAGGCGGAAGATCAGAAGGCCGGATGCTTAAAGGAAAAGAACGGAGGAATATTGGCTGAGGATAAAAAAATAGAGATTTGCTTTCTTACAAATAAAGATGTGAAAGGTTTCCTGGCGCTTTTAAATAATGTCTGGCCGTTGCAGCATACTTTTCAGAAGCAATGGCCGCATACCTCAATGCCGGACCAGAAAAAATTCAAGGAACATTTGCTCCTTAAGGAAGGCGGTTTTGTCGCGGCTCACGTTGGCATTTACCCCCAGGACATGAAGGTTAACGGCTCAATACTTAAGTCCGGAAGCATTGGCGGGGTTGCTACACACGAGAAGGCCCGCGGCAAAGGGTATATGTCGGTTCTTCTAAAGCGCGCGGTGGAACTGCTTCACGAAAGGAAGTACGATGTTTCGTGGCTCGGCGGGGACAGGAAGAGATACGGCTATTTCGGCTGGGAATGCGGCGGCAGGGTGAGCAAGTTCATCACCGCTCCGAGGTATTTTTCTGAATACAAACCCCGCGCGATAAAAAAATTCTCAGGTGAAAGGGTATACCTGAATCAATTGACAAAATTGCACTCGGCGGAAGAATTCGGGCAGAAGAGAAGCAGGGCGTTGGATAAACTGCTTTACGGCAGATTGAAACGCGACACCTGGCTCGCGCTTGAAAGGGACAAAGTGCTCGCCTATATGACGCTCGGGACAAAGCACAGCGACGAGCAGGCAAGGGTGCTTGAATGCGGCGGTTCGCTGGAAGAGCTGAAACCGCTTATAAAACACGCGTTTGAGAAGCTCGGCTTCAAAAGGCTGGAGGCGGTCACCCCGTCATTTCCTAACAGATACAAGGAATTCTTCAACAGCCTTTCCTGGGGCGACAAGAGCGACGACTTTTACGGGGACGGATGCGTAAAGATCATCAATCTTTCGCAAACTCTGAAGAAGTTCGTGAAACAGATGAACCTGAAAGCGAAATCCTCGGTCCTTTCCGGGCGGCACTCGGTGACCCTGGTTATGGAAGGCACGGGCGAAAGCGCCACGATAGAATCCGCCGGGAAGATAGTCAGGGTAACTGCCAACCCGGCTAAACTAAAAATAGTCTTGAACGAACAGGATATGGTTAAGCTTCTTTTCCCGCTCTCAAAGCCGTCTGAATGGATGAAACTTCCCGCGGGGGCGGAGTTCCTGGACATTCTTTTTCCGCTGGATTTTTTCTTTTGGCCGCTGGAAACGGTTTAGAGGCGCCAAAGAGTCGTAATTCGTATAATCGCTCTTTCTAATCTGCGTAATCATCTTCACGGAGGTTTTAATGAAGAAGAAAATATTTGACGACTTCACCTACGAAGACAACTGGCGGATGTTTCGCATACTCTCCGAGTTTGTCGAAGGTTTTGACGAGCTGGCGAAGGTGACTCCCGCCGTATCCATCTTCGGTTCTGCCCGCGTGAAACCCGGTTCAAAATATTACAAGCTCGCCGAAGAAATTTCAGCGCGCCTGACTAAAGAGGGGTTTTCTATTATCACGGGCGGCGGCCCGGGCATAATGGAAGCCGGCAGCAAGGGCGCTTTCAAGAATAAAGGTCTGTCGGTCGGGCTGAACATTGAGCTCCCTTTCGAGCAAAAACCGAATCCGTATCTAAACAAGAATCTTACCTTCAGGTATTTCTTCGCGAGAAAAGTCATGTTTGTCAAATACGCGACCGCATTCGTGATTATGCCCGGCGGTTTCGGGACCATGGACGAGCTTTTTGAATCTATCACGCTAATCCAGACAAAAAAAATCAATCCTTTTCCGGTTGTAATGGTGGGGAAGGAATACTGGGGCGGATTGCTCGGCTGGATGAAAAAGGAGATGTCGGGGCGCGGGTTTATCGGACAAAATGATTTGAACATTATTCAAACCGCTGACAGCGCGAAGGAAGTTGTCGGCATAATTAAAAAATACTGTAAAGAGTCTAAGCTAAAACTAAAACCCAGGAAGTAGGTTTCGAGCTTTTCTTCGGCTGCTCCATGTCCTCGGAATTTTCGCTATTTTAGCATTTCTGCTCTCACACAGAAAACCATTTGTGGTTATTGATATTATGCGTAAACAATTAGAATGAACATTAAAAAAAAATAAGAAGGCGTTGTATTTTAAGGAGAAATCGCAATGTTTTACACGCGGCAATCTGTTGAAATAAGAATCATATTGGTATATAATGTAGAAAATATCTCTTAGTAAAGGGGCAAAATGGGCCGAAAGATATTGATTACATTGCTTTCAGTTCTTTTGCCTGCGCTTCTCCTTTCCCAGGCTACCTCTTCTGAACTTTACAAGTTTGCCTACGGACTCTACAAGAACGCCAACTACAATTTCGCAGTTGACCAGTTCCAAAAACTCGTTTCGCTTTATCCTGACAGCCGCGAGTGCGGCGATGCGGCTTTTATGACCGCCGAATGTTTCTACAAGCAGGGCGAGTATGAAAAGGCGATTCCGGAGTACAAGACCGTGCTTGAACGGTACAGCTCTCTTGACTACCGCGACACTGTAATGTACCGCGTGGGCGAGTGTCAATTTAGGCTGAAAGATTTTACCGGCTCGGCTGAGTCCTTCAGAACTCTCCTTGAAAAGAACCCGCAGACCTATCTTGCGGCCGACGCGAATTTCTGGATGGCGGAAGCTTATTTCAATTCAGCTGAATTTGAGGCGGCGGCGCTCGCGTATGAAACTATCAGCCGCACCTTTCGGAAGTACGCGTCCTCCGATTATGCGTGCTATTCAGCCGGTTGGTGCTACTACAAACTCGGGAATTATTACAAGGCCGCGGGATCTTTTTCCGAGCTGAGTTCCGCCTTCACGGCAAGCGCGCTTGCCGAACCGGCGCTTTTCTGGAAAGGGGAGTCTCTCTATCAGTCTGCGGCATACTTTGAGGCAATTATCGCTTTGAAAGATTTTATCAAGAAGGCGCCGGCCAGCAAGTATACCGATGCGGCGACCTACCGGCTCGGAGAGTGCTACTTTAAGCTTAAGGATTATCAGTCTGCCGACGCGGCTTTTGATTCTCTGCTGGCCTCCTTTGACAAGAGTCCTCTCAGGAATGAAGCTCTATACTGGATAGGAATAACAAACATTGCTCTCGGAAATTTCAACAACGCGGTAAAGAATTTCACCGTGCTTGCCGGGAATAGCGGTTCCGGGGAAATTGTAAACCGCGCGAGGTACGGTCTCGCCTGGTGTTACTATAAACAGCAGAAGCATTGGGAAGCCATTAAACAACTCACTGCGGTAAATAAAGAAAAAGTGCCTCCGTCGCTTAGGGCCAATTCGCTTTACCTTGCCGGAAACTCCTATTACGCAATCGGCAGGCTTGAAGACGCCAAGACCGTTTATGACAAGCTTTGCAAAGAATTCCCGGATTACGAGTTCGCGGCTGACTCCGCCTATTTTGTCGCCTGGTGCGACTACAAGCTAAAGCTCTTCGGTTTTGCGAGGGAAAATTTCAATAAACTGCTTGCGAAATACCCGGCGAGTCTAAGAGCGGCAGAAACGCAGTTCCGGCTCGGAGAGACTTATTACGCTTTGAAAGATTATGACAACGCTCTTTCCGCCTACGACAAAGCCATTTCGGCTTACCCGGCCTCAAAATTCGTTCCGCTGGCGCAGCTCGGGAATGCCTGGTGCCATTACTCCCAGAAAAAATTCACTCAGGCCATTGCCGAGTTTAATAATGTGTCTGAGGATGCGAAGGCCGCAGACCTGGCGTACGAGGCGCTCTATATGGCAGGGTCGTCTTTTTATAACCTTAAGGATTATTCCGCCGCCTCCTCTTATTACCAGAAGGCGATTGAGAGAGCGAAAGATGCCGGAGATACTTCGAGAGCGAAGTTCCAGATCGGGCGCTGTCTCTACAATGTCAATGATTTTGCGGGCGCCGTAAAGGTCTGGGAAGAGTTGAACACGCCCGACAGTTTGTATTGGATAGGGTTCTCCTATTTCAGACAGGATAATTTCACGAAGGCGGCTGATTGTTTCCTGAAGGTGAGGGACGCTTTTCCCCAGAGCAACCTTGTGCCGGACGCCCTGCTTAAGGCGGCTGATTCCTGGTACAACCTTCAGGAATACCAGAAGGCCGTAGATA
Organism: Candidatus Firestoneibacteriota bacterium; assembly: GCA_903861835.1. Lineage (GTDB taxonomy): Bacteria > Oederibacteriota > D2-FULL-39-29 > D2-FULL-39-29 > CAIOVX01 > CAIOVX01. The sequence goes on along the minus strand of CAIOVX010000060.1, from coordinate 93,670 downwards.
TCTATGGTGAGGTCCGCAAGTCTTATGCTTCAACCAAATACGAGAGGGACGCGCTCTACGGACTCTCGTGGTGCTATTCCCGCAACGGCGAGAATGACAAAGGCGAGGAGATCTCCAGGCTCTTCCTGAAGAAATTTCCAAAAGAAGAATTCTCAGAAGAGGTGCAGTTCAAGCTTGCCGGCTATTATATGAAGAGCGGAAAGTCTAAGCAGGCAGTGGATGAATTTGATAACTTTATGAGCTCTTTTCCCGAGTCAACCAAGACTCCGGACGTGCTTTATTCAAAGGGCGAGGCCTATCTCGCGCTTAAGGACAACGGCAGGGCAGTGGAGAGTTTTAGGATGGCGGCCGACAGGTTCGCCGGTTCCACCGTGGCTCCCAAAGCGCTCTTTAAAATAGCCAATGTTTACTACATCCTTGAACGTTATGAGGACGCCTCGGCGGAATACGACGAGGTTGCCGAAAAATATCCTAAGAGCGAGTTCATAATCTCTGCAATTTTTAACTCAGGCCTCTCGCTCAAGAAGGCGAAGAAGAAGGACGAGGCGGCAATCAGGTACGAGAGAATGCTCAGGGAATATCCTAAATCGGCGCTCTCCAGGGATGCAGCGCTTGACCTTGGCGTGATTTATGAGGACGCAAAGTCTTTTGATAAGGCAATAGCGGCCTACAGATTTATCACGGTAAACTTTCCTTCAAAGTCGCAGGAGGCCCAGTACTGGATAGGCAACTGCTATTTTGCGAAAAACGACGCCGAAACCGCGGCCGCCGAATACTTAAAAGTCCTCTCCGTTGAAAACGCCACAGGCATGTGGAAGGTTACGGCTAAAGCCCGGGCCGCCGAGTGTTTTGAAAAAGCGGGGAAGTATGATAAGGCCGCGGAAATGTACAAGGATATAATTTTGACCGGCGAAAAGAAGGAATGGGTTGACGCCGCGGCAAAGAGGCTAAAAGCGCTCATGTCGCCTTCAGGGGATACGACTGACGAAAACCAGCCGGTTGATGATGGAGCGGTGGTGAGGAAAAAGAAATGAAAAAAATTATATTCCTGACAGTCCTCCTGGTACCGGTCTTTTCTTTTGCGCAGGATATGGAAAAAAAAGAACGCGAGCCGGTCTTTGTCCTGCCCGATGTGGTCATTACCGGAGAAAGCGATATTAAGGTTGGCGGCGAAAAGAAAGACCTTTTGCCGGAAAATTATCCTGTGCCGCCGAAGGAAACGCCCCTTATGGAACTCCAGTTCATTAAGGGGCCCTACCTGGACAATGTCAAGGGAACTGCTCCGGAGCTTGGAGCGAACAAGAAGAGCAGCGCGAGTTTGGTTGAGTTGCTTGCAGCCTATGGGTCTTTTTCTTCTCTTTACGGCAAGCTCGTTTACGGAGAGAGCTTTGGCAGATACAGCTTACTGCTTAAGGCGGAGAAGGATATCAGGCACTATTTTGAGACGGATAACGGCTACGATACGGGAGCTTTGAATCTTGATGTCAGCGCTTCTTTTGAAAAGTTTCTGGATGCGTCCTTGGCTCTTATATATAGGGGCGGCGCGGCCTTCAGGACGTCTCCGGCACTTGGCTATTTGCCTGATGAATACCGCGATGACCTGGTTGAAGCGGATATCACGTTGTCAGGAAACTCTTCAGCGAACTTGAAAATTAAGGGCGGGCTTAAGGCGGCGAGAACGACGCTTCAAAAGAACGGCTATGCCGATAATTTTCTTAAAATATTCTTCGGAGCAGATTTCAGGATAACCAGGGAAGATAATAAAATACTCGGCTCCATTAACGCCGAGAGCAGAAGTGATTCGCTCTTCGGGCAGTTGTACAATCTGTCGGCCGCCGCAAAGTTCAACCTGGATCCTGTCCTGCTAAATGCAGGGATGAGGTATGATCAGAGCAGGCTAAATCCTTCGTTTTCGGCGAGCGTGGACCTTGACGGCAACACCACGCTGTACGCCTCGTACTCGCCGGGTCTTGTCTTTCCGCGCGCCTCCGAAATATACGCGCAAAGGCCTATAGAGACCGCGGTAAGCCTTAATACCGAGAACGACTGGTTTTCGCTGACGACAGGCCTGCAGCACAAGTTTACGAACGATATCCCGGTCTCGCTTGAAATCTTCCGGAAAGAAGTGGAAAACCTTATTACTTATGAGACGGAAACTGCGCCGGTTCCGGATGTTCTGCGCCCGGTAAATATAGCGGGAGTCTCGGTGGCAGGAATGAATTTCTCGGAACAGTGGAAACTTTCCCCGAATTTTACGCAGTCGCTCAAATATACCTTTATGAACTCTTTAAACGGCCTGCCCGGGAAATTTGTTCCGTATATGCCTCAGCACGCGCTGCTGCTGCGCGGTGAGTACGCCGATTCCGGCTGGGAGTTTGATATTACGTTAGAATACAAGAGTGAGATGCATTTCAGTGAATCAAACCCCGATACCCTGCCGGCAAGAGTGCTTGCCGGCTTGAAATTGTCAAAAGAACTTTCAGGCTGGCTGACGGTTTTTGTTGAAGGGGATAACCTGCTCAACCAGAACACCGGGATTATTAAGGGCAGAGCGTTGACCGGACTCTTTCTGCTGGCAGGGCTGGACATAAAACTCTAAATTGCGGCTCGTAACTTTCAGCGCGCGCCGTTGTCTAAAATAAAAGGAACCTGCGCGTAAACAGCGCGAAAAGAGGAGGCAGTATGGATATGAGTTTTTTGAAAATGCTTGAGCACGGAGGTATAGTAATAATTGTTCTGCTGGTCTGTTCGGTGATCTCCGTTGCCGTCATTATTGAGCGGCTAAAGGTCTTTTACGGCATAAGGCCCAAAGTGATGGAACAGGTCAAAGCGCGGGTCAGGAGTCTGCTAATGGCAGGAAAGATTTCCGACGCGGTCGCCTACTGCGACACTTTTGAAGCGAAATGGTTCTTCTTCAGGACTCTCTGCCCGCTCACGACTGTCCTGAAAACCATTATTTTCTCGCACAAAATGGACAAGGAGTCCCTGACGGACCTCGCTAACAGGACCGTTGACAAGGAACTTGTCTCGCTGGAAAAGAATCTCGGCATTGTCGGCACCATCGGCAATACCGCTCTTTATATCGGGCTTTTCGGAACGGTACTCGGCATCATTAACGCCTTCAGCGCCATCTCGCAGCAGTCCGCCATGGGCGCGTCGGTGGTTTCCAAGGGCATCTCCGAAGCGCTGGTAAACACCGCGGCCGGGCTCTTCGTCGCCGTCATCTCGGTAGTGTTCTACAACTACTTTATGCGGTCGGTCAGGTCGGTTACCGTGTATCTTGACGACACCGCGGCGGAATTTATTGATCTGATAAAGAAGTAAAGGGCGGAGGGAAGAATGAGAAGATACAGGCCTGAACATAAGATGATTTCTGATATAAATGTGACCCCGCTCACAGATGTGGCGCTGGTCCTGCTGGTAATCTTTATGGTGACCACGCCGCTGATACTCCAGGGCGGCATCAACGTAAAATTACCGTCCGCGGCCACCGCGGACACTTCCCCGCAGAGGAATATTACCGTAACTATCACTGCGGACAGGAAGATCTTCATCAACGAGAGGCAGACCGACGCAAACAGCGTCCAGACCAACCTTGAGGATATGATCAAGTACGAGAAAGACAAGACCATAATCATCAATGCGGACAAGGATGTTTCGCACGGTTTTGTCGTTATGGTGATGGACGCAGCAAAGAAAGCCGGGGCGCTAAAGATGGCTATCGCGGCGGAAAAAATAGAAGCAACCGTAAAATAACAGGAGAAACATGTCGGCTCTCAGGAAAGACAGGACCTTATCCGGAACGCTTTTGATATCCCTGCTCTTCCATGGGATACTGCTTGCTTTGCTTGCCGGGTTTGTCGCTTCGAACAGCACGGGCAAGTCCGTCTATCTGACGGAGGTAACCTTGCTCGGCGAGATGCCCTACGGTAAGGGGTTGGGGCAGAAAGGCGATGTTTCCGCGAAGACCGGAGTTAAGAGCGGAAAGACCGCGGCAAAGCCGGAGAAGATAGCCTCAAAAATAAAACCCAAAAGGATTCTGGCTAAGCAGTCCGTGGTTCAAAAATCTTCCGATGATATACTGAAGCTTCACAGGGAAACGCCCATAGGCATGGATGAGGCCGCAATGAAGAACTCCGACGGGCCGCTGGAAGGTCCGGTGCTTGGCGGAGGTTACGGCGAGGATACGGAAAACCCGGGAATGGCTAACGGCAATCTTGAAATTTCCGGGCCTATAGCGTCGCGCGGCATCATGCGTCAGTTTATGCCCGGGTACCCCGAGTGGGCGAAGCGCCAGGGAATAGAAGGAGCCGTGCAGGTCCAGATAACGGTAAAGCCGGGCGGCGATGTCAAGGACGTGATGGTAATAAAGACCTGTGGATTCAAAGAAATGGATTTTCTGGTTTCTGACGGAATGACCAAATGGAAATTCGACTCCCTGCCGCTCTCCGCCAGGCAGATAGATCAGGAAGGAAAGATCACATTCAAGTTCAACCTAAAAAAATGACCTCACATGTTCTGAGTGTCGAAGGAAAAATGTTGCTCAACCCCTTCAAACACGCCCTCACTCTCGCTTTTTACTCACTCTTCGTACTTTCCGCCTGTGCGCCGAAACTTATCATTAAAGAGAGCGAGCCGGTTAAATTGTTCAAAGAGGCAAACGCCTGTTACTACCGAGGGGAATACAAAGAGGCGGAAAATTGGTATCGCGAATCTCTCAAAGCAAAAGCTGACCCTGAGGTGCTGGCCAACCTTGCCTGTCTGTACAAGGACGGCGGGCGTTTTTCAGAGGCCGCCGCGTGTTATGCGGCCTCGCTTGAACTGAAGAAAGACAGTTTCAGGACCCTGAACCTGGCGCTTTGCCTTTTTCAGGACGGAAAGTACGCTGAAACTTCCGCGGTGGCGGAGCAACTCATCTACCCCGAAGCAGGTCAGGAAAAATTCATCAAGTTCTACGCGCTTGTGCTCTCGGGTTGTTGCGCCCAAGCCTCCGGAAAGACGAAAGCAGCGGAAATATTTTTTTCGTCCGCGCTTGAGCTGGAGCCGCTCTCGGCGGTTATTAAGCAAAAACTCGCAGAGGCTTACGCGGCTTCCGGCGACGCGGCCCGGGCTCTCAGTCTTTACAAAGATGCCCTCCGGCTGGATTCAAGTCTCTACAGGATTAACTTGAAGATTGCCGGCATTCAGGAACAGCAGGGAAAATTCCGAGAAGCTTACAGCTCGCTTAGCAGGCTCTCCCTTTCCGAACCGGGTTATCCGGGAGTGTCGTCGGGCCTGAAGAAACTCGCCGAACGAATACCGGATGCGGATAGAAAGAGCGAGGAAGCGGTCCAGGAAAGCGGAAGGAAGTCTAAGAAGTGTCCGGAGGTGAAGCCCCTCGCTGGCCGCGACAAAAACCCGGTTATCCGAGTGCTCCTTGTTTCCGGAGTTGATTCTCTGAGGATCAAGTGCGGCAGTCCGGTGAACTTCACGCTCTTTGGACGAAAGGCGGGAACCGCATTCCCCGAGCAGGAAATACGCGTAACCTTATCAGGGGGCAGTTTCTCTGTTAAGGATGGCGCCGGAAAAGAACTCATCAAAGAGCGGTTCAAGGGGCACGATCCGCTCCTTTTTGAGAACCCCGGGGGTGTTTCGACTTTCACTATCTATGATGTGACGCTTAACAAGGGCTACTTCTGGTCGAAGAACGAAGACCGGAGTTACAGAGGCGCTCTTGAAGTCTCTCTGGGAGAGAACGGTCTTTCTCTCGTGAATCTGCTTCCGCTGGATGAGTACCTTTACAGCGTTGTGCCGTCCGAGATCCGGGCTTCATCCGACAGGGAAGCGCTTTTGGCTCAGGCAGTAGTCGCAAGAAGTTACGCTTACAGCAAGTTGGGGCTGAAGACGCACCCGAGTGCCGATCTTTGCGCGGATGTGGACTGTCAGGCGTACAACGGAGTGGAGAGCGAATTCCCAGGCACTACCGAAGCCGTTGAAGCCACAAAGGGAGAACTGCTGCTCAGCGGCGGAAAAGCCGTAACAGCATTCTTCTTTTCTAACTGCGGCGGGCATACCAGGAATGTGGAAGATGTTTGGGGCTCTGACCCGCTGAAGGTCTTTAAGGGCAAATCTGACTTTCCGCCGGGGGCCGACGGAGGGCTTTACGAGGACTGGCCGTTAACTCCGGAATTGCTGGATCGCTGGATAAAATCTGAACCGCATGCCTATTGCGTAAAGGACGCGCATTTTCGCTGGTTCAGGGTAATCGACAAGTCTGCAAATGAAATTAAGGTTGTTAAAAGGGATATTTTTGGTTATATTAAAGAAGTAAGGATTGGCGAAAAAAAATTTACCGGAGAACGGGTCCGGTCTGCGTTCTCCGGACTAAGAAGCAATCTGGTCAAGTTCGAGGGCAGCTTTGTTTACGGAGCCGGTTTCGGGCACGGGGTTGGGATGTGTCAGGACGGGGCTGCCGGAATGGCGAAGAAAGGCTTCTCGTATAAGGATATCCTGAACCATTACTTCACTGACTCAGAAGTAAAGGCAGTCTATTAGGGGAGGGACCTCAAAATGTTCCTTTTTTTGCGCCTTCTGCTCGCGCACCTGACGGCTGATTTTCTCCTTCAGACCAACGGTATTTTCAAAATAAAGGTTAAGTACAACTGGGGCGTGCTCCTGCATGGCAGCATTGCCGGCCTCTCCGGTTTTCTCTTTGCCCTCCCGTACCTTCACGATAGAAGCGTAATCGCCTTCCTTATCATTTCCTGGGTGGTACACATCTTCCAGGACAAAGCGAAAATCATCATCAACCTGCACGTTGAACGGAACAACCTCCGGACCTTTCTTTTTGACCAGTTCCTGCATATCAGCGTCGCCGCGGTAGTAGCGGCAGGATGTGTTTCTGTCAAGCCGGATCCATTCCCGTCCTTTTTATCCGGTCTTGAAAAATATTATATGAATGACAACAGGTCTGTTGTGGCGGCAATCTGGATTATCGTGCTTACCTATGGCATGTTCGTCCTGCAGGAATACATAAAGAAAACAGTTAAGGGCGATAAGAATGAAGGCGTGACCTTTCCGGGGCTTCTTATGAAATATTACGGCATCGGGTCAAGGGCGGTTATCGGGCTCGGCATCTTTATTGCGGGAGCTTACGGACAAGCCTGGTACATTCTGCCGCTGGTTATGTTCCTGGCCGGGTTTATTCTTGTGAAGAACGGGAGGCTGGGGCTGCTTGATTACAGGATCAGCGGAATAGCCGCTGTTCTGATAGGCGTCCTTATGAGGCTTACGGTCTAAGTTTTTCCTCCTGCCGTCTTAAATAAACGTTTCTTCCAGTTTTCTTTTAAAAGGAGCAACATGAGAAAAGAGAGTATTGAGTTGCTCAAAGAACTTACGGAAGCCTCCGGAGTTTCAGGTTACGAGACCGAGATCAAGGAACTGCTCAAAAAGAAGCTGAAAGGCAGCGCCGAAGTAGAGAATGACCGCCTCGGAAGCATCATCTTCAAAAAAGAGGGTGCCTCGAAAGACCCGAAAATAATGATACCCGGTCACATGGATGAGATAGGTTTCATGGTCAAGCATATCACTGACGAGGGGTTTATCCGGTTTCTTCCTCTTGGCGGCTGGTATGACGGGGTTATTCTTTCCCAGCGGGTAATTATCAAAACCTGCAAAGGAGATGTCCCGGGAGTCGTCGGCTCAAAACCGCCGCATATTATGGGCGCTGACGAAATCAAGAAGATGGTAGAGAAGAAAGATATGTTCATCGATGTCGGGGCTCTCTCTAAGGCCGAGGCTGAGGAAGAGTTCGGAATACGCCCCGGAGATCCTGTGATACCGGACAGCAAGTTCCAAATATTGAAGAACGGTAAGACCATACTCGCGAAGGCGCTGGATGACCGCGCCGGCTGCGCGCTCTTCGTTGAAGTGATACGGGCTCTTAAGGGCGTCAAACATCCTAACACGGTTTACGGGGTCGGGACCGTCCAGGAAGAAGTGGGACTGCGCGGGGCAAGGACTTCTGCCAATGTTGTTGACCCGGATGTTTGCCTGATAGCCGAAGTCGGAATTGCCGCGGATGTTCCGGGAGTCTCTCAGGACCAGATGCCGGGGAAGCTCGGCAAAGGCCCTTTCATAAAGATACTTGATGCCGGGATGATTCCAAATACCAAGCTCCGCGATCTGGCTGTAGCGATTGCCAAAAAACACAAAATACCTTATCAGTTCGCGGCTTTGCCCGGAGGCGCTACCGACGGAGGCGTAATTCATTTCCATTCCAGGGGTGTTCCCTCGCTTGTTATCGGAGTGCCGACAAGATACATTCACAGTCATGCTTCCATAATTCATCTCGATGATTATGAGAACAGCGTAAAGCTGCTGCTGGAGCTCGTCAAAGTCCTTGATAAACGAACCGTTGCCTCTTTGATCTGAGTTCGCGCCATTTCTGCAAGGCCGTCTTCCGGGTGGAAGCGGCCTTTTCTTTTTCCGGGTTTTCGCCTTCCTGAAACTCAAAAAATCCTTTTGAAATATGTAGTTTTTACGGGTTTTTTGGTTTGATTTTTGACTTGAAAATAGGTTAAAATCAAAGGAATAGTAGCAACTTGCTTATTTGTATTATGTTAACTTGGGGCTTGCTCAAGCTCGACGAAGGAAGTGAAATGGCGAAAATAAAAGTAAAATTCCAGCCTGACGGGAAGACAATAAGCGTTCCTTCCGGCATAACTGTCGCAGCGGCTGCTCTTGAAGCCGGTATTTATATCGACATTCCGTGCGGCGCGGTCGGTAAGTGCGGGAAGTGCCGTGTCGAAATTTCCTCGGGCGCGGGCGAGCCGGACCATATCGAAAAAGAAAAGATCTCTTCTGAAGATCTTGCGCGCGGAATCAGGCTCGGCTGCAGATCTAAACTGACAGCTAATGCCGTGGTTTCAGTTCCAAGGACGAGCAAGCTTCAGACTCAAAAGATTCTTGAGGTTGGAGTCCAGACACAAGCCTATCTGAAACCTTGCGTAATGAAATACGCCGTGCTTCCGGGCTCTACGCCCCCGGAGGGCTTCCCTGTAAAGGCGCTAAAGTCAGCGCTTGCCGCGAATTCGGCGCAAGATTCCGACGCGCTGGCGGCGAAATACAACGGCGCCTGCACCCTGGTCGCGTCTGGTGACGGTCTTCTTGCAATAGAGAAAGGCAACACGGTCTCGGAACTTTACGGCATGGCTTTTGATGTCGGAACGACCACCATAGTAGGAACTCTTGTGGATCTGAATACCGGGCTGGTCAAAGCAACCTCGGCGGACATGAACGCCCAGATAGTCTACGGGGATGATGTGATTTCCAGGTTGAATTATTGTATTACGCGTGAGAACGGCATGCGTGATCTTAACCGGAAGGTTATTGGCGTCATCAATAAGATTATCAGCGAGGTCTGTTCTGACGCAGAGATTAAGCCTGAAAGTATCTATGATGTCGTGCTTTGCGGAAATACCACGATGGAGCACCTGCTGCTGCGCGTGGATCCGGCAAGTCTTGCAGTGTATCCTTTTGAATCAAAACTAAATCATAAACTCAACCGTGTGAGTTCCGTGGAGTTCGGTATAAACATAAATTCGAGAGCTCTGGTCAACGTGTTTCCCGTGATAGGCGGTTGGGTCGGAGGAGACACGGTTGGCGTGGTACTCGCGACGGAACTGCATAAGAGCTCAAAGATAAAACTCGCCATAGATATCGGTACCAACGGCGAAATAGTACTTGGAGACAAGACCTCAATGGTCTCCGCCTCTTGCGCGGCAGGACCGGCGTTTGAAGGCGCGCACATACGTTTTGGGATGAGGGCTTCAAGCGGCTCCATTGAAAAGATAGACTTTTCCGGCGGGAAGATGGAGATTCAGACCATTGAAAATGCTCCTGCCAGGGGTTTCTGCGGCAGCGGTCTCATAGACGCGATGGCCCTGCTGGTGGAAGAGAAGATCGTGGATGAAACCGGAAGAATTAAGGATAAGAGCGAGCTGCTCTCGGAGGGTATTCTTCCTGCCCTTGCTGACCGGATAATAGAGAAGAGTGACGGCAACGAGTTCGTTTTTATTGAGTCTGCAGGCAAAGAGATATCTCTTAATCAGCGCGATGTCAGGGAAATACAGCTCGCGAAAGGCGCTATGCAGGCCGGAATCAGGATATTGATGAAGCAGCTCAAGGTCACCGAGGAAGGAATACACGAAGTTCTCATGGCCGGAGCTTTTGGGAATTATATCCGCGCTGAGAAAGCGCTTGCGATAGGCTTGATACCGCGCGTCGCCATAGAAAAAATAAAATTTTGCGGCAACGCAGCAGAGGAAGGGGCGAGGAAAGCTCTGGTCTCGGTGGTTTTCCTGAAAGAGTCGGAAGAGATTGCGGGGAGAGTGGCCCATATTGATCTGTCGATGGACCCGGGTTTTCAGGATGAGTTTGCGGATGCGATGATGTTTAACTAAATAACGGTTCTTAACGTTTGTAACGTAAAACAAAACAACAAGACGGGGATGGGATGAAGATAAGCGATAAAATAGCGGGGGTGATTGCCGCGGGGTTTATTATGCTTGCGGGAACTTCCCTGTTTGCGGCTGAAGATTTTGTTAAGAGCACCGAGCCGGGAAAGAACGGCATTGTGAAATTGGTCCTGCGCAACGGCGCGACGGTCCTGACCAAAGAAATCCAAAACGGGCTTGTATCGTTTCAGGTCTGGTTTCGCACCGGCTCCCGCGACGAAGAAGAGAACAATAGCGGAATTTCGCATTTCATAGAACATCTCATCTTCAAAGGCAGTGCCTCTTCCGGAGTCTCGGGTTTAAGTCGTCTCATTGAAGGACGCGGGGGAAATCTTAACGGCGCGACCTCAAAAGATTTTACGAATTTTCACTTTGAGACAGCGAAAGAGCACTTTTATGTGTCGCTCGACGGTATGCTGGACTGCCTGGCCAATCCCGCCTTTGACGAGAAAGAAATAGAAAAAGAAAGAAAGGTGGTAATTGAAGAAATAGTGCGCGGAGATGACGACCCCGGCAGAAAAATATACGAAGAACTCTTCAAACTTTCCTATCCGTCGCATCCCTATCGCAGAGAAGTAATAGGCACAAAAGAAGTCCTCGAGAAGCTCACCAGGGCTGATATTACCGCTTATTACTCGGCCCGTTATTCTCCGGAAAGAATGATAATAGTAGGCGCCGGGGATTTTAAGACGGCGGAGTTTGTTTCCGCCCTTGAAAAACACTTTCCGGCGGGGCTGGGCAAGCCGCTCACGGAAGGTCTCAGGAAGAAAGCGTCCTTTGCTCCCGGAAGGAAAGAATTTACCGGAAATTACGGTCAGGGGTATTACGGTTCTGCCTGGCTTGGACCCGCGGCTGACAACAGCGACACCTACGCTATGGATTTGCTTGTGACTCTGCTCGGCAGCGGCAGAAGTTCAAGGCTGTATTCGAAGTTAAAGGAAAAAGAGCAGCTCTGCTACTCGTTGGACATGGGCTATTCCACCATGCGCGACGAGGGCCTGGTCTATGTTACTGCGGAGCTGCCGCCTGACAGCCGGGCAATGTTCGACAAGCGGCTGCTTGAAGAACTCAAAGATGTCTGTATTAACGGCGTGGTCGAGAAAGATTTCGCAAAAGCGAAGGCTATACTTGAGAACTCCTACATTTTTTCTCACGAAACTGATGGGCAGATGGCCGGCGATCTTGGCTATAACGAGGCCATAATTAATTACGAGTTTGGCCAGGATTACCTGGAAAACGTAAGGAAGGTTACCGCGGCTGACCTGAAGCTTGTCGCCGCGAAATATCTTTCCGGAGTGCCCGCTTCGGTCGCTCTGATTCCGGCGGATAAATGAAAAAAACGATTTTTTCCTTCATAGTTTTAGCTGCCCTGCTTTTGCAGCCGGCGGCCGCGGCTGAGTCAATTACTCTTAGCAACGGACTAAAAGTTATTTTGAATCCTGACCGGTCGGCCGGGATAATAGCGCTGGCGGTATTTGTACGCGCCGGTTCCGCTTATGAAACGCCTGCTGATTCCGGGACCGCCAACCTGGCCTTCGCCATGATAACCCGCGGAACTAAAACGCGGAGCGCAGAAGAACTTGCGGCGGCCACGGAAGCTCTGGGGGTTTCAATCGCGGCTTCTTCAGGGGAAGACCATTCTGTTATCTCGATGGTCAGCACGGAAAAGACCTTCGCGGAGGGCTCTGCCGTTCTCTTTGATATGCTGCTCAATCCGGTTTTCCCGGAGGCCGAGCTTTCCAAAATAAAAAAAGTTGCGATTTCAGGGCTAAAGGCCGAGAAAGACGATAATTTCTCCTACACTTTGAAGCGGCTCAAAGCGCTGATGTTTAAGGGCGACAGCTACGCGCTTGATCCTCTCGGCACCGAAGAGAACATTGCCGGAGTCACCTCCTCCGTACTCTCGGCATTTTACTCCAGGAATTTTACCGCCGGGCGCATCTGCTTGAGCGTTTCAGGAAGTTTCGACAAAGGTGCAATGACCGCGTTGCTTGAAAAGAGCTTGTCCGTGATACCTGCGGGCGGACAATTCGTAAAACCCCAAAGCGCGGCAAGCGCGGAAGCGGAAAGTTTTGCTTCCGAGAAAATGAAGAAGAATCAGGCCGTTGTTATGACCGGTTTTTTTGCCCCGGAGTTTGCCTCCGCCGATTATCCTGCCCTTAAGCTCTTAAGCTCGGTGCTGGGCGGCGGGATGAGTTCAAAGTTATTTTCCACGCTCCGAGAAAAGGAAGGGCTTGCCTATTCCATAGGCACGATCTATCCGTCCAGGGCAAAGACCTGCGCCTTTATTTTTTACGCGGGAACCAGAAAGGAAAATATAGAAAGAATAAAACAGGGTTTCCTGGATACGGCCGTGAATGCGGGTAAACCGGGGTATATTACGGAAAAGGAACTTGCCGACGCAAAGAACCTGCTGGTCGGGCAGTTTAGGTTGGATCATCAGACCAACGCGGACAGGGCAAGATACCTTGGCTGGTTTGAACTAAGCGGTCCGGGTTTCGGTTACGATGCTGCTTATCCGGAAGCGGTAAAGGCCGTGACGCTTGAGGAAGTCTCAAAGGCGGCGGTAAAGTATCTTGTTCAGCCGAAGACTTTCGTGCTGGACAACGAGTAAAGGCCGGGGGAACTGATGACAGGTCAGCGGCTGGAAATAAAAAATACGCAAAAACTGGTGCTCTCGCAGGCGCTGAGGCAGTCCCTCAAGATACTTCAGATGCCGGTGCTTGAGCTTAAGGATTATCTTGAAGAAGAACTGGAACAGAACCCGATGCTTGAACAGCGGGAGCTCCTTGAGAAATCGGACAAAGAAAGCGATACTCCGACCATAGAAGAATGGGGCGACTACCTGCCGCGGGATGAAGTTAATCCCGGAACGGCTGTTCGCGGCGAGACGCGGCCGGCGCAGGAAAAACCTAAAGTCGGCTACAGCCTTGAGGAGCACCTGGTCTGGCAGCTGCGGCTTTCTGCCGCAGATGACAGGGATTACGCGATCGGGGAAAAAATAATAAGCGCCATAAATGCAGACGGGTATCTTACGGTCCCGCTGGAAGAGTTGAGCGGCGCAGAAGGTATTTCCACTGAAGACGCAACGCGCGTGCTGGAAATAATCCGGAGTTTTGAACCGACCGGAGTAGGCGCGCGGACGCTGCGGGAATGTTTGCTGTTTCAGCTTTTGGCTGCGGGCAAAGAAGGTTCTCTCGCTCACAGGATAGTTTCTGAAGCCTGGGAGGATTTCGAAAAAGGCAAATTCGAACGTATCTCGGCCGCTTTGAAAGCAAGTCCGGCGGAGGTGAGCGAAGCAGTAAAGATTATCTCCGGTCTGGAACCGAAGCCGGGGCGCGAATTTTCGAGCGAGGAAGTCAGGTATGTTGTTCCGGATGTAATGCTTGAAAGGGAAGCTGACGGTTCCTGGCGTATCTTGCTGAATAACCAGGGCATGCCTACTCTAAGGATAAACAGGGCCTACGAGGCCATGATAAGGTCAGGAAAAGCAACGCCTGAGGAAAAGAAGTTCCTGGAAGAAAAGTTCAAATCGGCCGTTGCAGTACTTCGTTCTATAGACGAAAGAAAAAAGACGCTGATTCGCGTAACGCAGTGTATAATTGAGAAACAGAAGAATTTTCTTGAAAAGGGCATGGAGTTCCTTAAGCCGTTGACGCTCAAGGAGATTTCTGATGAACTTGGCCTGCACGAATCGACTGTCAGCAGGGTTACGGCGAAAAAATACATACAGGCGCCGGCAGGGACCTTCGCTTTTAGGCATTTCTTTGACGTTAAGTTGAACAGAGGCGAAGGGGAAAGCGTCTCTTCAGGTTCGGTAAAAGAAATCATAAAAAGGCTGATAGAGAACGAGCAGGGAAGCGAGCCTTTGACGGACGGGGCTATCTCGGCGGCGCTTGCGGCAGACGGCATCCGGCTTTCCCGGCGGACCGTGGCTAAGTACCGCGAAGAACTAAAAATACTGAAGGCAGGCCAAAGGCACCGGCTGTAATTTAGAGTGAAATCATAAAATTCTGAAGGGGGTAGTGAAATGAAGATAACCGATTTTTTGTCAAAGGACTGCATCAAGGTTGACCTCAAGTCCAAGACCAAGAAGGAGGCGCTGGAGGAGCTGGCTGATATCCTCGTGGCTGCCGGAAAGGTTACGGACAAGGCGAAGGTGATGCAGGTGCTGCTGGAACGCGAAGAACTCGGTTCCACCGGCATAGGACAGGGAGTGGCTATACCCCACGGGAAGACGGACAATGTCTCCGCGCTTGTGGCGGGATTTGGGCTTTCCAAGGAAGGCTGCCAGTTTGACTCTCTCGACGGCGACCCGGTCAACCTTTTCTTCCTGCTGCTTGCCCCCTACAACGCGAGCGGGATACACTTGAAGTCTCTTGCAAAGATCTCGGGCCTCCTGAAGGACAAGTATTTCAGAAAATCCCTCGTGAACTGCACAACAGCCGAGGAAGTTATAACCGTGATCTCTGAAGAAGAGAAGCTGAAAATATAATGGCCTTCACTGTCAGAGAACTCATAGCGGATAAAGGCGCCGACTGGAACCTTAAACTGGTCGCCGGGCGCGACGGGCTCGATCACGAGTTAACTGTTCCGGATGTGAACAGGTGCGGTCTTTCACTCACCGGGTTCTTTGATTTTTTTCCTTCCGAGCGCATTCAGGTAATCGGCAAGACCGAGGTTAGTTACCTCGAGAAACTGCCGGCGAACGAGCGGAAAAAAGTCATAACGAGGCTTTTCAGGTACAAGATTCCGGTGCTTTTTTACTGCCGCGGGCTGAAGCTTTACAAAGAGATTATCCAGTCTGCGGATAAACGCGGTATTCCTGTCATAGAGACGCCGCTTTATACGACTGCTTTTGTCAGTGAAGCGACCAATTATATGGAAGAAAAACTGGCGAAGAAAATGTCGCTTCACGGCGTGATGGTTGATGTGTACGGGGTAGGGGTAATAATAACCGGAAAGAGCGGCATCGGCAAGAGCGAGTGCGCGCTGGAGCTCATCAAGAGAGGGCACAGGCTCGTGGCCGATGATATAGTAGAAATTATAAAGACTTCGGAGAACAGGTTGATAGGCTTTCCGCAGAAGCTTTTGATGTATTATTTGGAAGTCAGGGGCGTGGGAATCGTGTCGGTAAAGGATCTTTTCGGCGTCGGCGCTACCAGGGACCGCAAGAGGGTGGAAATGTTTGTGCATCTTGAGGACTGGGACAAGAATAAGAGCTATGACAGGACAGGTCTCAATGAGAACAATGAAGAACTGCTCGGCGTGAAGCTCCCGAAGATGATCATACCCGTGAAACCGGGCAGGAACATTGCGATACTGCTGGAAGTCGCCGCCATGCAGCAGCGGCTGAAGAAGATGGGTTATTCGTCTGCGGATGAATTTGAGAGTAATGTGTTTAGGGAAATGGACAAAAAAAATGGCGGCAAAAGAGAGTAAATTTTCCAGGTGGCTTTATTCGCGCCCCATGCTTAAGACCTGGGTCGTGGTTTTTATTGTCAGCCTGGTGCTTCTCGCTTTCGGGCTGAACGGAATTATCGGCCATATTTTTCCGAAACTGGACCTCACTCATATTGTTTCGGCAAAGACTTTCTCGGCTAAAGTGAGGGTTACCGTAGTAAAGCTGAGCAAGCTGGTTACGATAGACTTTATCGCGCTTGGGATAGGCTTGCTGGGAATCTTGATGGCGGTCAGGAGAGGGACTTACGCTTTCCTTACAATTGTCAATCCCGGCAGGAAAGGCGGATATATCAGTTCTGTCTACACCCAGCTTCGGCTGAAACGTGGACCAAAGATTGTGGTGCTCGGCGGAGCAAGCGGTGTCGCGCCTCTGCTGGAAGGGCTTTCAAGTTACACGGAAAATATTTCCGTAATATCCTTTCCTGAAGAAACCAAGCTCTTAAGTTCGCTGGTCGCGCTCTCCGGAAGCAATAAGAGGATGAAGGAACTTTTGGGTTTCAGGTTCGGTGTCTCCAGGCTTAAACGCGAAAGTTTCGGGGCCCTGTTTCTCGGCGCTATGCGCGCGGAGGCGGGGGGGCTGGAAAACGCCCTGGATGAATCCTCGAGGGTTCTTTCTCTATCCGGCAGGGTAGTTCCGGCAACTTTTGATAAGATACATCTGGCGCTAAAGACCGAGCGCCGCGTTAGAGCCGGCGGTAAGCGCTGTGTTCCTGAAGTGGTTCTTAAGCCGTCAGGCGCGCGGGTCAATCCGGAAGCGGTCAGGGTTATCTATTCTGCCGACGCGCTGGTAATAGGACCCGGCGGTTTTTACGAGGAGATACTGCCCTTCTTTCTCCTGGGCGGGATAAAAGAGGCTGTGGTCAGGTCCAAGTGCGCCAAGATACTGGTATCTAATATAATGACCGCCAAGAACGGTATCGACGGGAATTATCTGAGCGACCAGGTCAAGAAAGTGTTGGATCACGCGGGGCATTCTTTCCTTCATTACTGCGTCGTGAGCGAGGGTCAGGTTCCTGAAGAAACGCTGGTTAAGTACAGCGCGAAGGGGGCCTGCCAGGTCCGCATGGACTGGGACGAAGTTGACAAGCTGGGAGTCAAGATAATAAGGAAAAAACTTATCCGCATCGATGATGCCGGGCTCGTAAGGCACGACGCACAGAGGCTTGGCAGAGCGGTCATTAAGGCGATTTCAATTTAACGCACAGGGGGCTTATGATAGGCATAGTTGTGGTAACTCACGGAGACCTGGCTTGCGCTATGGTCAAGACAGTCGAGCTGGTTATCGGCCCCCAGTCAGGGCTTGAGCCCGTCTGCCTGAATGCTTTTGAAGGGCTGGACGATCTTAAGGCGAAGGTCAGTGAGGCGATAGTCAAAGCCGGAAAAGAATCCGGCGGGAATGTCCTGATCTTTACGGATATGTTCGGAGGCAGCACCACCAATGTAAGCCTTCAGTTTATGTCGGAGAAGGTGGAGATTTTGACGGGAATTAACCTGCCTATGCTCCTGGAAGCCCTCCTGCTGCGGGATGCGCTGAACGATTCCCGCGCGCTGGCGAAAGATGTCGCCGAAAAGGCGAAAAAGAGCATCATTCCGATGTCGGAGATACAGAAAACATGGCAGTAGAACTGATCAGGATAGACGACAGGCTTATACACGGACAGGTTATTGTTGGCTGGATTCCGAACACAAAGGCTGACGAGGTTATTTGCATTAACGATACGGTCGCTTCAAACGAGATGCAAAAATGTCTTATGAAGATGGCCGTGCCGCCGAACCTGCAGGCGATGATTTATTCCGTAGACGGGTTTAATCTCACGCAGGATTCCGCCGAAATTACGGAGCACAGGGTTGTGATTATCGTGACTAACCCTGCGGATCTGGTGCGGCTTTTCAGAAAAGGGTTCAAGTTTGACAAGGTCAACCTCGGAGGCATGAGGCATTCGGTAAACAAAAAGGAATACAGCAAGAGCGTATTTCTCAATGAGAAAGACATCGCTGATTTCCACGAATTAAAAAAGCTTGGCGTGAGGGTTACCTACCAGATGGTGCCTACCGACAAGCCTCAGGACCTGTTTGAATGCCTGCTTAAAGGGGCCTGCCCGGAAAAGTAAGAATAAAGTGGTTGCGGAGAATTAGAAGTGAAAAAAATCAATTTCATAATGGGCCTGCATTGCCACCAGCCGGTGGGCAATTTTGACTGGGTCTTTGAGGACGCCTATAAGCGCGCGTATCTGCCGTTTGTTGAAACTATTGAGAAATATCCTTCTCTCAAATTCGTTTTTCATTACAGCGGTTGCCTGCTTGAATGGCTGGAAGAGCGCAAGCCGGAATTCTTCTCCCGCCTGCGCGTTCTTGTAGCGGCGGGCAGATGCGAACTTATGTCAGGCGGTTTCTACGAGCCCATTTTCCCGCTGATACCGGAAGGCGACCGCATAGCGCAGATTAAGCATATGAATGCCTATATAAAGAGGCATTTCGGCTATGAAACCTCCGGGGCGTGGCTTACAGAGAGGGTTTGGGAACCTGTGCTCGCAAAATCCTTTGCCTTAGCCGGCGTGAATTACACCGTCGTTGACGATACCCATTTTGAAGGCGCGGGATTAAAAGAAGACCAGATGCACGGCTATTTTGTGACTGAAGAGGAAGGCTATACGCTGAACATCTTCCCGATTAATTCCGGGCTGCGCTACCTGATACCCTTCCGCATGCCGGAAGAATCAGAGAAATACCTTGCTTCCGTGGCGACCGAAGAAGGGGACAGGATCGTAACGCTTGCCGATGACGGCGAGAAATTCGGCATCTGGCCGGACACGCACGAATGGGTCTACGGGAAAAAATGGCTGGAAAAATTCTTTGACATGCTGCAAAAGAATAAGGACTGGATAGTAACCTCAACGTTCGCGGATTGCGTCAAGAAGTACAGACCTCTCGGCAGGGTCTATATGCCTACTTCTTCCTACAAAGAGATGCTGGAGTGGGCGATGCCGGCGGAATCAATACTGGAGTTTGAGAAATTTACGGGCATACTTAAGGGGCGCGGAGAGTTTGACAGGTTCGGGAGGTTCGTGAAAGGAGGGCTCTTTCGCAACTTCCTCGCGAAATACCCTGAAAGCAACAACATGCAGAAGAAAATGCTTTATGTCTCAGGGAAGGTGAACGCTCTGGATTCTTCAAAGCCGGAAGCGAGGGAGGCCTTGCGCGCCATGTGGAGCGGCCAGTGCAACTGCGCCTACTGGCACGGAGTTTTTGGAGGACTTTATCTTAATCATCTGCGGTACGCTATTTACAAACGGCTCATAAGGGCGGAACTGCTGGCGGATAAAATAAAGCACGGGAAAAAGCCGTGGGTGGAATGCGACGAGACTGATTTTGACAAGGACAACCGCAAAGAAGTCCTGCTTAATTCGGATCTTTACAATCTCTACCTTGATCCGGATGAGGGCGGCAATATCTTTGAGCTTGATATCAAGCAGGCGGAGTTTAACGCGCTTGATACATTGAGCCGGAGACTGGAAGCTTACCATGAAGATCTCTTCAAATCTGCGCCGCAGGACGGCGGCACGGGGCACGACAGCATACATGACCTGCAGAGAAAATTCGATGAAGGGCTGAAAAAAGAGCTCCTTTATGATGCTTACCGCAGAGTTTCTTTCATAGATCACTTCTGTCCCGCAGAGCAGGAGACAGCTGATTTTGCCGGGAAAGAGTACAAAGAGGTCGGAGATTTTGTTGGGGCGCCCTACTCCTACAAACTGCAGGAGAACGTGAAAGCTGTGTCTGTTTCTCTTTTCCGGGAAGGCAAGGTTTGGGGCAACGATTTTAGGGTAGCGAAAACCGTTACGTTAACGGCGGGTGATCCGGTTATAAAGTTCTCCTATGAAATAACAAACAGGTCAAAGCATGCGACCTCTTTCAAATTCGTGCCTGAGTTCAATTTCTCCATGCTCGGCGGAGATTCCCCGGACCGTTATTATATCTTTGACGGGAAAAAGCCGGAAGATTCCAGGCTTGCGAGCCGCGGCAGGGTAAACGTTGTCTCGGAAGCTTCTATTATAGATGAATGGCTGAATCTCGCCATTAAATTCAGGTTTGACGGCAAGACCGAAGTGTGGCGCATGCCGGTCAGCACTATCTCGCAATCTATCGGGAAACTGGAGAAGGTCTATCAGAGTTCCGTCTTCTGTCCGGCCTGGACGGCTGAAGTTGAGCCCGGGGCAGTCTTAAAGTTCGGCTTTAGCCTGGAGGCAAATAGTGCACGCTGACCTTTTGATAATATGCCTGCTGGCCGCTCTCCTGAGCATTGATGTAAGGACTGTAGGCGGCACAATGCTGTCTCGTCCGCTCGTCGTGGCTCCCCTCATCGGACTTTTAATGGGTGACGCCAAGACCGGGTTCCTCGTGGCCTATTTTATAGAACTGGTCTGGGTAGGTATGCTGCCTGTCGGCGCCTCTCTGCCGGTTGAGGTGCTCCCCGTGACCGTGGTTTCAGTTTTCTTGGCCGCCACCTATAGCTCTAAACTGGGAAATTTCTCGGAATCCATAATAATGTTCTGCATCATTATCTCCATTCCTGTCGGTTTTATGAGCCGCTGGCTGGAGTCGCACATAAGGGAACTAAACAGCCGGCTCTCAGATTATCTTGACCGAGAGGTTTCGGAAGAACGGATTCCCAACGTTGAAATGATAACTTATATGAATATAGCAGTAACTTTTCTGAAAGGGTTTTTAGTCTGTTTCCTGCCAATATTCTTTGGCAGCCATGTGCTGCTGAATGTTTATAATTCACTGCCCTTTAACGTGAAACAGGCTCTCGAGACCGGTTTCTACCTGGTCCCGCTGGTCGGGATAGCCGTGGTAATGGAGATTTTCTTTATAAAAAAATACACGCTGCATTTTGCGCTGAGTTTTATAGCGGTCTTTGTGTTTTCACTCTTTACGAAAGTAAACCCGTTCCTCATTATGGGGCTCAGTGTTATGGCTGCCCTGCTGCTGCTTTATATGGGAAGGGAGAGAAAAGCCGGTGTATAAACTTATAAGAAAGTCAGATTTGATGAAAGTATACTTCCGGCTTTTCCTGCTGGAAGCTTCCTGGAATTACGAAAAAATGCAGAACATCGGCGTCGCCTATGTCTTGATGCCCATAGGGAACCGGCTCTACTCTGATTTTGAAGGCCGGAAGGCTTTTGTCGGCAGAAACCTGAAGTTCTTCAACACTCATCCCGCTATGGCTTCTTTCATAATGGGA
This sequence comes from Candidatus Firestoneibacteriota bacterium, assembly GCA_903861835.1. Lineage (GTDB taxonomy): Bacteria > Oederibacteriota > D2-FULL-39-29 > D2-FULL-39-29 > CAIOVX01 > CAIOVX01. The sequence goes on along the minus strand of CAIOVX010000060.1, from coordinate 72,466 downwards.
GTGGTTATCCATATGGAAGAGCAAATGAAGCTCGGCGAGCCCGTGACGCCGGAAGAGATAGAAGCGTTGAAGAACAGCATGATGGGGCCGCTTGCCGCGATGGGCGATAATTTCTTCTGGGAGTACCTCCGCCCGTTCTGCGCCGTGATAGGCGTCTGCATAATCCTACTCTGCGGCAACAATTATGGTTTTGCTTTCCTGGGTCCGCTCGTGGCGCTCTTTCTCTATAATGCGTTTGGCCTCTCTGTCCGCTATGCCGGGCTGACCAAAGGGTACGAGAACGGCCCGAGCATAATAAACTACATAGCCAAGTTAGATCTTCGGAGCATGAACGAGCGGCTTTCACTGACTGCTCTGGTAATGATTGGCGCTCTCTTTCCGTTCCTTTTTAAGCTGGATAACGCTGAGCTGCTGCCGTTCAAGATACAGTCAATGCATCATTCTCTGCAGGGGCTTGCCATGTTCCTGCTGTTGCTCCTTATGCTTCTGCTGCTGAAGATAAAGGTAACACCGACAGTGCTCTTTTACGGGATCATTATCGGAATAATAATGCTAACTTACATCTGACGAAGGAGTCTATATGCAAACAGAAGCTCTAATAGCGAATAAACTTGGTCTGCATCTTAGGGCCGCTGCGGTCTTTATTAAACTTGCGAATAGTTTTGTTTGCGACATTCAGATAGAAAAAGAAGGGCAGTCCGCAAACGGCAAAAGTATCATGGGCCTTATGGCCCTCGCGGCGGCGCCCGGAACCAAGCTGGTCATCAAATGCTCCGGCTCCGATGAGGCTGCTGCTTGTGAGAAACTGCAAAAGTTGGTTGAAGACAAGTTTGGGGAGAAAGAATGAGAAAACTCTACAAGGGTGTAGGGGCTTCGCCGGGCATAGTAATAGGCAAGGCATTCACGCTGCAGGCGGAAGATTTTGTCGTGCTCAAAGTCCAGCTGAAGGACTCTGAAGTTGCGGCTGAGGTGAAGAAGTTTAATGCCGCGATTGAGCTCACTAAGCGAGAGATAAAGGAAATAGAACTAAAAGTCAACCGGGATATAGGGTCCAAGCATTCCAATATTTTCTCCGCGCACCTTATGATTCTTGAAGACCCTGCTATGACCACCGAAGTGGCGAAGCAGATCAGGGAGACAAAGCTTAATTGCGAGCATGTCTTTTACACGGCAGTGACCCGCTTTACGGATTCCATAGCCAAGATAGACGACGAGTACCTTAGGGAGAGGGCGAATGATATCCGCGACATAGGCCGGAGAGTGCTCCGTAATATTATCGGAAAAAGCAAAGAAACACTGGCAGATATAACCGAGGAATCAATCGTCTTCTCGAAAGACCTTACACCTTCGGATACCGTGATGCTTCGCCGGGACAAGGTGATAGGTTTTTGCACGGATATGGGAGGCAAAACCTCCCATACGGCCATTATGGCGCGCGCTCTTGAGATTCCCGCGGTTGTCGCTTTGAGCACAATATCGACACAGGTTAATACGGGCGATCCGGTCATCGTCGATGGCAGCGAAGGTGTGGTTATCGTAAACCCTTCAGAAGAGGATTTGAGGCTTTACGATAGGAAGCTCGGTAAATTTATTCAGGAAGAAGCCCAGCTTGCCAAACTTAAGGATCTTCCTGCGGAAACGCTTGACGGTTTTGGCGTAGAACTTGCCGCCAACATAGAGATTCAGGATGAACTGCCGCTGGTCTCGCGCCATGGCGCGACGGGAATCGGGCTTTACCGCACGGAATTCCTCTTTTTAAACAGGCCGGACCTCCCGGATGAAGAGGAGCAGTTCCGCGCTTATATGTCCGCGGCGGAAGCCGTGCTCCCGCGCTCGGTGATCATACGGACTCTGGATGTGGGCGGCGACAAACTACTGTCAAACCTAGGGCTTCCGAAAGAAGAGAATCCGTTCCTGGGGCTTCGGGCCATTCGCCTTTGCCTCGCCCGCCCGGAGATCTTTAGAACGCAGCTCCGCGCGATACTTCGCGCTTCAACGCTAGAAAATATCAAGATTATGTTCCCGATGATTTCGTCGGTTGAAGAATTAAGGCAAGCGGCGGCGATTTTGTCCGATGTAAAAGCAGAACTGGAGAAGCAGGGCGTTGAGTTTGACAAAAATATAGAGCTGGGCGCGATGATAGAAATACCGTCAGCCGCCGTAACCGCGGATGTGCTGGCAAAAGAAGTGGATTTTTTCTCCATAGGCACGAACGACCTCATCCAGTACACTCTTGCCATTGACCGGGTGAACGAGAAACTGGCCTATATGTATAATCCTCTGCACCCTTCAATACTCCGTTCTCTGAAAAGGATAACTTCGGCGGCGCACGCCGAAGGAAAATGGGTGGGCATGTGCGGAGAGATGGCCAGCGACACTTCTTTTACGGCCCTCTTGATAGGACTGGGGATGGACGAACTCTCCACCGCTCCTATCCTCGTTCCTGAAGTCAAGAAAGTTATACGTACCATAAAAATGGAAGACGCGAGGGCTATTGCTTCCGCGGTGCTCTCCATGAACGATATAAACGCCGTAAAGAAGTACATGAAGTCGATAAACACCGGCGCCTGCAAATTCTGCAGCTGAAAACGCGGCTCAAGACGGGATAAAAAATTGAAAAAAAAGTTGTTGATGTCAATATTGCCGTTTCTGGTAAGGGTATTGACCATTATTCTTGGTTCTACTATGAGGATAACCGAGTCGGGCAACCGCGAATTCTCGCCGAGAAACAGAAAGTCCGGACGCGCAATCTACGCGTTCTGGCACAGCCGCATTCTTATGTCCGTCTATTATTACAGGAACACCGGCATAAACTGCCTGGTCAGCATGGGCAGGGACGGAGAATATATCAGCAGGGTGATGAACAAACTTGGCTACGGGACGGTGCGCGGTTCCTCTTCGAGAGAAGGAGTAAAAGCGCTTATTCTCCTGAAACGCGGTCTGGCTGAAGAGCATGACGCGGCAATTACCCCTGACGGACCGAAGGGTCCGAGGGAAGAGGTCAAAGGAGGGGCAATTGCTCTCGCGAAGATATCCGGCGCGCCTATTTATCCATTTGGATTTGACGCCTCAAGAAAGATTGTACTGAAAAGCTGGGATAATTTCATAATCCCGCTGCCTTTTTCCCGCGGAGTTTTCTTCTGGGGAAATCCTATTGTCGTGCCGGCTGACGCTGACGAAGCGCTGCTGGAGGAGAAAAGAATGGAGCTCCAGGCTGAAATGGACAGAGTGGCGCTGGAAGCCGGAAAGCTATGCCGTTAGACCTGGTATTTTACAACATTCTCCTGTGTCTTGTAGCGGCAGTTTCCGCGCTGCCGGTTATTTTGCTCTGCGTTTTTTCGGAACGGGTCAGAGACGGTTTTTTTCAGCGGCTCGGAATCTATCCGGCCGACCTTAAAGCCTTTATTTCCAAACGGCCCAATATCTGGCTCCATGCCGCTTCTTCAGGGGAATGCAAGTGTTTGATCCCGCTCGCAAGAAAGTTGAAAGCCTGCTACCCCGAGATGAATATCGTGTTTTCTGTGACCACGCTTAACGGCAAGAAGATGCTGGAGAAATTTGCCCCGGAGCTGCACAAAGTTTACATGCCACTCGATATTATATTTCTGGCAGCTCCTGTCGTTAAAATGATACGCCCTGTGCTCCTGATTGCGGCCGAGACAGAGTTCTGGCCGTCTCTCTTTTATTCCGTAAAAAGATCCGGCGGAAAAATTGCAGTCGTGAACGGCAGGTTCTCTGATAAGAAATTCGGCCGCTACCTTTTCGTTAAGAAATTTATGAGAGGCGTGCTCGGGCAGGTTGACGCTTTCGGAATGCGGGGGGCAGAAGATCTGGAAAGGCTAAAAAGGCTGCTTCCTGAAAACGGCAGAGCTTCTGTTACTGGAGACCTGAAGTTTGAAGTTTTTCTGACAGATCCGGTAAGTTCCTCATGGCTGAAGAGCGATCTTGCGCACTATCTGAAGAATAAAGTGGTGGTGGCCGGAAGCGTGCACGCAAACGAAAGCGGCGAGTTGCTTGGCGCTATGTTTGTTGTAAGAAAAGAAATTCCGGAGGTAACTTTTATCGTTGCTCCGCGTTTTATGCAGGAGACGGCGGCTTTTGAGGAACTTTTCAGGGCCTCCGGTTTTAAAGTTGTGAAAAGGTCATCTCTGAAAGGCGGTAAGCCGGCGGATGTTGTACTTCTGGATACGATGGGAGAGCTTGCTGCGGCTTATGAACTCTGCGGCGGAGCGTTTGTCGGAGGAAGCCTCGCTGATATTGGGGGGCATAACCTGCTGGAGCCCCTCTATCTTGGCAGGCGCGCTTTCTTCGGCAAATACACGGAAAATTTCAGGGAAATAGCCGGCTCGCTCATTAAGGCAGGCCTTGGGGTTGAAACGCCTGACGGGGCGGCGCTCGGCAGAGCACTCCTTGCAGAACTTAAACTTCCGCCGGGGTACGCCGCAGAGCAGGCTTTCGCTTACATCGCTTCCAGGGAAGGGCCGCTGAACAATAATATCAACATGATAAAAAAGGTGCTGAATTGAAAAGCTCGCGGGCATACTTCATAAAGGCGTTGCTTTACCTGCTTTTCCCTGTCTCGCTGCTATATTTGGCTGCTCTGAAAAGCAAAGAGCTGCTCTTTGCAGTCTCTCTTCTTAAGAAAAGACAACTCCCGGCAAAAGTTATAAGCGTGGGGAATATCACGCTCGGAGGGACTGGAAAAACACCGCATGTCCTTTATCTCGCGGGAGTCTTGAAAGATAAAAACCTTGCGGTGATAACGAGGGGCTACGCGAGAAAGAACGCGCGGAAAATAATATTTTCAAAAGAAGAGATGAGCCCGGAAGTTCTCGGAGACGAGCCTTTCCTTTTGGCCTCAGAGCTTTCCGGCGTTCCTGTGGTGGTCTCAAAAGACCGGTTTGCGGCGGGACTTGCCGCAGTTGAGAAATACTCGGCTAAAACTCTGATTTTGGATGACGGTTTCCAGCGCCGCGTTGCGCTGGCAAGGGACCTGGATATAGTGCTGGTTGACTCAATGAATCCTTTCGGCAATGGCAGGCTTTTCCCGTCGGGAATACTCAGGGAACCGAAATCTGCTCTTTTGGCCGCGGATGTAATAATTCTTTCCAAGTGCGATGCCGCTGAGACAACGGAACTTGAAGCCGAGGTAAGGCGTTTGAATCCCGGGGCGCTCATCGTAAAGAGCAGGTACGCGCCGGATTTTCCGGTAAACATCAGGGATAATTCGCAGAAACTCCGCCTTGAAGAAATCTCCGGAAAGAGAGTAGCGGCGCTCTCGGGTGTCGGCAGCCCGGAATATTTTGAAAAGCTTCTCTCGGGTTTTGGACCGAAAGAGCTCGTTCCGGTGCGGTTTCTGGACCATCACTATTATTCCGCAGCGGACATCAGGAAGATTGACCGGCTTGCTTCTTCCTGCGACATGATAATCACCACCGAGAAGGACGCGGTTAAACTTATTAACAGGCTCCTTCCTGAAACAAAACTTCCGGCCTATGTTCTCCCGGTACGCGTCAAGCTTGTTTCCGGGGAAGCGGAGCTGCGCGCGAGGCTAAACGGATGATGAAAAGAACTGGGCAGTTCATACAGTTTCTTGCGGTGGCCGCGGCGGGGTTCGCCGTAAGAAGACTTCCGTTAAAGACGGCGCAGGGGCTTGGAAGGTCGCTCGGCAGGCTGCTCAAGAAAATTGACAAAAAGCATACAGAGCTTGCGCGGCAGAACATGAAGATTTCTTTTCCGGACAAGAACTCCGCAGAGATAGAAGCGTATATGGACGCCCTGTTTGAGAACATGGGTATGTCCCTAATGGAATTCCTGTACATTCCGGCTATAAAAGGAAAGAAGTATGAAGGCTTTTTGAAGGTTGAAGGAAAGGAATCCCTTGAGCAGGCAAGGGCGAAGGGTAAAGGTGTTATCATGATTATTCCCCATTTCGGCAATTGGGAACTTTCCGGAGTTATTTTTCCGAAACTGATACCCTGCATGGCAGTTGCCTTCCCGCAGTCTAATCCGTTCACGGATCGCCTGATAAACAAGTATCGCTCCCTTAACGGGCTAAGAGTAGTTTACACCGGAGACTCCGTAAAAGAGATTCTCAGGACACTCAAAAAAAATGAAGGCGTAGGGCTGCTTGCCGACCAGGACGCCGCGTTTGACGGGGTATTCGTGGATATTTTTGGCCGGCTTGCGGGCACAAAGAAAGGTCCCGCGTTACTCGCGATGAAGACCGGGGCCCAGCTGCTTATGACCTTTATGGTAAGGAATTCCGACGGCACGCACACGGCGGTTATTGAAAAGGCGCTAGAGCTTGATTCAACGGGCGATTTTGAAGCGGATGTCAAGGCCAATACCCAGAAGTGGGCTTCAATGCTGGAAAGCTATGTCAGAAAATATCCTCCGCTCTGGTTCTGGGTGCATAATAGGTGGAAGTCACGCCCGGAGGATTTTATTAAATAATGGTTCGTAACGTTTGTAACGTTCTTAACGTTCTTAACGTTCATAACGTAAACATAAACAAAGGGGACGGAAGGCAGAAGGTTGGAGGGTCAGAGGGTTAGATGGTTGGACGCTGGATGGAAGGAACTGATGCACAATGGCTTTGACAATTTTGCTTAATCTTATGGAGTGAATCGACCATGTCGATTCGCCAAGGTGCATCGAGGGGAGAGGATTTGATGCGCGGAAGAGCGGATGTGCAGATGCGCAGTAGAGCAGAGGACGTAAGCCAGAGGACAGTGGACTGAGGACAGAGGACGGCAAGTGAAAAAAACGCTGAGGGAAATAGAGTGGAAGGCGAGGGCGCTCTTTGAGCGCGTGCTCTTCTTTTTTATCAGGGCAAAAAAGCTTGATGCGGAAAAACTCGATTTCAGTTCCTTAAAATCCGTGCTTGTAGTCCGCCAGCATAACGAGCTGGGGGATATGCTGATTTCTTCGCCGATGTTTAGGGCGCTAAAGGAAAAATTCCCAGGCGCAAAGGTTGTCTGCGTCGCGGCGAAGGCGAACCTGCCGGTTGCGCGGGGCATCCCGTTCATTGACGAAGTGGTCCACTATGATTCCAAAAGGGCTCTTCGCAATCCTTTCTATTTTATCGGCCTGATATTGAAGCTTCGGAGTCAAAGATTTGACGCGGCTATAGTTCCCTGCACGGTTTCCTTCTCGCTTACCTCCGCGGTAATTGCCTTTCTCTCTGGCGCCAGGGTCAAGATAGGGGGCGAAACCGAGGATGTTTTCTACGGGAACGGCGCGATATTCTTCAATGTCTACCTGAAAATTAAGAAGGCAGGGCGCCCTCAGGTTGAGATAAACCTCGATTACCTGAAACCTCTCGGAATATCCGGAGTGACTGACAAATCCTATTCTTTTTCCGTGAAAGAGGAAGAGCTGGAAAGGGCCGCCGGCTGGCTTGCCGCAAAAGGAATTCTTCCGGCTGAGGTTCTCATCGGGGTTCATCCCGGCGCGGGAAAGATCGAGAACCGCTGGGGAGCAGGCAATTTCGCCTCACTGATTAACCTTATAACGGAGAACCGCAAGGCGAAAGTCCTCGTATTTTACGGCCCGGGAGAGGAAAAGCTAAAAGCTGAACTGGTTTCAGGGCTAAAACAGGGCTATACGGTTTTGAATCCTGTTCCATTGTTTTCCGCGGCGGCTTTTATGAAAAAATGCTCGCTCTTTGTCTGCAATGATACAGGGGTGCTTCATGTTGCGGCGGCGCTTGGCGTGAATACTTTCGCTGTCTTCGGAAAGGGCAGCCCCGCGCTCTGGAATCCGCCCGGCGAGGGACATTTCTCGGTATGGGATTCACAGGGAATAATAGGAAACATTACTCCGGCCGCTGCGTATGCCGAATTCACAAGACAAGCAGTGCTTTAAGCAGAATAAGTTTGATGACACCGATGAAAAGAATCGATGCCACCGATAGACCAATGCACTTATCGGTGTAATCAACCAAAGACTTTGGTTTTTTTGATGTGTAATCAAACAAATCTTTTAGTTTTTTAGGAGTGTTATGAGGATATTGCTGATTCGGTTCAGCTCGCTTGGAGATGTCGTGATGGTCACGGCTCTTGCCGCGGCCATTAAGAAACAGCTTCCGGATTCGGATATTTCCGTACTGACAAAAGAAGAATACACCGAGGTCTTTGCCGGCAGCAAAGATATTTCCTCGGTAATACCGCTCAAGCAGGATAAAAAGAGTTTTCTGGACCTTTGCGCTCTTGGGGAATCCCTGGAGAAAAAGTTCGACCTTATTCTTGATCTTCATGCTAACCCGAGAAGTTTCATTGTAACTGTTCTCGCGTCAACCAAAACTATAAGGTATAAGAAGCATATGCTGAAGCGCCGTCTGCTTGTGCTCTATTCATTTTTCAGGGGCGCTTTCAACTTCCTGCCGGACTTATTCGGCGGCTGCGCGGACAATGTAATCGGAAATTATTTCGCGGCAGCTCGCTCGCTCGGAATAAAATATGAGAGTGATGGGCCTGTCATTTATGTAAAAAAGCCCGTTGCAAAGGAGCGTATCGCGGGAATAGCCTGCGGCGCCAGATACTTTACCAAAAGATGGCCTGAAGAAAACTACGCCCGGCTTATCAAAGAGCTTTCCGTTCAGGGATTTGGCGTTACTCTCTTTGGCGGAAAAGAAGATGTGCCCGCGGCGGAGCGGATTGCGGCGCTGTCAGGCGTGAGCGTTAGAAATCTTGCAGGAGAGACCGGAATCCTTGAGTTAGCTTCCGAAATGTCGCGCTGTGCTTTTGTTATAGCCAATGACTCCGCGCCAATGCATATAGCCGCAGCGTCCGGAACTCCGGTCATCGCGCTTTTCTGCGGGACTTCCCCGCAATTCGGCTTCGCGCCGGCTTACGGAAGGAACACGGTTCTGAGCGCGGAGGCTTACTGCAAGCCGTGCGGCATTCACGGACAAAAGTTATGCTGGACCGGCGGGTTCAAATGCGCTGAAAAGTTAACGGTTCAGTCTATCCTGGAAGTCGTAACCGATAAATATGCTAAGGGGTCTCGTAATGACTAAGGTTTTAAAAAGCAGCAGATCTGAACTGGCGGTGGGTGCCCTGCTCTTGCTTTTGGCTATTTCTGTTTACCTGCTTACGCTCGCGCCTTCTGTTTCCTTCCGCGACAGCGGTGATATGGTCTCTGCTTCCTATACGCTCGGTGTTTCTCACCCGTCAGGATTCCCGCTGTATATGCTTACGGGAAAGGCATTTTCCGCCATACCCCTAGGGGAGATAGGCGCAAGATATTCCCTGTTTTCGCTGCTTTCCGGGGCTCTTTCGGTTCTTTTCGTTTTCCTTGTTGTTCTGAGACTTACAGGTGTTCCGCAGGGCGCGCTATTTTCCGCGCTCTTGCTTGCGTTCGCCCTTTCGTTCTGGACTTATTCTTCGATGTCTGAAAAGTATCCGCTTTATGCTTTTTTCTCGGCGCTCCTTGTGTTTACGGCAACGGTGAGAGGGAAAAAAGGACTCTATCTTATCGCTTTTTTCTTCGGGCTGGGTCTGACCCATCATCTTGCTCTTGTCGTTTTCTTTCTTCCTTGCCTGGCGCTCTTATATTTCCGTGCCGGTAAAAATTATTTTACTGCGAAAGATTATTTTCTCGCGGCGCTTGCCGGGTTCCTGCCGCTGCTGCTCTACGCCTATTTGCCGCTTAGGGCAGGTGCGGGAGGTCCGCTTACCTGGGGCGGGCCGATGGATCTTCAAAGGTTTCTAGCGCATATAACCGCTAAAGAATACCGGTATGCCATGTTTTCCGGAAGCCTTCTTGACCTGCCGCTGAGGTTTTACCGGCAGGTTATCGTAACCTTCGCGTCTGAGTTGACTCCCGTAGGACTCTTTCTTTCGGCTTGCGGGGCTCTTTTGCTTTTCCGCCGGGACCGGCAGTTCGCGCTATTTCTGCTGCTGGCCTTTCTTTCGAATGTGCTTATATTTGTCAATTATAATATTCTTGACCCGCAGAACATCGTCACTTACTATTTCGCGTCTTTTATCATATTGGCAGTTTGGGCCGGTATAGCCGTAACTGAGTTGCATGAGCAGGGCAAGACTGTGCACCCCTGGCTGAAGGGTTTGACTGTTGTCGCCCTGCTCTTCGTGGTTTTCTACTGGCTTCTCGCGGGCAATTTCAACAAGGCTGACAGAAGCAATGACCGGCAGCTCTCTGATTACGGCGCAAATCTTCTTAAGTCGGTTGATAAGGGCTCAGTTCTGCTCGCGAACGGCGATGTGCCGCTCTTTTCCGTCTGGTATCAGCAGTATGTGAATGGGAGGAACAAAGCGGTTTACGTTATACCCTCGCTGAACATAGACATGGAGAAGACCATAGAGAAAAATTTTCCGCGGCAGAATGTCTATCTGAACTATTATCCGTATGGCGCGGCCGGTTTCAAAAAATACGGGTTGCTTCCTGCCGGCCCTGTTTTCAAGGTTTATTCAAAGGAAGTAAAAGAGGTTTCGGTGGATGTTTCCGCCATAAAGGCGCTTTGGAAAAGCTGCGGCGGGGAAAAAAGAGCGGAGCCGGACGCGATAATAACAAAACTTTACGCGCAGGCGCGGTTTGAGCAGGGCGAGTTCTTCCTGGAACACGGTTATTTCTCTGAAGCAGAGGAGCAGTATGATGAATGCCTGAAGCTCCTGCCAAATTATGTTTTTGCCTGGATAAGTCTTGGTGAATTGGCAGAAAAGGCGGGAAAAAAACCTCTTTCTCTGAAATATTACAACCACGCGCTTTTGGCGGCCGGAGTCGCGGAAAAACTTCCTCCTGCGGCTGATATTGCCGCTGCAAAAGCGGGACTGGCTGGGCTGCTGGAAGAAACGGCGCGGGTTCGGGCGGCGCGCGGAGCTGAGGATTTGGCTTCTTATTACAACACGAAAAGGGAAAGGCTCATAAAATGGCGATAAGGCAACTGGTGTTGGGAAATATTCTTGAGAACTGTGGTTTCTTCTTTGATGAAGCGGCGAAAGAAGGCGTGGTTATTGACCCCGGGGACGAATGCCAGAAGATAACAAAAGCTTTGGAGAAGCACGGATTCAAGGTGGCCGCTATCCTGCTTACACACGGTCACTTTGACCATATAGGCGCCGCGAACGAGCTCAAGGCAAAGACAGGCGCGAAGATATTCGTGCACAAAGCTGACGCGCTGATGATAGAGGATCCTGAAGCTAATGGTTCCCTCCTTTTTCGTGGCGAAAAAATAAGCGTGAAGGCGGACGGTTTTCTTTCGGAAGGGGAGATTGTCAAAGCCGGAAACCTTGAACTTACGGTCATTCACACTCCCGGGCACACAAAAGGCAGTATCTGCTTTGTGACGGAGAAGGCAATTTTTACCGGTGACACGCTCTTTTGCGGCGGGGTTGGAAGAACTGACCTCCCGTCCGCGTCTTATGAGGACATAATGCATTCCATTAAGGATAAATTGTTCAAATATCCGGATGACACGCGCATCTACCCGGGGCATGGTTACGAATCAACTATCGGTAATGAGAGGATCCTCTACTAAAATAAAGCTAATTTGGATTACGCAGATTACGAAGTGCGATTACTCGGATTATTGATTGATCTAACCTGCTAAAGCTGTTTAATGAATCTGCGTAATCAATAAAAGTGTTTTCTTTGAGGAGAAAATGTAATGCCGGGACTTTATATTCAGTGGCACATAACGGACGCCTGTAACCTGCGCTGCACTCATTGCTATCAGGAAGGCTACGGTATTAAGACTGGTTTTGGTCTTGAGGGGCTGAAGAAAACGGCGGATGCGATCGCGGCCGCCGCTAAAAAGCTCAGGACAAAAGCAGTGATAAATCTTACCGGAGGAGAGCCTTTCCTGAAGAAGGAGCTGATTCCGCTTTGCGAATATTTAAATTCATTGCAGGAGGTAAAGGAGTTAATCATAATCAGCAACGGTATACCGCTTACCGATCAAAAACTCTTTGCCCTTGAGAGGTTTAAGAAGCTTTATGAAATAAAGGTTTCCCTCGAGGGGGCTTCCCCGGCCGTGAACGACGCGGTCCGCGGTGCGGGTTCCTTCGCACAAGCCGTGAAGGGCCTGAAAATGATAGCAGCTCACGGATTCATCCCGACAATAATGTTTACGGCGATGAAATCTAACTTCAGGGAACTTCCTCAGCTCGCAGTCCTTGCGAAAGAGCTGGATGCAGACGGAATAATAGTGGAGAGGTTGATTCCGATGGGTAACGGCGCAGCGCTGAAGAAAGAAGTTCTGGCAAAGCAGGATTGGCGCGAGCTTGTTTCCTCGGTGCTCTCCTTATCCCGTGAAAAGATTGCCCTGGACGAAATCTATGACTGGAGAGCTTTCTGGATCCGCATTCCCCGCGGCGGGAAAGTAAAGATATATGGAGCTAACTGCAACATAAGCAAGCGGAACTTCTGCGTGATGCCGGACGGAAGCGTTTATCCCTGCCGGCGGTTTGGGCTAAAAATAGGAAACATTCTCGAAACTCCGCTTTACGAAATAATGGAATCAAAGACGCTAAGGGAAATAATGAACGGACCGAAGAAAGGCAAATGCCGCGGCTGCGAAGTAATTGACTGCAGGGGATGTCCGGCGCTGGCGTATCATATGTGCGGGGATTATTTAGGGGAAGATACGCAATGTTATAAATAAGACAAATGCGTTTATAACGTTCTTAACGTTCTTAACGTTTATAACGTTTGTAACGTAAGTCTCATAGCGGGGGAAATGAACAATATTACAATCAAGGGCATAAAAATAGAACTCGTTGAGGGGAAGGCGAGAGCGGGGGGAAGAACCTTCACTTTCCGGTTGGGCGGGAATACCGAGACTAAACTCAGAAAAGCAGTTGCGACAGCGGTAAAAACCGCCGCGCGCGCCGGCGGAAAGCGTGTTATTTTTTCCGTTCTGTCCGGAAAGGAGCCGTTTTCTTTCAACCAGGCAGGTAAGATAATCGCCCAGGAAATGTATAGGTATATTTATGAGTACAGAGAACATCCGGTAAGACAGTTTTGGGTGAGTTTGGCAGACAATATTGAAAAAGAGCCTTTCAGGAAAGGACTGATTGGTTACTTGAACTATTTCGGGAATGAACAGAAGTCCCCGTTCCTCACTACTGACTGCATCATCAGGGTAAAAGGCGGGGTGGTTGTGATAGAGCGCTCAAATCCGCCGCTCGGTTTCGCGCTTCCCGGCGGGTTTGTTGATTACGGGGAGAGCGTTGAAGCCGCCGTACGGCGTGAAATGAAGGAAGAGACGGGGCTCAAGCTTAAGAACCTTAAGCAATTTCACGCGTATTCAGCTCCGGCGCGGGATCCGCGTTTTCATGTTGCGACCGTTGTGTTCACGGCTGATTCTTTAGGAACTCCCATTGCAGGAGACGATGCAAAAAGCGTAAGAATCATCACTGTAAAGGATGTAAGGAAGATGAAATTTGCTTCTGACCACAAAAAAGTGCTCCTTGATTACTTTAGGCGGAAAAAACATGCGTGAGCTGGTGGAAGGGTTTCTTACATACCTCGTGCTGGAGAGAAAATATTCCCCGAATACGGTGGACGCCTACAAGATGGACCTTTTCAAGTTTGCCGGCTATATGGAAAAGGCAGGTATCACCGAAGTGAAAAGGGTGGACAAGTCCTCGGTGATGGATTATATGCTCTTCTTAAAGAGCGATCACGATCCCAGGTCGGTTGCCAGATGCCTCTCTTCGCTTAAGACTTTTTTTAAGTATGCTTCAAACGAGGTTGAAATAATAGAAAGCCCGGTGGCGGATATCGAGACGCCGCGTCTTTCAAGGAAACTTCCCGACATCCTTAATGAAAAAGAAGTCAAAGCGCTGCTTGACGGAATCCGCTCTGACAGCGCCGAAGGCGCGCGGGACCGTGCCGTAATGGAGCTGCTTTACGCATCTGGTCTCCGCATCTCCGAACTCGTGAATTTGCGCATGCAAAATTACGACCCGAATGGCCAGTACCTGAGGGTGACTGGAAAAGGGAGCAAGGAGAGAATTATTCCTGTCGGGAATATGGCTGCGGAATTCCTGGAAAAGTATATAGAGGGCGCGCGCCGGCAGATCATAGAAAAAACAAAGTCCAAAGATGAGACTATTTTTCTCGGAAGGCGGGGCAAGAAACTCTCCCGTGTCTGGATGTGGAAAATAATAACCGGCTGTGTGAAGGCGGCGGGTATCAAGAAAGATGTGACCCCGCATACCATAAGGCACTCATTCGCGACGCATCTTCTGGCCCGGGGCGCCGATCTTAGAGCCGTCCAGGAAATGCTCGGACATTCAAGCATCTCAACCACGCAGATTTATACGCATGTGGATAGGTCGAGGTTAAAAGAGGTACATAAGAAATATCATCCTCGAGGGTAAAAGTTTGTAAGGTTCTTAAGGTTTGTAAAGTTCGTAAGGTAAAATCAAGGGCGGTTTGTAGCGTTTGTAACGTTCGTAACGTTTATAACGTAAACATCAAGAACGACGAAGACGGTGGACCGATGCTCGGAAGACTGGACGCGCAGTAAGGCGGAAGTCGGAGGACAGTGGACCGATGCGCGGAAGAGCGGATGCGCAGTAGAGCAGAGGACGGAAGACCAGAAGGTCAGATGCTCAGAGGCTCAGAGGCTCAGACGGTCGGACGCTAGAGGGAAGAGCCCGATGCACAATTTCAATATTCAGGCTTTGCCAATCCTTCATGTTTACGTTACAAACGTTGTAAGCGTTAAGAACGTTATAAACCGATTTTTCCTGTTTACTTTACAAACTTTTATGATGCAAATGCCGAAGAAAACCCCGGGCGTGAGCCCGCGGGATGAATTCGGCATGAATGATAATAAATATCACAACTCATCAGAAACTCCGAGCGTAAGCTCGGGGAGTTTCATCTCTTATACCTTTTCGCTTTTACCGCCCCTATCCTTCTCGCCAGACCCTTTTTTTCCGCATACGACAGCGGTTCATCCTTCAGCAACTTTGAGGGAATAAAGCCGCTCTCGTTCATCTTGCCTATCTGCGATTTAAAATGGCGTATCCTGTCCCGGACGGCCGCGGCCTTCTCAAACTGGAGTTTCTTGGCGTAGCCCTGCATCTCCGCCTCAAGCTCGGAGAGGAGTTTCGGGATTTCGTCCGCGGTCAGGTACTCGCCGCCTTTTTCCGCGGCAAGCGGCACGGTGAAGTAATCCTGTTCGTAAACGCTGTTCATTATTTCCCTGATCTGTTTCTTTATGGTCGTCGGGGTGATGCCGTGTTTTATGTTGTAGGCCCTTTGTACTTCGCGCCTGCGGTTTGTTTCAGAGACTGCCCGATTGATGGAACCGGTCATTTTATCCGCGTAAAGAATGACGCGGCCGGCCACATTCCTCGCCGCGCGCCCGATAGTCTGGACGAGAGAGGTCTCTGACCTAAGGAATCCTTCCTTATCCGCGTCAAGAATGGCCACGAGAGATACTTCGGGAAGATCCAGTCCTTCGCGGAGCAGGTTTATGCCGACGAGTACATCAAAATCCCCGGCGCGGAGAGATTGCAATATCTTTATCCTTTCAAGGGTTTCAATGTCGGAGTGCAGGTACTTGGCCCGGATTCCGATATCTTTTAGATAGTCGGTAAGTTCCTCCGCCATTTTCTTCGTGAGAGTGGTAGCCAGCACGCGCTCGCCCCTGTCAACCACGGTTTTTATCTCTCCGATGAGGTCATCGATCTGCCCCGTGGCCTTCTTTATGCAAACTTCCGGATCCATAAGGCCCGTGGGCCGGATTATCTGCTCAATCGGCTTGCCCGAGGCCTTCAGTTCGTAATCGGCAGGTGTAGCGGAGACATAAAGTATCTGGGGGATTCTTTTCTCAAATTCAGGGAACTTCAAAGGCCTGTTGTCTATCGCCGAAGGAAGCCGGAATCCGTACTCCACCAGATTTGTCTTTCTCGCGCGGTCTCCTTCGTGCATGCCCCGTATCTGCGGGAGGGTAATGTGGCTTTCGTCAACGACTATCAGCCCGTCTTTCGGCAGGTAATCCACCAGCGTGAAGGGCGGCTCCCCGGGCTTTCTTCCGTCCAGGTGGCGCGAGTAGTTTTCAATGCCCTTGCAGGTCCCGACTTCCAGCATCATCTCCATGTCAAAGCGGGTGCGCTGTTCCAGTCTTTGCGCCTCGACAAGCTTGTTCATTTTTCTAAGGTCAATCAACCTTAGGTCAAGTTCTGTTTCAATATGCTTGACCGCTGCCTTAAGCTGGTCGGGAGGGGTGACCCAGTGGGCCGCGGGAAAAATTATGGCGCTCTTCATCCGCTTCTTGACTTCCGCGGAGAACCCGTCTATCTCCGTGATTTTTTCTATGGTGTTGCCGTCATATTGCAAGCGTATGACCGTATCCGCCGCCGACGGGAAGATGTCAACGGTGTCGCCTTTCACGCGGAAGGTCCCGCGGTAGAGGTCCATGTCGTTCCGGATGTATTGTATCTCGACGAGTTTTGAGAGCAGTTGGTCCATATGCAGGTTCTGCCCTTCTTCAAGCGCAAGGTGCATGTTCTGATAGGTCTCGGGCGAGCCGATTCCGTAAATACAGGAGACGCTCGCGACAATGATGCAGTCGCGCCGAGTTAGAATGGAAGCTGTCGCGGAATGGCGGAGTTTGTCTATTTCGTCATTTATGGAAGCGTCTTTCTCTATATAAGTGTCGGTGGAGGGAAGATAAGCCTCGGGTTGGTAATAATCGTAGTAGCTGACAAAGTATTCTACCGCGTTTTCCGGGAAGAAGGATTTAAACTCGCCGTAGAGCTGGGCGGCTAGCGTTTTATTATGGGATATTATCAGCGTCGGTTTCTGCGTTGCGGCAATGACATTTGCCACGGTAAAGGTTTTGCCGGAGCCGGTCACGCCGAGGAGAGTCTGGTTCCTTTCGTTTGCCCTGATGCCCTTGACGAGTTTCTCTATCGCCTGAGGCTGGTCTCCTGTGGGGCTGTATTCGGATACGAGTTTGAAGTCCATTTGTTCATTTTAATCCATTTATGCGCTCCTTTCAAGCCATATACCCGGGTCACTTATGGCAATGGGAGAGCCGATACCGTTTTGCATATTTTAGTTAGCGCCCAAATGTATATGTCATATCAATTGACAACATAATTGACAAATCAAATGACAAGTTGTATGATGTTTTAGGTTGAAACGAATTTGACATTATGATGATCCAGCGGAGGCGGAGTATGAGAAGGGTAGAAGAACCGGCGACCTATTATGGCGCGTCTGAACTTAGAATGAGTTTTGATAAGATTCTGGCTGAGGCAATGACAAGGCGGGTTATTATTGAAAAAAGGTATAAGCCTGTCGCTGTGATAATGTCTATTGAGGAATTCAAGAAATATGAGAATTTAATGGAAGAGGCGGAAGATCAGTATTTCTCGGATATCGTGAAAGAGAGGATGAAGAAACCGGTCAAATATTTGACGATGGATGAAACAAAGAAGAAACTGGGGATTGAATGATCTGGCACATCGTCTTTTCTGACTCGGCTATAGACGATATGCTTAAGCTCTCTCCGGAAATAAGGAAAGCAATCATCGTGGTAATCGAAAAAAAACTTTCTTTCGAGCCGGAAAAGTACGGTAAGCCCCTCCGAAAAAAACTAAAAGGTTATATGAAGTTAAAGGTGATGGATTACAGGGTAATATACCGGGTCGAGAAAGGACTTGTTACGGTATTTGTTGTCGCTGTCGGCCTGCGCAGGAACGATGAGGTTTACCTTAAGGCGGAAAAGCGGGTGAAATAGTATGTTTTTCAAATGCGGCAGGTGTCGGGTGGAATTATTTGGAGAAGTTGAAAAAATGCACTGTGTTGCAGGCTGTATAAATGCTGTAAAATACATATACAGGGATTGTGCAAACACTAAAGTTCAAAGGAGCGCATCGAAATGACTTTAAAGAGCATATTTGAAAATGTAATTAATTATGATCTTGCTTCTGAAAAGTCTCTATTGATGCTTGGGTTCATTGCTGTTGTAATAATCCTATTTTTGATCAAAAATAAATGCAACAGTAAAATAATGATTACTCCTTTGCTTGCCGGTGGAACTGTTGTATTAAATACTGTTTCTTTTGGCTATTTTAGAGATTTTGCGAAGTTTTCCTTAGTCAATTGTTTTATAATTAGCCTTCTAATAGCTATAGGTTTCGCTTGTTTGATTGGTCTGGCAATAAATAAAAGGCAGAACCAGGATAAGTTGCAAAGGAAAAAGAAGTAACCGTTTGCAATATGCTTAATTTGAGTAAAAATCGGGTAATAAAGGCAGAATGACACGCATGTTATAGACTTTAAACTTTTTGGGTCGGTAGCTTCCCTTCCTTCGTTCCCGTAAAGGCAATCTTCATTTTACAATCCTTGCAGTTGGGCTTTCCCGGAACTCCTTTCGCCAAAAGTTCTTCGGCAACGCGCCGAAAGTCTGCCGTGTTAAATATGATGGTTTCCGCGTTCCCGATCTTCACCAGCTTGTCCAACCCGCGTTCCTTCATAAGCCGTTCCGAATGCGAGACATCATCAAGGAGAGGGCAGCCGCCGTTCCTCCAGGACCAGGTCCTGGCCTTTATCATTTTTCCGGAAGGAAGTTTAACCGGATACTCCTCGGTTCTTTGGCCGAGGCATTTTACATTATTCGTCATCTCAACGACATGCCTGAAGGTGTTGGGAGCATATCCTGTGCCGAGCAATACCACTTTGCCGCCGCCCCTTTCCAGCAGTTCAAGCGGCGAGCCGGTTCCCATTGTGCTTGTGAAGAGGTGCCCGGCGAGGTACTGCTCCGCGTTCTTGCCCCAGGCGGCAAAGGCGTGGGAAGGGTCAACCGAGCGTTTCACTCCCGGCAGGCGCCAGAAAGTATCCGCTATAACGCCGTTCTTTGAAGACGTCTTTTTCATGTCAAAATAGTACGGAGGATTTCTTGCCGCGTCTCCGTGGTTGAAGGACGGCATCATCAGAAGCCCGCTTTTCCCGACAGCCGCTTTGAGCGCGTCAATAACAGCCTCCGGCCCGCCCTTCACTTTGCCTAGAGAAGCGAGGGAGGAGTGAACCATAATGCGGTCGCCCTTTTTAATGCCGAGCAGTTTCAGGCCGCTTATTATTTCTTTCCTGCCGATAACTGTCCTGTACTTGAACTTTATGTAGCCCAGCCTTTCCAGGTCGCGCGCGTAATGGATGTAAGTGTTTTGCTGCCCGCTTGTAAATGTTTTCTCCAGGTCCATCTCAAGAAGTTTGATGACATCCCAGAGGGTCCGTTTCCCGTCCATCCAGGCGACAAAGTTCTCTGCGCAGAAAGGGTTGCGAGGTCTTTTCAGGATATCTTTTTCCTTGGCCATGTCAGAAGGAGGGTATTTTGCAAGCCTGACGGGAATGAGGTTTGACGCTTTGCGTTCTTCCGGAGAAATAAAACTCTCAGATTTTTCCGGGAGTGTTTTGGCTTTTGCGAAGATTTCGAGGGCTTTCTCAATGCGCCGTCCGAGCCGGTCCTGCGCTTTTTTAAGCGAGGAACGGGATACCCCAAAGGTTGAGAGGGATTCCAGTCTGTTGACCTGCCAGCTGCTCACGAAATGCAAGTTTGAGAGCAGCTCCTTCTCGGTAAAACTTCCGGCGCGTTTCAAAAGTTTTGAGAATTCAAGTTCAAGGTGCCCTGCCAAACCTTTCTCGACTTCGGGAAGGAAGCCTTCCGCTGCCTGAGGGTCAAGGTAAGCGAGGGTGAGGAGGTATTCAAGGGCTACCGCGGATTTTTCCAGAACCCTTTTCCAGTCAACAACTTCGAAAGTATTCTCGCTGTTATGGTGATAGATTCCTTCAGGCTGCCAGAACCAGACGCAGGGTGCGCTGACGAGCGGGTCCGACATAAAGGTGTCATCAGAGAAATTACCCCGCGCGTGTCGCAGCGGAGCTGTATTGTGTTTTTTAACTAGTTTGTCCAGCAGAATATCCGTGAAACTTGTGTTGCTTACGGGGGTGTAACGGATTTCCGAGGGTACCTTGGCCTTCCTATAGTCTACGCAGAGCGCGTCAAAGTTAATATTGGCTATAATATTTCTTGCCCTCTTCGTGTTCTTGTAGAATTCGGCAAAGCCGTATCTTTCCGCGCCGAGCAGGAACCTGAGAGAGTAATAAGGTTTGGGGAGTTTGTTTTCTTCAATTAACCGGTTGATTACAGCGACAAAACGCGTCATGGAAGCGGCGCAGATGCAGTTATCCGAAGGCATCGGTTCGTAGAGGTGTCCGAGTATAGCTATTTCTTTTTTGTTCCCCCCCCTTATAACTGCCGTAGCCGTGTGCTGAGTTCCAGCGTAGGTTTTGGTGTCTGTAAAGGCTTTCAGCACTACTTTTTTCCCGCGCCGCAGAAAGCGTTCAAGCCTTTTCCCTTTATTGCAGGAGATGTTCAGCATAAGAATGCGCTTTTCCTCGGCCGTGTGGTACCAGCCGGAGCCCATTGTCCAGCCGTTTGTCCAAAAAACTGAATCCGGGAGCTTGTCGCCGCTTTCCGCCCAGGAAGAAATTATTCCGGCTGCGCCTTCTTTTATCAGTTTCATTTTATCCCACCCGAACATTTTATAGGTGGAACTTAAAATGAATTTTCCGCGGACGCCTTTCTTGTTAATATCCTTTTCAAGGATAAGTTCTCCGGTGAGCCCTCCGGCGCGGGTCGCGGTGCATCTCATAGGGAGCATAAAACGGTCAGTCTTGTAATCGGAGATAGTTTCCTTGAAAGGGGAGAGCATCTCAAGCTTCGCGTCGCGCGGATCCCAGGACTGAGGCATGATGTAATCCATACTCGCTGTTTTTCCGTCGGCTTTCATCTTGCGCATTTCGGTCTTTGCGCCCGCTTCTTTGAAAAGCTCAAACGCCAGCTGCGCGGAATTTTCCTGCTGAAAAGAGGAGTATTCTTTCTCGAATTGAAAGAATTGCATGGAAAGTTCTTTTATTTCCCTGATTGAAAGTCGGCTTACGGCAAGTTTGGAGATATTTTCAACATCGCTAAGACGCACCTGTTAGGCCTCCCTGAACTATAAATGTTTGTATATTATGAACCAAACTGCGGCTCCATAAATGAGTATGTCGGCTATTAACGGAATATCCGAGAGCAGGATGTCCTCAGGGCTGCCGCCTTTACCTTCACCGTAAATGAGAAAGAGATACCGGAAGATTCCGAACAGAACGAAGGGGAGTGTGTAGATGAGGTTTGTTGTGTTGAATTTGCTGATGGTCTCGGGCGCCATTGTATAGAGGGCGTAGGTCATAACCGTGCAGGCCGTGACAATTGTAATCATCCGGTCAAGCAGTTCCACGCTGTAACCTTTCAGGCTGATCCTGCGCGCTCCGGGTGTTATTGAAACAAGCTCAAACCTCCTCTTGCCGAGAGCAAGGAAGAGAGAAAGGAACATCGTGCAGACAATGAACCACAGAGACATAGGAACGTCTATTATCACGGCGCCGGCTATAACGCGCAGGACAAAGCCCAGGGCGATGATAAAGATGTCAACGATGGCCAGTTTCTTAAGAAGGAGAGAGTAAAGCGCCTGTATGACAACATAAGCGAGTACTATCGCGCCGAAGGAAGCGTTAACGGCAAAAGCCCAGAGCAGGGAGACGCCCGCAAAGAAAATCCAAGCGGCAGCGGCAGCTCCGGAAGGGAGCCTTCCCGAAGCTACGGGGCGGAATTTCTTGACGGGGTGCAGGCGGTCCTGTTTTCTGTCTATGAGATCATTCAATATGTATACGCTTCCGGAAGAAAGGCAGAAGATAAGGAAGCCCTCAAAAGCGGGCACCGTAAATTTTAAGTTGAAAAGTTTGGAAGAGAATATAAGAGCGGCAAGCAGGAGCAGGTTCTTCGTCCACTGCTTCGGCCTCAAACTCTCAATTACCGAGGTAAGAATTTTCATATTTTTTTTACTCCTGTCTTCCCGGAATACTCCGCGGCTTTTTCGCGCGTGAAATGAGCCGGAAGCATTGTCAAGGCGCTTGCTGCCGCGGCGCCGGTTCCGGCCCGCAAAATTCCCTCCAGCCCGCAGCCGCTTGTGATAGCCCTGCAGAAGCCGCCGAGCATGGAATCTCCCGCGCCGATGGTGTTTGCCGGAGTCAGCTTAGGCGGTATCGCAAGAAAGAGCCCTTCTTCTGAAGCCGCGACAAGGCCGTCCTTTCCGAAGGTTACAGCGAATATTTTAACTCCACAAGCCAGGAGCTCGGTTATTACGTCTTTAATGTTGCGCTCTCCGAAGGTTTCCTTGAATTCATGATTATTCATCTTAACGAGGAAGGGTTTTTGCTTGCCCTTGAAAGTCCTGAGCAGGGCAGGGCCGCAGAGATCGGCGCAGACTGTAATTCCGGCTTTTGCCGCTTCTGCCGTTAGTTCCGCGTAAATGTCTTCCGGGCATCCAGGGGGGAGCGTGCCCGCGAGCGCGACAAGTTTTGTTTTCTTGAGCAGTTTAGTGAAGGTGGAACGGAACTTTTTCACTTCAGCTCCGCTTACTTTGCCGCTTGGTTCTATCAGCTCGGTGTTTAGGTTTGTCTTGAGGTTTACGACTGTCAGGCAGACTCTGGTGTTTGTTGCCGTTGAGGAGAGTTCTTCCCTCAAGGTCTCCTGTTTCAGCAGGTCTTTCATCAGCGCGCCATTCATCCCGCCTGAAAAACCGCAACAGGCGACCTCTCCGCCGAGGATTTTCACGGCTCTCGCGGCGTTGATTCCCTTTCCGCTGGCGCATTGATGGAATTCGCGCGCGCGCAGGACTTGTCCTTCGGTGTATTCGTCAAAGACAAGGACTTTTTGGAAGGCGCTATTTAAGCTTACGGTTAGTATCATAGAGTTGGAGTAGTGGTGGCGCTAAAACGCTTTCACGGGATTTCTTGTTTGCCAATTTTTAAGGTTAATTGTAATTAGCAATTAGTAATTAGTAATCAGCAATTGTTCTTAATGGTGCCGGCGGAGGGACTTGAACCCCCGACCTAGGGATTATGATTCCCGTGCTCTACCGACTGAGCTACACCGGCACTTAAGCGCTAAAAACCCTCGATAGAGGTTAAAGTTTACTACATAAGTCCTCAAAAAGCAATATGAAATTGGGTGTTTTTAGAAGGCAAAAAACTAAAAATACTGCTATAATATTGGAAATGTCTGAACTAAAACCTCAAAAAATACTCATTTGCAGGACAGATAAGATCGGGGATGTGATACTTACGTTTCCGGTCATTACTGCTCTCAGAAAAACTTTCCCGCAAGCCCGCATAGGATATCTTTGCCGGGAATATACAAGAAAAGTGCTTGAAGGAAACCCCGGGCTAAACGAACTGGTAATCTTTGATCCCGCGTCGCACAGGGGGGCGGGCGGAGTTCTGAAACTATCCCGCCTGCTCAAGGCAAAGGATTATGACGCAGCTGTTATGCTTTATCCCCGTCCCGGCATAGCTCTGGCTCTCTTTCTTGCGGGAATAAGTGTCAGGATAGGCACAGCTTACCGCTGGTATTCCTTTCTTTTTAACAAGAGAATCAAACTCCACAGGAAAAACTCGCTCAAACACGAACTTGAATATAATCTTGATCTGCTGGTTCCGTTTTCCGCGGACACAACCTCCAGGGAGCTGAGGCTTTTTCTCACGGACGCGGAAAAGGGTGAAGGGCTGGCCTTTCTTAAGGAAAATGAAATAAAAGGCAGGCAGATAATCAGTATTCATCCGGGGGCGGCAGTCTCGGTCCTGAACTGGCCGCTGGTAAAGTACCGTGAACTTATCGCAAAACTTATGGAAAACAAAAAATATTCAGTCTTGCTTGTGGAAGGGAAGGGCGAAGAAGACCTTACCGGAGAAGTCCTCGCGGGGCTTAATGAAAAGCCCCTGGTGCTTCGCGGCAGCGCGGATATCAGACAGGTTGCTGCCGTGCTCGCGGGAGTTGACCTTCATATCAGCAGCAATACCGGCACGATGCATCTTGCCGCGGCTGTAGGCACAAAGACATTATCCTTTTTCAATCCGACTAAAGCGGTAAGTCCTGCGCGCTGGGGCGCCCGGGGGAACAGCGGCGTTGCACTTATGCCAAGGGCGGGAAACTGCGCGGACTGCCGGCCGGATTGTCCTGATTTCAACTGCATGGATAAGATCTCCGCAGAAGAGGTTCTGCTTAAAATAGACGCTCTCCTTGAGACGGAACGGAAATCTTCATGAAGAGAATTTCGGTCTTTCCCGCCGCGCTATTCATATTTCTGTTCTCGGTTCTTGTGCAGGGTTGCGCTACAAAAGGCAAAGTAGTGACCGTTGAGGACCGCGCTGAAAAAATAATTGAGATAAAAGACGGCGCTAAGTTCGCTGTCAGAGATTGGGAGCCGGTTATTACAAAAGAGACTGTTCAGTTAAACCCGGCGGACGGAGTAACAGCGGAGCGCGCGCCGTGGGGCGAAAAGCAGGAGGCGGGGCTCCTGCCCGCGGAAAGCACGCGGGTTGTTAAGAATAAAGCGTTCAAGCCTGGGGAGAAACTTACCTTCGCGATATCCTACCTGGGGCTTACGGCGGCTACCGCAGAGGTGCAGGTCGGAGATTTTGTAAGCCTGAAGGGCAAGAAGTGCTACCACGTTATCACTAAGGCGAAAGTGGTGCCGCTTGTATCCGCACTTGTTCGGGTCGATGATATTGTTGAATCATTTTTTGACGCAGGCGGCCTGTACTCCAGGCGTATGATAAAATCCCTCAGGGAAGGCAACTACGAGAACGATGTGATACTTGAATTTAATCACGCGAGCCGAAGCGTAAAAGAGATAGAAAAGAGCGGGGAGAGAAACTTCAAGGGGCTGCCTGATTTCTGCCACGACATCCTTTCGGCGTTCTTTTTTTTCAGGACGCAAGAGCTGGAGCCCGGCAAAGATATGGTGCTTCCGGTATACGCCGAGGGAAAAGTCAATAATCTCAGGGTCAAAATACTCCGGAAAGAGAAGGTGCGGATACCGCTCGGAACCTACAATGCCGTTGTTGTCGCGCCTCTGCTTGATTTTGAGAGTATTTTCAAGCAGGAAGGCGAGGTCACTATCTGGCTCTCCGATGATGAAAGGCATATCCCCTTGATGATGAAGAGCAAAGTCTTTGTTTCCTCTGTCAGCGCAAAGCTAATTGACGCTGTGATACCGGAATAAAGCCCGCGTGTAATAGTATTGCTTTTGCAGTTTTTTTGAGCATTTTCACTTAAATTATCATTAAAAAATTGATATAATGATCATAATGCTAAATTCTTCTAAAGGTACAACACTTATGCTGAAAAACATAGAAAAAGAAATAAGTAATGCCGTGAAAGCGGTAAGCAGCGTTGTAAAACTCAAGGAGCAGATAAATTCCTCGGTAAACCTTATCGCGGGAAGGATGCTTCTTGGGGGAAAACTGGTGCTCTTCGGCAACGGAGGTTCCGCCGCGGACGCGCAGCATGCAGCAGCCGAATTCGTCGGCAGGTTCAATGTGGAACGCAGGGGATTCCCCGCAATCGCGCTCACGGTGGACACCTCAATTTTGACCTCTATCGCGAATGATTACGGTTTTGATAAGATCTTCTCACGCCAAGTGGAAGCTCTGGTGAGCGAAAAAGATATAATAATCGCCATCAGCACCAGCGGCAACTCGGTTAATGTTCTGAACGGTATAGTGGAAGCGAAGAAGCGCGGCGCGAAAGTGATAGGCTTCACGGGGAAAAACGGCGGCAAGATGGCAAAACTTTGTGATATTCTCCTTAACGTTAACAGCGCTGATACCTGGCATGTGCAGGAAGCGCATATTGTCATACTCCATACCATCTGCAAACTGACGGAAGGCATACTCCATGAACAAAAATAGACTAAAGAAGATTCTTGAAAATTTTGAAGGCAAGAGGGTTCTGGTTCTCGGCGACATAATTCTTGACGAATATATCTTTGGGAAAGTTTCCAGACTTTCTCCCGAAGCGCCGGTGCCGATAGTTGAGGTTGAATCGAGAGAGGTGATACCCGGCGGCGCCGCGTATGTCTCGGCCCATATTGCCAATCTTGGCGGCACGGCTTTGCTCTCCGGCGTCATAGGCCGGGATGAGCACGGGAAGATCCTTAAAAAAAATCTTGCCGGAAGGGGAATTGAACTCCGCGGCATTGTGGAAGCAGGTGACCGGCAGACGATACTTAAGACCCGCATAATTGCCCAGAGGCAGCAGATGGTAAGGATTGACAGCGAAAAAAGGGCGGCTGTCGATGCGGAAACGGCGCGCGCAATAATTTCTTTTGTTGAGAGCGTGATAGACGGCATTGATTCGCTGATAATTTCCGATTACGGGAAAGGAGTTGTCATTCCTTCCATTTTCAGGCAAGTCATAGCGATGGCAAGAAAGAGAAAGATTCCGGTAGCGGTGGATCCTAAACCGACCCACTGTCTTATGTATAAAGGGGTTACGGTAATAACGCCGAATACAAAAGAAGCTTCGGAATCGGTCCGCATTGAGATCAAAGACGAAGATTCGTTGCTCAAGGCGGGGAAAGCCCTGCTTAGGCGCGTGGGTTGCGAATCGGTTCTTATTACGAGAGGCGAGCACGGCATGTCTCTTTTCAGAAAAGACAAGACCCCGCTTCACATACCAACTTTCGCGCAGGAAGTATTTGACGTTACCGGCGCCGGAGATACTGTGATAAGCGTGCTGGCTCTTTCGCTCGCAGCCGGGGCTAACCTCGCAGAAGCTTCTTACCTGGCCAATGTTGCGGCCGGGGTGGTTGTTGGCAAGCTGGGTGCGGCGTCTGTAAGCATTGATGAAATAAAGAAAATGTTAAAGGCAAGCACTAAGCACTAAATTCTAAAAAAGAGGAAAAAAGCAAAAAGGGTTTAGGATTTAGGGATTAGAATTTGAATTTTGCCTCAAAGGGTGCTTGAATGGTGAGCAGAAAAATACTAGGCCTTAAAGCTCTTGCCTCGGCTATAAAGAAGGATAAGCGGGCCGGAAGGAAAATTGTTTTCACAAACGGTTGCTTTGACATACTGCATGTCGGCCATGTCAGATACCTGAAATCTGCCGGAAAACTCGGGGATAAATTGGTTTTGGGGCTGAATAGCGATTTGTCGGTGAGAAAACTCAAGGGAAAGAACAGGCCGGTGGTGTCACAAGCCGAAAGGGCGGAACTGCTTGCCGAGTTCCCTTTTATAGATTACATAGTCGTGTTCGGCGAAGAGACGCCGTATAGAGTAATCAAGACAGTGCTTCCCGATGTGCTGGTAAAGGGCGGCGATTGGGCGCCGGAAAAGATAATCGGCAGCGATGTGGTTCTGGCTAACGGGGGCAAAGTAAGGTCTCTTCCCTATGTTAAAGGCCGTTCCACCACTAACGTAATAAAAAAGATACTTAAGGGTTTTTAGCAGGTTTTTGCCGTAAAATTAAAAGGAACTGACGGGGCGCGTTATGAAGAAAGGAAAACTATTTCTATTCCTGCTGGTCGCCGGTTTTGTGCCTGCGTTCATTCTTTTTTATTTTGCTTACTTGAATTCCACCCCGGCAAAGGACAGCAAGGCCGCCGACATCGCAAGGGTCTTAATTAAAAGCGAGGAGCGCCTCGGGGGCGAAGAATCCACCAAGAACGCCAGATATGTCACGGTATTGTTGCGCAAGATAGAGAACGAGACTCGCGCCGTCCGCGACTTCGCAGAGAACATCTACGGCAATCCCGGGTTGTTTGCGGAGCCAAATTATAGAAAATATTCAGTTAACCCGCAGTTCGGTTTCTACTGGAATCCCAAAAATGACGGGGATTCGGTCCTCTTCGTTCCTGCGAGAATTCCGGTAACAGCGGCCAACAGGAAAGAGTTCACGCTCAGCGAGCATCTTGATTTTGTGATGAAGCGGGCGAGAAAAAATTCCTCAGAAATACAGCAGATTTATTTTATGACGGGCGAGTCCCTCAGAGAATATCCCTGGGCTAACTTGGACGATTTGGCAAAGGCAAACCTCTTTAAGCCGAACTCCGTCTTCAAAAATGACGAAGATTCCGCTTACAACCTCTTGGGCCCGAAGTACAACCAGAAGAAACTGGAGTCCTGGAGCGCGCCCTATTGGAGCGCGGCAGCAAAGTCCTGGGCGCTGACTTTCTATGTGCCGGTATACGCCAGGGGAGCCTATAAAGGCGTAATTGGCGCGGAAGTTTCCCTGAACGACCTATTCGAGAGTATACTCTACAAGAAATTTAAGTATTCAAATTCCTTTCCGGTATTTATAAGTCTCGAAGGAAAACTTCTTTCAACTTCGCCGTTAGGTTACAAGACTCTCAAATGTTCTCCCGAGGAGAAGAACGAAAGAAAGCTTGACCTCTCGCTCCTTTCCTCCGGAACACTTGCAGGGCTGGTCAAATCAAACTATCTTACAAAAGAAGCCGGAATTTCGAAAGTGGATATTGACGGCGTATCCTACAGGGCCTTCAGCTTCCCAGTGGAGACCGCAAATATGTCCTTCTGTCTCTTTGTAAATTCCGCTGAATTTGAGAGCCAGGCGGCAGGGAATCTCACGCTTGATGTTCCCGGGGATTTCCGGCAGGCGGCCTGGGTTCAGCCGGCCATCTTTACCGCGTGCGTGATTGCATTGCTCTCGGTTATGTTGCTAATGTTTACTTCTGAGGAAAAACCGGAACCGCCGGCTTTTGGCCATGAGCAGGACCCTGTTTTTGACAAGGACCGCAAGGACCTGAAGGACAAGATATTCTCGCTTGAGAACACAAACGCCAATCTCCAAAGCACGCTCAGGAAACTACAGGCGGAACTGGAGAGTAACAGAAAACGCCCGGTATCTTTTTCCGGCGGCATGCTGAACAGGGAAGAAGCGGAGAAAGACCGCCAGACCTACTCCGCAAAACTCGAGCAGGAGCGGGAAGCAAGGACGGAAGCGGAGACGAGGCTTAAGGCCGCTCTCGACGAAAGCTGGCTGCTGGCTGAAAAGATGCGCGACCTTGAAGAAAAGCGCGGCGAGCTTGAGAGAACTTTGACCTCAAGGATGAACCTTGAAAAACAGGGGATGTTCTCGAAGGTCAAGGAAATAGAGGACGCGAAGCTCAGGATGTCCGAGGAACTGCGGGGGGGCGCGCGGGAAAAAGCGGAACTACAAAACAGGATAGCTTCCCTTGAGAATGAGGCGAAGGATATAACTTTCAAACTTTTGGACAGGTTTGAGTCGGAGAAATCAAAACTGAAACTTGAGATAATGGAGCTTAACCGCAAGGTTGCACAGGGTCCGGCCTCCGGTCTGAATATGGACGAACTTTTCAGGCTAAGGGAAGAAAAGAGAGACCTCTCTTACCGTCTTTCTTCGCTGGAGGAAACTTCTAAAAATGCAGAAAGAGAAAAAGAGCTCCTGCGCAAATCGCTCAATGACTTGGAGAGCAGGAATAGGGAACTTTCAAGGACAGCCGACGAATTTAGGCTGAAACTTAACGAAAAAGACCCCGGTGTTGCCGGGTTTGAGAACGAAAAAAGGCAGTTGCAGGATAAAGCGCGCTTTCTGGAAGAGGCGAATCTTTCCCTCAAAAGAACCGTGACAGATTTGCAGGACCGGCTAAAACAAGGAGTTGCTTCCTCTCCTGATTTTGAACTTTCAAGGCGGGCCTACGAAGAGAAAATAAAGGCGCTTGAGGCGAGGGCCGAAGAGGCGCGGTCTCTTACCGTCACTAACACCTCATTGAGAAAATCGCTTTTTGAACTGCAGGATGTGATGCGGCAGGACCGCGCAGCGGTCACCGGCTATGAAGAAGCGAAAAAGTTGCTGGAAGAGAAAACGCTGGAGCTTGAGGCTAGAACAAAAGAAGGCAGAACGCTTTCTGAAATGAACATTTCGCTGAAAAAATCGCTCCTTGAACTGCAGGAAGCCGTAAAGCGGGAACGCTCAGTTGCGGCCGGTTCCGAAGAAGAAAGAAAGGCGCTGGAGAAGAAGGCGCAGGAACTTGACACGAAAGCGAAAGAGGCGCAGGCGCTTTCCGAAGAAAGTCTTTCTTTAAAAAAAGAGCTCTCTTCTCTGCGAGATTCTGCAGCCCGTGAGCGCATTGCCGGCGCGGCTGCGGACAACGCGTTAAAAGCCCTTGAAATCAGGATTAAGGGGCATGAGGCTGAAGCTTCGGAAGCGCGCTCCCTATTCGACCAAAATGCGTCGCTCAAAAAAGCTGTTTCCGTTCTTGAGGAAGAAGTGAAGCGCGGCCTGGCGGACAAAGATGCAAAGAAAGCCTACGAAGCTAAGATCAAGGACCTTGAGGTTGCGGCGGCGGAAGCCCTCGGGCTCAGGGAAGCACTTAAGAAAGCCGAAGCAGAAGCGGAAAAGAATAAGAGTACCGTGAAGTATTCTGAGATTGCGAAGAAGTCGTCTGCGGAAGTTGACGCGCTGCGCGAGAAACTTGCCGTTCTGGAAAAAGAGAACAGCGGGCTGAAAGCGCGTAGTGAAAGTCTTGGCGGTGACCTGGAAAGCGCGCTTAAGAAGAACATCGCGCTCGAAGCGCTTGCCCGAGGGGAGAATCGCGATCTTGTAAAGAACTTTGATCGCGCCGGCGCGGCCCCGGCTTTCAAGCCTCTTGAGGCAGCGGAAAAAAAGACTTTCAAGGTTGCTCCGAAAGAGAGCAATATTCTTATAGTCGATGACGAGGGCAGCGTGATCAAGGCCTTCGGTGATATGCTCTACGGTATGGGATTTACCCTTTACATCGCAAGAACCGGCAAGTCCGCCACGCAGAAGCTCGCGCTCGGAAATTACAATTATGTTTTCCTCGGCAGCGCCCTGCCGGATATGGATCCGCGGGAACTTTACGCCAATATCGTCAAGGCGGACAAGAATTTTGAGAAACGCCTGATCTTCTGCGGGCTGGGAACTTCAGCCGGCGACCCGTTCTTCAAGGACAAGAAAGTTCTCCGCGCTTCGGCCGGTGAACAGGAAATAATATCACTTCTATCCTGAGACAAGGACACAAACAATATGCCAATTTATGAGTACCGCTGCAAAAAATGCGGCAACGAGTTTGAAGAACTGCAAAACAGCAATGTGAAGACTATGAAATGCCCTAAATGCAGGGGTACCGCGTCCAAGAAGATGAGTGCCGCCGGCTTTGTTTTTAAGGGTTCCGGTTTTTATGTGAACGACTACAAGAATAAATCCTCAGAGAGTTCTTCAACCCAGAAGCCGGAAAGCAAGCCGGCCGCGGAAAAGGACGCAAAGCCCGCCGAAGGCAAATCTGAAAAGAAAACTGAAAGCAAGCCGGCTACGAAACCTAAAAAAGATTCTGCCGCAAAGAAATAATTCCGCGTCGGCTGTCAGCAGAAGCAATAAGTAGCCTCCCCGGCCTGAAGTGCGGGGTGTCTCTGTTATAAGGATGAAATTATTAGTGCCGAATTTCCGCCGTAGGCGGATCCGCCTTTGGCGGACATCCCGTCCGCCATGAATGGCGGGGGTTCTTCGGCATAAACGAAATAAAAGGGGTCAGCATGACGTTGGAACAGAAGTGGCAAAAATACTGGGAAGAGACCGGGCTTTTTAAAGCAGAAGACCTTTCAAACACAAAAAAATACTATGTGCTTATGATGTTTCCGTATCCTTCGGGCAGCAAGCTCCATATGGGGCACTGCAAGAACTACGTCATAGGCGATGTTATTGCCCGCTACAAGAAGATGCAGGGTTTTAATGTTATGCACCCTATGGGTTGGGACGCTTTCGGGCTTCCGGCCGAGAACGCGGCCATAAAATTCAATGTTCACCCTGCTGAATGGACCAAGAATAACATAGCCGTGATGACGCAGCAGCTTAAGAACATAGGCATCTGCTATGACTGGTCCAGAGAGGTAACGACCTGCGAGCCCGACTACTACCGGTGGACTCAGTGGCTCTTCCTTAAGTTTCTTGAGAAAGGGCTGGCTTATAAGAAAAAGAAAGAGGCCAACTGGTGCCCGAAATGCATGACGGTAACGGCCAATGAAGAAGTTATCGACGGAGCCTGCTGGAGATGCAAGACGCCGGTGACGAAGAAGGAACTTGAGCAGTGGTTTTTCAAAATAACAGATTACGCCGACCGGCTGCTGGAAGACTTGAAGGGGCTTTCCGGCTGGCCTGAGAAAGTCAAAGTTATGCAGGAGAACTGGATAGGCAAGTCCTTCGGCGTTGAGATAAAGTTTAAGGTCAAAGAAACCGGCGATGAACTTCCGGTTTATACCACCAGGATAGACACCATTTTCGGGGTTACCTACCTGGTTATTGCTCCGGAACACCCGCTCGTAAAAAAACTTGTCAAAGGAACGGAATTCGAAGCGAAAGTTAACGAGTTCGCCGGAAAATTGAAAATGGCGACCGAAATGGACAGGACCTCCGAGACTTCAAAGAAAGAAGGTTTCTTCATCGGGAAGCACGCGGTCAATCCGGTTAACGGCGAAGCGGTCCCCATCTTTGTCGCTAATTATGTCCTGCTGGAGTACGGAACCGGCGCTGTGATGGCAGTTCCCGCGCACGACCAGAGGGACTTCCTGTTTGCGAAGGAATACGGGCTGCCGGTCAAAGTAGTTATTGAACCAAAAGAGAGCGGACTCGACGCTAAGGAAATGGAAGAGGCCTTTGTGGCGCAGGGAGCGCAGGTGAATTCCGGCCAATTTGACGGCCTGCCGAGCGCGAAAGGCCTTCCTGCTATTGCTGACTGGATTGCGGAAAAAGGCTGGGGGACAAAGACCGTGAAGTTTAAGCTCCGTGACTGGCTCATTTCCCGCCAGCGTTACTGGGGAGCCCCGATTCCGGTTATTTACTGCGACAAGTGCGGGATAGTTCCCGTTCCGGAAAAAGACCTGCCGGTAAAACTTCCGCACACCGTTAATTTTAAACCGACCGGCGCCGCGTCTCCGCTGGCCGCGATAAAAGAGTTTGTCGAAACCACCTGCCCTAAATGCGGCGGTGAGGCGCGCAGGGAAACCGATACCATGAACACTTTCATCTGTTCCTCGTGGTACTTCCTGCGTTATGCCGACGCGAAGAATGCTAATGAGGCCTTCTCAAAAGAGAAGGCTAATTACTGGCTCCCTGTTGACCAGTACGTTGGCGGTATTGAACACGCCATACTGCACCTGCTCTACTCCAGGTTCTTTACAAAAGTGCTCTTTGACCTCGGGTATATCGCTTTTAACGAACCCTTTACAAATCTTTTTACGCAGGGCATGGTGCTCAAAGACGGCGCCGTAATGTCCAAGTCAAAAGGTAATGTTGTGCTGGCTGACCCGCTTATAGAAAAATACGGGGCCGATACGGTGCGGGGCCTGATTCTCTTTGCCGCGCCGCCGGAGAAAGAACTTGAATGGAGCGACCAGGGGATAGAGGGCATCCATAGGTTTTTGGGGCGCGTCCAGAGATTCATTGATCCGAGGATGGAGCTCTTAAAGAGCGCCCCGGCTGCAATCGACGGCGCGAAACTCGAAAAAGAACCGAAAAACCTTTATGTGGCGTTGAACAAGACCGTTAAAAAAGTCAGGGACGATATTGAGAATAGCTTTCACTTTAATACCGCTATTGCGGCCTTGATGGAGTTCGTAAATTATCTGTACTCGCTAAAAGAACCTGAGGCTGGTAAAGCGAAGCAGGATTTTGACAGGGTTATGGGCCTGGTTATGAAGGACATACTGCTTTGCCTGGCTCCTTTTATGCCGCATAACGCAGAGGAGTACTGGGAGAAAGCCGGCGGAAAAGAAAGTATTTTCCTTCAGAGTTTCCCGGTCCACGACGCGGCTTTCATTGCCGACGAAAGCGCTGTAATAGTTCTGCAGGTGAACGGCAAGGTTAAGAGCAAGATAACGGTTCCGGCCGGATTGTCCGACGGGCAGGTAAAAGAACTTGCCTTGAAGGACGGGAAGGTTACGGAAGCGCTTGGCGGGAAAATGCCAAAGAATATTATTGTCGTCAAAAACAAGCTCGTCAATATTGTTGTCTGAGCTTGAGAAAATCATACGGAGGGCCTAATGAAAAAGATAGCTATTTGGGCGGCAGTAGCCGCGCTACTTTGTGGTTGCGCTTCCATGAAACCGGTGTTGCCGGAGCAGGTAAAAAAGATATTCATACCTACCTTCGCCAACAGAACAACGCAGTATGACCTGCAAACGGGGTTTACCAACGCCGTCATAAAGCAATTCATGGTTGACGGCAGGCTTGAAGTCGTCTCCCGGGAAAAGGCGGACATAATGCTCGAGGGGAGCATAAGGCAGTACACGCTTCAGCCGATGCTCTATGACGTCAACAACGTTATAATTCAGTACAAGCTCAAGCTTGTGCTGGACTTGAAATTAACAGAACTGTCTACCGGGAAAGTGAGCTGGGAACAGAAGGAGCTTGGGGGAATAACCGGCGGCACGACAACTTACAATGTTTCCGGCAGCAACGCGAACATTGCGACGACACGCATAGAAACAGAGAACGAAGCGAGACAGAGGATTTTCAATAACATGGCAGTAGCCTGCCTAAACAGGGTTATTTATGGCTGGGAAAACTACTAAGCCCGCGTATTTCATAGCCGGCGACGACAGCTTCACGAAAGAGGCAAAAGCCGCGGAAATCATAGATGGAATTCTCCCCGACAGGAGCGCGAGAGACCTTAACTTTGAAGCCATCAATTGTTCTGACCTCACGGCGGATTATTTTCTCAATCTTGACGAGAAACTGAAGACGGCTCCGTTCCTCGCGGAAAAAAGAGTCCTCGTGCTTAAGAACTATGAGGAACTCTATATCGAGAACAGCAACAGGCTCACCGAGTATCTGCAGGAAGTTTATAAAACTCCGTCAAAGTTTGACGCCTGTCTCCTGCTTATCACCAAGGATACGGTCTCCGGCGGGAAGGACCTGAGCAAGAAGCAGTACTCCGAGTTCAGCCGGTTCTGCGAGATAATCCTGTGTTTTAATCCTTCTGACGAGAGCAGCCTAAGAGAGCGCCTCTCGGCCCGCCTGAAAGCCGCCGGCAAGTCAATCTCTGCCGAGGCAGCTTCGGTCGTGATGGACCGGGCAAACGGTGATGTCAGGGAACTGGAGTCCGAAGCAGAAAAACTCATAATATTTGCCGGCAAGAAGGAGAAACTGGAATTGCAGGACGTGAAATATCTGGTAAGCGATACGGACATAAATGAGTTCTGGGACCTTTCAACAGCCATCATAGCAAAAAACTTCTCCGAAGCCATGAAAATCTTCTACAATATTTTCGACCACAACCGGCCGGAAACCGCTTGTCTCGCGGTAATGGGCGCGCTCAACTTTAACTATATTAATCTCTGGAATATCAGGCGTTTGGAAAAATCCGGAATGAGCAGAGACGCGGCGTTTAAACAACTTGGGCTGAATGCCTGGATGTGGAACAGGACCTGTGAAAGCGCCAAGCACCTTACCGAAAACGACATAAAAAGGGCCTTCACGACTCTCGCGAAGGCCGATACTTCCTATAAAACAGGAAGGCTGCTTCCGCAGCCTTCCATTGAACGTATTATCTATAATCTTACTATTTTTTAGAAAGAGAGTTGACGTACTTCTGGAGCTTTGAGATCATCCTGCTTGCTTTGTTTTTGTGGATTACATTCTTCAGGGCGTATCTCTGAATCTCCGGGAGGAAGGAATCAAGAAGTTTCTTGGCCTCATCCGCTTTCTTTGAGGAAAGTATCTTTTTATTGAGGGTCTTCAAACGGGTCTTGAATGAGACCATCCTCAAGTGTTTTTTCTTTGTTTTTCTTGCTTCTTTTGTTGCTGATTTCGTTACCGGCAAAATACACCTCCTGAGATTTTAAAAAACAGCAGGTGTAGTATAGCAAAAGAGCGTGTCAAAGTCAACAAAACAGCATTATTCGAGGGTTGGGCGGGTTTAAGAAGGCTGATAAAGGGGAAAATGGACCAAAAGACAAGGCACATAACCCGTTCGGTTGGGGTATTGAGCACGCTTACGGCGCTGAGCCGTGTGCTCGGCTACGTAAGAGATGCTATAAACGCGGCGCTTTTCGGGGCAGGAATGGTCTCGGACGCCTTCTTTGTCGCCTACAGAATACCGAATATGCTAAGGGACTTGCTGGCGGAAGGAGCGCTTAGTTCTGCCTTTATTCCTTCTTTTGTGGAATACTTCGAGAAAAAGGGGAAAGCGGAGGCGTTTCGCCTCGCTTCCATAGTCCTAACGCTCCTCACGGTAATCTTCTCAGCAGTGATTTTGTTCGGATTTGCTTTTGCAGGTCCGATTGTTTCATTTATGGCTCCCGGTTTCGCGCCTTCCGCCCAGGTTCTTACCGTTAAGCTCACAAAGATACTCTTTCCGTTCATTGCTTTTATGGGTCTTGCCGCTGTTTTCATGGGTATGCTGAACTCCATGAAGAAATTTACAATGTCCGCGCTTGCGCCTGCCGTCGGGAACCTCGTGATGATAGGAACCGGCGGGTTGATAATGGCGTTCGGCAAGCAGGACGGCAGTTACGATAAATGGATAGTCGTCTGGGCGCTGGGGGCGGTTATTTCCGGGCTGGTCCAACTTTCGGTGCAGATCCCGGAAGCCCTTAAACAGGGTTTTCGTTTTAAAGCTTCACTGAAATGGAAGGAACCCGGAATAATACAAATGGCGAAACTCATGGCGCCTGCCGTGTTTTCCAATTCCGTCGGGCAGGTGCAGGTGCTCGCAAATACAATTATGGCTTCCATGCTCGGAGCTGCGGCCGTGACTTACCTGTATTACGGCTACCGGCTGATGCAGTTGCCTATGGGAATATTTGGGGTCTCCATCGCCACGGCTATTTTCCCTCTCATCGCGGCGCACGCGGCGAAAAACGAGCCGGCTGAATTAAAACACGCTGTTTCTGCCGGGATAAAAATGAATATGCTGATAGCCCTGCCCGCTACCGCCGGACTCATAGTTCTTTCCTATCCGATAAATGCGCTGCTCTTCCGTCACGGCATGTTCGGGGCGCATGATACCCTTATGGCTTCCCGGGCGGCTTCCTGGTATACGGCGGGGCTTCTCTTTGCTTCGCTGATAAAGCTCCTTACTCCTACTTTTTTTGCGCTGAAAGATTCAAGGACGCCGGTTATCATCAGCGTCTCCGCAATAATAATAAACATATTGCTTTCCATGATCCTTATGGGACCGTACGGTTTTATCGGTCTGGCCGCGGCCAATACTGTCGCCTCGGTATATAATTTTGTCCTGCTTTTTATTATGCTGCGGAGGAAGCTGGGGCCTCTGGAAGAAAAGGATATATTCCTTTCTTTTCTAAAAATAGGTTTTGCCGCGCTGCTAATGGGACTGGCCTGCTGGGGCATTTCTTCCCTCTTCGGAGAACCGCAGAAACTGTGGCTGCGGTTGGTCCAGGTCCTTGTTTGTATTCTCGCCGGTATAGGGGTGTTTGCCTCTCTTGCGCATCTTCTTGGCATTGCCGAGATAAAGACATATATTGAAGCGATAATGAGGGGCGCGCAGAAAAAAGATATCCCTGCCGTCCCTGCAAAATAGGAGAGCTCTCAAGCCACCCCTATGAAAAAACTCATTTATTCGGTTACCGCTATGATAGTGCTGCTCTTCGCCGGATTTTCCCTCGCCGAATACCTGCTTGACAGGCCCGGAGCCGGAATCCAAGCGGCTTTTTCCACAAACCCCGATTGTCTCCCCGAAGAATCCGAGCCGTCCCTGCTTATAGACGCGGCTTCACGCGATGATTTCAGAAAACTTGCTCCGTATTGCAGACGGAGAACCTTTGCCGGCAGGGTCGTCAGGGATTATTTCGGCGGGGACTTGCGTAGGACGGGTGTTGTTATTTTCGCGCAGAAGTTGTCCGCCCGCAGCCCGCTGACAGGCGCCTTGGACCGGACGGACGCGCAAAAAATCCTTGCAGCATTTAAGCCCGGGACCGGTATGCCGGAAATATTCGAGAAGGCGGTAAATGCTCGATTCATAACGGGTTTCTCGGGCGGCCTGCGCTTCGGTAAGGGAGAAGCGTTCTTTCTTGGCGCTCCCGCTGAATTTTCTTTGAAAGGCGCTCCGGACGGTTCCATTGCGGTGCTCGAGTTGAGAATAGAACGCAAAGACAGGGACTCTGACCTGCCCATCCTAATATTAATAAAAAGTCTTTTCGGCGAGCCGCCTGCGCCCTATCTCAAAGAAACCTCAGAAAATATTTCCGGAGAACTCGGCGGAATGAGCAATAATTACAGAAATTATGAATGTGCCTGGGATTTAGCGGATTATTCGGCCCGTTTTAAGGGCTGCTACACGCACAACTTGAACTATAGCGGCAGGGCCGGAGCTAAGGGGTACGCGGGTATAAACGAGAGTTATTATTTTGAAGGGAAATTGACGCTGAACGCGAAAGCGCGGGAGCCGTCGCTGGAAAAATAGCGTTTACACCTTCCAAGGGCTGTGATAAACTCGGATGTCATAAGGTACTTGGATATGAAAAGGCGGGTCTGTGAAATGAAAAAAATACTCTCATCGGTCTCCATAAAAAATGCTTTTTAATTTTTCCCTATGCTTGCGAGTAAGAACAAAATGCCGCTTGTTTATCCTGCTTCTCTTGCTTATTCCGGTTATTTCTTTTGCGAAAAAGTCAGATCCGGCCGTGCTTGAAGAGCTCAAAAACACGCTCTTAAAAGCGGAGAAGGCTGTTGAGAAGAAGGATGAGAGAAATATTGATTTTTACCTGTCGCGGATTATGGGGCTCATCTCCAACAGTTCCGATCTGGGCGAAAACTGGAAAGAAACGAATAAACTGTTAAAAAAGGCGGGGCTTGCCATGAGCGTTCAGGCCCCTTACGCTTTCTCGAAGAGTTTCACAGAATACCTCCTTGAAACGCCGGCGACCCTCTGGGGCTGCCCTCCGGCCGGAGTGGACGAAGCAGGGAAGCGCATGTGTATTACCCTAATAAGCGACGGTAAGAGCGCGCTTAATATTGTGGCCACGCCGATGCTGGAGCGGTGGGGGGTGTACGGAGGCGAGGGTAAAAAGTTCTTTGCGGATCTTCCGGAATGTTCAACCGAGGAGCCGCCCTTTATCGCCTACACGAAATTGAAAGACGGTAAGCCTTCTGGAAAATGTGAAAGGTTGCTGCTCGACCTTAAAGGTATGGCCCTTATGCATCTGTGGCCGGTTGATTTTTATGATCTTGACGGCGACGGTGAGAACGAGATATTGATAAGGTGTAACGCAGCCGGCCATAATGGCTTTACGCAGTTCCTCTTCATATATAAGGCAGCCGGTGATACGCTGAAACTCGCGGGCAGGCTTGAAGGCGGGCGTGAAGGAATCGCCAGAAGGGTTAAAGGAAACATATTCGAGGTTGGCGCAGGTATCTCTGCCGAAAAAGACGGGGAGAGCGGCCCGGCGGAGATGCGGCTGGATACCGTGAAGTATGAGGACGGCAAATTTATCAAGGTATCCGAAAAAAGAATACCCAATCCGTTGAAAGGCGAAGAATGGACGAAATACTACGAGCCGCCGGAAGATGCTCCCAAGGGGACGAGCCCAAGGTAGTTAGGCTCATGCTCTGCGAGTGGAGGTGCTATGCGGAAACTTTTCTTGTTTTGTTTTTCTGCGGTGTTCCTTTGCTGTATCCTCAATGCGGAAGACCAAAAGCCGGTTGATAAGGAAAAAAGAGCAAACATCGTGAAACTGATGGAGCTCCAGGGAATGATGGGCTATGCCCCGGATACCAAGGGCTCCAACCCCCTGCTTAAAGACCTACGGAAAGAGCAAATGGATAAGACGCACGAACTGATGATCTTCGCCTATGACAAATATCTCAGTGATGCCGATGTCAGGGATTTGATCGCTCTTTTCGACGGCCCTGCCTGGAAGAAATTCAAAAGAGTTCAGCCGCTGATCACGAAAGAAATTATGACGGCTTCAAAGGCGCTCGCCGAAAAAACCTCCGGTCTTTTAAAAGACGAAGAGAACACTCCGGTCTCTAAAATGAAGGCCGATCCGAACTCGGCTATGGGAAAAGAATTAATAAAGCTCAAAGAGATGAGAACAAGCGCGGCGCTTTTGCGCATCCAATCTTCGCTTTCATTCTACTATTCCAAAAGCGAAGGAGAGTACCCAAAGAATCTGGATTCTGATTTTAAGGAATACATGTCTCCGCTGCCGGTTGAATTGATAACCGGAAGCAATAAAGTCTCCCCGGGTTTTGACGGCACCGGCGGCTGGTTCTATGACTCTAAAACCGGGGTAATCGGACTCAATGTAAAAGGGAAAGATCTGGCCGGCAAAGAATACGCCTCCTATTGAGCGCCAGGGCGCTATTCCAGGGAGAAACTATTATTATACGTTCTGCGGAAAAGATTGTTCTCGGACTTTGCGCGCTGATGTTTTCCTTGCAGGTGTCCGCGGAAAACTGGCCTAACTTTCACGGCCCAAAGGGCGATAATATCTCGCCGGATAAAGGATTGCTGAAAAGCTGGCCGCAGAAGGGTCCGGAGCTGCTCTGGAAATATGAGGGTATTGGGAGCGGCTTCTCCACTGTCTCAGTTGTTGACGGCGTTATCTATACCGCCGGCTGCACCGACAAGAACACGATGGTTTACGCGCTGGACTCTTCAGGCAAGCTCCTCTGGCAGTCTGAACTCGGCGACCCGCTCACAGAACCTAAACTTATTCCCGGCACCCGCGGCACTCCCACTATAAAAGACGGAAAGGCATATGCGCTTAGCCCTCTGGGCGTGCTCGGATGCTTCAACGCAAAAGACGGCGCGAAACTCTGGGAGAAGGACCTTGCCGATTCCAAGGTTGGGGCAAGAACCCCGGGCTGGAGATTCTCTGAATCATTTCTCATAGACGGAAACAGGCTTTTTGTCTCCGTCGCAAAAAAAGAATTTATTTACGCTTATGATAAGGATACCGGGAAGAAAATCTGGAGCACAAGCGGATTTACGGACGCTCTCGCTTATTGCTCGCCCTCGATAATAGAATTTAACGGAATAAGGCAGCTCGTCACGATGAGCGCGAGATATGTCGTCTCGTTTGATATTGAAAGCGGGAAAATGCTCTGGTCGGCAAAACAGGAATCTCTCGGGATGAATGTTGCCACGCCGGTAATGGCGGACAACCGCGTCTATGTCTCCAGTTCCTATAAATGCGGGACAAAATGCCTTGAGCTTTCCGCCGACGGCGGCGGTATCGCGGTGAAAGAGGCCTGGTCGAGCGGGCTGCTCGACAGCGTGCTCGGGGCAGTTGTGCTTGTGAACGGGAAATATTACGGCGGCGACAATTACAGCAGTCTAAGGGGTTTTACCTGCCTTGACGCCAAGACCGGGGAGGAACCGGCAACGGCGGCGTATTTAACCACCCAGTTTGAAACGGCCCGCCGCATCGGATCTATTACCTATGCCGACGGCATGCTTTACTACCTGAGGAATGACGGGATGTTGTATCTGATAAACGGAGATTGCAAAATAATCAGCAAATTTAAACT
The DNA here is from genome assembly GCA_903861835.1 of Candidatus Firestoneibacteriota bacterium. GTDB lineage: Bacteria > Oederibacteriota > D2-FULL-39-29 > D2-FULL-39-29 > CAIOVX01 > CAIOVX01. Next base: position 31,101 of record CAIOVX010000060.1, on the reverse strand, counting down.
TCCTCCGGATTCGAACACTCCCTGCTGGGCGCACCCTGTGGTCCTTGACGGAAGATTATATGTAAGGCATGATAAGGTGTTGTATGTGTATGATGTTAAAAGCGAAAAAGGTTTATAACGTTCATAACGTTTGTAACGTTCTTAACGTAAACAAACCGGGATGCAGCCAAAGAACAAAAAATAGACGCTTTACTCCATACCGGCTATCATTCACCGACTCTGTTTCCTTGCCAAACAGGCAACCGGCTTCGCCAGGTAAAAAACCCCTAATGTGCTTGATATTGGGTAAACTAATTGAAAAAAGAGTAGGCGTATGTGCTCTTTCTCCTTATTTATCAGGAATAAAAGTGCTCGCTTGGTTGGCCCGTTAGTCATTGACAAATACCCTTTCCTCTTATATAATTTTACCATGAGAAGTATGACCGGTTTGGCATACTCTATTGGTCAATTGGTAAAACGGAGAAAAAGTGGCAGACGATAAGAACTCTACACAGCCCACAAAAAGCAATAGAACGGTCGCGGGACTTGTTTCCGGGAATGCTCCTATTCCGATAATATCTCCTTTGTTTAAGGGCGCTTCTTCCGTTTCTTCCGCTAATACAGCTGCTTCCCTAAAGAAAAATACCAACGCCGGAAAGACCGGCCTCCGTGAATTGAAAAAAAGCGCGCGTGTTACGGCTTCTGAGTCTATTAAGAAACTCGCATTGGAAAAGGAAGCACTCAGCCGCCTCTTCCGCAAGAAAGACGGGGAAGTCAGGGCTATCAAGGCAGCGCTGGTAAAAAAACAGGGTTCTCTCGAAAAGAAAATTGTCGCTTTGCGCAAGGAATACGCGGGAGAAAAAGCAAGGCTGCTCCGGGAGTTTAAACGCGGCAAGAGCGGAGCCGCCGCCGAAACTCTTGAGGCCCAGGAAATATGGGCGAAACGCGAGCGCGAAATAAAGCACATGCAGGATAAGGCTCTGAAAGAACTAAAGGCCGCGGAAGAAAAATTGCTTGCCGAGCGAGAAAGAACCTGGCTCGGAAAGCTGAAATCAAAAGAAGACGAGGCGGGCATCCTTAAGGTTGAACTTGCCCTGCAGGAGTCGAAAATCCGCGCGCTTGCCGAAAAGAAAGAAGCGGAGCTTGCCGGCATCAGGGAACAGTCCGAAAAATTGGTAGAGGAAAGAACCCGGAAGGTTTCAGGGGAGAAGGAGCGTTTGCTCGGCATGATCTCTCTCAAAGAGAATGAAGCCGAGGAGATGCGCAAGGACTTTAAGGAAAAAGAGCAGGAATACCTTAAGGCGATAGAAGCGCAGGAGCTCGAGAAACGGCTCGCTTCCGCGCGCGCCGAGCAGGAGCTTAAGGAACGCGAGAGGACAGTCTGGTCGGAGCGCGAAAGCTGGCTTTCGGCCGTTAAGGCGCAATTTGACAAAAAGGAAAAGGATTTCAACGCCTTCCTCGCCCGCGAGAAGGAGAGCGCAGCCAAGGCCGAAGCGGAACACAAAGCAAGAATGGCCGGGCTGATGAAAGAACTGGAAAAGAAAGATACCGAGATAGAAAGGCTCAGGACTGAACTTGAAACCCTGATAAAGAAAAAGGAAGACCAGGTGCTGACACTGACAGCGGCTTTTAGGACTGAGATAAAATCTCTCGGGGACCGGCTGAGCCGGCAGGAAACTGAAAAAACGGCGGCGCTGAAGGAAGGAGCGCTCAAAGAGGAACGCCTCCGCAGGGAAATAGAGGCTTCGGAAAAGTCTGTGGCGGAACTTAAGGCCAGGTTTTCCGGGCAGGAAAGCGTCTGGAAGGAGAAACTTGAGCTCAAGTCCTCAGAGGCTCTTGGCGCGAAATCGGAAGTTCTGCAGAAAGCCAGAGAGCTTGAAGAAGTAAGGGCTAACCTCACTTCCGAAAAGAACCGTCTGTTGGACAACCTCAACCGCAGGGAAACTGAGATTACTCGCGAGCTCGGAACCAAAAACGGCGAGATAACTACTCTGCAGATAAAACTTGACGGTATCGACCGGGAATGGCGAACCAAGCTCGAAGCCGAAAGACAGGACCTCTTTGGCCGCTTGACGGCGGCGGAATTCGCCTTAAAACGCGAAGAAGGAAGGGCCGCGGCCGCTGTCAGCCGCCACGAACAGGCAGTGGAACGGCTTGCGATAGCGGAAGCTGAAGTAAAGACGGCAAGGGAAGCGGCAGGAAAGTTCGAAGCGGAACTGCGCTCCATAAAAACGGAAAAGCGAATAATAGAAGACGAATACTCGGCGAGACTTTCCGAAAGGGAAGATCGCCTCAAAAAACTTGTCAGAGAATCCGCTTCGAGCGAACTTGAGCTCGTGTCCCTTCGGGCCGAAGTGAGAAAGCTTGAACTTGACCGCGACCTTAAACTGAGCCATTCCAATGAGCGCGTGCTTGCTCTTGAAGCCGAGTTAAAGAAACGAAGCCCGCTGCCCGCGGAAAGGGATGAACAACTAAGGGCCGCCAGGGAACTCAGCGACGAAAGGCAGAAGAAACTGATCGCGTTCTATGACAATGTAGGGCGTCTGGAGCAGGAGAAGTTCAGGTCTGAACTTGAAACTAAGAAGGTTAAAGAAGAGCTTGAACGCGCCGGCCGGGATCTTGCGGCGTCAAAAGCCGAGGCGTTAGTCTCCTCCGCGGGAAAGAAACAGTCGGAAGATGAGTTGCGCTCCGCGCTAAGGCAGAAGGACTCTACTGAGTTGCAGTTGAAACAGTATTCGGCGGAGTATGGCAGGCTGGAAAGAGATCTGTCCTCCGCTGCGATAAAGAAAGAAGCGGCTGAAGCCAGACTGGCCGAACTTACCGAAAGGCATAACACGCTGGAACGCGCGAGGAAAGAGGCGGAAGAAGCCAGGCTTGTTTCGGAAGAACAATACGCGGAACTATACGCAGAGTATGAGCGTTTGTCAGGAGAAAGCGAGTCGCCCTCCGCCCGGGAGCTTGAAGAACTTCGGGAGGGCATCTCAGGTTACGAAGCGGAAAAAACAGCTTTGAAGAAAGATCTTGCGAGGTCGGCTTCCGAGAGAGCGCGGCTTGCGGCTGCAGCCGAGCAGGCAGAGCATGATGCAGAAACCGCGAAAGCAGCTCTACGAACCGCCGAGCGCGGGTTTGAAGACAAGCTCTACGCAGAAACGCTCCGGCTCAGAGAGAAAGAGCGGCTCCTTACAGATCTTAACGCTCTCGTGCTAAAAAAAGAATCCGAGATGAACGGCCTGCGCGCCGAGTTCGATACAAGGGTAAAACAGCTCAAGGAAGAATACGAGCGCAGGGAGAAGGAATACCTTTTGCTCGCGGGTAATGTCGAATCACGCCTCTCAGGTTTGAAAGCTTCTGCTTCAACGGAGCCCGGAGCCGCCGGGAGCGAGGCGGAGAAGTTAAGATTTGAAGCCGGGCGTCAGCTTTATCGGGTAGAACAGCTCACCTCAGAACTTCTTTTCTTGAGGAACGAGATAAAGGGCAAGGATGAACAGCTCATCGTTGTGAATAAGGAAAAAGCTGAGGCCATCAAGGATCTCTCGGCAAAACTCGAGGCTTCCGATTCACAGGCCAGGGATTTCGCCGAACGGATATTAACCGAACAGAAAAAACTGGTCGATGTTCTTGGCTTAAACGAGCAGCTTAAAGCGGAGCTTGCCTCCGGTTTCGGTTTTCCGGCGCAATCTAAGCTTAAAGAGGCGGAGCTTGAGACGCTCAAGCAGGAATACAAGTTTAAACTTGAGGAGGCGGCGGCAAGGTCAGCCGAAGCGCTGAAGACCCGCGAGGAAGCTCTCTCGAGGGTTGCCGAAGCCGAAAGATCTTCAAAAGAGAAGGATCTGGAACTGCTCGGAGTCAAGACAAAGTTAAGCACGCAGATAAAGGAGCTCTCGGGACACATAGAGATAAAAGAGAAGGAACTGCAGGGTATACGTTCTATGCTTTCCGAGATGGAGCAAAAAGCAAGGGCCGATTTTGAGTTCAAAGAAGAAGAACTTAAATTGGCTATCAACCGGCTGCAGCTTCAACTGAAGAATGTTACCGGAAAGACGGAAGCTGAACTGAACGAGAAAGAACAGAAAATGAAGTCAATGCAGACTGAGTACGCGCTCCGAGAGGTCCAGTGGCAGCAGCAGAAGGATTCCAGCGAGAAGGACCGCGCGCGTATAGCGCTCTTTGAGGCCGAAATAGCAAGGCTCCGCGAGGAGTCTTCAAACTCTGTGAAAGAATTGCAGGCGGTCATAGAACACCAAAACAGGCGCCTGGCTGAGACCGAAAATTACCTGCATATAAGGGAAGAAGAGAGCAGAACCGCTAAGGTAAAGCTTCAGGAAGAGGTTGCCGCGCGGGAAGAACTGCAGGCGGCGCACTTGGGCGAGCTTTCGGCGAAGGAAGGCATGTTTGCGGCAAAGGAATGGGGGCTTAACGCCAAGATTGGCGAGTTAGCCAAGGAAAGGAATGACCTGGAAGCCGAAAAGGTGGCTATCGCGAACAGAATAGATGAAACGGAAATAGCGCTTGCGACCCTGCGCAGAAGGTTTAAATTATTGCTCTGGTTCTGGTACCCGAACGAACCGAGGAATTAAATCCAAATTAGAAATTCGAATATTGAAATTAGAAAAGTACTGGATAACGAACGGCAGAGGATAAAGCAAACAGCCATCATCATTATTCCCCTCTGCGTTTGTTTTTTTCTAATTTCAGATTTCTAATTTCCTCAAGGAGTTCTTATGAAGGCTGTTAAAGTCTGGGAAGGTCCTCTTGTAATTCCTACCTATGAGACCGGAGAAGAGAACGAAAACCCTGATCTTGCCGTAGAAGGCAATCTCCGGATGTATCCCTACACCAGGCGCCTCCACCTGAAAGGAACAAAGAAAGACAGGACTTACCGCGCTGTCTTCATCGAGAACGAATTTCTTAAAGTTATAGTATTGCCTGAACTTGGCGGCAGGGTGTATTCCTGCAGCGATAAGGTTACCGGAAGGGATATCTTTTACAAAAACGGCGTTATAAAGCCTGCCCTCATACAGACCAAGGGAACCTGGATTGCCTGCGGTCTGGAACTTAACTTCCCCATGGGGCACTCCATAACCTCCTACGAAACAATAGACAGCACGGTAATAAAAAGCGCTGACGGCTCGGCAGGAGTTGTGGTAGGCAATATAGACCTTGTAACGAGAATGCGCTGGACCGTACATGTGAAGCTTTATCCCGGGTATTCGGCGCTGGAACTCTCGGTAAAATTAAACAATCGCGGAGTTCTGCCGGAAAGATATTACTACTGGGCCAACGCCGCGGTGGACGCCACCGAAGGCCTGCGCCTGATTTTCCCTGCAAGCAAGTTGAAGGGCGGGGAAGGCAATAAAATTAATTTTCCCGTGCACAACGGAGTTGATTTAAGTTATTACAGGAACACGAAGAGCACCTCTGAAGGATTTGCGCATAATTCCCCGGAAAACTTCTTCGGTTATTACAATGAAGATTACGATTTCGGAATGGTCCACTGGGCCGACCGGTACGAGGTTTCCGGCAAGAAGTTCTTCTCCTGGGGTTCCGTAAACGGCCTGCGCTGGAGAAAATTTTTAACGGATGACAATCCTCCTTACGCCGAATTTCAGTCCGGCCCTTTTGATACGCAGCTCCACTGGGAATTCCTGAACCCTTGCGGGACTTCTGAGTTTAAACAGTATTTTATGCCGGTGAGAAGAACCGGCGGGTATGTTTACGCCAACAAAGAAGCCGCGGTGAACATGGTGCAAAGGCACAGTGCCTCTTCTCTGGACCTGACGATTTCAGCTAACCGGATTATCAGGGGAGCAGTCATAATAGTGTCCGCGCAGGGCAGGGCGCTATACTCAACGAAAATAACCCTCACCCCGCTTGCTGTTTTTAAGGAGTCTTTGCCTTTCCCGTCAAATCTCGGCGGCAAAAAAATTACGCTCTCCGTCTCGAAAGGCGGTCTGGAAATACTCAAGTACGAAAGCCTCGCCTCAAAACTTGGGAGCTATGAATCGCTTCCGACCCTGCCGGTGAAAAAAAGACGCGGTCTTGTCGAAACCCTTTACGATGAAGGCCTTACGCTTGAAAAGAGAAGGTTCTTCACGGAAGCTTCAAAAAAATACGCGGATGTGCTGGAAAAAAAACCAAAATATGTCCCCGCAATGCTCCGGCTTGCAGTTATTTCCCTTGAGAAGGGGCTTTACCGGCGCGCCGGCGAGCTGCTTGCGGGCATAAAGGAAGTGGACGCCGCAAACAGAGAGGCGTACTACTTTCACGGGCTGGCACTCTGCCGTCTCGGCAGGAAGGAAGAGGCAAGAGAATCCTTCAGGGAGCTCCGGCTTGACGACAGTTATATAAGCGCGCCGGCGCTTCTGGAGCTCGGGAAACTTTCGCTCGCTTCAGGTCGTTTTGAAGAAGCCGCTGAAACGCTGGGGAAGGCCTGGTCAAAAAGCGCCAATAACCCTAAGGTTGCGGGTCTTTATTCGGCGGCTCTGCGTCACCTTGGAAAAACAAAAGAAGCCGCGCATCTTGTGTCTGACTGTTTGGCCCGGGAACCGCTCGACGCCCTGCTTCTAAACGAGATTAACCTGCTGAGGAACGGTCCCCGGAATACAGCAGCCTTGCTTTCTGTTCTGCACAGGTGCAGAGAGACAGCTCTTGAAATTGCCGCCGACTACCTGCAGGCAGGCCTTTTTACGGAAACCATCGGCATAATCAACATAGCTAAGAGGAAATATCCTGACTACCCGCTCTATCACTATTACAAAGGATTTGCGCTTGAGAAACTAGGTTGTCTCAAAGAAGCGAAGGAGTCTTACCGAATCGGAGCCCTGGCGAAAGGCAAACGCTCTTTCCCCTGGCAGGCCGAGGCGGTGGAAATACTTGAGCGTGCGGCAGAGGCGCACCCGGGACTGCCGAATACCTACGAGTATCTGGGCAATTACCTTTTCAGCTGTCTGCGCTACGAGGAAGGCCTGAAGTATTTCCATAAAGCGAAGGAACTCGGTTCAAAGAGCCAGGTGGTCTACAGGAACATCGCCCTCGGACTTGTGCGTTTGAGAAAAGACTTCGATGCAGTGGCCCGCGCCTACGAGCAGGCGCTAAAGTGTAATCCGGATGACTGGGAGATTTATGCCGAAGCGGATAGGTTTCTTGCGGTCTACGGCTACAAACCGGTAAGAAGCAGACTCGCAAAGATAGTTTCTGAAAAGGCTCTGGAACATCCCAAAGGAATGGAACGCAAGGCAAAATATATTGTAGACTCAGGCCGCTACGATGAAGCAATAGAGTATTTTTCGTCTAAACAGTTCTATCCCTGGGAAGGGGAGTTTCTCTCGCGGCAGATTTATGAGGACGCCTGGAACGGCAAGGCGGAGAACCTTATTAAAGGGAAAGACCTTGACGAAGCTTCCCGTTGCGTGGAAAAGGCAATGCTGTATCCTGAGACAATCGGCGTGCAGAAAATGGACTGGCGCACGGAATGCAGGAGCTGGTTTCTTAAATATGTTTTAGCCGGTAAAAGAGGCGACAGCCGGGCCGCAAAAGAGGCTCTTGCCAAGATCAGGGGCAAGGATGAGGTTGAGAAGTGGTGGTCCTCAGGGAATTTTACGGCCTATTATTTCGCCTCGGAAAAATTCATGTACTACACGCTTGCGCTCAGTCTCACGGGAAAACGGCGCCGGGCGGAACTGCTATTGAAGAAATTGCTTGTGGAATGCAAGAAGGATTTCCAGCGAACGCTTTTCTGGGTTACCTACCTGGAGGGTTGGCATTTCCTGGAGATAGAGAAAAAGGCTCTGGCCTCCAGGAAAATGCTTTCAGGCTTTACCCTGCCGAGGGCCCAGTATGAATTTGCCGCAGCTATCGCGGAGTTGATAAATAAGAGCAAATACGCTAAATAGCCGGGCAAAGGTTGAATATTTTGTCCTTGCAGTTATTTGAGCAAGCAATTAAAATGTGTACGGCTTGGCGTATGGCCGGCGGGGGTATAATGGAATTAAAAGACAGGCTAATAATAGCGCTGGATTATTCGGATGAGGCAAAGGCCCTCGAGCTGGTCTCGCTGACAAGGGAATACGCCGGCGTCTATAAAGTAGGGTTTGAACTTTTTGTCTCGGCGGGTCCCGGCATAGTTAAAAAACTGACCGCTCTCGGAGGGAAAGTCTTTCTTGACCTCAAATTCCACGATATCCCAAACACAGTAGCCCAGGCGTCCGGGGCGGCCGCGGCTCTGGGAGTACTGATGTTTAATGTGCACGCTTCCGGCGGCATTGATATGATGAAGAAGGCTGCGGACGAAGCCGCAAAGGGCGGAAAGGATAGCCCGCTTGTTCTTGGTGTTACGGTGCTCACCAGCATGAACGACAGGGTTTTGAAGGAAGAGCTGGGCCTTCCGCTTGGCGCGAACGCGCAGGCGCTGAAACTGGCAAAACTGGCTAAAGAGGCCGGGCTTGACGGGGTGGTCTGCTCCGGGCAGGAGATAAAGGCGATAAAGGAAGCCTGCGGGAAAGACTTTAAACTGGTGGTTCCGGGCGTGCGTCCCGCGTGGGCTGCAGGTGATGACCAGAAAAGAATCATTACTCCCCGCGAAGCGATTGCTGCCGGAGCCGATTACATAGTGATAGGCCGTCCAATTACGAAAGCCAACGATCCGAAAACCGCCGCAAAACGCGTGTTAGAGGAACTGCAGTAGGATTTATCTCTCACCCGGACTGCCGGTCCGGTTTTTTCAGGTTGCATAGAGTCGATTTATGACTTATAATCGCATTAATGGACAGAGAAAAATTACCCGAAAATCTGCAGGAAAAACTCCGCAAGGCCCATCCAAAAGAGAAACTCCTTATTGCGCTCCGCTCCGATATTGTCGGCGAGGCTAAATACGGGGAGGAGTGGCTCTTTGTTACGGAAAAGCGCGTTATTGTCCTTTCCGGGTCTGGCAGGAGCATCCACGATATAAGCCTTGCTTCCGTGAAAAAATCCGAAGCGATAGACCTGGTTGGAAGCGGTGTGATTGAACTTACGATTGGCTCCTCCGTTTCCAGGGTTATAATGTTTTCCAACGCCAAGACTCCGGACTTCTATCAGGCAGCCGATGATATAAACGAACTTGCCCGCGGACGTAAGGTGGCAGCCAAAGAAAGTTCGGTTAAGAAGGTTATTTGCGAGAGTTGCCACGAACCGATCCCTGAGTACATGAATAAATGCCCTCAATGCACTGATAAATCCAAGACCCTGATGAGGGTGATGAGGTTCGCGAAACCGCACACCGGAACAATACTGGTAGTTATTTCCTGCACGCTCTTCCTTATGCTTTCAGGACTCGTCACGCCTTATCTCTCGAGGCTTTTTCTGGACTTTGTTTTCTACACAGGGAGGGATCACGGTCCGATGCCTTTTGCCAGGCTAATCCCTTGGATCTCTCCGGGGCCGTCAGATTCCAAATTTCCCTACTGGGACTGGTTCTATATAGTTACGGCGGTGCTCTTTCTTTCAAGCATGGCCCAGCTATTTTTTCAGGGTCTTTCGGAGCGTTTTTCCGGCAAGCTTGGTTACAGCACGGCTTTTGATGTGAGGTCAGCCATCTACGAGAAACTGCAGGAACTCTCCCTCTCGTATTTTGACAAGCATCAGACCGGAGCTATTCTTTCCAGGGTCAATCAAGACACGGGAGAAGTGCAGAGATTCCTGGTCGATTTTTTCCCTCTCACCGTTGAGGCGATACTCTATTTCTTCGGCATCGGCTACTGTCTTTTCAAGCTTAACTGGCAACTGACGCTCTATATGTTCCTGCCCATGGTATTTACCGTGATTTTTCTCGGGTTGGTATTTCCCCGCGTCTGGTATTACTTCATTCGGTTCTACCACAAGCGCTCGATGCTCTCCGCGCTCGTTAATGATTCTGTTTCCGGCATGAGGGTCATTAAGGCTTTCGGGCAGGAAAAGGTTGAGGTCGCGAAGTTCAAGAAAAGGAGCGCAGAATTCCGGGACGCAGGCATTCAGGTTTCTAACCAGTGGGGAATTTATCACCCTATACTGCACGCATTCATAACTCTCGGGACGATTCTTGCTTATGTTATCGGCGGTCCCTATGTCTCCGGCGGGAAGATGACCATAGGCCAGCTGATGGCCTACATAGGATACCTTGCGATGTTTTACAGGCCTGTCTTCATACTTACCAGGATGGTAGAGAATGTCGGCAATTCGCTCTCGGCCGCGGAAAGGGTCTTTGACGTCATTGATACGGAACCCGAGATTAAGGATCCTGAGGGCGGAGGCGGAAGCGTCGAGATAAAAGGCGCAATTGAGTTCAGAAACGCCAGTTTCGGCTACAGCAAATTCAAACCGGTAATAAAGAAACTCTCCGTCAAAATAGAACCCAACGAAATGATTGGTCTTGTTGGCAGGAGCGGCGCCGGGAAAAGCACCTTCGTGAACCTGGTTTGCCGGCTCTACGATGTCAACAATGGCGAATTACTCATTGACGGCAGGAATATAAAGGACATAAAAGTTTCTGAGCTGCGGAGCCAGATCGGCATAGTTCTTCAAGAGACCTTCCTGTTTAACGGGACCATCTACGACAATATTGCCTATGCGAAACCGGGCGCGACCAAGGAAGAGGTTATTGCCGCCTCGGTCGCGGCGAACGCCCACGAATTTATTCTGAAAAAACCTGACGGCTACGATACCGATGTAGGAGAAAGGGGCAATAATCTTTCAGGCGGGGAAAAACAGATGGTCTCAATAGCGCGGGCAATTCTTCGGAACCCGCGCATCCTGATACTTGACGAGGCCACTTCGTCCGTCGATGTCCAGACTGAGAAAAAAATCCAGGATGCTCTTGAAAAACTCACAAAGAGCAGAACTACCATAGCCATAGCCCACCGGCTTTCCACTCTTAGAAATTGCAACAGAGTAATTGTCATCAAGGACGGCAAGATTGTGGAGGTCGGGACGCACAAAGAACTGATGGATAAGAAGGGCCTGTTTCATAAGCTCATAACGATGCAGGCAGAGTTTAGTAAACAGGCGTCGAAAGCGAAGGCGGTATAGATGGTTGGAGGGCGTGCCCTGTACCCGAACGCACGTGAGTGGTACAGGGTCAGAAGGTTGGATGCTTAAAGGCCAGCAAGGTTGATGCGCAGAGGCGCGGATGAGCGGACGCGCAAGTGAAAAGGACAGAAGACTGAGGACAGAAGTCAGAAGGCGGATGCCAGGATGACGGAGTGAACGGAGAGAACTGATGAATTTACTTAATCCGAAAAAAATAAGGATAGAGAAGAAGGCGGATGGGAGCATAACGCTTACCCGTGAAGACGGGAAGGCGTTCAGGAATGTCCATTTCCTGCTGCTCTTTCCCTTCACCGATCTTGAGAACTTTATTTCTGCGGTGGTAAAGAAGGGAACTGACCAGGAACAAATTGGGATTATCAGCCGGCTAAGGGATCTGCCCTCTTCCGCGGAGCGCTCGGTAAGAGAAGACCTGAATAAAAGGTATTTTATACCCGAGATAAAGTCCATTGACAAGATACTCGATAAGTACTGGTTTTTTGAAGTGCATGCGCTTACAGACAGGGGAAGGAAGAAGTTCTTCCTTGGCTCAACAAGGGAAAGCATCAGGTTCAAAGCGGACAGCAGTATGGTTCTCACCGATATGGAAAAATGCAGATACAAGATAACAAAATTTGAAAAACTTCCGGCAAAAAGCAGGGCGGAGTTGGAAAGAATATTAATGTAGATAAGAACTAAAAGAAAAAATTCGAAATTCGAAGAACGAAATTCGAAACAAAAGAAGATCAAGCACCAAATTCCAAGCACCAAGCACCTGAGGAGCAAGCACCAAATCACAAGCACCAAGCACCAAATAAACACCAAAATACAAGAGAACAAAGAATTTCAAAAGTTATTTTGTAATTTTATTTTTGTTGTTTTATTTGGGATTTGGTGCTTGAGATTTGAGATTTGAACTTTAGTGATTTGGTGCTTGAGATTTGTGATTTAAACTTAAGCGATTTGGTTCTCAAGAATTGCAGGAGGATTTATGGTATCAATCAGACAGGAGTCGGCGGCTGATTTTAAAGCAGTTTATGAAGTAAACCTGCGCGCGTTTGGCAGAAAGGACGAGGCAAATCTTGTTGATGCCCTTCGCGGGACTGACGGATTTATCCCGGAGCTTTCCCTGGTGGCCGAGGAAGACGGCAAGCTTAGGGGCCATTTACTGCTAACCCGAATACATATTAAGACAAAAGAGGAAGAGGTGCCGGTGCTGGCGCTGGTAAGCCTTGCGGTCCTGCCGAAAGCGCAAAAGCAAGGGATAGGCGGGTTTCTCATGGGTAAAGGCATGGAGCTTGCCAAGATTAACGGTTATAATATCGTCGTCGCTTCCGGTCACCCGGAATACTACAGCAAGTTCGGTTTTACATTTGCGGGGTATAAGGGGCTTACATCAAAATTGAACTCGGGGAGCGCTTTCATGCTTGCCGAACTCTCGCCCGACGCTCTGGATTGTGTAAAAGGCGAAGTAATATACCCGCAGGCATTTTTTGCTGTCTGAGCGGCCCGCCGGAAGATGATTTTAATCACTAATCAGAAACCGCGGCGGTTGTTATTGTAATACAAAGGAGAACACCTTCATGCATCAGTGGATATATTCAATAGGAAGCGTCGTTATAGTCAGCTCAGTTTCGATTGTAGGGATATTCACGCTCTCGCTCAATCAGGAAGTGCTCAAAAAGATTCTTATCTATCTGGTTAGTTTCGCGATAGGCGGACTTTTTGGCGATACATTTTTTGAGCTGCTGCCGGAAGCGTATAAGCTCATACCGAACCCGATTCACATCGCATGGCTTGTTTTCGCGGGGATAGCGGCGTTTTTTGTTCTGGAAAAATTCATTAACTGGTCCGTAACTCACGGGCCTACGAACAGCACCGTGAAACCCTATGTTCCGATAATCTTCGCCGGGGATCTTTTCCATAACTTTATTGACGGCATTATCCTTGGCGCGTCTTTTACCGTGAACGCGGGGGTAGGTTTCGCGACCGCTCTCGCGGTGATAATGCATGAGACGCCGCACGAGATAGGCGATTTTTCGGCTTTTGTGCACGGCGGCCTTTCCCCGAGGAGGGCGCTCTTTTACAATTTTTCCACAGCCCTGCTTTCTGTGCTCGGAGCGGTCATATCGCTTCTGATAGGCAATGTGAACGAGGGCTTCAGGACGGCGCTTTTGCCTATAACCGCCGGAGGGTTCATCTATCTTGCCGGATCAGATCTGATTCCGGAATTGAAGACTGAGCATAATGTGTGGAGATCACTCGGACAGTTCATTTGTATCGTCGCGGGATTCGGGCTTATAGCTCTTCTGTCCTACTTGCACGTGGGAGAATAATGCCGGATAAATTCGGGAAATATACGCTCGCCAGGCTGCTTAGGGCGCAGAAAAACGAGGCGACGGAAGCGGTCGTATACGCTCGCCTTGCGGTTTCAGTGAAAGATACGGCAGCAGCGAAAATATTTGCCGGCATTTCCCGTGACGAGAAGCGTCACTATGATTTTTACCGCAAGCTGACTGAAACGGAAGTTTCACCTGACAGGGGTAAGATATTCCGGTTTTTCTGGATCGCGAAAATATTCGGCCTTACTTTCGGCATACGCCTTATGGAGAAAGATGAAGGCAGCGCCCAGAAAAATTACGCTGAGCTGCAGAAAGAGCTGGGCTCTCTCTCAGCGATAATCCGTGATGAAGAGAAGCACGAGCACCTCCTTATAGACCTTATCAACGAAGAGAAGCTTCAATATATTGGCTCCGTAGTGCTGGGGTTAAGCGATGCTCTGGTTGAGTTGACCGGCATGCTTGCGGGCCTTACGCTAGCCATGCAGAATGCCAAACTGATTGCTCTGGCCGGCCTTATTACAGGTGTGGCAGCCGCTCTTTCCATGGCTGCTTCGCAGTATCTTGCGGTAAAGCACGAGAAATCCGGGAATGCCTACAAATCCGCAGTCTACACCGGGGTTACCTACATATTTACGGTAATCTTGCTTGTGGCGCCCTACCTGCTCTTTAAGGATTACTTCCTCTCACTCGCAGTCACTATGGCCCTGGCGCTCGTTGAAATAGTGCTCTTCAACTTCTACATTTCAGTAGCCAAGAACCTCTCTTTCAAGAAGAGATTCTGGGAGATGACCCTCATCTGCTTCTCTGTTGCAGCGATCTCGTTTGTGATCGGCTATTTTGTGAAAATCCTGCTAAACGTGAACGTCTAAACACCCCCTTTCCGTTGCTTAACCGTTTCGGAAGTGCTACAATTATATGTCTAATCATACTAATCATACCTATCCCCGGAGGAAAAATGAAAGGACCTGAACTGAAAGGGCCGCTCGGCGGCGAAATACACGGAACCACTATTCTCGGGGCGAGAGGTCAGGTGGTTGTGCCGCAAGAAGTCAGAAAGAAGCTTAAGTTGAAGCAGAATGACAAGATGCTGGTAATCTCCTACAACGGTATGGTAATCCTGGCAGGCACCGCGCAATTCAATAACTATATTTCTGATTATATCAGCCGGATAAATAAGATAAAAGACAAGATAGCGAAAGTCCGCAAGGCTTCGCGAAGAAAGGGGGCATAATGGCAGATCAGATCCTGGAAACAGAAGAAAGGGGCGAGGAGCCGAGTTCAAAAACAAGGATGATAGTTATTGTCCTGGGGCTGGTAGCGGTTGCCGCCGTGCTTTACGTGCTGTGGTACCTGAAGTCAGGCAGAGAAGTCTACACCGATGACGCGTTCATTGACGCCGATAAGGCGACAATAAGCTCCAAATATTCCGGACGAGTAGCATCGCTTGCCGCTTCGGAAGGCGCAAATGTTGTAAGCGGCCAGGTGATAGCTATTCTTGATACTTCTGACCTGCTGGCCCAGAAAGAACAGGCAAAAGCCTCTGTTTCTTTTGCGCAGGAGAGCAGCAAGCTCGCGAAGGTTAACCTCTCCAAGGCGGAAGAAGATTTTCAGCGCGTTGAGGCTCAGTATAAAAACAAAATAGTGGCGAAAGAACAGTATGACCACGCAAAGAAAGCTTTTCAATCCGCAAAAGTCCAGGATTCTATAGCGCAGGCGCAGATATTGACCTCACAGGCGCAGCTGGGCGTCATTGAAACTCAGCTCGGGAATGCCGAGATTAAGGCTCCGATGGACGGGGTGGTGGCAAAAAAATGGGTGCTTTCCGGGGATGTTGTAACCGCGGGGCAGGCCATATATACCGTTTACGACATAAAGAATGTGTGGATAGCGGCCAATCTTGAGGAGACAAAGTTCTCCCAGCTTTCTGTTGGCCAGACAGCGGATATTACCGTTGACGCGTACGGCGGTATGAAACTGCGCGGCAAGGTCAGCCAGCTCGGTTCCAACACGGCTTCCCAGTTCTCGCTTATACCATCCAGCAACGCTTCAGGGAACTTTACCAAAGTAACCCAGAGAATCCCGATTAAAATAACACCCGATAGGGACCTTCTCGAAAAAAATCCCGGAAAACTGTTGCCGGGAATGTCAGTAGAAGTGCTGGTTAAGACAAAATAGAGTGGCCTCTCCTCATCATGCCATAAAGAGAGGTATTATTGCCAGGGTACCTTCTATCCATCACGAACATTCCAGCTACAAATGGTGGGTGCTGCTTAACGTTATGATAGGCACCTTTATAGCAGTGCTGGACTCCACTATCGTCAATGTAGGGCTCTCAAAGATAATGGCTTCGCTCGGGGCTACCCTCGATTCAATAGAATGGATAATGACCGGCTACAACCTGGCCCTCGGGGTAATGCTCCCGGCCTCCGGCTGGATAGCCGAGCATCTCGGATACAAAAAAACCTATTTTACGGCACTCGCTGTTTTCACGCTTGGTTCTTTACTTTGCGGCCTCTCCTGGAACGAGAGTTCCCTAATCACTTTTAGGCTTCTTCAGGGACTCGGCGCCGGTATGCTGATGCCGGTCGGACTTGCCACTATTATGAGGGAGTTTCCGAAGGAGCAGCGCGGCATGGCCATGGGGTTTTGGGGTATTGCCGCAGCGGCCTCTGTATCTTTCGGCCCGCTGATAGGCGGCTACCTGGTTGACAACATAAGCTGGCAGGCTATATTCTTTGTGAATGTTCCGATAGGCATATTCGGACTGCTCGTGACCCTGATAATCCAGCGGGAATACAAGACAGCTAACACCAGGGATTTTGATTTTCTGGGATTCATTACCATAACGGCTTTTCTTACATCTATGCTGCTCGGGCTCTCGGAAGGCAACGCTGCCTGGAATACGGGGGGATGGACCTCGCCCTTCATTGTCGGGTGTTTCACCATAGCGCTGGTCAGTCTGATAACATTTCTGATAGTTGAATTACACCAGGAGCATCCTTTCATAGAGATTAAACTCTTCAAAAATTTCAATTTTACGGCCAGCAATGCAATAATGTTTATCTTCGGCATAGGCATGTTTGGGAGCACCTTCCTGATGCCGCTTTACTGGCAGAACGCGCTGGGCTATACAGCGATAATGGCGGGGAGCATGTTTCTTCCTGTGGGAATACTGCAGGCTTTTGCATCGCCCCTATCTGGCATAATTGCCGACAGGGTCAGCCCGAAACTCCCGGCGGCAGTCGGCATAATATTGCTTGTCGTGAGCCTTTACCTTAACTCAAAACTCACTCTGCAGACGGAGAAGCCGTTCATGTATATGTTGCTGGGTGTACGCGGTCTGGCGATGGGGCTAATATTCACCCCCCTGACTACCGTGTCGCTTCTTGAGATACCCAGGGACAAAATGGCGCAGGCTTCCGGTCTGATAAATGTCATTCGGCAGATTGGCGGCAGTTTTGGAATAGCAATCTTTGGCGCCATCCTTACCAGGCGCACCGTGTTTCATGCTTCGATATATGGGCAGAGCCTGGACCCGTCAAGCCCAATATTTAAAAACACGTATTCCAGGGTAGCCGGCCATTTCGTCAGAGATTTTAACAGTGCTCCCGGCATTGCCGGTTCTCAGGCCGGAGCTTTGATAATGAGCGAAATCCAGAAACAGGCATTTGTGCATGCAATCTGCGATTGTTTCATAATCGCAGCCATAGTGACACTTGCGATACTTGTGCCTGTCTTTATTTTAAGGGCCGGAAAGAAAAAAGATTCCGCGGCCGAGGAAGTTGTGGCTCTGGATTGAGCGTAATATACACAAAAATAAAATACCGTCGCTCTTAAGTCAGCGGTAGTTTAATTAGATCAGGAGAAAACAATGAAAAGAAATATTCTGGCACTTGCCGCAATGCTCGCAGTTCTTGCATTTGGCGCGGCTGAGGAAACTCTGACGGTGGGAAAGGCCGTCGAA
Source organism: Candidatus Firestoneibacteriota bacterium (assembly GCA_903861835.1). Classification (GTDB taxonomy): domain Bacteria; phylum Oederibacteriota; class D2-FULL-39-29; order D2-FULL-39-29; family CAIOVX01; genus CAIOVX01. Next base: position 13,779 of record CAIOVX010000060.1, on the reverse strand, counting down.
CTGGCGCTCAAGAACTATCCGACGATAAAACAGTCATTCTCTGACAGGGACGCTGCGGCTGCAAGGCTGAGCCAGAAGTTTGCGGCCTGCTGGCCTTCTCTCGAGCTTGAAGGCGTTTATGCCAGGGTGGAACCCGACCCGGCTCTGACCTTTCCGGGGTTTGGTTCAATGCAGCTCTTTCCGGAAGATAACTATGATTTCCATGCCGGCTTGAAGTACGCCCTTTTTGATCTGGGAAAGACCGGTTCGCAGATAAACCTTTCAAACGAAATGCTGGCTCAGGCTGAAAACGCCATCGAGCTTTCAAAAACCATACTGTCTTATCAGACAATTCAACTCTTTTACGGCGTGCTTTTTCTCACTCAGCAAGCCGATGTCCAGCAAAAAGAGATAGATTCGCTTACGGAATATATGTCCCAGACCAGAAAGAAGGTGGCTTTCGGCAGCGCCACGGATTTTGACGCGCTTACCATCCAGGTTAAGCTTGAAGAATCAAAGAACGCAAAAGCGGACCTGGATAATTCGCGCAAGAAAGCTTTCCTGCAGCTCAAGAAGAACATAGGAGCCGATTCTGACCCGAAACTTGAAGGTAAGTTCTTTCAGGATAAACTGAGTGCAGACGAGAACGCTCTCATTGCCAAAGCGCTTGTTTTAAGATCGGAGTGCGTTATGGCGAAGAAGGGGGAAGCGATAGCGAGGGCTCAGCTTTCGGTTGCGGACAATTCCGACAATCCGGCGCTTTTTGTGGGGGGGACGGTTGGCTACAAAAATGGTTATCTCCCGGATCTTTCGTTGCTTCAAAATAGCTGGGTGCTGACCGCAGGCGTCAAGATACCTCTTTTTGACGGGGGCAGGACGGCAGGTCTCGAGGCCGAAGCAAAGGCGTCCTTATCGTCGGCGGAGTTCAAGAGCCGTGATGTTGAAGAAAGCGTGAAGACCGAGGTGCGCCAGGCAATCTCAGATGTTAATACGGGTTACGAGAAACTTATGGCCGCGGAACTGCATGTGAAACTTGCGGAAGAGGCAATGGCGCAGGCCAATGTCAGGTTCGACAACGGTGTTATCACAAACCTGGACCTGATAAATTCCGAAACCTCTCTTGCCAGAGCCAGGCTCTTCTTTTCCCAGGCCCAGTATGCCTATGTAACGAGCCTATTTTCCCTTAAGAGAGCGGCGGGCGTAAAAATCTGGCAGGAATTGAAGTAGGAAGATGTTGAGGAGACTTGCGGGCTGGGAGCGCTGCTCTCAGCCTTTTTTTTACACGGTAAATCTGTTATAATAGCAATATAAGTCAGTATACTGAATTTTACGGGAGGCGAAAAATGCTTAAGCAAGAAGAAATAATGGAAATATTTAAGAAATCAGGCGCGCTTTTAGAGGGGCATTTCAAACTCACCTCGGGTCTGCACAGCCAGCATTATGTGGAGAAATTCCAGGTCCTGCAATGGCCGAAATATACAGAGATACTCTGCAGGGAAATAGCAAAAAGGTTCAAGAACGATAACATTCAGGTTGTCGTTGGTCCGGTCACAGGAGGAATTTTGCTTGCCCACGAGGTTGCCAAGGAACTGGGTACTCGCGCGATTTTTACTGAACGCGAAGAGGGGAAGATGACGCTCCGTCGCGGGTTTTCAATTGCCCACGGGGAAAAGGTACTTATTGTTGAGGATATTATTACGACCGGTGGTTCTGTTATGGAAGTAGTTGAGGTTGTGAAAGAGCACAAGGGTTCTCTCGCCGGAGTAGGTTTGCTCGTGGACAGGAGCAATGGGAAAGCGGATTTTGGAGTAAGGAAGGAAGCTCTTGCCGTGTTGGACATCAAGGCCTATGATCCGTCGAAATGCCCGATGTGCGAGAAGGGTGTCCCGTTGACGAAAAGAGGCAGCAGGAAGTAGAGGGTTAGAGGGTTGGGGTTTTGGAAGGTGGGAGGTTTGGAGGTTTGGAAGGCCGGAAGGTTTGAAGATATAGGGGCTACAACCTTCTGAGCATCCAAACATCTGAACATCCAAGCCTCTGTTTCTTGAAACGTCTAACCATCCAACCATCCAACCCTCCAACCATCCAACAAGGGGGGAGTTTGACGCAAAAAGAGATATACCTTAACGCCATACAGGGCAAAAAGACTCCGCGGCCGTCTATCGGGAATCCGGTTTCAATAGTCTGCACGGAACTTATGGACAAGACCGGCTTCTTTTTCCCGGAAGCTCACACGGACGCCTCAAAAATGGCCGGCCTGGCGCTTGCCGGGCACACGGTGATGGGCTTTGATAATGTAATGCCGTATTTCTCGGTTGTTTACGAGTCAGCGGCTTCCGGAGTGGAAGTTGACTGGGGGCGCAAAGACAATATGCCCTCTACGAAGAATACCATCTGGAAAGAACCTGAAGACATAGATGTCTCCGGCAAATTTCTTGAACACAAATACGCGAAAGTTGTTCCGGACGCTATCCGAATCATGAAGAAGGAATTGAACGGCGAGGCCGCGATAAACGGGAAGGTTTTCGGGCCGTGGACGCTTGCGTATCACACCGTCGGGATGGAAGAATTCCTGATGGGTTCCTTTACGGATCCCGATAAAACGAAGAAACTCCTTGAGAAACTCAAAGTTCTGACCCTCAAGTTCGCTGAAGCGCAGATAGCCGCCGGGGCCGACTGCATAACGCTTGCCGACCATTGCACCCGCGACCTTTGCAGCCCGGACGCCTACAGGGATTACATCCTGCCTATCCATAAAGAAATGGCAAAGACTATCAAAGTCCCTGTTATACTTCATATTTGCGGCTACACGCTTGATCGCATTCAATATATAAACGAAACAGGCCTTGCCTGCTTCCATTATGATTCAAAAAACGATGACGCAGAAATGAGAAAAGCCGCGAGCCGGATTTGTCTTGCCGGAGGCACTAACAACACGGAACTTCTGCGCAAAGGCAGTGAGGCCGAAATAATTGCCGATATTGAAAAAAAGATCAGTGTAGGTGTTGAAGTAATCGGCCCGGAATGCGCGGTCCCGCTGGATACGCCGTTAAAGAACCTTTGTCTGTATGGGAAATACTTCGAAACAATAAAATAAAATATGGTTTATAACGCTACTAACGTTCTTAACGTTTGTAAGCCGCACTTCGTGCGTCTTGTTCTGTAGGGGAAGATATCTTTCATGCCAGACTCCGTCTGGCATAACAGAATAACGTTCATAATGTAAGGCGCAAGTAATGCTCCAGTTTACATTACAAACATTGAACAAATAAAGGGTGAATTATGCGTACAATAATCATTACTGCGCTTCTTGCTTTGCTGGGTTTATCAGCCGTGACGGAAGAAATTAAAATAAAACCCGGAGACCGGCTTTGCATAGTGGGAGATTCAATCACCGAGGCAAAGTTATACTGCAAGTTTATTGAGGTTTACCTGGCCGCCTGCTATCCGGAATTGAAGGCCGAAGTACTTCAGCTGGGCTGGTCCGGCGAGGTTGCCCCTTCATTCTTCAGGAGAATGCGGACCGACCTTGAACCGTTCAAACCGACCATAGTAACTCTTTATTACGGAATGAATGACGGCGGGTGCGCGCCTTACAATGAAACTACCGGCAAAAGATACGGGGACGCTATGGAGGCCATCTCCTCAAAGATTGTTAACGAGTATCACGCGGCTCTGCTCATAGGTTCCGCCGGCGCGGTTGACACTTTTTACTTTAAGACCGGTGGCTGCCAGCCGCAGGTATATAACGAGACGCTCGGGAAGCTCTCGGATATTTGTAAAAGCACTGCTGAAAAGAACAAGGCAGGGTATACGGACATACATTCTTACCTTAAAACCGCCATGGCAAAGGCAAAGGAAAAACTCGGACAGGAATACGATGTTTGCGGAAAGGACGGCATTCATCCTGCCCAGAACGGCCACCTCGTCATCGCTTACGGTTTTCTTAAAGGACTCGGATTTGACGGAAACATCGGTTCGATCGCTATTGATATGAACGGGGGAGCGACGGCCTCCGAAGGGCAGAAGGTAATCTCCTCCGGCAACGGCTCGGCAGAGATAGAAAGCAGCAAATACCCATACTGCTTCACGGATAAATCGCGGAATAGCGCGAAAAGCATGCTCCCTTTCATTCCGTTCAACGAGGAACTTAACCGGTTCACGCTCACAGTGAATAATCTTATCTGGGAAAAGGCAAAGGTTTCTTGGGGCGACAATCAGAAGGTCTTTTCAAAGCAGGAACTCTCACAGGGAATAAACCTCGCTGCGGAATTTCCCGAGAACCCGTTCGTTCAGGCTTTCAGCGACGTAGAGAACGAGGTGTTAAGTAAGCAGGCGTATGAAACAAACATAATAAAGAGGTTTACGGAAATGCTCCCCGACGAACTTAAAGCAAAATCAAGAATGGTAAAAATATATCCTGCAGTGGAAGCTTATAGGGAAGAAAACTTCAAGTTTCAAAAGAAATATTCAGAATCCGTAAAGGCGAAAGTGGTTCCGCTTAAGTATCGCATCGTTGTGATAAAAGCCGAATAAATAACTCTTGCTTTGTTACGTCCAACAAAGCCCGGGTGATTCTGCCCGGGTTTGCCTTTTCTGCCTGCGAAAAAACAGGAGGACTTCCGGCTGCCAGACCCTATGTTTTGAAGGAATCCCCGCCTGCTTTGTTTAACTATCAGAACGGCTTGTCGGTTATGTATATTTGACAACGGTTATTGATAGTGTTAAGATGGCTTTCAATGTCCCAGCTTACCGACAAGAATGACGAAGACCTGATGCTCCTTACCGGAAAAGGCAATAAAAAAGCCTTTGAAGAACTGGTCAAACGTCACACCCGTCCTTTACAAAACTACTTTTACCGTTACTTTAGGAACATCGAAGATTCGAAGGATTATGCGCAGCAGGTATTTGTGCAGATCTTTCAATCGGCGAAACGCTACCGGCGCCTGAGCAAGTTCACTACCTGGATGTACACGGTGGCGCGGAACCTCTATATAAATGAGATTGCGAGGCGGCAGAAGGTCAGGTTTTCTCCGCTGGAGTTCGCGGAGAATAAGGGAACTCGGCGGAATATGGTTGAGGATGCGGTGACGGGAACAGATACCGCGCACTTTGTCAGGAAGTCGCTGGATGCGCTGCCGGCAGAATTCAAAGAGGTCCTGGTCCTTCAGGTTTACCAGGACCTCAAATGCGCCGAGATAGCGAAACTGCTAAAAATTCCGGAAGGCACGGTCTGGTCAAGGCTGCACTACGGATTGAAACTGTTCAAGAAAGAATATGAAAAAGTGACGGGAGAACATGAACTGTAAAGAATGCGAAATACTGATAACCCGGAAAATTGCCGGGGAAGCAACTTCCGCGGAGGAAGCGTTTCTGGAACTGCACCTTAAGGATTGCGCCGCGTGCCGTCAGGAATATTCGGAACTTGCCGGAGCGAAAGCACTTCTCCTCAAGGACAGCGGTTGTCAGGAAGATGCCGGCATGGTTTCAAAGGTATTCGCCGGCATAGAGCGGGAAGAGAATAAGTTCAGACAGGGTTTCTTCCCGAGGCTGGCTCTAAGGTCGCTGTTTGCCGTAGCCGCAGTTCTTGCTGTGGTATTCGGTTATGACGCTGTCTATAGCGTTATTAGCGTTTCAGATTACACCAAGATACTGGATTTCGCTAAGTATTCTTTCTCCGGGGGTTCTGAACCGGTGGTTAAGGCGGCGCTCCTGCACCAGCAGGCAAGTGAACTTTCCGCAGGCAGTGTTGATTATATGGCGGTTGCCTCTCTGGAAAACGCACTCTACTCGATAGACAAACACGATAACGTCAGAATGATAGCCATCCTTAAAGATATAGTAAAGCATAAAGCCGCTGGGAGCTTTTCCGGCGGCGCGGCTAAGGTATGCAACGATGTTTTTGGCGGGGGGGTTGTTGTGGAAGCCGCAGCCTGCTGCCCGAATGCCAGGCGAGTTCAAGATGAAATCCTTTTGGCTATTGAGAGCGAGAGGACGCAGAATTATGACTATGCCATAAGGATTTACTCGGATATCAGTAAAAGGCCGGGCATAGACGGTTATACCGGCTCCCTTACGGCCATGCTCGCGGAAAGATCCGCCGAGAGTAAGCTAGCCTATCAAAGAGCTACGAAGCTTAAAGGCGAGCAGAAGCTTAAATCGCTTGTTAAATCGCTCGATTACCTTCAAGTCGTGAAAACTGCCGAGAAAGAAGGGGCGAAAACGCGCGACGGGAAATTTCTTGTCGGCGTATCGCTCTCAAAAGCCGGCTATGGGTTAAAGTCAGCGTTGGTTTTTAACGAGTTGAAGAACGAGAGCGAGAACGGGAGTGACGGGAAACAGGATAAAAAGTTCGCGGCCGCGGTCAGGATGAATCTTGGTGTAGCCGCCGAGAAAGCCGGCGTCAGATCGGTAGCCGCCAACTCTTTCAATGAATTTAACTCTTCCGGGCTGACCTCGCCGGTAAACCTGAGTTCTTACGGTATTTATGTGAAGTATGTCCTGGAGCCGGGTTCGCGTCCTCCGAACATTGTTAATGCGGCTTCGGCGCGCGTGCAATTGGACGGGAAAGAAATGATAAGGGTGCAGCCGCACGGAGAAAAATGGTCGGTAGGCGAGGCCTTTGCCGAAGTGAAATTGTGGAAAGAGTACGATACTTTTTGTTTCGACGCCTATAATCCCGGGAAAAATGTGCTGATCTTTGATTTTCGAGTGCGCGCAAAAACGGGGGACATTAAGGGAAGAACCTTCAAGTATTCAATAGGAGTCAAACCGGGCGCTTCCAGGGTGGCGATTGATCTTCGGGAAGCTACCTACGTCAACGGCGAGCCGGTCCGGTGGAATTGTAATGTTCACGAATGGGTTCTTAAGCAGAATATCTTCGGAAAAACTCCCGAGGTATTTTATGTGAGCAATTTCAGACTGGAAAGAACCCGTCCGGCCGCCCTTCTGGCCGAAGCACAGGGAAAGTAATGAGAATATTAACGGAGAATATAAACAAGGCGCTTCTTCTTTTGCTTGCAACAACATCTCTTATGCTCTGGCCGGCAGCAGCGCAGACAAAAAAGATGGATATTCTGAACTTTAACAAGGGAGAAACTTCGAACGACGGAATAAAGTCGGAAATTTCCCTCTCCGAAGAACACGCGCTGAAGCAGAATGGTATCACTCTGAAGGTTACGGCAACTGAGGACGGGGGCGGCTGTATAGCGGAATGCCCTCCGAAGAAAGGAGTCTGGGGCGGGTTTGATGTTATCAAACTCGGCATTTTTAACCCCTCGGGCAAACCGCTCAAGTTTATTTTTGTTATTAAACCTACGACCCCCATAAAATACCAGGACCGTTATGACGCAGAATTGCTGGTAAAGCCGGGCAAGAATGACCTTGAGATTGCCCTTACGGGTGTCAGCACCAACGGCGGCGGGCCGCTGGTCCTTAAGGACAGGATTGCCATCTGGTCTCTTTCCCCCGTAGAAATAAAAAAGGACGCTTCCTACTTTGTGCAGTATTTCAGAGCCTATACTCAAGATGAGATTGAAAAAGAAGAAAAAGCCGCGGAATCCGGGAAGTCCGGGGCGGAGTAGTTCGCAAAAAACCCACCAAATATAGTGTTTCCGCAGGGCAACCTCCACAATAAAAACCATCCGTAAAATTGTAAAATTCTTGATATTATCAGCGTTTCCTGCTAAAATCGTGCATTAGCAGTTGACAGGAAATTGCATTTTGGAGGACAGTTTTGGCAAAAAAGAAAAAGAAAGATAGTAAAGAACCCAAACCCTCGCATAAAAAGGAGCAGCCTGCCGGCGCGCCCGTTAAGGCAGTACCGGTACAGGAAGAGCTTGCAGAAACAAAATCCGTAAAACCCAAAGTCGAGGTCAGAATAGGCCCGAATGAAAAGGTCAAGCCTATCTATGTCGAAGACGAAATAAAAGCGTCCTATCTCAGCTACGCCATGAGCGTTATCGTAGGCAGAGCCCTGCCTGACGTGCGCGACGGGTTGAAGCCGGTGCAGCGAAGAATACTCTACGCTATGAACGAGATGGGGCTTACCCACAGCAAACCCTACAGAAAATCCGCGATGGTCGTTGGTGAAGTGCTCGGTAAATACCACCCGCACGGAGACCTGTCTGTTTACGACACGATGGTCAGGCTGACTCAGGATTTCAAAATCAGGTATCCGCTCATAGACGGCCAGGGAAACTTCGGTTCTATTGACGGCGACGCGGCCGCGGCCTACAGGTACACCGAAGCGAGGCTTGCGAAAATTTCCGACGAAGTGCTTGCAGATATTGAGAAGAATACCGTTGATTTCATACCAAACTACGACCAATCCAGGGAAGAACCTCAGGTGCTTCCCACTAAGATACCTAACTTGCTCGTTAACGGCGCGGAAGGTATCGCGGTCGGAATGGCAACCAACATACCCCCGCATAACCTTACTGAGGTCATAAACGGAATCATCGCGCTCATAGAGAACCCTGAAATCACAATAGACAAATTGATGGGTATAATTACCGGTCCTGATTTTCCGACAGGCGGCTATATTCTGGGTCGCGACGGCATAAAGGACGCTTACAACACGGGAAGGGGCTCGCTCACTCTCCAGGCAAAGACCCGTATAGAGGAGATGAAAGGCGGGAAGCAGAGAATTATCGTTTACGAGTTACCCTTTCAGGTTAATAAAGCGAGGCTTATTGAAAGCATCGCCGAGCTTGTCCGCGACAAGAAACTTGAAGGCCTTTCCGACATACGGGACGAATCGGATAAGGACGGAATGCGTATAGTAATTGAGCTTAAGAAAGACGAGAACCCGCAGATAATACTGAACAACCTGTTCAAGCACACTTCGCTCAAGACCTCCTTCGGCATAATTATGCTGGCGCTCGTTGACCAGCAGCCGCAGATACTGAATCTCAAGGGCATGCTCAGTCAATACCTCGAGCACAGGCGCAAGGTAATAATCAGAAGGACAAAATTCGATCTCGACAAGGCCGAGAGAAGGGTTCACATAATTAAAGGCCTGCTCATTATTATAAACGACCTCGAAAGGGCGATTAAGATTATCAGGTTTTCAAAGGATGCCGAGGCCGAGCTTATGAAGAGATACAAGCTCTCTCAGGTGCAGGTTCAGGCCATCCTTGATTACCGGCTCAGGCAGCTGCAGAATCTTGAGATCCAGAAACTTGAAGCGGAATACAAAGAACTTCTGAAGCTCATTGAAAAGCTGAAGGATATACTCTCAGACACAAAGAATGTGCTCGCGGTGGTCAAGGAAGAACTTATTGATATAAGAACCCGCTACGGCGATGAGAGAAGGACTCAAATTATAGCTAAGCAGGCAGAGATTAATATCGAGGACCTGATAAAGGAAGAGGATGTTGTTGTCACGATGTCCCACCAGGGCTACGTGAAGAGGCTTCCGATTACTTCTTACAAGGCGCAAAAGCGCGGCGGGAAGGGAATAACCGGCGCCGAGACGAAGGACGATGATTTTGTCGAGGACATATTCGCCACTACGACAAAAGACTACCTTATGCTTTTCACGAACAGGGGTAAGGTATACTGGCTGAAAGTATACGAGATCCCGGAAGCGGGCAGGTATTCAAAGGGGAGACCCATCGTTAACCTGATAAAACTTGAGACGCAGGAGCAGATTACGGCTGCGCTCTCCATTAAGGAATTCAAGGACAGCATGTTCGTGGTCATGGCCACCAAACAAGGCATGATTAAGAGGACCCGGCTCTCCGAGTTCAACAATCCGCGCTCCACAGGGATTATTGCGCTCCGCCTGCGGGACGGCGATGAGCTTATCGGCGTTAAGATAACGACCGGGAAGCAGAATGTTGTGACCGCAACCAGAAATGGCTACGCGCTGCGTTCTAAAGAAGCCGACATCCGGGAAATAGGGCGTTCCGGAATCGGCGTGAAAGGCATGAAGCTCGGCAAGGGTGATTTCATTATAGGCATGGAGGTTGTAGAAGAAAAATCCAGCCTCCTCACGGTTACCGAAAAGGGCTTCGGCAAGAGAACTGACCTCTCCGCCTACAGGGTTCAAGGCCGCGGCGGAAAAGGCCTTATAAACATTAAGACCAGCGAAAAGACCGGGCTTGTCGTGGGCATTAAGGCAGTTGAGAAGGACGATGAGATAATGGTGATGACGACTACAGGGGTTGTGATACGGAGCAAAGTTTCGGACGTCAGGCAGACCGGCAGGTCCACCTCCGGAGTCAGGCTAATAAGGCTTTCCGAAGGCGATAAGGCGACGGCTGTCGCGCGCCTTGCTTCAAAGGATGAGGAAGAATAATGAAACGGCTTCTGTTTCTCGCGGCGCTCTTGTTCTTGGCGCTTCAGGCGTCCCCGAGCTGGGAAAGGGGTGAAGCTTTCCGCAAAGGGCATGAGGCGCAGTCGGACGCGGAAAAGATAGGATGGTTTAATAAGGCATTTGAGCTCTCTCGCGCCGACGAAGCGGTGCCGCGCGCGTGGGCCTTCAACAATATCGGATTCGTCTACATTCGGGCGAATAAATGGGAAGAGGCGTTTCCTTTCATGGAAAAGTCCGTGAAGGAATGCGGGACCATTGATGTCGCGCGAAATAATCTCGGAATAGTTTACGAAAATCTCTTTTACGTAAAGAAGGACCTTTCTCTTCTTAGGAAGGCTGTCGCCTGCTACGGCAGCGCGATTGCCTTGAAACCCGATCTCGAGAAATACAGGCTGAACAAAGAGCGCGCGGAAATGCTCCTTGCGAAGGAGGAGAGCGCCGCTCAGGGGAAAAAATGACTCCCGGCACTCTCTATATCGTAGCCACTCCCATAGGCAACCTTGAAGACATTACGCTTCGCGCCATACGCGTCCTCAAAGAATGCGATATAGTGGCCGCTGAAGACACCCGCGTTACCGGCAACCTCCTCAAGCATCTCGGCATAGAAAAAAAACTCACAAGTTATCATGAATATAATAAAACGGGCAAGGGCAACTACCTGCTGGAGCTTCTGCTGGCCGGAAAGAACGTTGCCGTGGTCTCAGACGCCGGCACGCCCTGTATCTCGGATTCCGGCTGGCTTTTGGTGGATGAGGCCGAAAAGCAGGGGATAAAGGCCGTGGCCGTCCCGGGTCCGTCGGCTGTTGTGTCCGCGCTTTCCATCTCCGGAATTGACACGGACAGGTTTATTTTCCTCGGTTTTCTCAAAAAGAAACCCTCTAAGAAAAGGAAGGAGCTGGAGAACTATAAGGGTTCAAAGCTTCCCGTTGTTTTCTTTGAATCTCCCTACCGCATAATGGACACGCTGGATGATATCAAGCAGGTTTACGGCGAATGCTTTGTTTCGCTTTGCAGGGAAATTACCAAGAAATTCGAAGAGGTTGTGCGCGGCACGCCGGATGAAGTAAAGGCTCATTTCAAAGACAAAAAAGTTCTCGGCGAGTTCTGCGTTGTCGTAAAACAGTCCGAGCCGGAAAAGGAGGCGGAAGAGTGAAGCTCTTCAAGTTCATACTGGGACTTCTGCTTATCCCGCTAAGCCTCCTGCTGGCCGGGGCTTTCGTACACTCGCTTGTGCTGTTGCAGGCTCCCCAGCGCACAGAGATTTTTTTTCTTGCCGGTGTGGTCGCTTATCTGCTCCTTCATGTACTGCTTTACCGTCCTGTCTTTATGCACATAATGGCCCACGAATTCACTCACGCGGTTTGGACTCTTATTTTCGGCGGCAAGGTCTCTGAGTTTCACGTTACCGGGAAGGGCGGGAATGTAAAAGTCAGCCGCACCAATTTCCTCATCACCCTTGCGCCCTATTTTTTTCCGCTCTATACGGTAGTCATACTCCTTCAATGTCTTATCATAAAAAAGGAATTCTATGATTACGCCGTATTTTTTGTCGGTTTCACGCTCTCTTTCCACGTCATCCTGACAATTCATTCTATCCTGCAGAAACAGAGCGATTTTAACGAATCGGGCGCTCTTTTCTCCTATGCATTTGTCTCTTTCGTGAATATACTTGTGATAGCCGGTATTTTCGCGGCGGTTTCGCCGCAGTTCAAATTTCTCGCTTTCCTGAAGGACGCCCACAGCATTCTGGGCGGGCTCGTCGGAGCGAATAAATTCTGAGGAAGTGCTTATGACCGGGAAAAAAAGAATAGCAATAACGATGGGCGACGCGGCCGGCATCGGTCCGGAAGTAATAGTTAAGTCGGTAAAGATTATTTCTCAGTTCTGCGAACCCGTGCTGATCTGCGACGGCGCATTCCTGGAGAGCCAGGCGAAGAAATTCAGGGCTGATATCTCAGGCGCCGCCATAGTTGATTTAAATAATATTAAAAAGCCTGTCAGGTCCGGCAAAGTAAGCGCTGTTGCGGGGCGCGCGGCCTATGAATATATTGTCGAAGCCGTCTCGCAGGCGCTCGTCGAGGATGTCTCAGCGGTAGTCACAGCGCCCATCAACAAGGAGAGCTTTAGCAGGGCGGGAGTGAATTTTCCCGGACACACGGAGCTTCTTGCGGCGCTTACGGGCACGCGCGAGTTTGCCATGATGCTGTGCGGCGGAGGGCTTAGGGTAGTGCTGGTTACCACTCATGCCGCGCTTAAAGAGGTGCCGGCTCTTATCACCCAAAAACAGGTTCTTTCCAAAATAGGTCTGACTTTTGATTATCTGAAAAACGGAATAAAAATAAGTCGCCCGAGAATAGGGGTTGCCGGCCTTAATCCTCATGCAGGAGACGGCGGGATCTTCGGGACGGAAGAACGGAAAGTCATAATTCCCGCGATAAAAGCGGCCCGCGCAAAGTATAGGCGCGGGGTTATTGCCGGGCCCGTAGCTCCGGACTCGCTTTTCTACAAGGCAAAAAGAGGCGAGTATGATGCTGTGGTCTGCATGTACCATGACCAGGGGCTGGTAGCCCTTAAGATGGAAGCTTTTGAGGAAGGCGTGAATGTTACCCTGGGCCTTCCCATAATTCGCACCTCCCCGGACCACGGGACCGCATTTGACATAGCCGGCAAGGGAAGGGCTGATACGAGCAGTTTTGTTGAAGCCGTGAAAATGGCGGCCAAGCTTTCTCTCTGAAGGCGTCAGCCCGGGAAAGCGAAATTGACTTTAACCGTTATTCAAGTTATAATGTTTAGCGGTAAAAAATCTTTTGCCACAAAAGGAAAAAGATGAAATGCCCATTCTGCGGTTTTAAGAACGATAAAGTCCTGGATTCCAGGGAAAGCAAAGACGGGCAGTCCGTCAGAAGAAGACGGGAATGCCTGAAATGTTCAAAAAGGTTCACCACCTATGAACAGGTCGAGCAGCTGCTTCCGGTTGTCGTCAAGAAGGACGGCAGGAGGGAGGCCTTCGACAGGTTCAAGATACTTAACGGCATTAAAAAAGCCTGCGAGAAGAGACCGGTAAGCATCGATGCTATGGAGGCGGTCGTCTCGGATATCGAACGGGAACTGCAGTCCAAACTGGAAAAAGAAGTCTCCGCCACTATAATAGGCGATATGATAATGATACGTCTCAAGAAACTCGACGATGTCGCTTATGTCAGGTTTGCTTCGGTCTACAGGCAGTTTAAGGATATAAGCGAGTTCATGAGCGAAATAAAAAAGTTATTAAATTAAAGCATCAAATCACAAGCACCACAGGAGCAAGCACCAAATCTCAAGCACCAAGCACCAAATAAATACCAAAAAACAAAAAAGTAAAATTCAAAATACAAGTAATTATCATGTCAGTTTGTGGTTTGTGTTTTTTATTTTTATTTGTGATTTGGTGCTTGTGATTTGAGATTTGCACTTAAGTGATTTGGTGCTTGGGATTTGTGATT